>JBAVPE010000192.1:0-31010 GCA_049692775.1 Anaerocolumna sp. | reverse complement strand
GCTTCGCGATGCACACAAAACGCAAAACCAGCGTTTTGGCGCTGCTATACTCCGGTTTTCTGTGACTTTCGCTTCGCTGCACTCACAAAAAACACGTCGGGTATATCGGCTGTAAATAGTAACACATCAGCTTCAAACGGTATCATATTAAACTAAGAGAGTGGTTGATTAATAGTTACAATGTGTGCTATAATTCTTTTAAATTATTAAAAAATCGAGGATGTACATATGACTGAATTGGCTGCTGGAAAAGTAATAAAGAAATATTTAAAATCTGCAAGACTTACTCCTGCCAGGATGATATTTTTTGGATTTGTTGTTCTTATCCTTTTAGGTACACTTATACTTATGCTGCCTGTCAGCGCGAAAAGTGGAGGCAGAACCGGGTTTACGGATGCTCTGTTTACAGCAACTTCCTCTGTCTGCGTTACCGGGCTGGTTGTTGAGGATACCAATACGTACTGGTCGTTGTTTGGTAAGATAGTAATTTTAATACTGATACAAATTGGTGCCCTTGGAATTATGTCGGTTGTCACTTTGCTTTCCGCAATAACCGGAAGAAATCTTGGACTGAGTCAGAGAATGGCATTAAAGGAATCCATCAGCAACTATTCTCTTGAAAATATTGTCGTTATGTTTAAGAACATACTGAAAGTTACGTTTATAATTGAAGGAATTGGAGCTATTATAACTTCAATACAATTAATTCCTATTTACGGTTTGGCAAAAGGAATAGGGAAGGGCATTTTTCATTCTGTTTCCTCCTTTTGTAATGCAGGATTTGACGTTTTCGGTACGGATACGAATAAGTTTACAAGCTTAACCGGGTTTAGCGGCAATTTTATGATGCTTATGACAACATCAGTTTTAATTGTTGTTGGCGGGCTGGGCTTTATTGTATGGGACGATGTGGTGAAGAACAGGAAATTCTCCAGGTTTACATTACACACAAAAATAGTTCTGGTTATGACAGCCATACTGATAGCAGGGGGAACTATTGCATTCCTGCTATTTGAATCTGAACAAACTTTGAAAGGGTTACCTTTACCTGTAAAGCTTCTGAATTCCTTTTTTCAATCGGTTTCTGCAAGAACGGCGGGCTTTAATACGATTTCCTTCAATGATATGAATATAGTCACAAGCTTGATTATGATAGTGCTTATGTTCATAGGTGCGGCGCCGGGTTCTACGGCGGGTGGTATCAAAACGACAACCTTTTTTGTCCTGATAGTTACTGTCATATCATTTCTGAAAGGGCGCACTGAAGTTCAGGCATTTAAAAAACGAATTGCTGCGGATATAATAAACAAAGCGGTTTCAATTTTTCTGTTAGGTTTAACGCTTATTATGGTTACGACAATCGTTTTACTTGCAAATGATGAAGGAAGTCTCAGGCAGACGCTTTTTGAAGCAGTATCGGCATTCGGTACGGTAGGATTGTCCACCGGGATTACACCGGATTTATGTGATGTGAGCAAATACCAGCTAATTGTTACTATGCTGCTTGGAAGGGTAGGAATCATAACCGCATTTGCTGCTTTTACCTCTATGAGGGGAAAGGATAAAATAACATATCGTTGTCCGGAAGGAAAGATAACAGTAGGATAGGAGGCTTTTGATGAAATCAGTTATTGTTTTAGGACTTGGGAAATTTGGGAAGAGTGTTGCACAGACACTGTATGAATTGGATTATGAAGTTTTGGGAGTGGATACTGATGAAAAAATCGTAAATGATTTTTCCAGGCATATCACACAGGCGGTTCAAGCAGATATAACAAGCGAAGAATTTCTAAAGTCAATGGATATAGAGAAATTTGACGCAGCTATTGTTGCGGTGGGATCCAATATACAGGTCGGTATCATGGTGACCGTATTGCTAAAAGAGCTGGGTGCAAAATTTATTCTCGTTAAAACACAGGACGATTTTCAAGAAAAAATATTATATAAATTAGGAGCAGACAAGGTTATTTTGCCAGAGAAAGATATCGGCATTAAGGTGGCCCGTAATCTGGCTACGGACAATTTCTATGAGATGATTGAAATTTCACCGGATTATAGTATAATCAGTGTAACAACTCCTGCATCCTGGATTGGTAAAACACTGGGAAATCTTGCAGTAAGGTCAAGATATGGAATCAATATCCTTGCTGTAAAAGGAAGTAACAATACGAATATTATCCCTGATGCAAATACGGTAATTGAAAGCGGTACGATTGTCACCATTATGGGGATGAATACGGATTTAAAAAGATTTCGTAATGTAAAATAAGATAAATACACAGTATATACAGGGGCTTATTATAGCAGGCATTACAGGTATTATCCCTTTAAGACTGTTTATATAAACCTGAAAATTTCTATTTGATATTTACTTATAATTGTGTTACAATTACCCTGCCCGTAACAAAGTTTATTATGTGCTGATAACAATAATCTTCATTGATTATAAGATTATAAAAATATTAAAATAAACAGGTATGAAAAATGATAGGTTCTAAACAAATAACAATACCAAGATACCTTAAAATAGCCGTAAACCTTTCGTCCAGAATTGCGGCCGGCGATATCTCAGAGGGTGAAAAGCTTAAGGGCAGGTCGGTACTTTCAACTGAATATAATGTGTCATCGGAAACGATACGCAGGGCGATATCAATCTTATCTGATAAAAATGTAGTTAAAACTGTTCTGGGAAGCGGAATCGTTGTTTTATCAAAGGAAAATGCCATTCAGTTTTTAAAGAATTTTAAAAATGATGAAAGCATTGCGGATATGCGTTTAAAGCTGCTGGAAATGTACAAGAAAAGAAAATCCGTGGATGAAGAAATAAATTCATTGAATACACAAATAATAGATATGTATAAATACAAACGTTATGATTTAATAACGCCGGTAGAGATACAACTTCCGCCGAATTCCCATGTAATAGGTCAAAGTATTGGTGAGCTGGAGGTTTGGCACAATACGGGTGCAACTATAATTGGAATAATTCAAGATAAAAACGTAATTATTTCACCTGGTCCATATTATGAATTTACGGAAAATGAAAAAGTTTTAATTGTGGGCGATGAGAACGTAATAGAAAGATTTAATGCATTTGTAAACGGAATAAATTGAATAACTGATCATGACAAAAGAAGTTTCAATAGTTTAATACTGTTGGAACTTTTTTTATGGTCTATTTGACATTGAATCATATCTTTAGTATAATATCAACTGACAACTTGTTAAAATTATACAAGTTGCGGTTAATATTTTCATTTAAATAGTTTAATCATGATGGAAAGGTATGGAGGTGAACATATGAGTTAAGTTATTCAAATCTTAAAATGAAACTGATGGGAAGTAGTCAGGATAACAAAAAAATTGGTTATAATTTAAAGTACTGACCAAGCGGCAGCATGGATCCTGACATATTGAAAGGAGCTGTAAATGAAAGGTATAAGAATGAAAGTATTAATGGCAGTTGTATTAGCAACTGCTTTTATATTAACAGCATGTGCAGGCAAACAAAGCAATCAGAACAGTGAAAGTGAGGATAGCCTGCAACGGGTTTTGGATGCAGGCAAACTGACCGTTGTCGGGAGCGGGGGATACCCACCGTTTAACTATATAGACGATGATGGTAATGTCATAGGATTTGACGTTGAGGTTGGTGAAGAAATTGCCCAAAGGCTGGGTGTAAAGCTTGATTATGTAACCGGCGAATGGTCTGGTCTGATTGAAGGCCTTCGCAGCGCACGATATGATGCCATTTTAGGAAGTATGGCCATAACCGAGGAACGGAAGGAGTCGGTTAATTTTACAATACCTTATTATTATTCCGGCGCACAGCTTGTTGCCCTCAGTGATTCCGGTGTTACCGGCCCGGGCAGCATGCAAGGGAAAACCATTGCAGTTACAACCGGGACAAACTACGAGCAGGATGCAGAAAGCCTGGGTGCGAAAGTTAACCTTTATGATGATGATAATTCGACCATGTTGGAGTTGATAAGCAAAAGAGTGGATGGGGTTATCACCGACAGGCTGGTTGCCCTGGATGCGATGCAAAAAATGGAAGATGGTGATAAACTGGTTCTTTCCGGTGATATAATCCGCTTGGAAGAAATGGGAATCGCTATTAATAAGAATGACAACTCGCTGCTGGATAAAATAAATGAAATTCTTCAAGAAATGCATGATGACGGTAAATTAACTGAAATAAGTAAAAAATGGCTGAACGGAGCTGACATTACGGTGAAGTAGGGCAGAGAAATTTATGACTATAAAGGAATATGTGGAACCTGTTGCACAATAGGCTCAATATTCCCAAGGGAGGCTTTTATTTGAACGGATGGGATTTTTCCTATATATTTAAGTATTTTAACATATTTATACCCGCAGCATGGATGACGCTTGAAGTTACTACGGCAGGTATACTGATTGGTGTGTTCTTAGGATTTGTTTTTGCTTTAATGCGTCTTTCAAAACATAAAATTTTAAGTATTCCATCAAAAGCATATATATGGGTGATCCGCGGAACACCTTTATTACTCCAGCTTTTGATGATTTACTATGGACTCGTCAGCATCGTGCGTATTGATAATCTTCCGGCTGCATTTATTGCCCTTGGGATACATAACGGTGCATATATTGCAGAAATATTCAGAGGGGCCATTCAATCAGTTGACCGTGGACAAAGAGAAGCGGGGATATCCTTAGGCATGACTCAATGGAAGGTAATGCGCCGCATTATTCTTCCGCAGGCTTTCAAACGTGCAGTGCCTTCTTTGAGCAACCAATTTATTATTGCGTTGAAGGATTCTTCCCTTGCCAGCTCGATAGCTGTCCCGGAGTTGCTGCTGAAGGCGAAACAAATTGGTTCATCCAATTTCAGATTGATGGAGATGCTCTTCGTAGCAGCCCTGTTTTATCTAATTATGACCTCTATTCTTACCATTGTAACAAGTCTGATAGAGCGTCGTCTCCAGGTAAGCAGTAATAGAAGTTGATTATACCAACATGCTGTTGGGAGAAAGGAAAATAATCCAGCCACGCTTACGAAGAGGACAGTTGGATTACACGTGTTATGATTACAATTAAAAATTTAAATAAGTGGTATGGCAAAAATAAAGTGTTAAATAATATTAATATGCATGTCGGCCTTAGTGAGGTTATCGTAATTATAGGTTCCAGTGGTTCCGGTAAGAGTACTCTGCTCCGTTGTATTAATTTCCTTGAGAAAGCGCAGGAGGGAACGATTACGATAGACGGAAAGGTGATTGATCATAAGACAAAAAAACTTCACCTGGTAAGGCAGGAAGTTGGAATGGTTTTTCAGCATTTCAATTTGTTCCCTCATATGACGGTCATTAACAATGTAATCGAAGGACTGACACAGGTGAAGAAAATGCCGAAAGAGCTGGCAATACAGGAAGGAAGGCTCATCCTGGATAAAGTAGGGATGTTAGATAAGGCGGATGTTTACCCGGCTATGATATCCGGGGGACAAAAGCAACGGGTGGCCATTTCGCGCGCTTTGGCTATGCAGCCGAAGATAATGTTATTTGACGAACCGACTTCAGCACTTGACCCGGAGCTTGTTGTAGATGTGCTGGAAGTAATGAAGGAGCTTGCAAATGACGGTATGACTATGGCGATTGTGACTCATGAAATGGGTTTTGCCCGTGAGGTTGCTGATAAGGTTATTTATATGGATCAAGGCAATATTATAGAAGAAGGTACCCCTGACGAAATTTTTAATCGTCCGCAAATTGAAAGAACACGAGAATTTTTAAGCCGAATATTATAATTATTATTTCAGAAAAATGCACATACTTTAAACGAAAAATTGATTAAAGTATGATGAAGGGAATTATTTAAAATGGAAACAATGGTAGAGATTGTAAAACAGAAAATGAAAGGTGTGTCCTTATCTGAGGGCACATTAAAGCAGTGGCAGGATTGGAAGTGGCAGGTAAACCATGTGATAAAGGATATTGAGACGGTTGAAAAGATTTTGGAAATAAGTTTTCCCGAGGATGAAAGAAAGCAGATAAAAAAAACAATCGATATATTTCCCATGGCGATTACGCCTTACTATTTAACACTTATTGACACGAAGGATTATCGGAATGATCCGATTTTTAAACAGGCATTTCCGGATATAAGGGAGCTCGATATATCAGATTGTGATTTGATGGATCCCTTGGCGGAGGAAAAAGACAGTCCCGTTCCCGGTATTACCCATAGATACCCTGACAGGGTTTTATTTCAAATAAGTAATGTCTGCGCTATGTATTGCAGGCATTGTACAAGAAAAAGAAAAGTTGGTGATTTTGACTATATCCCCTTAAAAGAGCAGCTTTTGAAGGGAATTGATTATATAAAAAGCAATCCGGTTGTAAGGGATGTGCTGCTTTCAGGCGGTGATCCGTTTATGCTTTCTGATGATTTCCTTGATTGGATCTTGGGTGAACTTGATAAAATAGAGCATGTAGAGGTAGTGAGAATAGGGACAAGAACGCCGGTTGTATTGCCATACAGAATAACCGATAAGCTTGTGGAAATGCTCAAAAAGCACGGTACAATATGGATAAATACCCATTTTAACCATCCGAAAGAGATTACCCCTTCAGCACAAGCTGCTTTAAAAAAACTTGCATTTGCAGGAATCCCGCTGGGAAATCAATCGGTATTGCTTGCCGATGTTAACGACTGTCCCAGAATAATGAAGCGTCTTGTCCACAGGCTTGTACAGAATAGAGTCAGGCCATATTATATTTACCAGTGCGATTTGTCGGAGGGACTTGAGCACTTTAGGACATCTGTGGGTAAGGGTATTGAAATTATGGAAAGCTTAAGGGGACATACCAGTGGATTTGCCGTTCCGACTTATGTTATTGATGCACCGGGAGGAGGAGGTAAAATTCCTGTTATGCCTAATTATCTTATATCATGGTCAGCAAATAAGGTTATACTTAGAAATTATGAGGGAGTCATAACCACCTATCAGGAGCCGTGCAACTATCAGAATATAACATGTGATTTAAATTGTGAGAATTGTAATCTTCAGATGAAACACAATGATACGGAAGAGGACAGTTCAATTGGTATTACAAAGCTTCTTGCAGATTATAACGAAACTATAACGTTAACACCAAGAGACGATCTTTTGCAAAATGATATATAAGGGCGGTGAAAGGGGGTAATTATGACTGATACAATTGAAAGAATCGGGAACTCAATTATTCAACATGGGAAAAATAGCGACAGGATTTATTTGATGTCACTTAATATAAAGGATTTACCGGGTATAACGTTGAAATTGGAGGAACTTGCCAATAAAAACGGATACACTAAAATAATAGTGAAAGCCCCTGTCTGTCATAAAGGACTATTTGAAATGAAAGGTTATAAAACAGAAGCTGTTATTCCAAAGTTATATAATGGAGATGACGGTTGCTTTATTTGTAAATACCTTGACAGCGATAGAAGCGACGATCTATTTCGTATGAAATGCTCAGAAATTCTTCAGACTGCTTTGCAAAAGGATAAAGAATCTTGCGATTTACAGCTGCCGGAGGGATTTGTGTGCAGACAGGCAAATGAAAGGGATATATCTGCTATGGTGGAACTATATAAAAGAGTGTTTGAAAGCTATCCGTTCCCTATTCATGAGGAGGAATATATTTTAAAAACAATGAGGGATAACGTTATATATTTTGGTATATGGAATAAAAATAAACTCGTTGCATTATCTTCAATTGAATGTACATGTCAGTATTCTAATGCAGAAATGACAGATTTTGCCGTACTTGAAGAATACAGGGGTAATGGCTTTGCAAGATATCTCCTTATTGCAATGGAGAAAAAGCTTAGATCATTATCCGTAAAAACAGCATACACAATTGCAAGGGCAAAATCAGCAGGAATGAATATTACATTTGCAAAGAACGGTTATACATATGCCGGAACACTAATCAATAACACTGATATATCGGGACAGATAGAAAGCATGAATGTATGGTATAAGTATCTTTTGGAGGAATGGGTGGAGACTTCAGCCAATCACATTAATTACTTATGATGTGTAAAATAGTAATTGGCTAAAATATAATATGTCGAGAAATATCACAATAAGTAACTAATGGCATATTATGATATTGGGAATGTAATTGTTCCCAACAGCTGATATGCAGGGAGTGAAATGTATGGAATATTCAAATTACATTCACCAGGATTGCTATAATGGACAGAGACATGTCCACGAAGTTCAAGGCTTGAAATAGCAGAACGCCAGGCAGAACCTCCTTTGTGATTCCGGTGAGCGGTAATAGGCATGTTCATTTTTTAGAATCGGTAACAACAGTAAATGACGGGCATAGGCATAATTTTAGGACAGCAACATTAATTGAGGATCCAATTGGCGTGAATTGTTAACGTAGTAGATGAATTAGAATTAATTTGTTCAAAAACTCCACTTTTTTGACATGAACTATAAGCTGATATTTTTTCAGTCAGGTTTAGGATCATAAACCACCCTGTGCAGGGGAGCTGTGCAGGGGCTTGCATATTGGGTGTTATATGAGTAATGCAGCATATGGTATGGCGACATATGAAAGGTTAATAACTGTAGAAAAAATACGGTTATTAACCTTTTTGCATACGCCTGGTACTTAGTCAATTTCATACACAAAAATTCGGCTATTCACTTGTACAGAAGTTGAAAGGCTGAATGTTTTATGGATAAAAATGGAGAGTATACTTGCAAAGTCAGGCATACTCTGTTATAATCAAAATGGAAATAATCAAAAACATGACAAATACAGGCAGATATTGAATCAGGATAGTTTTCCAAAAGTAAAATACTTATGGATAACTATTTTTTGTTTATATGAGGTAAAAAATATGTCACAAATAACAAAATTAGCACTGGCTGCATCATTAAAAAAATTCTTAAATCATAAAACCCTTGATAAGATTTCAGTCAAAGAAATTGTGGGAGACTGCGGAGTGAACCGCCAGACATTCTATTATCATTTTCAGGATATCTATGGGCTGGTGGAATGGATATTTATTACGGAGGGCATGAAGATACTGGATGGTAAGAAAACCTATGACAGCTGGCAGGAAGGTTTTTTACAGGTTTTTTATTATGTGGAAGAGAATAAGCTTCTGGTTATAAATACATTTCATTCCATAGGGCGGGATCACTTGGAGCGTTTTTTATATAATGAGGTATATAAATTATTAATTGATGTGGTGGATGAACAGGCGCAAGGCATGAAGGTTTCCGAAGAAAATAAGAATTTCATTGCAGATTTTTATAAGTATGCTTTTGTTGGAGTTATGTTAGACTGGATCCGTAACGGCATGAAGGAAGATCCCAAGGAGATCATTGATAAAATCAGTAAACTGATAACAGGGGATATCTATAAAGCTTTATTAAAATATAAAAGTAATACCAGATAAATCTGTCATTCAAGATGGACAGATGTTATTAAGTATTTTAAGGCCTAAGCTCTTTTCAATTAATAGTCATTAAATATCATATAAATTTAAACAAAGAAGGCAGTGTGTATAAACTTTAGACATACTGCTTTTTTTGTCTATGGTACTTCATCCTGAGAAAGTATACAATACAAATAGTAAAGAAAATAGTAAACAATTAGAGGTCTCTCGGAAACTAATAGCAGCAATTGAAGATATTTTAGATGCTGAATAAAGTTACGAACATTGTCTGTCTATCATAGGTATGTTTATACTTGCCTTTCCTTCACTACGTTCAGACGGTCTGCGTAAAAACATACATATGACATCACGAAAATGGAGGTGATTATATCAAGAAACCAATGCGTGACTGCACCGGTAAAGAAATGCTCATGGAATTATTGCATCAAATGCATCTGGAAAATGAAATGGACGATATTTTAAAGGATGTAGTGAATGTTATTCCCTGTATGATGCCTTATATCGATGCCCAGTTCCAGCCGCGCGCCATGACAGACCGCCCGAAAGTCGTCCCGGAAGGATCTGCCAATTTAGGATTAATCAGCCAGTTTGTCAAATTCCGGAGGATATAGTTTTCACGGAAGAATTCTCAGCACGTGCAGCAAGAATACCAATAAGAAACCTGAAATTCAGATATTTAATGTTCTGAATTTCAGGTTTTTTATAGTTAAGATTAAATTTAATATTCTACGGCCGATTCTTAGATTAATTAGTATCAGTTTTTTTAGTAACGCGTGTAAATATCTTAATGATTTCATTTACGATGAGAGGCACTAAGGCAAATAATAGAACAATTCCCCAATCTCTTAAGCTTAAATTATGCACTTTAAAGGCATCTGACAAAAATGGTATTGAGATGACTCCTAACTGCAATAAAATACCTGCAATAATCGAACCAATCAGGAACCGGTTGGAAAATAAACCAATTTGAAAGATGGACTTAGATGAATTCCTAATGGTTAAGGAATAAAACAATTGGGAGGCAGCAAGTACGACAAAGGCCATTGTTCTGGCATAGGTTAATACTTCTTCCGGTATATTGGCGGTTCCAAGACTGTATCCGTGTTCTGTAAGGCCAAAGTAGAAAGCGGTCAGTGTTAAGAGGCCAATTAATAGACCTCCAACAACAGCCCTGAATCCGGCACCTTTGGCGAAAAAGCTTTCCTTTGGATCCCTTGGTTTTTTCTTCATGACATCTTTATCACCCGGGTCAATGCCAAGTGCGATAGCCGGTAAGGAATCGGTTATCAGGTTAATCCATAAAATCTGTGTAGGCATTAATGGAACCGGCCAGAAGAACAGGATGGAGGCAAGAATGGTAATCACTTCGCCTAAATTGCAGGATAATAAGAATATAACGGATTTCTTTATATTGTTGTAAATATTCCGGCCCTCTTCGATTGCATTTACAATAGTAGTAAAATTATCATCCGTTAAAATCATATCACTGGCACCTTTGGCAACATCCGTACCGGTAATACCCATGGCAACGCCAATATCCGCATATTTCAAGGAGGGAGCATCGTTTACACCGTCACCGGTCATGGATACAATATTTCCATGGGATTTAAAAGCTTTGACGATTTTAACCTTATGTTCCGGTGATACTCTGGCAAATACACGGTAATCGTTAATTCTACGGGCAAATTCTTCGTCTGAAAACCCATCAATTTCCGCACCGGTTATACTTTGTTTTATGGAGGCTGCAATTCCAAGCTCCTTAGCGATGGCTACTGCCGTATTCTTGTGGTCACCGGTAATCATAACCGGTGTAATACCTGCTGCTTTTGCTTCATTGATGGAATCCTTTACTTCAAGCCTTGGAGGATCAATCATACCTACAAGACCTATCATGGTTAAATCTTTTTCCATGTCCTCCGGACCGATTATCTGAGTGGTATCTTTATAAGCAACACCTAGTACTCTTAGGGCGGAATCAGACATTTCTTCCGTTACTTTTAAATAATCTGTTTTTAATTCATCCGTTAATAAGACAATCTTCCCATCTACAAGAGCAGAGGTTGATATGCTTAATAAATTATCTATGGCACCTTTGGTGTGGACCCGGTATCCGTTTGCCTCTTCGTTCAGGGTCGACATTAACTTCCGGTCGGAATCAAAAGGCTTTTCAGAAACTCTTTTATGTTCAGCATTTAAGTTTGCTTTCGTAAGATTAAAGCGTCCACCTAACAGGATGAGGGCAACTTCGGTGGGATCTCCCGTCCCCTGTCCATTCTCATAAGTTGCATCGGAACATAAAACAAGGGATTTGATTAATTCTTCTTCATCCCCTGCTGTTTGCATAGGTTTCATATCATCAACCGGAATATCCTTTAAATTATGAAGGGTATATTGTTTTACCACAGTCATTTTATTCTGGGTAAGGGTTCCGGTTTTATCGGAACAAATAATGTTAACCGAGCCAAGGGTTTCTACAGCCGGCAATTTTTTTACTATGGCGTTGATCTTAGACATTCTGGTTACACCAAGGGCCAGGACAATGGCAACAATAGCGGCCAGGCCTTCCGGGATGGCAGCAACAGCTAAACTTATGGCAGTTAAAAACATTTCGAACAAATCCCGTTTTTGAATCATTGCAACGACAAAAATAACCGCACAGATGCCGATTGCGATAAAACCTAAGATTCTTCCAAGCTCATCTAATCTTTTTTGGAGAGGAGTCATTTCATTGTTATCTTCTTCGAGGATTTTGGCGATTTTACCGATTTCCGTATCCATGGCAGTTGCAACCACAACACCTTCCCCACGTCCATAGGTAGCAAGAGTGGATGCAAATGCCATGTTCACTTTATCACCAATGGGAGTTTTGGGATCCTCTAAAAGCTTTGCGGAATCTTTCGCAGACGGAACGGATTCTCCGGTCAGGGCAGACTCTTCAATCTGAAGATTAGCGGTCTCCACCAGTCTTAAATCGGCCGGTATATAGCGGCCGGCATCCAGGATAATGATATCTCCCGGTACTACTTCTTCGGAATTAATTTCTTTTACTTCTCCGTCACGCCGTACTAAAGACCTTGGGGTAGTCATCTTCTGAAGGGCTTCTACTGCTTTTTCTGCTTTTGCTTCCTGAACAACACCAATTACCGCATTTAAAATGACAACCATTATTATAATAACGGCATCCACGTATTCACCAATAAACAGTGTGATTATTGCAGCTCCCAAAAGCACGTAAATTAACATATCCTTAAGCTGTGACAGAAAAAGTGAAATCAGGCTCTTTTTAGGTTTATCCTCCAGCTTATTCAACCCATACTTATCAAGCCGAATCTTGGCTTCTTCGCTGGCAAGACCGGTTAAAGGGTTAACCTTTAACTCTTTAAAAACTTCTTCCGTGGATTTTGAAAACCACATATCATACACCTCTTTCATTAATTTGATAAAAATAATAAGGAAGGTAATCTTATTTTATATAACAGAAGGAGCTTTTGCAAAACACCCTAAGTTATACTACGGATAGGCTTTCCATCCTTCTCTATTTTTTTCAATATTTTACATCTTTATACTTTAATAATTCATTGTACTATAATTTCTTTGACTAGTAAAATTAAATTTAGATTAATTATAAAACTTATCCTCTGTTTTGTTTAACGATTAAATTTATCATTAAACAAAATAATCATAAATATATAGTTGACAAAATGATTTGCGGGGAATACTATATAATATATGAACGATTGCTCATACGTTCAATGGTAAACATGGGAGGTAAGAGTGAAAGAAAAAATAAAAAAGAAAGGATGCTGCATATTGAATCTTTCATTCCTTCTTATTTGCGGCAGTATCGCAGTCTGGCCTGCGATATACAATGGGTGTAAAGCATGATAAATATTAATACAGATATAGACCGATGTAATTGTTCCGTAATTCATGAAGAGGTTGTTGATAAGGTAAAGGGGCTGATGCCTCCGGATGAAAAGTTATATGATTTAGCAGAATTATTTAAAGTATTTGGTGATACTACCAGAATTAAGATTCTGTGTGCCCTGTTTGAAGCAGAAATGTGTGTATGTGACATAGCTGCATTACTGAATATGACACAATCGGCAATCTCCCATCAGTTACGGGCATTAAAGCAGGCGCGACTGGTGAAGTTCAGAAGGGATGGGAAGGTAGTCTTTTATTCCCTTGATGATGACCATGTGCAAAGTATCTTCAGTCTGGGCTTAGTACATGTAAATGAGAAGTAGAAAGAATAGAAGGCGGGGAATCCAAAATGAAGGATAATACGAGATTAGAACTGGTGCTGGAGGATTTATGCTGCAGTAATTGTGCAATGAAAATTGAAAAAAGGGTAGGAGATTTAAGTAATGTAAAGAACGCCAGCCTTAATTTCGCAACAAAGATATTATTGATAGAAACAGATAACGAAGATATACAGGAAGAAATAGTAAGGTCAGTAAAGCAGATTGTAAAAGAAGTGGAACCGGATGTCACAGTAATAGAAAAACAGGGAAAACATAGGCACGGCCATGAACATAATCAAGGGCATTCCGGGCAGGAAGAAAAATGTGAAAGCGGCGGCTGTGATTGCTGCAGTGGAGCTACCCATGAAAAAGGAGATCATTTTATTCGGAATAAAATGATACAATTTGGCATAGCAGCGGTATTATTTGCAGCAGCGATGCTAATCGGCTTTCCCAAACCGGTAAAGTCCGGCCTCTTTTTTATAAGCTATATCATAGCCGGCAAGGATGTATTAAAGCTGGCAGTCAGGAATATTTTTAAAGGTGATATTTTTGATGAAAATTTCTTAATGTGTATTGCTACCATCGGTGCGTTTGCGATTGGTCAGTTTCCGGAAGGTGTAGCAGTTATGTTATTTTACCAGGTTGGTGAAATGTTTCAGGGGATTGCAGTTAACCGTTCCAGAAAGTCCATAGCAGACTTAATGGATATACGGCCGGATTATGCGAACCTTAAAGTGGAAAGCGGTATTAAAACTGTTTCACCGGAGGAGGTGGGGGCCGGTGATATTATTGTTGTTAAACCGGGTGAAAAAGTCCCACTGGACGGTAAAATAATAGAAGGTTCTTCTATGGTTGATACCTCCGCCTTGACCGGTGAATCGGTGCCAAGGGAAGTTACGATAGAGGATAGTGTCTTAAGCGGTTTTATTAATAAAAACGGACTTTTATCAATAGAAGTAATTAGGGAATTTGAAGAATCCACCGTATCAAAAATATTAGATTTGGTACAGAATGCAAGCAGCAGGAAAGCACCTACCGAGAACTTTATAACAAAGTTTGCAAGAAAGTATACCCCGGCGGTTACTCTTGCGGCATTTTTACTTGCAGTGGTGCCACCCATTGTTATTCCCGGTGCCACCTTCTCGGAGTGGCTGTACAGAGCTTTGATATTCTTAGTTATTTCCTGTCCCTGTGCCTTAGTTATATCCATTCCTTTAGGATTCTTCGGAGGAATTGGGGGAGCATCAAAACATGGTATATTAATTAAAGGCAGCAACTACCTGGAAGCCTTAAACTATGTAGATACGGTTGTATTTGATAAAACAGGGACCTTAACAAAGGGTGTATTTAAAGTTACCCAGATCAATCCGAAAGGCGAATATAGTAAGGAAGAATTATTGCAATATGCGGCATTTGCAGAAAGCTATTCTAACCACCCGATCGCTATATCCATCCGAAAAGCTTATGAAGGCAGTGTGGAAGGTACGATGGAAGCGAATACAGATAATAACGGGATAGATGGTTATGAAGAGCTTTCCGGACTTGGAACAAAGATAAATTTAAAAGGAAATACCATATTAGCAGGAAATAAAAAGCTGATGGAGCAGGAAAATATTACTTATGAACAGACAGAATCCATTGGCACCGTAGTATACGTTGCAGTTAATAACATATATGCCGGTAATATCATAATATCTGATGAATTAAAGGAAGATTCAGCAAATGCCCTTAAAACGTTAAAAAGGATGGGAATCCATAAGTTGGTTATGTTAACCGGTGACAGTAAGGCAGTGGGCGAAAAAATTGGGGCTTCACTTGGAATGGATGAAGTCCATGCAGAACTTCTCCCGGATCAGAAAGTTCATAATCTGGAAATCCTGGATAAACAAAAAGGCCCGAAAGGCAAGCTTGTATTTGTAGGAGACGGTATTAACGATGCGCCTGTTCTTGCCCGTGCTGATATTGGTGTCGCCATGGGAGGGTTAGGCTCGGATGCCGCCATAGAAGCCGCAGATGTAGTATTAATGACAGATGAACCCGGGAAATTGGTCAGTGCTATCAAAATTGCAAAGAAAACCCATGTCATTGTATGGCAGAATATTGTATTTGCATTGGGAGTAAAATTAGTAGTGCTTATATTAGGAGCCGGGGGATTGGCTACTATGTGGGAAGCAGTTTTTGCCGATGTGGGTGTGGCCCTGATTGCCGTATTAAATGCGATGCGTGCCATGAAAGTGGAATAATTAAAATTGTAATGGAGAATATATCCTAATAAATGCCTATCCCGGTGCATGCGCAAAAGGATGGGTTTTTATTCTTACACAGGTATTTTAGGCGTCAGTACTTCTGATTATAAAAGATATTGAGCTATATCCATAAAAAATCCATAATTCTTTGTTAGTATTTATTTATGAAAATAGTATTCCGATGAATGAGTCCAATAGTTGGAAGGAAAATTTATTAACAGCATCTAAAATATCAGTAAATACAGGCTGTGGGAGTTTCCGAGAGTACTCACAATGTAAAAGGAGGAATAATAATGTTTAAAAAATTTAAAAAAATGATTCACAATTTCCTTCTGCAGATGGCAAAGGAAAATGAAGAATTATATGGTAAAGAAAGAATGGACTGCTGCAAATTAAACAGTAAAAAAAAGAGGTAATTTTGTGGAAAATGATTCGAAGCAAATTCTTGTGGTCGAGGATGAAATAAAAATTGTAGAATTCATTGAATCCTATCTCCTAAACAGCGGATATGAAGTGTATAAAGCTTCAACCGGACGGGAAGCCCTGAAGATATTCAACAAAGAAGAAATTGATTTGATTTTACTGGATTTGATGTTACCTGACATTACAGGGGAAGAAATCTGTAAAGAAATCAGAAAAAAATCAAAGGTTCCAATTATTATGCTCACCGCTAAAAGCAGTGATGAAAATATAATAAATGGACTGGATATTGGTGCGGATGATTACATGACGAAACCTTTCAGTCCAAGACAGATGATAGCAAGAGTAAATGCCCTATTCCGCAGGAGTACCCCAGAAGAGGAGAATTACGATTTATTAATGTTCCATCACGGTGACCTGATTATTAATCAGACCGATTATACGGTTAAGAAAGCAGGAATAACTACGTATTTAACACCAAGTGAATATAAAATCTTAAATACTCTTGCAAAACGTCCTAATAAAGTATTTACCAGGGAAGAATTGATTCATATAGCTTTTGACGGCGATTATTTCGGTTATGACAGGACCATAGATTCCCATATAAAAAACCTTCGGGCCAAGATTGAAGACAATCCGAAAGAATCAAATTATATCCTTACCATTCGTGGCATCGGCTATCGATTTGGGGGTGATTAGCCTGACGTTTAGTTTAAGGAGTAAATTAACACTTTCCTATATCTTTATTGTTGTGGCGGTAGTCGGACTTACCAGCCTGGTGGCTAACCTGGGAATAAAAAGGCAATTTGAAAATTATGTTATTCACAGGCAGGAAAAACAAACCACGGAAATCATCGATTTAATTAAAATGAAATACGGGGAAGATAAAAGCTGGAATACCGGCTATCTTGAGATAATTGGTATGAATGCTTTACAAAACGGGATGGTAATCGTAATAAAGGATAATAAGCAGCAGAGCATCTGGTCCGCCTATGAACATAATAATGGTTTATGCCAGGCGATGATAATGGATATGAGGGCTAACATGTACAGCTATTCCGATAAATGGAACGGAGACTATCAGGAGAAATCTTATCCCATCCTATTGGATGGCGAACAAATCGGTACCTTAACCACCGGTTATGTAGGACCATATTATTTTAATGATGAAGAATTAATTTTTATTAAGGCACTGAATTCACTATTTTTGATTACCGGTATCTGTTCTTTGATCATAGCATTTGCTTTAGGGATTTTTATGTCATTAAGATTAAGCAATCCTTTAAATAAAATAGCTAAAAAGGCATTATCCTTATCGGAAGGAAAATATAAAGAGAGATTAGAAGATGCATCCCATACCAAAGAAATTGAAATATTAACCGAAACCATAAATGAACTTTCCGATGCACTGGAACATAAAGATAAACTTAGAAAACAGCTGACACAGGACGTTGCCCATGAACTTAGGACACCCCTGACTTCGGTTCAGGGCCATATGGAAGCAATGATAGATGGAATCTGGGCGATGGATACAGAAAGACTTAACAGTTGTTATGAAGAGATTATAAGAATAAAGAAATTGATTGGAAGTATTGAAAATTTGTCAGGGGTTGAGAATGATAATGTACTCCTTCATATAGAAGAGTTTGATTTATCAAAGTTAATGGTAAGACTTCTTACTAATTATGAGAATGAATTTTTACTAAAAAACATTCAGGTTAATTATAAAGAAGAACCTGTTACGATCTATGCCGATCAGGATAAGATGAGTCAGGTATTAAACAATCTGTTAACCAATGCTTTAAAATATTCAAAGGATGAGGGCGAAATAACGATAAAAGCAGAAAAAGATGAAAATGGTATTATAATACGGATAAAAGACACCGGCATTGGAATTGACGAAGCAGATTTACCCCATATATTTGACAGGTTTTATCGTGCGGATAAATCCCGAAACCACCAAACGGGCGGAGCAGGAGTAGGTCTTACCATAACCAGGGCAATTATTGAAGCCCATGAAGGCACCATAACGGTGAATAGCAGATATGGTCAGGGAACAGAATTTATAATCAGCCTTCCTCAAAAGTATTTCAGGTAATTATTCAATACACCAAAGTGGATTTTTGTTTCTCGAAGCCTATAAAGGCTAAAAAGGGGCTGTTTCAGAATAGCCTTGATAAACTTCGATAATAGGATACACTCTATCCTTTCAAAAAATATAATCTGCTATTCTGCGACAGCCCCTTTTTAATATTACGTCTCTTTTCGTCTTCTCATCCGGGGCACACCCATTGTTGCAAATGCCCTGCAATGTTTTGCGCAATTAAGGCATACCATGGCGCAATGCTGTGACATATCATCCGGATACCTTAAGCATTCGGTTCCACAGGCCTGACAAATATCAGCACATAAAGCAGCCAGATTTCTGGCATAGATAGCATCACGTGCAGCAAATTTTGCAGTAAGTCCGCATATATCCGCACATTCACGCAGTAACATAGCTTGTGCCGCCCGGTCCTCTATCTGCATCCTTATCAGGTGGTGGGTCATGTGTTCGCAGACAGCTTCACAATCCTGGACGGTCATTACAAAATCCTCATTCATAAAATGATCAGGTCCCATAGTCATATCGTTATTATCCACTTTTCTTCTCCTTAATTCTATCCTTTGGAAATAATATATTCCTGTAAATTTAAAATGTACCAATCGAACGGACCAGATCAAATTGGATTAAATCATTAGGATATAGGATGTTTTATAGGTTATTATTACAGATCCTCTTTCTCATATACAATCTTAAGGTCAGGCCGATACCCTTTTTCCATTTTATTTCGTGCTTTCCGGTTTTCAACCGTATCAAATATAATTGAGAAATCATAATCTTCCGGATACATATCACTGGCAGAAGCCTTTAATTGCAATCTTTTATGGCTGACAAGCTGTTTCTGTTTCTGAATCTGAACACCAATTTCGCCCTTCTCATTTGCAGTTTTATACACAATGCCAATTTTTTTCCCGGGATATACAACTACGCTGTCACCAATATGAAATCGCATACTCCTTGTACTGACCGTTTTTTCTGGCTTTTCTTTTATTATATGGTCAGTTATGGCAGAGTTCGTTCCCTCATTGGCATCATCAAGGAAGGAGGTATCAGGTACATTTTGCGGAAGCGTATTTGTGTTCTTTAAGTAAGCTTCTTCATAAGCTTTCTCAAGCATTCTCTTAGGCATTCCTAATCTCTTGGCGATATACAAAGCACAACTCTCACCGGCTTCGCCAATTTCTAATTGATATAAAGGTTTTAAGCTTTCCCTGTCAAATGCCATCCTGGCATTGATGAAGCCTTCCGTTTTATCTGCATAATCTTTCACCTCCGGATAATGGGTCGTTGCTAAGAAAAGACAGTTCTTTGCTTTTAACTCTTCCAATATGGCGATAGCAATACCCATTCCTTCTGCGGGATCGGTTCCGGATCCCAGCTCATCCAATAAGATAAGGCTTTCCTTACCGGTGTGGTTTAAAATGTTGATAATATTAGAAATATGGGCGGAGAAAGTGGATAAGTTCTCAGTAATACTCTGACCGTCACCGATATCACATAGAATCAGGTTATTCATACATAGTTCACTGGATTCACAGGGAATATGAAGACCACATTGTGCCATAAGCTGTAACAGGCCTACAGTTTTTAAGGCCACCGTCTTACCGCCGGTATTAGGACCTGTGATAATGACCCCATTCATACCTTTTCCTATGGTAAAGTTAAGGGGGACACATTCTGAAGCATTTAACAGGGGGTGTCTTCCGTTCCTGATTTGAATATATCGTTCGTTATTTATGAGAGCCGGTACTCCTTTCATATTCAGGCTTAATTTTGCCTTGGCAAAGATAAAATCAAGGGTTTCCAAGGCCTCCATGTTTATCTTAATGGAGAAGGTATTATTATGAACCAGTGAAGTTAAAGTATATAGAATTTTCCGTTCTTCATTGTCTTCATTCATTTTTAATAGAGATAGTTCGTCTTCCAGTTTTAATACTGCACTGGGTACGATAAAATAAGTGGCACCGGTGGAAGAGATGTCAAGGGTTGAACCGCTCACCTGATTTTTATATTCCTTTTTAACCGGCAATACAAAATGCCCGTTCCTTGAGGATATGAAGCCCTCCGTAAACCATTCTTTTTTACTGCGCAATAAACTCTCCAGTTTGGCCTTTATTTCGGTATTTACATGTTCTATTTTACGCCGGATATCTCTTAAATCCTTTGAAGCACTATCCTCAACCCGGGTACCCCGTATTGCCAGATTAATTTCTTTTAAAAGTGGATCTAAGTCCTGCAGGGAATTTCCATAATAAGCAATGTCAACTCTAAGGGATTCTGCCCTTTTTAAATAACCCTTAATCCTTAAGCAGGCACTAATAAACTGTGCTGCCATGTTTAACTGTTCCGGCAGGAGCATGGAACCTATTTCCGTAAGCTCCAGTATTTTCTCAATATCCTTCATATTAGGCAAAGGCGGAGTACCCATACTGTCCAATATTTTTCTGGCTTCCGTGGTTTCCTTAAGTTTAGCATTTACCTCAGCTTTGGAAAGGTAAGGACGTAAGTTTAAGAGTTTTTGTTTAGCATTTTCTGAAAATGCTGTTTCGCTTAACATATTTAATATCTTATCAAATTCTAATGCCCTGATTGTTTTTTCTATCATTTTAATACTCCTTTTAAATTTTGAGTACTCTCGGAAACTCTCACAGCCTGTATTTACTGATATTTTAGAGGCTGTTGATAAAATCATACCTCCATTTTCTTTCAACCTTTCAACTCCTTTTAATCTGGATTGCATATTACAGCAATCAACCATGATAAATAATGTAATTTCTCAGAATAAACAGGTAAAAAATTAAAGAGTAATCTCTCTTTTTGAAATTACGGACAAGAAAATACCCACAGGGAAATCCTACCTTTACAAAGCATAGAAATTCCCTGTGGGCGTTCAATAAACAATGGGCATCCTTTAAAATAAGACGCTTATATTAATAAAGGCATAACAGGTTATACCTATTATGCCAAGTTTAAACATAAGACGTCCGCATCCCTATATGTCTTTATCAGTAAAACCATATACCGGCTTAGTTACTGATGAAAGGCTTCTATAGGCGGATGTTTCATTTATGCAATGGACTGTATTATAAATACATCCCGTTGCTTTATTTAACAAGACTGTTTAATGAGTATTTTCTGTAAAGGCTGTAAGTAAAGGCATAACAAAATAAGGCTTTTTAAACCTGTCTGACCCTTTACTACATGATTAAATTAAGTGCTAGATAGCACAAACCTCTTTTACAGATAATACCGACATCAAAACCATCCTTTCAATCAAAATACATTTTATGTTTTTAATAACAATTGAATTTTATCATACTTATTATAGAATGTCAAAGGGGAAAAGAATAATAAAAAGTAACCGTAAAAAATCATGTTAAAGCGGCTCATCACCCCTGGAACCTGGACAGGGCATTGGATTTGAAAGAAATGTTTAACACTCAAAGTAAGTGGCATAATTAGTCTATAAGTGAATTTACAAGATAGCATATGAACTGATAAAGAGTAATAAGCGTAGCTTTTTATTAGTTGCTTATTATGTAAAAGTATTTATTTCAATAAAAAATTACTATTAATGGTAATTCTATGGTATAATAATGGCATAGGGCATTCCATTATTTGTTGAAAGCTCTGCAGTTGAGGGAGAACTGAAGTAATTTATATTTTTAGGGGGGATAACAATGATTGGGTTCTTTTGTAGTCAAACTCATTCTGAATTAGTAATGTTTTTTTACTTCCTGTCCATGTTAATATTTATGATAATTTTATTTGCATTAAAGGGAAGGGATAAGAATATTATTAATAAGAAAAAATTTTTATTTCAAGCTATAACTTTTATTATAACAATGGCATTTATTATAATAAGTAGTTTAGTATCTGATATGATGCAGCCTGTATTTTGGTACCAAATTGCCATTGGCATTACCAGCTTAATTATCTATACCCTTTGTATAAACAATTTGAATATAAGTAAGGTCGCTGGAATTGAATTTGGTGAATCTTCTGAAACTTATAAACAATTGATTACTTATAGTGAATTAGCCGATAAAGTATCAGCATGCATGACTGATTTTACAAGTATTATAACTTCTGATATAATAAATCAATTAAAGTATTGTAATAATGAAGATTTAACAAAAATTTGGGCTTATGCAATTAATTCATATATTAAAACAGGAAAACTATTGGAGATAAATTTTTATTTTGAGTTATCTCCCGATATTCTTAAAAATTATATTACAAATATTGTATCCGAAAAAAAGCTGTGGTATAATAAGTCAGAAATTAATGAATTTGTAAATGATATTCAAAATAACAAAGTAGTAAAACTTCAAACTACACTTTATTTAATACCAGTGGATGATGTTCTGATCTATATTAAATCTAAACGCAGTTTTGAAAAAGTAGATGTTGAATTTATAATCAATACATTCAGGACTATTAACCTATTAAAAATAAGTTAAAAAATACATAATATAGTAAAACCAGAGAATTTAGGAAGGTGGAGAAAATGAATAAAGAATTTACACTAACGGTAGATGGGAAAAAAATTAATACAAAGGATATAGAAAATTTATTTCCAAATTCAATAAATAATAAGAAAACGATTGTTGATCAAAATAATCCGCTCCTGGAAAGAGCAACCCAAATACTTGCTACTATAAAGTAAATCGAAAGGGGCTGTTGCAAAATAGCAAATTAACTTTTTTGAAAGGATAGAGTGTAAAATAATACATTTAGCTGCTTTTCCCTCGCTCGTTCAGAACGCTCCGCTTCACAAGATGAGCTCAGCCAGTCGACGCAAAATGCATTATTTTACACTCTATCCTATTATCGAAGTTTATCAAGGCTATTCTGCGACAGCCCCTTTCTTATGATTACCATCCATTTTTATTAACTATATTTATTGCTTCATAGATAAAATCCGGATGTTCTACTTCTTTTAAAACTTTTTTACTACGTTTTTTTAATCCTGGAAAAAGTTTTTTTAACTCCTTTTTCTCTTCATTGGTTAAATTCGGATAATCAGATCCTAAACGATTTTTTTGATAAACAGTATAGGCCCCAAACTTATTTTTAGGTAGTTCAACTTTAAATAAACGATTAAAAAATGTCATGCTATCACCCTTTCAAGTGTCGAACTATCAAATTTATATTTACTATATAATTATTATATCATATTTTATCACTAAAAGAAGCTAAATAACTCTTTTAGTAATAATCTAATTCATTATAGCAAAATAGTTTTAATGTTTTATAATTGTATTGTGAATCTTTTTGATTTTTTTATTCGATTCATACACTATATTATATTATTGATTTAACAAAACGTTAAAAATCAGCAACATTTTTTAGGTGGTTGCATGACAAAAAAGCCTGCTGCTTATTTTTTCGGATCGTTAATGGTCATTTTAATACGGAGGACACTGGATTTATATCATACATCTTGATGCTATTTTTCTCCATCCTGAACTTTATGCGACAGCCGACAGGTCGCTCTTTGTAATGCTGAAAGCTGCGCTATGTTATAGAAAACCAAAATTTCTTGAGTTGTTTACCAGAAGTAAGCACCAACAAAGGAGATATAGGGTCACTAGAATCAGAAGTGACCAGCATATAAAGGTTAAATATTGTCTCCATACATTAATACCATTGAGTAAAATATTCCATCAGGGCATTCAGTCACTATCTGCCCATGATATGATTCAATAGCTTGTTCAATAGAAAGCAATCCCAATCCATGGTTGAAAGAGTACCTTTTAGTTGTTAAAAATTTTCCATTACGGTCCAACTGTCGATTTCCTATATATGGGATACATATAGTTAGTGTAAATACACCTTTTGTATATATAGCTTCTAGCTCAATAAATCGATTTCCGTTCGAAATATTTCGACAAGCATCAAACGCATTATCTAATAGATTTCCAATTCAGCTTGGCGGCCGCATAACTCAAGTTGTTGTTCATATAGTGAATTTTTTTCTTTGATATCTGCATCTTGTGTCATCCAATCATAAAATTCAAAAATAACATAGTTGGCTGACAGTAAAAGAACGCTTGAGGATATGGCAAAAAATGAATATTCATTATATTCTACTGTGATTTTTAGAATATTATGCATAAGGTATATACTTCCAACTGGAAAAAGAAGAACTGATAAAATATATCGTATTGAAATGTCATGCCAATTTTTTTGCTGTAAATAGTGGTAAATTAATGATGCAAATATAAGCATATATAATTTAGATATAACAGAGCCTGAAATCATTAACTGAGATCCTCTTATTCCTAATGTACCGAGTATTATTCCAATTATTACTTCAACTAACATCCACACTGCGCATATAAGCATAGAGAAAACTAATCGTCTTCTTAAGCTTACATAAAAAGCAATTGAGCTGATGAGAAAAACAAAAAATATATTAAGTACTAAGATTAGTAATGGTGAAATATTTATTTCAATGTTAGTTAAAACTTGAAACAGATAATAGCTAAACCAAACAAAATATCGTAGTACATTTTTTCTTGGAGAAGGAAAAAATGCATACATAAATTTTCTTATAATCAGAAGAAAGAAGCAGGGTAATAGGATTCGAGTAATGAAGAGATAAAAAATTCCACTCATATATGACCACCTTTCAGTCTAGATATTAAAAAAAGTTGCTGCCTAACTTGTCTTTGCCTATCTTCACTTATATTAAGACATATATCCTTTCCATTGACGCAGGATAATGTGATGGTGGAAAAATTCATCTTTTTTATGTAGTCATAATTTACTAAATAAGATTGGTGTATGCGAAGAAATGTATGTAAATACTTTAATTCATCTTCTACATTATTTAACTTCCCATAAAACTGTTCCTCTGAACCATCTCTCAAAGATATATTAATAATTCGATTTCTACTTTCAAAGAATAATATGTCACGTATAAAAGCTTTTTTGATTGCTTTATTAAAGGTGAATTGAAAATAATCATCTGATATAATAATACGATTACAGGCCTCTGTAAAATATCGTATAAAAAGTTGTCATCTATTGGTTTAGAAAGAAATCTAAATGGCTCTACTTCAAAAAGTTCTTTCAGATACTGATCATATCCAGAAGAATAAATCAAAAGAACCGTCTTATCGATTTCACGTATATATCGAGCAGCAGAAATACCATCTAGTCTTTCCATATTAATATCCATAAATATGAGGTCATAACGACTCCCAGAGGATATATTTTTCAGTAAAGTTTCACCATCAAAAAACAACTCAATTATAGAAACAATACCAAGGTTTGATGAGGCCTGCTTAATTAAATTTTCAAAATATCCAGTGAAAGGGATATCGTCATCACATATAGCAACTCGTATCATTTTTTCACTCCCCTTTAGTATTTATCAAGTTTCTCTTTGTGCTTGCTCCAATCGTTCTAATAAAGTGTTAAGTGTTTTTTTGTTTATTTCAGTCAGTCTTTGATAACGTAAAACAATGTCATAATGCTTATCAAGTTCGCTGTTCATCCGCATTTGACCGCTTAGGTCTCTTTTGATTTCTGTAATGCCAATTATATAGTCTGTGGTAACATTAAAATATTTAGCCATTTTTGCAAGTAGATCTATTGGAATATCGCAAAAACCTGTTTCCATTCGGCTAATAGCTTGCTGTGTGGTACCGAGTTCTAAGGCAAAATTTTCTTGTGATAAACCACTGTTTTTCCTTAATTCACGGATACGATTTTTGGTCATAATTTAAGCCATCCCTTCCTGCCTATATTTTACATCAATTAGATTCCCAAGGTTACAACAATAATAGATAACAAGATACCGCTATATGAGTATTGTTTTCCAAAAAGAATGTTAAATCTCAGAATTCAAAATAATCTAGCGGTTAAATGGTTGATGTATTATTATAGCATAATTTTTTCTGGGATAATGGTGATCTAATTTTTACTTTGACTGATATAAATAAGTTGGGGGAAAGTTACAAGCTATCCCAGAATATCGAAATTAGTACTATACTATATTAGATAAACACTATAACATGCGGATAGTAAGGAGGGCATAAATGGACATAGAAAACAACTTATTGCATCATTAATGGAAAAAGTAGCGCGTAAAACAGTAGAAGTTGCTGCAGACACACGTTGTATGTATATCTTTCATCAGCCAAAACAGCCAGATAGTATGAAAAGATTTAAAAAATAACATAGTGCGCCAGAAGAGTATAAAAAAAATTCCTTTAAGTTTATATTTAAAGGAATTTTTTTGGTTTTGATTATTATTACCTAACATGAAAGTTATATACAGAAAAAAAGCACTTCTATTAAGTCTGTTATCATGCATTTTTTACTCTTTTGGTTTTATTTGGTTAAGATACTTATTTATCAAAGTCAATTTGCTCGGTGGACGATAATAAGCACTCAAATATAAAAATAGTATTTTTAATGTTCATTTTAAATATTATCATTGGCGCCTTTCCAGGTAGTGATAAACAATAGAGTTTATTACCCACTGCAATATGAAAAGTATAAATATCATCCCTATTACCCATGCTTCCACACGAAGTAGAGCCAGCACAACATCCAAAATTAATAAACTGAAAGCCATAAACTGGTAGGTAATTTGGCCTGATTTTGCTCTTAAAAATTGTTTGCGTTCATCAACGCTGTTAATATAGGATTCTTTTTTTTTGTTTTCATATTTGGACTGATGGGTTGGGCTTTGATAATAAGAAATACGGATTAGTTGTACAATTGAACTAAATCCAAATCCAAATCCCATCGCCAAAATTAAAATAGAATAGTAATTAGTATTTACCATAAGACCTATTACAATTAGGGTAATACCAACGATAAGTCCGAAAATAAATGGTTTCTTTTCTTTCATTTTGTATCCTCCTCATAAATAAATATTTCTTCAATACCCATTTCAAAGTATCGAGCGATTTTGAAAGCTAATAGTATTGATGGATTGTAACGACCGTTTTCTAAAGAACCTATTGTCTGTCGGGATACTTCCAAATTGGCAGCTAATTCTTCTTGCCTAATACCTTTTTGTTTTCGTAATTCTTCTAACCGATTTCTCATTTCTCATTAGATCCTCCTTCCTGATGTAAAGTTTGCTTTCCATAATTTTATTATACTCGTTAAAAGCAAAATGTCAAGTATGCTTTCCGTGTTTTTTAAAAATAATAGATATTAGTAAACGGTGTTCTTGAAAAAATGCTTTTATGACATAGCATATAAACCATGGAATGAATAGTGGGGAAAAATGACGCGCTGTGTCGCAATTCTTACATGCAATGTAAAATATTGGATGGCTATCGTATAATGAGTTAACATCATGATGTAGAGCAAAAGTACAATTCATATTATTTAGAAAGGGGGCACTATTATGAGCGCTATAAACTCTTATTCAGGCGTTGTTGCTCAAGGCGGTGGATTTACATGTGCTGTGCTTTGTGCACTTGGATGTGGTATTGCTGGAGGAGGATGTGCGGCATTATGTATTGCCGATGGGCCAGCACCATTTGCTGATGCAGCTGCATCTGGAGCCATTGCAACAGCTGCCGGAGGAGGAGCTGCCGCATCAACAGCAATTGCTTATAATATTTAAGCGGGTTTTAATGATATTGTTTTTTAAGCGCGGCTAGTGAATCAAAAAAATTGGAATGTGTGTATTTATACACCATTCCAATTTTTAGTCAAAGCATATAATATGGGGAAGGGACGTTTTATGTTAAATAATAATAAAGTTATAATAGAAACTAAAAGTGGTGAGAAATATGAATTTTTAACAAATTCAGGAATAATATTATCTGAAAAAGGATTAAAGGCTTCATCTCAACAACGCATAGAAAATTTAAAACAGATAGAAAATGCATGTATGAATGATATAAACGTAAGGGCATTACAACGTAAAAATTTAACTGCAAGAAAAGCAAAAGACTGCGTAATGAAAAATGGATTAACAGAGTTGATTATTGAAGTTACAAATTCATGTAATATGAGATGTACATATTGTGTTTTTGGAGAAAAGTATGGGGAACTAAGGGAACATGGACAAAAAAATATGACATTTGAAACGGCAAAAGTGGCAATTGATACATTTCTAACATTAGTAGACGAAAATCGTATACATAACCCAGATGGAAAACCTATATTTTCATTTTACGGTGGGGAGCCTTTGCTTAATTTTACACTAATAAAGAAATGTGTTGAATATATCAAAAAAGTATATAGCGGTGAGGTTTTCATTACATTAACTTCCAATGCTACATTAATAACAGATGAAATGCTGTATTTCTTCAAAGAAAATTTAATACACCCCATATTTAGCTTAGATGGAGGAAGGGAGGAGCATAACTTGCATAGGGTAATTAGAAACAATGTTGGTAGTTATGATAAAGTAATAGAAAAATTATATAGAGCATATGAAGTACTACAGTTTCCGTTGTTTATTAATGCAGTATATTCTTATGATACAGATTTAAGAAAGGTTATAGATTTTTTTGTAGAACACGAAGAATTTTTCCTTTTGAGTATTAATATGGTTAGTCCAGTAAATACTTCATATTTTGATGAATTTACGGAGGAAATAAAGAATAACTTCTTTAGAACGTGGAATGAATTGCAAAATGAATATTATGCTATTGTTAAGTGTGGCAGAAATGAAAAAGCATCAAAAGAAATGTCTAAAGAAGATAGAAGAATACTAGTTATGGATATGCTCTTTAGTAGACAGTGCATGAATTTGGTGTTGAGACAAATATTAAACAATAATAAACAATTAGGTTTTACTGCAGCATGTGTTCCAGGAGAAAGAATATTTGTGGATGTTAATGGTGATTATCATATTTGCGAGAAAATTAGTAGGACAAGGAAAATTGGTTGTAATGACACTGGTTTAGATTATGAAGAAATAGCGAATATAATGAATGAATACTATGAAAATATATCAAGTACTTGCATATCCTGTGCAATAAAAAAAGTATGTCCATCCTGTTTTAATATTTTTTTAACGGGTGGGGTATTTGAAAAGAAAGATGAAATGTGTGCCATGAATAAAAATGCTTTTGTTGATAATTTGGCACATTATTGCTACATTAATGAACTCGATAATCAATGGCTGGATAATTATAGATCGCAGTATTATAAAAAAGCTAAAGAATTGGTGGTGACATTGGGATGAAAAGATACTTTCAACTTTTTGAAGAATGCCTGTTAGTTAATAATTCTGACGATGGAGGTGCTGTATACAATTTAATAAGTGGAGATGTATTTACATACAATATTTCTGAAACAAAGATTTTAGCTTTATTTGAGAAGAAAAATTCTATTGATAACATATCCAAAACACTAAACATTTCACATGAATATATAATTTCATTTTTTGATAAATTAATAGAAGCTAATTTAGGGTTTTATAGTGATAAACCGGTTTACGTTGAAAAGATGATTATTGATTATAATTGGATGGAGCTTAGCTATTTGAAAGAACGGCCAGTTGTTGAACGGGCATATATACTATTAAATAGCAAATGTGATTGCGACTGTTATTATTGTAATGAAAATTCTATACGAATGAATAGTTGTGTGGGATGCTTTAAAGATACTGATATTGTTAATGGAACCACAACAACATATGACGACTATGTAACAGCTTTAGATAAACTAAAGCTATTAGGTACAAATACAGTCTTTTTTTCAGGTGGAAATTTTTTTCAAAATTTTTATCGAAATGTTCAAGTAATTAAATATGCAAAAGAAATATCAATTAGAAATATCTTATTATATCTAGGAAGTAATCAAAATATTAACCAAGAATATTTGGAAATTTTAAAACAACTAGATATAAATATTTACTTACAGATTCCGATTTTGGATAAAAAAAGTATACATAATAATTTATTAATCAATAGTATTAAAGGCATAGTAACTTTTTCGGTTATTCTTCTTTTTGATATAATGCAGGATATTGAATTTAAGAAAGAGGTAATAGAGGATTGTTTAGCTACATTTGTACCAAAAGAAATCTATACAGATTTAGTTATCAGTACCAGCCAGAATGATTCTATAGTAAAAAATAATTTGTATGAATTAAGAAGAACATCCATACAAGATTATAATATTAGACATGTATATAATACATGTATGCATGGTCTTTTAACCATTACAAGTCATAAAATGGTAACAGTTTGCCCTAAAATAAATGAACCATTAGGAAAAATTGACGATTTTGCCAATTTGACATCTGCTGAAAAATTAAATCAATTTTGGAAATTAACAAAAGATAAAATTGAAAAATGTAAAGAATGTAATATAAGGTATATATGCAAAGATTGCAGATATATAGAGAAAAAACTGTCTGGTAGTATTAATTGTTTTTACCGCGCTGATTATTCCGAAAGCTACCGAGCTTGCATTGGCTCTTGTGACTAAGCAGCATCCATTTTTGCTTTTTTAATCCGGGCATCAAGATGTATATTGATACCAATCATCATAGTGAAAAAGGAATAACGTTTTTTACCGTGTATTCTCATGTCATGCAGATGA
>JBAVPE010000191.1:0-7413 GCA_049692775.1 Anaerocolumna sp. | reverse complement strand
GGGCAATGTTATGTGGATTACACTAGATAAAAATACAGCTATCTCTTTATCAAGGCAAATTTATTACCAAATTAAAAATTTGATTTTAGTCGGAAGCTTAACCGAAAATGATAAATTACCTTCCTCCCGCGAATTATCCAGAGAATTGAATGTATCCAGAAATACCATTTTAGAAGCTTACGATCAATTAATTGCGGAGGGTTATCTGCAAGGATATCAAGGTTCTAAGACAGTTGTTGCAAAAGGTATTTCCAAATATAACATTCCTGTTTCGTTACACAAAGACACTCCTGTCGATACTGAAGTTAATTCCAAGCATAAACTTATTGATTTCCGATCCGGTGTTCCTGATTTGGCCCAATACCCCAAAAAAGAAATTGGAAAACTCTATCAGGTTACATGTAATGAATTACCTTCGAAAGCTTTTTTATATCATAACCCGGCAGGGGTTATGGAGCTTAGAAAAGCGATTGCAAACTATCTCTTCCGAACCCGGGGAATTAGCTGTAATACGGATCATATCATGATAGTCTCCGGATCAACCCAGGGTCTATCCATAATATCCAGACTGTTGTATGAAAAAAATAAAGAAGTTCTAATGGAAGACCCAACCCATCACGGTTTAATGAATGTAATTTCTAAAATCGGATTTACTATTACAGGAATTACCACAGATGATTATGGTATTAACACCAATTTCTTAAAGCCTTCCCGTCATGTTGCTTTTATCTATACAACCCCATCCCATCAATATCCCCTCGGTGGAATTTTACCAATTCAGAGAAGGCTGGCGTTAATCCGGTATGCAATTGAAAATGATTGCTATATTGTTGAAGATGACTATGACAGTGAATTCCGCTATGAAGGTTCGCCCATAAGTTCCCTCTATGAATTGAATCCGCAAAAGATAATTTATATAGGAACTTTTAGTAAAATATTATCTCCTTCCATCCGGTTAGGTTATTTAATACTTCCGCCTGAGCTGGTAACCCCTTATTTGGAGTTAAAAAAGTATTCCGATGTACATACCGAGTCCTTATCTCAATATGTCCTTGCTAAATTCATAGAAAATGGTGGTCTGGAAAAAAATATATTTAAAATGAGAAAAATTTATTCAAAAAAGAGGCAACATTTAATTAACGAATTGAATGATAACTTTCCCAATGAATTCGAAATAAAAGGACAGTCCGCCGGGTTGCATTTGATAATTAAATTTAAACAAGTTATATTTAACAAAGACCTCGCTGATAAAATTTACCTAAATAATGTCAAAGTATATCCGGTCGGAAACTATGAATATCAAAATATGGGGAACCATAAAAATGAAGTTTTATTAGGCTATGCCCATTTAGAATATAAAGAAATAACAGATGGAATAAAAATACTTAGCCAAATCATTCATAATATATTCTAAATCTTAAACAAAAAAATACCTTACATAATTTTTGATATTATGTAAGGTAAAATCATGATATGAGTCGGAGCTCTCACCATATGGATTGCTACAACCACAGCTTTTATTGATTGTAAACCTTTTGCACTTTTCTTTTTTCAGCTGGCACTTTTTTATCAATCAAATGATCAATTATGGGTGGTGAATCACTGAAACTTTCCGCATAGGCAGTTGCTTTTATCAGAACATCTACAGAATTTTTAATAATTGTTTGGAAGATATTTTTTTGTTCGGTTACCTAGTGCAATATCTTCCTGGTCCGTATAATCTTCTCTCCGTCAAAGAAGAATACGCCATAACCACTGCCCGTCTTACCGCCTGCCATCAAGTGCTTTGCATAAGCTCCTTGTAAGGAAGTTTCCTGGGGCAGCTCATTTGGCGCCTTCGTACTGTCTTTTCCGAATACCCTCCAGGCATTTTCAAACTTATCTTCTGCCGCACCCTCTATATAAGTAAAATCCTCCATAAAGCTCCGGATATTTAAGTGCTCCGGCAAAAATTCCCTGTGTTCTGGATATAACAGCCAGGATTCACATACCATGGGTATGGGCTTACCGCCAAAATCATCTATATAAAATTCAAAAGCCCTTTTATAGGATTCCAGACGCTTTTCTTCCGAAAAGGAACCGTTTGAAGGAATATGCATATTAATAACTCTGTCACCCTTTTTCACTATATTACCGTCAACTTCATACTCATCCAATTTAAAATCAGAGTATTCATACTGCAACCGTCCCAATGCAAACCGGGTCATCTGATAAAAACCCGGATACCAGGATCTTACGAAAGTTCCCCAAATACCGTAAACCTGATAGCATTCCATCAATTTACAGTGAAGATCATACATAGAATCCCAATATATCCCCTCCGGTATATCTTCCTCTCTGTATTCCTCTAGCAGTGCTTCCCCGCACCACAGAAACAGCATCATTGACATCGTATAACTATGTACCTTCATTGTTTCCGCCAGAATATCCACTTCTTCATAAACTGAATCTGTTTCCCCTCTCATATACCGGTCAGCCAGTTCCGTAAACTTCTCACGGTATGCTGTAACCCTTTCAAGCTGCCTGCACAAGCTCACATAGGCCTCCTGCGCTTCCTGGGGAAATTCAATTTTTTCCATCATATGTTTTATAAAATCCTGTTTACTTACCATTTATCTACCTGCCTTTTCCTGTTTTCATAATATCACAATCTCAGAAAATCTCTGCTTTTAGAAGTCTTTACAATTTATTGTTTTATTGATGCTTTTCTTTAGTTCCGCAATAAATTAATATCCATGATATAATCCATATATCTTTTTGAAACCAGATGCCCTTCCCCGCGTTTTAAACATTCCAGGGCGGTGCTTAAAATATCCGGCCGTATATCATTCATCTTCAAGGCAATCGCATTTCTCGCCCTAATCGTCTGTTCATACCGGTCTTTTTCTTCCTGAATGGATAAATCTATTCTTTCACATTCCTTCATAAAATCACAGACAAATGATCCCTTGCTGTCAATCATAACATCCTCCATTGAATAAAACTTCTGGTAAAAGCGTACTTTTCTTAAACTGCCTATTTTATAATCAAAACTTCTTTTCAGAAGAACTTCCTCATCACAGACATCCAAAAATACACATAGTCCGATTGATTTCTGTATCAGGTTTTCATACCAGGATATCTGATTATCCTTACCGCTTTTATTGATTCCCAATACATAGACCGGTAGTATCTGGCTGCTTTTATAATACTTATCTCTTTCCTGGAATTTTCCGATACTGCTGTGTTGCAGGTGATAATCAATGGCTATATCGCTTCCTTCTAAATTGGAAACATGGCAGGTACTATACATTCCGTTTTTCATTTTATATCTGGCATGTATCTCACCTTTCGGAAAACTTTTCCGAAGCAGGGAATACAGTAATCTTTTTCCTTTTTTCAATTCTTCCGATTCAGTTAGATTTCCGTATGGACAGGCCTGTTTGTCATAATGTGCAAAGTACGGCTCCATGACCGGCCCGGCTGCCAAATAAACTCTCTGACCGCATTCACTGCAAATCAGCTTTCCTTCACTGGCAGCTAACTTCCATTCTTCCACAAGCTCACTGATATAATAATGATTCTTGTCCTTTAAATCATAGGTACATATTTCTTTGCCCTTATAAATACAATTTTCCATGTTTACACCCACTGTATACCGCAAATTTATTCTTCCGCTACTGCCATAAAAACCAGATTAAAAGAACTAAGGTATAATATTCTTTCATTCATACCTCCGTCTTAATACGTTTATTATATAGTCTTAAACAACTATAATCAATAATTATTCATTGAATAAGCTATATTTATAGTATATTAAAGAAACAATAATAATTGCCAACTCTATTCCAATTAAGCAATAAAGTTGGCAATTTAAAATATATCTGGATACAAATTAAGTTTCGCAAACTAAAACCAGTACCGGCTTTTTCCTATTCATCCTCCCATTGCAGCTTTAGGCAACGATAGGCCCTATTTCCGATTTCGTATATAAATCCCATCCATCGTCACAGTTGTAAATCGATATACAATCTACAAACTTATTACCGTTCCCGCAGGTTAATTTCGCTGCAAAACTATCTGCGTCTTCACGGCCCGAATCAATATTTTCCGTTGATAAGCAGCCGGTAATCAGATTATTACTGGGCCATTGACTTTTTTTCATTGCGTTTAAAGTGACGTTTTTTCCTTCTGCGATAAGAATCGTTGTTGAATATTCATACGTTCCGGCTTTCAAATAGATTGCCTGCCCGGATTGTACCGTATTAATAGTTTCTTGTAAAATCATAGAACTGTCAGGTGAAAGGATCATATCACCGGTTGTGCAGGTGGTGGTGTAACGGTTGGCGTAGCTGTGGGTGTAATGGTCGGCGTAATTCCCCCATCCGTTGTAAGTTCTATGTAGTAAAGATTTGCCACGTCGGCCTTTGTAAGCCCTAACACCAAACAAAGTACTATGCATTTGATACGTTTGATACACTCAGTTACTGCTGGTTTCGGCTGTTGTATGAGAACATTTATTATCCGGATATTACGGTTCGATGCCCCATTTCAGATTGCCGGATTGATAAACCGTAATTTTAGTCCAATCACCATAAGCAGTTGACGCCGCGTTGAAGGAATAATCTCCTGTTTGTGTATAGTTACTCCAGTCTGTTTTGTTTATTCTGATCTGAATTTCTATATTCTGTCCTGCGGCAAGACTGCCAGCTCCACTGTCAAAGCTGATTTCCAGATAATAATCTGCGCCTGTTTTGGCTGCGGACATTTTCACAAATGTACCGATAATATTACCGGAACCTACTGTAGACCAGTCGCAGGTAAAACTCTGTTCTTTTTCATTAACAATAGTATAATAGTAACGTATTTTTACTTTTGATGGTTGGATAGGTGCAGTACCCGTATTTACCAGCTTAAATTTAGGATTAAGTGTATTGACGGCAGCGGCGGTGCTTGCATTAAATTCCTGGATTTTAAAGCTGCCTGACTGGTCCGGGGAATCAAGTATATCCACGGTCAAAACAGTATCTTTACCTGCACTGAATTTTACTGCCGCTTGGCATCAAGGTAAATCTTAACCACATTTAATTTAAACATTAATCCGGTCAATACACAAAACTTACACTTGCATCTATTCTTTTAACATCTGATTTTTAAAATCGTCATACTTCAATATCTGTATGTATGTTCTAAAATAAAAACTATCATACTTTTCATATTCATCAATACCCCTAACTATATTAATCTCTCTTAGCAACTGAAACAATGGTTCTGACAAACTACCCTGTTGCGTGAAACCACATACCTTTTCATCTATATTTTCTACCAGATTCTTAAGTTTTTCCTCTGTCCCAATGGTATCTGCAAACAGATAATCACTCTTGTATTCGCCACCCACAATCAACTCTTCCCCTTTATAATTCATGCGATATAAAAAAGGAACAAGCTTAGGTATCATATATTCCGAAATATTATATTTATCTATGACACCGTCTTCTCTTGTAATTTCGCAATCTGCATTTAAAGGTTTAGCATAAAAATCATCCCATCCATGCCTTTGGCACTGCAATTCAATTGCTTCCGAGTGATAAGGTTCCAGCGTATATTTTTGCTGTAAATACTCTACAATTTCTTTCATGGATTTACTGCAGGGTCTGATCTCTTTTCGGATTTTATCAGCATGCTCATCAAACCATTGATAAAACTTCAGATATTCCTGGGATGTATCCATATTAAAATCAAAAAGTCCCTGCCCCAAAAGTGTAGTTATGGTTCCGCTCAGAGGAAATACACAAACCGTTTCTTTTAAAAACGGAAAAGTTGGCTTTTCTTTCGCATTTTCAACCAAATAGTAAGGAATGCCAAGGGCGTAAAACTGTTTTTCCTGCTCCTTATTCAAATCTAAAGTGATATATCCTTCATGGGAACAAATGGAGCACACTCTATTTCCGCGATAATAAAAAGCAGGGTCGTCTGCCAGAATCTTACCGTCTTCACTTTTTAGCGGCCAGGTAAGAAGCTCCATTTTCAAAAAATACTCTTTTAATTTTCCGCTGACAGGCAGACTGTATACCACTGCCGCTCCACCAAGAGTACAGTGGGTTTTGCAGGTTACCTCCCTTTGCAAACAACCAAGACCTCTGAATTTTTCATTTACTATTGCTATTATTTCATCTTCCGACTTAATAAAACTGCTTTCCCGAATAAAGATTTCTTTTTCTCTTGCTTCTCCCACTTTTCGTCGTAATTCTAATTCTTCCTGTCTTTCATCCTCTGACAGGTCTGATAAATCTGCTTCTTCCTCCGCCCGCCCGTTATTTATCTCATCAATTTCTTCGTCTGTTAATCCATTGATATAATCCTTTTCTGCTGTTTCGTACTCTTGTTTTGTCATTTCTTTATAATCTGAGCTTATCAATTCGACTCTATCGCTGATTTTGAATAAAAAGTCAACCATTTTTTCCAAACGCTGCCCGCTGATAATGACTCCTGATAAATCTAAACGCATCGATTTTATCCTTTCTCCAAGCAGGTAATATAAACCTCAGCCATGCATTTTAATTAAACTTAAGCTTATTATAATGGAAATTATTGAAAAATTAAAGTTTATGTTACTAAATAAGATATTTTTTACCGGCCAGATAAATACAAGCAATTCATCCCTGACCATTCATTATAAAAACAAATAAAATAACTTTGTAAAGCTGGATGGCCGATATTTACGATTATCCATTACCCCCGACAAAAGTTCCAATCTCTTTTAATATCTGATTATAGTCAATTTTTGAAAAATCTGAAGCATCAACTTCTATGAGATACCCCAGTTGAAATTTATCATATCCTTTATGAAGACAGCGTTCCCTGAAAATATCATAGGTAACCAGACAGTCTGCCCAGGTTCTGTCTTCCATCACATCGCCTTTATGATACTTACTTACCAAATGACCCAGATGCCGGTTCTGATTTAAATCTCTCTTCCTGGAAATGTCATATAATTTATCAATGCTTCCCAATGAACGAATCGTAATTACCTTGTACCCATACTTACCGGATAATTCAGCAAGTCTTCCTTTTTGCTTATCACTAAAGGGATAATCCGAAATTATATATTCTCTATTAATCATCTTTTTTTCAATTGTTGAATAATATTCCTCCCATGCCATCATTTCCAACCTGGTCTTTTCTTCTATATTATTGAATCCGTATTCATCCCACTTTTGTTCCTTCAATTCATCCTGATTAACGGTTTCAAACTGAGGAAACTTTTCCAATATCTGATTGCACATATGGCTCTTTCCTGTTGCTGGGTAACCAGCCATCAAAATCATGCACTTCTTCATAAGGTTCCCCTCTTTCTTCGCATAGAAATCGATATGCTATAATTTATGAATACAGTGGTCGAGTAGACTGGTGCCTTACGACACCAGTCTACTC
>JBAVPE010000190.1:0-43336 GCA_049692775.1 Anaerocolumna sp. | reverse complement strand
GGCTATGCCGGAAGTATAATGAGTTACTGTTACTACTCACAGCTCTGCAAAAATCAGCAGGTCTGTGAACCGTAACACGCTTTGCGATGCACACAAAACGCAAAACCAGCGTTTTGGCGCTGCTATACTCCGGTTTTCTGTGACTTTCGCTTCGCTGCACTCACAAAAAACACGTCGGGTATATCGGCTGTAAATAGTAACGAGTTACTACTTTTGAAGGGGTGATGTTATGGAAGACAATATGTTTGAATTAATGCAAATGAAAAAGCAAGAGAATGAAATTGCAGCGTTAATTTCCTGTAATGAAAAAACAGGGCAATTTGGTCTTGTATTAACAAATGAAGAAGCCAGGGAACTGGTTATAGGCAGAAATGAAAGTTTAAAAAAGAATGAGCGGGTTGAATTTGGTTCAGGTATTTTGGAAAAACTGATATTTAGTTTTTGTGATTCCCAATATATCAACCAGGAAAGTTATGCTGAAACACTAACGGAGCTTCAGGATATATTTTATATGTTTAAAAATGAAGCAAATGATAATCTGACCGATGATGAATTAATGACATTTATGAAAGAGCAGTTTGAAAGTGTTTGTACAGGTGATATCGATTATCTTGCAGATACTTGTCTCGAAAGGTTTGCACAAGCAGTCAGGGCAGGATATACCGGATATATGGGGACAGGCGGTCATAATGAATATGGGAAGTTTGATCAGGAACAGAGGTGGGATAAAGCGTTATATTTACAGGTGCTTACTGAATTATGCTGAAGATAATTTTTGGGAGGTCATATGGAATATAGTATTGAAGATCTAATACCAATTGTTGATAAACTTACGAGAAAATATACGTCCAATGAAAGCAGTTCTGTCACCTATGAAACTGCCAGAATGCTTATGGAAGCAGTTTTGTATTGTATAGAAGAGTATTATAATGAGAGCAGTCATGAATTAGCCGTTAATGAGAAATCAGATGCAGGGATTGCTTATCAGTGTGGTTATGATATGGTTGTATCTAAAGTATATAAGTCAAAAGAAATCTATGAAACTATATTAGGGAAATTCAAAGATTATCAATGCAGAAATTGCAGAGACACCATAATAAAGGGAATTCCGGCATTTTTCATAAATTACGATCCGAAATTCAAACCCCAGGATCATTTACTCACACTTGATTACCCTGCAATGATGCCGGTAAATGCTTTATGCGGTGTGGATGCAATCTACCGGTATTTATATAATATTAAAATAGAGTGGGATTTTTTAAGTGCTTTTCCAGCAGAACGTATCGAATATTTGCTTGAACGGATTATACCGGATTATAAAAATTTATATTTTGATAATATCAGTTATGCAGTTTTATTGACCGGTTTGGGGTGTATTTTGGCCGAAAAACCAGTGGGAATGTTAGAGTTGCAAACGAAAGATATGGATTTTATACAAAGTTATTTTGCAGATGATAATGTAGAAAAAGCAGAACAAAAAATTCGGATGTTGATTTCACAATTAGTCCGTAATGGTTTTAACACAAACCCAGAAATGGAAGAGTATTTTTTAAATGCAAGTAATGATTACGCGGTAAGGATCGTAAATGGAATAAGGTATCACTCCCTAAACGGAGTATTCTATTTGAACGATGTGGTCAGCCGGTAATAACAAAAAGGGAAGCCCCAGCATTATACTAAAAGGCTTCCTTTTTTTGTTAACCACATTACTCCTTCCTGATGAAAGATTGCAAAAATATCCTATTGTGTTTTATTATTGATTCATATATATTAATACATGTAAATATATTCCAAGCGTACAAGTATTGGAATATATGAAAACAAAAGAGAATAGGTTATATCCCGGATTTAAAGATTTCTAGGGCATAGGGATACCTAAGGAGTTTACGATAATTCAGCACGGGAAAGGAGTGGATTTGCGTATCGTTTCGTGCACAAGGGGTGCAAGAAGTGTAATAGTAAATTTATAAGGGGGTTATTTTTAATGAAAAACATTGGGGAAAAGTGTGAAAGAAAAACACTTTCACACCACATTATTTATGGCAGTACCGCAGACTTGCCTGCGGTATGCAATGGGAGCAAGTGTAAAAAAATTCTTAGTGCGATAGTAATTCTATCTATAGTAACGGTATCAGGTCTGGCAACCAATACGGCAAAGGCAAGTCCTACGTCACAATCATTTAACACAGGCACAGGTACATTAAATGTTGACTATGCCGGGTATTTATCAAAACATGATCTGGTTTTCAACAGTCCCATAACTGATCCTAAAAAAGGGATCATGGTGGGAAATGGACGTGTAGGGGCACAGGTATGGAATTCAAATGGGCTTACCATGCAGGTTAGCGGAGTTGATACCTCACCTCAAACCTGCTTCTCGTCCGGCCTGGTTAATCTTTATACAAATCCGGGGATGGATGCAGGATATTTGACCATTCAACAGAGGTTTTCGTTATATGACGGCCTGATGACAACCAAATACGATTCAAACCGAACTGTTACCATTATGGGTTCTCCAAATTCCGAGGTGATGGGAATCCATGTTGAAGACAACCGGACAGGAGTAGCAAGCGTTTCCCTCGATTTAAGCATATGGGATGTCAGCAATTTGCAGGGAGGTAGTGGGGACGTACCTGATGTTAATACCTGGAAGACGGTAACAACATTTGTTGATCCAACCGCAGCAGGTTTTAGCAGGGGGCAGACCGATGTCAATCATTTCGGGTATACAATGGCAGCAACGGTGGAAGGAGCCAGTTTTACGACACAGTCTGTTAACTCAAGTAAGGTGAGGCTTAATATAACTCCCTCCTCCAGCTATACCATCTGGATAGCCTGTGCAAGCAGGTATAATGCCCCGGATAATGATTCTGTTACTCAGGCTAAAAGCCTTTTGAACAGCGCAAAGAGTACAGGCTATGCAACAACACTTACGGACTACAAAAACTGGTGGCATAATTTCTGGGGCAAATCCTTCATACAGTATTCAAACGCTTCCGGCGATGCGGATTACATGGAAAATGTGTATTACCTCAGCAATTATGTTATAGCTTCAGGAGCATATGGCAGTTTTCCGTTCCATTTCATCAACGGAGTATACAGCGGTATGAATGATGAGGATTCAGGTCATTGGAGCTATGCCTATTGGTATTGGAACCAGAGGGATGTCTATAATTCCTTCCTTTCCTCCAATCATCCCGATGTGATGATTGGCTTCAACAACATGTACAGCCGTATTCTGAATCCCTTAAAGGCATATACCATGACCAGGTTTGGTATTGACGGCTTATGGGCACCGGAAACCATGCGCTGGGATGGTAATGCAAACAGTAATGATGGCAGCGACTATACGAAGAACATCCTGTCATCTGCGGAGGAAGCAGCACAGAATATGTATCTGCAATATAGATATACCAATGATTTAAATTATCTTAGAAATACCGCTTATCCTTTCATGAAGGAAGTTGCAAAATTCTACACTGCCAAGCTGTCCTATGACAGCGGTACAGGCAAGTATTATATGGTATCATCAAATTCCCATGAGACATACTGGAATGTTAAAAATGCCATAACAGATCTGGCTGCCGTAAGGGCTATATTCCCTAAAGTGATTGAAGCCAGTACGAGTTTAGGACTGGACAGCAGTCTGAGGACACAGTGGCAGAACGTTTTAAATAATCTTGTAGCATATCCTGCCGATGGAACAAAATATCTACCAAATGATCTTCCGGCGGCATCCTCACATAATAATGAGAACGTTACCTCTGAATTGTTGTGGCCTTACAGTGTTACCGGTATAGGGGCTGAGGACTATGCCAAGGCTTTGGAAGGTTTTAACAGCCGGCCTTATCCCTACGGCAATGTATGGTCGCCTGATGCCATTCAGGCGGCAAGACTTGGTCTTGGGGATGAAGCTTATAACGGTATGAAGAGGATGCTCCAGATATACCAGAATTATCCTAATTTACGAACTACCAATACGAACGGTGAATTTGAATATCTTGGGGCACATTTATCAGCCATGAATGAATCCCTGCTGCAGAGCTACAATGATAAAATCAGGGTATTCCCTGCACTGCCCGGTGACAGTAATTTTGTCAGCAAGTTTACCCTGCTTGCACAGGGAGGTTTCCTTGTAAGTTCAGAAAAGGAAGCAAATGAGATTAAATATGTAGGTATCAAAAGCTTGTATGGAAATTCAGCCACCGTGGTAAACCCTTGGGAAACCGGACAGGTAAGGGTAAGGAGAGTATCAAATAATGCAGTTATACTTACAACCTCTTCCAATGAGTTTAACTTTGCAACATCTGAGAACACTGTATATGTTATTGAAAGAACCTCTAAACCGTTAAGTTCTTATACTTATCAGCAGCTTACGGGCACAGCCAATCAGGATGTCAAGTCTTTAAGCGGTACCAACTCCAAGCTTGGATCAGACAGTACCGTCGGATATGCCACAATAACCACATTCTATCAGGATACTAGTTATAGCGGAAAAGCGGTAACCTTAAATCCCGGCAGCTATACTACTGCACAGCTTGCGGCGGCAGGGATATCAGATAACTGGGTATCCTCAGTAAGAGTGCCGCTTGGATACACAATTCAAGTCTATGATCTAGATAACTTTAGCGGAACATTATGGACATTTACCGCCGATCATCCTGACTTTCCGTCAATTGGCTGCAATGACAAGATGTCATCGGTTAAGATTATAGCCGGTGGCGGAAGTACTAAATATGAAGCAGAGAGTGCCGTGCTTACAGGAAGTGCTGTAGTTGCTACAGACTTTACGGGATATACCGACAGCCCGTTTATTTATGATAATTGCACCTTATGTTATTCACGAAAGTGAACTATTAATAATATTTTATTAATTTAATCATGAAACCGAAACATGTCCTGCAAAAGAGTTCGGACGGCAGTTAATAATAAAGCGTCTAGGATTTATGAATTTGAGGTATATTAAATACCGGTCAGTTTTCTCTATGATTAAAAAGGCAGCTGGTTTGGTTCTCACCGCCAGCTGCCTGTTTTTGTCTCTGAATCCATTGTAGTATAAAATTATGCCGATAGTACATTCTATATAAAAAATATCTATGAATATTATAATATTATCTTAGGAGATTTCGTATGAATCAGAAGAATATAATCGATAAGGCATATAAAATAAGTGATAAATATCATGTTATATTAAAGGGGCATATTACTATTTGCGATAATGTTAACTGCATAATGTTTGCCCATTATTGCAAAAGCATACCATTTTATAAGGATTTTTTTAAGGTATTTCATGACATTATAAAAGTAAACCGGGTGGCAAATAAAAACTTAAAGGTGATAAAAAGGCTTATAAAGCACTATGGTTACAGTAAGATCTGGGTGAAAGGCGTATTTTCTTTTTATGGCGATCTGCGACCGTTAGCTGTTGAAGCCGGTTTTGGAAAATGGTCAAAGGACGGATTGGTTGAAAATGAAAAGTACGGAACTGATTTTTTAATTACAGCAATATTTTATAAGTAGAATATTGTATGATATAAAGTAAGTTCAAAAGGATGGAAGTTCTGCAGGAAAAGGTAAAATGGTAATTAGGCTTGCTTTCACCATAGTATTGTAGTATTATAATGTGCAAAAAGCTTGTCTTCCACCTTTCAGTCAGATTCAGGGGCTCACTTCTGCAGGTGGTGGGTTAATATAGGATGATTTGGTAACTATTATAAAGAGAGGGGAGGATTGTCCATGAAGTTAACACCGCGGAATAAAAAGATGATATTGCTTCTTCTGGAAGAGGATAATTATATGACGGTACATTATATTGCTGAAAAAGTAAAGGTCAGTTCAAGGACAGTCCTCAGGGAAATAACCAATATTGAGAATTGGTTAAGTGATAAGGGGATTGTCCTGGAGAAGAAAAAAAACAGCGGAATCCGGATCTGTTTACAGGAAAACGAAAGGGAGAATTTTAAAAATGATATACTGCGTGAAAAAGCAGAGTTGGTATATTCACCGGAACAGCGACTTGCTTTACTAAAGGCAGAGCTGCTAAAAAGTCCTGAAATAACCAAGCTGTATACCTTAACCAGGTTGTTGGAGGTTACGGAAGGAACAATCAGTGGGGATTTGGATAAGCTTGAAACCTGGATGAACAAATACCGGTTAAAGATTAACAAAAAGCCTGGCCTTGGGGTATATGTGGAAGGAAATGAAATTTCCGTCAGGAGTGCAATTATTTCCCTGATTTATGAACAGTTTCATGAAGCAGAATTAATTAACATAATTTTTAATAAAGAAAAAGAAGATCTGAATCTGGATCTGATTAAAACCAGAATAAGTCAAGGTATTCTTGATATTATGGATATTAATAATCTGGAGCTTACCCAAAAACTCCTACGGAAGGTGGAAAAACAAATGAATTATCAGTTTGCGGATAATTCTTATATTGCACTGATCATAAGAATCAGCGTAACAATTCACCGGTGTTTTATGGGTATGTTTATTGATGAAATTGGTGATTTGGATAAAGAGGTATTAAAAGATAAATTATATTATCTGGTGAAAGAGTGGTTTATCTCCCATGAAAATCCGTTACCGGAGACGATTCCGGAAGAAGAAATCAAATACCTGGTAATCCATATCAAAGGAGCTGAAATACAGGAAAGACGCGGGAATAATCCCGGACATGATACACGGGATTTTAAAATTTTAGAATTAACGAAGGAAGTCATCTATATCGCTGAAAGGGAAACGGGCATTTATCTTGAAGATAATGAAAAATTATTAAGGGGTCTTGCCGGACATCTTAAAATGGCAATATACCGGATAAAAATGCGTCTTGATATTATGAATCCCTTATTAGGGGATATTAAGGATATGTATCCCGATTTATTTCAGACAGCCGGAAAGTGTGCGGAATTTATTGAAGAAAAAGAAGGGATTACTTTACCGGAAGATGAAATAGCATATCTGGCTACCCATATCGGTGCGGCAGTGAAAGAAGGAAAAAACAATACCCTTCAGATATACCGGGCAGTGGTTGTCTGCATGAATGATATTGGGGCGGCCCAATTACTGGTATCTGAAATTGAACGGGTATTTCCCAATATACAGATATCCTCGATTATATCCGTTATGGATATGGATATCGTTCAGTTAACACAAAAGCATATTGATTTCATAATTACTACAGTGGAACTGCAGGTTACGAAACTACCGTCCATACTGGTCAGTCCAATCCTTAACGAAACAGATAAGAAACATATCCGGGATGTACTTGAGAATTTTCTGCCGGAAAATATGAATTACGGCAAGATTAAAACAGCCCAATTGGAGGATAAGTTAAATAAACTAAAACAATACAGTAACTATATTCTGCAGATCATGCATAACTTCCTGTTTATAGAGCAGGTTGCCGCAGAAAACATGGAGGAATTAAATCATTTCATCGGCCGGTCCCTGACGAAAGCAGGCGAGGACAGGCTTCAGGTGGAAAAGGACATGGAAAACAAGGAAAAGAAGGGTTCTGCAATACTAAGCCAAAAAGGAATGGTTTTATATCATTGCCGGTCAGAGGCAGTCAGGGAACTTGGCATGGCAGCATTGAGACTGAAAGATCCCAGTCAGAAGAAAGACAGCGGGGTGCAAAAAGCAGATACGTTTATTGTCCTGTCAATGCCTTTTGATACTGACAGTTATGCATTGGAAATAGTAAATGAAGTGACCAGAAAAATTATCAGCAGCGACTTTGCCATGGCATTAAAACAATCCGGTAAAGAAGAAATCAGGATTGAACTGAATACCATTCTGGATGGCTTTATTCAAAGCAAAGTACTGGATTCCACTGTTAAATGAGTTATGTCAGATACAACCGGACATAACTCATTTTCTTTTTCTTTACTTAGACTTTATTTCTATTTATACTTTTCTTACAGGAACTTGATTAATTTGCAAGTATTATATGCACAGACAGGAGAAAATAATATGGAAAAAGTAACGGTAACCGTAACAAACCCGGTAGGATTACATGCAAGACCCGCGAGCTTGCTTACTAAACTTGTAAAAGGCTTTGAATGTGATATCGAATTTTATAAAAATGGAGATGATAATAAGAAACATCAGCCCAAAAGCATTTTATCCGTAATGGCCCTGGGGGCTGTAAAAGGGGATCAATTAACCTTTGCGGCAAATGGAAAAGATGAAAAAGAAGCAATAAAAGCAATTGAAGAATTTGTAAAGAATGGATGCGGAGAATAGGAGATGAAGCATGAATACCATAAAAGGAGCACCTATTTCACCTGGAATAGCAATCGGCAAAGCTCATTTAAAAAAGACTGTTTCTGAGGAAATATCCTTTACAAAGGCGGAAAATATAGAAGAAGAAAAGAAAAGATTTAAAGATTCCAGAGACCTGGCATTAAAACAAGTGGAAGAAATTCATAAAGAAATGGTTCATTCAAAAGGTGAACAGGAAGCTTCCATATTCTTAGCTCATATCGAAATGTTAAAGGATGCGGAATTTATTAACGGTGTAGAGAGTATCCTGGACGAATCGGGCTGCAGTTCAGAATGGGCAGTTAAAACCGTAAGGGATAATTTTGTGGAAGTTTTTGAAGCTATGGATGATGAATACATGCGGGAAAGGGGAATGGACATCAAAGACATCAGCGACAGGGTAATCCGGATACTTAAGGGGAATGAAAATGATGATTCCTTTAAGCTCACGGAGCCTGCCATAGTTATATCGGATGTCCTGGCACCTTCTGATACAGCCCGGATGAAACCGGAGCTGGTTTTAGGTATCATTAATGAGACCGGTGGGCCAACCTCCCATGTAGCCATCATAGCAAGGATGCTTGGTATACCATTTATAATCTGTCCGCAGATTATTTCCCTTGTAAAAAAAGGACAGCTGGTGGCTCTTGATGGGGAAGAGGGTACAATAGAACTGGAAGTGAGTGAGAAAATTTTTCAGGCTTACAGCAGAAAACAGGAAGCCTTTAACCAAAGGAAGATTCAATTGGAAAAATTAAAAGGTACAAAATCCATTACTACGGATGGATATGAGCTTCTACTGGCAGGAAATATTGGTGTACCGGAAGATGCAGATCAAGTTTTACAACAGGACGGACACAGTATTGGCCTGTTCCGGACAGAATTTATATATATGAACCGGAATAATTCGCCTACAGAAGAGGAGCAGTTCGCCGCATATAAAGAAGTTGCGGAAAAAATGAAAGGTAGTCCGGTAGTTATCCGAACCTTGGATATCGGAGGGGATAAGGAAGTGGATTATCTTAAGATACCAAAAGAAGAAAATCCTTTTTTGGGGTATCGTGCCATACGCCTCTGCCTGGATCGGATACCTTTCTGGAAAGTACAGTTAAGGTCCCTGCTTCGTGCAAGTATATTTGGTGATATCCATATTATGTTTCCCATGATCGTATCTATGGAGGAATTGTTACAGGCAAAACTCATTTTAGAAGAAGTAAAGGCAGAATTAAGAAGCGAAGGAACAGTTTTCAATGAACATGTACCGGTCGGGATGATGATGGAAACACCTGCGGCTGCCCTGATGGCAGATGTCTTTGCAAAAGAAGTTGATTTTTTCAGTATCGGAACCAATGACCTGATCCAGTACACCATGGCGGTTGACCGTATGAACGGAAAAGTGGCCCGTTTATATTCCCAATATGATCCGGCAGTAATCCGTTTGGTCAAAAAGATTGCTGACAGTGCCCATGAAAATGGTATCTGGGCAGGTATCTGCGGAGAAGCTGCAGCAGATAAAGCGTTACTCCCCCTTTGGGTAGGTATGGGACTGGATGAACTCAGCATGTCCCCGGCTTCCATACTCCGTATAAGAGGACAGATTCAGGGACTGTCAAAAGTGGCTTGTGAAGAATTAGTTGAAAAAACATTATTATTAAAAAGTGCAAAAGAAGTAGAAGAAACTTTGAAGAATTACAAATGAACGGATGAGTAATGGGAGGATACCATTATGAAGCAAGAAAGTTTAGAAGCCATTGAACCAGAAGCAGCTGAAATAGATCAGATAGCAAACCATATTTATTCAGGAATAGAAGAGTAGACAGAAATCTCCAGGAAGTAGTAGAATCTTTTATAGAAGCTTCCTCTAAAGCGGAAGAGGGAAATCTGGTTATTAATAAAGGAATCAGTCAGATGGCTACGATCCGGGGAAACTTTACTTCCGTTATACAGGCAATCAGCAGCCTGGAAACAAAATCCAGAGAAATAATGAATATCGTTGAAATAATTTCAAAGATAGCAAAGCAAACCAATCTGTTGGCATTGAATGCAGCAATTGAGGCTGCAAGAGCAGGAGAACAGGGAAAAGGATTTACCGTAGTGGCAAGTGAAGTCAGGAAATTGGCAGAGCAATCCTCCAATGCAGCGAAAGATATTGGAAGATTGATATACTCAATACAAACGGAGATTGATCATACGGAAGATATTATTCAGGCGGTAAACCAGGAGGTTGAATTGGGAGAGTCAGTGATTACAGAAGCCGGAAAAACTTTTAATATACAGAGGCCTTTTCACCGAATATTTTTTATCTGCAGGGAGAATTATCTTTAAGGGAATGTAAAGCCCGATATTCTTTTGCACTGCATCCGGAAACTTTATTGAAGTAGGAGGAAAAATATTTATAGTTTTTATAGCCCACTTTTTCAGCAACTTCATAATATTTTAAATTGGTCTGGCGGATTAGCTGCTGTGCTTTTAAAATTCTTAACTTATGAATATATTCTTTAAAAGAGTAGCCGGTCTCTCCTTTGAAGATACGGCTTAAATATCCTACCGAAAGATAAACAGCTTTTGCGACCTCTTCCAGGTATAAATCCTCGGTATAATGTTCACTGATATATTGAAGGGCTGCATTAATCTGAGAGTGGGAAATCGAAGCATTGGAAGAGGGGATTGCAAGGCTTGCAATTAAATCAATAATTTCCTCAGGAGTCTCCATCTCATCAATCAATTCATTTATTTTAAGAATATCAATATCCTCTTCTGAAATAGCGCTGATTAATACGACCAGCCTTCGGACAGAGTCTATAAATAATTGGCGGGATACCTTTCTATGAGACATATAAGCATAGTAGTCTGTAAGGGAAGCATTGATTGCAGATATATTTTGCGCAATGATATGACCAATCAAATCACTTTCAAGAGGATAGCTATTGATAGCTGATGCGGTAACAATCTTGTCTGCCGGTGATAACAGCGTATAGGCAGCTGAATTCCAGAAACAATGTTCCAGGGCCTGGATCGAAATAGGATAGATTACCGGGAAATCTTCGTAGGAGGAGATTTGATTCATTACAACGATGCAATTACCGAAAGTAAAGGGTAATATACCGGGCAATAATTCGTCCATCTCTGTTTTTGTAAGTGAATTGATCTGAGACTTTAATATTAGGACAGCCAGTTGATCCTGTATAAAAAATGAAAATGGCTGGTAATCATGGAAGCTATGAATAAAACTGCCAATTGCCAACTTTTCGTTGTCATAGTTGCATTTGATAAGAATTAAGGAAAAGGAATCTCCGGTAATGTCAAGATCAATTTTTTCTGCCTTTTTTGTGAAGTCGTAAAAGGATATTTGCTTTAATAAAAATCTGGATAATAAGGTAGCCTTAATAAGATGCCGGTTCTCATCATAAATATCTTTCAGCTGTTCTACTTTCTTTGATTGTTCCCGCTCTATTTCTATTTCTTTTTTTACATTTAAAACAGTTTCCAGTATCTTTTGGCTGTCAGCACTTTTTAATAAGAAAGCGCTTACTTTAACATCAATGGCATTAGTTAAGTTTTCTGTGTTTCCATAAGCCGTTAAGATAATAACCTTTATTTCGGGCATGAGTGTGCCTAGTTCACTTGTTAATCTGAGGCCGTTCATAACGGGCATTTGGATATCGGCTAATACAATATCCGGCTTAAGCCGGATAGCCAACTTAAGGGCCTCTTCCCCGTCAGAAGCTTCTCCGGCGATTTCCATACCGTAATCTTCCCAAGGTATGGTGTAGCGCATACCCTGGCGAATATAATCCTCATCATCAACAATTAATATTTTTATCATAATCATTGGTCTCCTTTGGCTGTACGATTTTAAAAACACTGAATTCTGCTTCTTTATAACAGGTCAAGGAATAATTATCCCCATATTTTAATTTAATGCGATCATTAATATTTCTAAGGGCAAAGCCTTTCGTACTTTTATCTTTTGTATTTAAAATTCGTTCAATTTCTTTCTCATCAATTGGTTCCCCATCATTTGCAACTTCATAATAAATAGTATCCTCCGTTTCATATATGTTTATTTTTACTGTACCTTGTAAGCGGTTGGAAAGACCATGAACCAATGCATTTTCCACCAGGGGCTGCAATAGGAAACTAAGGACATATTCCTGCATAATTGATTCCGGATATTGCAGCCTGAAATTCATTTTTTTCCCATAGCGTATCTGCTGAATATTGATATAACAGGAAAGATGCTCTAATTCCTGTGACAATAAAATTTTATCATTAGTCTTTGGTGCCAGTGTTAAACGCATCATACGTGACATGTTGGATACCATAGTACTGACGTTTTCGGTATCACCCATGCGGGCCATCCAATAAATAGTGTCCAGGGTATTATAAAGAAAATGCGGATTGATTTGATTTTGCAATATATCCAGTTGGGACTGTTTAAGCTTAAGTTCTCCCATATATACTTCATTGTATAGAAAATTTAATCGTTCGGCCATGTCATTAAATTGTTCTGCCATAACAGAAATTTCATCGGTACCTTTAATGGGATAGCGGACAGTAAAATCTTCATTTGAAATTGATTTCATATAATGTCCCAGCCGCTCCAAAGGTGTCGTAATTATTTTTGAAAAAGCGATGGAAAGCAGCAGGGAAAAGATTATTACGATAATAAAAATAATTGCCATGTTTAATTGAAAGCTCTGTTTAACCGCAGACAGTACTTCCGGCTTTGTTATGCTATAGATAACGAAATCCGTTCTAAACAATGGATAGGCAGAAACGATATGGCCGTCAATAATCGTACTGCCTTTTTTTGAGGCGGCCAGTGTTGATAATTGGAGATAGGTAAGTGTATTTTTCTGGTTTTGCAAATAATTATTGCTATCTGAGCGAATAATATATTGATTATTCTTTGTTATAATAAAATAGGAAGTTTGATTATCCTGCTGGTTTTGCAAGATACTGGATTTTATCTTGTTAAAGCTTATGGAAAGCTTTACATAACCGATATGCTGTGAGATGTTGCTGGGATTTTTTAAGAGACGGGTTAAGTATAAATATCCGTTTTTTAAACCGCTTTCAGAATAATCCCAATAAGGAGAACCATTTAGCCGTCCGGCTTCTTCTCTATCCGTTGAGGTTAGCTTGGTATGGATATTGGTGCTGATAGAATCCTGTTCCATTGTAGTAATACTTGCACCGTGAATTCCGGTGGAATAACCATAAGGCATTGTAAGAAGAATGTCCCCGGCATTTTTTTTAATCTTTTTATAATTAGAGGCACTAAACGGAGTGGTTAAAAATGCTTTGAAATTTTGCTCCATCAGTGGATAGATTGACAGATCCAGGGCACTGCCCAATATAACATCTACATTCTTGCCTACCTCCCTGATGTTTGCAGCATAGATAGTTGTCATATCTTCCTTTGTACTCTTAATGAAAATATTACTTACAATCATATATATAATTAAAATAGGAAGTGTAACCAGGCAAATAAAAAACAGTATGATTTTTCTACGCATTGTCGTTTTCATTAGCATTAAATTACCGCTCCTTATCATGAAGTGACCTGTATATAAGTTAATTTTATCATTTGCATATGTGGGTGTCAACGAAATAGAACTGGAAAGAAAAACACGACATTATCTTAGGATATTAGTTAATAATATAGGATGTTTTTATAGTGAAAGCCGAGGCAGGAAAAAAATAAACTAAAAACAAGTCATTTTATAAGGATAAGGAAAGCAGGTTCCATGGTTTTTTCTTTTTCGCATCCGGGTTAAAATAAATTATCAAATCAAACGGAGGTATTGGGTATGAAAAAAAATGTACGGATTTTAGCTATTATCCTGGCAGCAGTGTTTGGATTAACTGCATGCAGCAGTTCAACGGACACACCAAAACAGGATACTGTGAATGAGAAAACAGCGGATAGTAAAATATCGGATGGTAAAACAGTAAGTGAGGAAACAGGGGATGGGATTGAATTAACCGTATCACATTATTATCTTGAGGAGGACCGGAAGAGTAATGCAGTCGGAGATAGCTTTTTAGCGATGGAGGAAAAATGGCAGGCTGAAAACCCGGACATTACACTTAACCAGCAGGCGATGTCCCAGGCAGACTATTCCACTAAAATTCAGGCACAGGCGGCGGTGAACGAAGTACCGGATATTTTCATGGTTAAGGGTTCCTGGGTAGATAACTTTGTTGATAATGGTATTATGGCGCCAATTAATGATTATTTAGATAAGTATGAGCATAAGGATGCTTTTCGTGAGGGAGTATTTGATGCTGCAACGCGGGATGGCATGACTTACGGATTACCGAATCAATTATCGATTACGTCAGTTGTTTATTATAATGAAAAATTATGGAAATCAATCGGCTATGATACATTCCCGGATAATTGGGAGGACATATTTGCAGCGGCAAAAAAATTCAATGAGATGGGAATTGCTACAATCGGGTTAGGAAATTCAGAGAGGTGGCCTGCAGAATCCTGCATTCTTTCCACACTGGGAGATCGTTATACCGGTATGGACTGGACGAATAGTATTATTGCTCATGATGGACAGGCAAAATTTACGGATCCTGCATTTGTATCAGCACTTGGCAGATTACAGGAGCTGGCAGTTAATCAGGTGTTCAATCCGGATTTTAACACAATTACAGAGACTCAATCGATTGAATATTATACACAGGAAAAAGCTGCGGCCGTAGTTTCCGGTCACTGGACCGTATCCGCAATTGAATCCTTTGCTTCGGAGGATTTATTAAACAATACAAAAGTAGCGGTTTTACCGGCTGTAGAAGGCGGTAAAGCGGACAGTATATCCGGAGGCTGCGGATGGTATTTTGCAGTGAATAAGAATCTTACGGGTGCAAAATTAGATGCGGCAATGGATTTTATCTTTGCTACAACCGGTTATGATATGTGCGAATATGCAGCAAATGAACATGGTATTATCGGTGCAGCTATTATTGATAATCCAGATCAGTCCAAATTATCTCAATTAGCAAAGGATTTCATTCATCTGGTGGATGGTGTAAGCTTTACGCCGGTATATGACCTGACTATGAATGGTTCCGCAATTGAAGTAATGAATACTGGATTACAGGAGTTATTGAATAATTCTAAGACTCCTGAGGAGTTGGCGGCTGAAATTCAGACAGAACAGGACTTGATTAAATAAAGTGTTTTATTTATCCGGCACCCAATTGGGTGCCGATAAATGAGTACTCTCGGAAACAATTCGGCTATTCAAGATATTTTAGGTGCTGATTAAGGGCTCGGCAGCACCTGAAATATCAGTAAAATCAAGCGGTGGGAGTTCCCGGGAGTACTCCAAATTTAAAAGGAGAAATAGCGGCATGAAAACAGAAAAGCGTACGATATACTTATATCTTCTTCCGGGTATTTTATGGTATAGCTTTATCATTTTGGTACCAATCTGTCTGGCCTTCTATTATGGGATGTTTGATTGGTCCGGCGGAACCAAAATGACATATATCGGAATTAAAAATTTTATAACTGTTTTTAAGGATGAGGTCTTTCATCAATCTTTAAAAAATAATATATATTTAACGGTTGTCTGCTTAATTGGGCAGATTGGAATTGCTTTTATTTTGGCGGTTCTGCTGAATGGAAGACATATCCGCTTTAAAGGCTTCCATAGAACGATGACATATTTTCCGGCAGTTTTATCGGCGGTAGTAATTGGATTTATCTGGAATTTGATTTATGATTATCATTATGGATTATTGAATACGATTTTAAGAATGGTTGGGCTTGAAGATAAAGCACAGGCTTGGCTGAATAACGATAAATTGGTGTTAATGCTGGTGGCAATTCCGCTCATATGGCAGTATGTAGGATATTATCTGATTATTATTATGTCAGCACTAGCTTCGGTCGACCCGCAGATATTTGAGGTGGCGGAGATTGATGGTGCCAGTGGTTTACAGCGGATTATTTATATTACACTGCCTTTAATTAAGAATACCCTGATCGTTTGTGTAACATTATGTATAGCAGGAAATATGAAAATATTTGACCATATTTATGCTATGACAGGAGGAGGACCGGGTACCTCAAGCAGTGTAATGGCAATGTATGCATATAAAACTTCCTTCCTGTCTTATAAAATGGGTTATGGCAGTGCCATGTCAATTGTAATATTAATTGTCAGCTTTATTCTGGTGGCCGGCAGCAGAGGCATATTGCTTCGATTCACGAAGAATACGGAGGTGGAATCATGAAGGAGAAAGGATATAAACTCCTTAGGGTGATACCAAACGCAGTGCTTATGTTATTTTCCCTGACCTGTATTTTCCCTGCAATCTGGCTATTTTATTCCTCTCTTAAGAAAAAAACCGAGTTTTATGAAAGTCCCCTCGCATTGCCAAAGAATCTTAACTTTGGTCACTATATAGAAATCCTTACAAAGAGTGATATTATGACCTGGATGGTCAATACAATCCGCAACAGTGTGTTATCCTTGTTTTTCATTTTATTGATTGGCTTTATTACCGGATACTTTCTCTCTCGTTATAAATTTCGGGGAAGAAATGCACTTTACAATTATTTTTTACTGGGGATGCTGGTTCCAATCCATGCTCTTATCGTACCCATGTATGTGCTTTTTACCAAAGCGGGATTAAACGATAATTGGTTTACTTTAGTTTTGCCCTACACAGCACTTGGATTACCGATTGCCGTATTTTTGGTTGAGAGCTATGTAAAGTCAATTCCGGCGGAAGTGGAAGAGGCGGCGGCAATCGATGGAAGTTCTTTGCATAGAACTTTATTTTCTATTATTTTACCGATCTGCAAACCAATTTTAGTTACAGTTGGTATTATACAATTTTTTTATGCGTGGAATGAATTTACGTTTGCTTTGATTTTAACAGACTCGGAAAAATGGATGTCGGTTCCGGTAGGAATTACCTTATTTAAGGGTCAGTTTTCGACAGATTATCCGAAAATGATGACAGCAATGATTATTGCTATTTTCCCTGCGATGGCTTTATATTTTGTATTCTCAAAGCAGATAATTAAGGGAATGATTACCGGAGCAGTAAAAGGTTAAAAGATGGTCCGATAAAGAATTGGGGATGCCCGGAAACTAAATGAGTTTTGAAGATATTTTAATTGATGAATAAAGCCACAGACATTTTTTTGTCTATCATAGGTATATTTTTATTTGCCGGGCGAAAATGAAGGTGAAATTTTATCCACAGCTTCTAAAATATCTATAAATTCAGATTGTGATAGTTTCCGGGAGTATTCAGAAATAGAAAGTGAGGATAAACAGATGAAAACAATAAGCTTAAATAAAAATTGGGAGATGCATGAAGCACCCTTAAAATGGAGTAGGAATTATGAGAATCAGGTAAGGACTTTAGTGGAAGGGTGGCATTCCTGTGATTTGCCGGTGGATGTCCGGATGCCCTTACTTGAGAAGGGAATCATCAAAGATCCGCTGCTGTCTGACTATTGCAGGGAGACGGAATGGATCGAGGACCGTTCCTGGTGGCTTATAAAAAGATTCAACAGCGATGAGGTCTGCCTTTTGGATGATATCATTGAATTGGTACTGGAAGGACTGGATACCAGAAGTGATATTTTTATTAACGGACATTATCTTAAAACCCACAGGAGTGTGCATTATCCTTTTATATATGATATAAAAGAATACATTATACCCGGAGAAAATGTAATAACAGTAAGGCTTACAAGCGGGCTGGAAGAAATAAGCAAAGCGGATATGGCAGAACTTAATCATGCGGTATGTATCGAGGAGCATAACGGCGGCAAGAACCGTGGTGATGAAAGAAGGGCCTTCGTAAGACGTCCTCAATATACCGTAGGCTGGGATTGGGGACCTAAGGTAATAACAATAGGAATTACAGGAAATGCATTTCTTAGAAGTTATAAGGTGGTAGCAATTAGAGAGGTAGAGGTGGAAACCTTATCGGTTCATAAAACAGCAGAACTTCATATTTGTGTCAATGTGGAAAACTTAAGCTTTATCAGCTCCAAGGGCTGTGATGTTTCAGTGAAATTATGGGATGATGATACCCTTTGTGCTTTTGGGAAAATAGAAGATACATTAATTACTTCCGGATATAATTTTATTGATTTTAATCTTTCGGTTGAAAATGCAAAGCTCTGGTGGCCTAACGGCTACGGCTTACAACCCTTATACCGGATTGAGATTACAGCCTGCTGTGAAGGAAATACAACCGAATATCCTGCATTTTTATACGGAATCCGTACCATAAAATTAGATACCAGTTTAATTAAGGGGGATGACCGTAATTTTACCTTAGTGGTTAATGATAAGCCTATTTATTGTAAGGGCGGCAATTGGATTCCCAATGATTTTATCTATGCACGTGTTCCGGAGGAAAAATATCAGGTGTTGACCGATGAGGCGGTTGAAGCTAATTTTAATATGCTTCGTGTATGGGGCGGCGGACTCTATGAGAGGGATATTTTTTACAAGCTTTGTGATGAAAAAGGAATTTTATTATGGCATGATTTTATGTTTGCCTGCTCTACTTACCCCGATCATCATCAATGGTTCCGGGATGAGATGTATAATGAATTTGATTATCAGACCAAAAGACTACGTAATCACTGCTGTATCGGGCTGTTTTGTGGTACCAATGAGGTACATTGGATTTTTAATTCTATTGATAATAAAAGATGGGACATTGAATTTAAATATGAATTCCAGTATGGCCTTTCCATTGCCAATAGGCTGGCTAAGGAAATTATTCATAAGAACTGTCCCCAGATTCCTTATTGGAACAGTTCTCCTTATGGCGGAGCGTTGCCGAATGATGATACGGTGGGTGATGTACACCGGTGGCATAATGCGCTGATGAGTCCAAATATGGAAGAACGGATTGAGGTAAAGGATTATGATACCATTGAATCCAAATTCGTCAGTGAATATGGATTTATCGGTCCCTGCTGTAAAAAAACCACGTTGGAATATATGGAAAACTCGGGGGTGGACAGAACGACGGATACCTGGTATATGCACTCTAATGTGTTTGAAAAAGGAACGGTAAATGCAGGTATTGAAAAAAATTATATTGATAACGCAGCTGAGCTGTCACTTGAAGATTACATTTTATACGGGGGTATGGTACATGGATTAATGTATGGTTATTCCCTGGAAGCAATGCGGTTTAAGGAACACTGTTTTGGCGGATTAATCTGGATGTATAACGATGCCTGGGGCGAAGTGGGTTGGACAATTACAGATTACTATTTAAGAAGGAAGATACCGTTTTATGCAGTAAAGCGGGCACTGGCACATCAAAAATTTACCTTGCGCCTTGTTAATAATAACGTGGTATTGCAGGGACTCAATGATTTACCTGTGGATTTGGCGGTAAAAGCCAGGTTTGGCTATGTTTCCTTTGATGGGGAAATTAATGACCTGAAGGAAATTCTTCTGAAAGTACCGGCAGGTCAAAGAGTATATCTGTATGAGGAGGAATTACCGGCATATGATTATACGAAGGGAACGGTTATGCTCTATGTGGAAGATGAGAAGATTGATAATATTTCACTAAGACTGGAAGATAATCGAAACTTATCCTATGAAAGCTCGGTTGTTTTGATCGTATCTGAAAAGGAAGAGGGGGCGGATAAGCTTGTAACGGTAACGTCAAAAGGCTTTGTCCATGGCGTTTATGTGAAAGGTGACTATGATTGCTCCGATGCTTATTTTGATTTGCTGCCGGGAGAAGTTAAGACATTTACTGTAAAAAATGCAAAGGGCTGTGAAGTAACAGTTGCTGCGGTCAGATAACCATTAGAAATCACATAAAAACGTGTGATTCCGCGCTTCAGTCCTCAGGTTTTGCGTTACAAAATATTTCGCGGTACTGGTGGCTGAATTAGTTATGATAAATCTTTAAATCCGTAAAATGATACTTACAGGTCATCACAGACAGATTGGAGGAATTGGTAATCATGAAAATAGAAGTTTATGAAAAGGTAAGACAACAGGTATTAGAGTATTATGCGAAGGCTCATATTGTATTAACAGAAAACGAGAAAAATAACATTGAAATTGCTGATTTTGGATTAGATGATTTAGAACATATCGGATTAAACTTGGTGACATTTGTGAATACAGAGCGGTGCTGTGCAAAGGAGATGGTACTTTTTCCGGGGCAAACCTGCCCGGAACACCGGCATGGTCCGGTTTCTGAGCTGAATTATGAGGGAAAAGAAGAAACCTTTCGCTGCCGCTATGGTACGGTATATTTATTTGTGGAAGGAACCAAAACGGAGGAACCGAAAGGGAATATACCCAAAGGTTATGAGGCTGTCTATACGACAGAACATGAAATCGTGTTAAATGCGGGAGAACAGTATACCTTATATCCGAATACAAAGCATTGGTTCCAGGCAGGAAACGAGGGTGCCGTAATCTCGGAATTTAGTACGAAGAGCTTAGATGAATATGACGTATTTACGGATCCGGATATTATACGGAGCAATCCCCCCATATGATGGGGCCTTTGTGGAATATCTGACCTGGTAGTACCGTCCCCACTTAACAGGTTGGCAAGCTATGTGGATATCCTAATTGCATGTATTTTTCAGTTGTCTTTAAAAAAGTGACAGGAGAAAGTCCAAAAAGCTATAGTGAAAATTCCTGAGATTTTTGGACTATGCATTCTCCTTGAATACTTGGAACTTTTTCTATCTCATATTGTGTATTAATAACAAACCACATTTGCGCATTGAAATCCATAATAGTCCAGATTGATAATCCCTGGAGAGTATATTCGGATACTAATCCTGCTATTGCGTCAAAGCTTCTGGCATCTTTAAACCATAATAAATATAATGTATAATCACTAACATAAAAAAAATAAGGTGCCTGTGACTGTTCATTAAATTGTATTGGTATGTTATTTTCAGTCGCAAGCTGTATGGCACTGCCGGCCGTAATCGCATTGGCCTTGGAGTAACCTGGAACATAAGGAAGTTGCCAGTTATAACCGATCGGTATAAGTCCCATTAAAATTTTTTCTGATGGTATAATACTTACCGCATAATTCAATAACTCCCTAAGTATAATAACAGGGGTGACTGAACTCGGATAGCTATAGGTCATACCCCACTCGTAGGAAGTAAAAACAACAGCATCGGTATTTACTGCCAATTTAGAATAATCTATTTTATCGAAGGATACCCCGTGGCTTTCGATATTAGCTTTTGGAGACACCGTAACTAATACCCGAAAGCCTTCCGAATGAAAGAGATCAGCAACTCTTTTAATATTATTTGCGATAATATCTATATTTTCTAAGTTAACATATTCAAGATAAATATTTACCCCATAATAACCTTTTGTACGTAATATATGAAGGATACTTTCAATAACCCGGGCTTGTGTTTCAGGATCGCGTAATAATTTGAAAAACACTTCATTGTTGCTTGTACCATCTGCCGTAAGTGTCGAAACAAACATGATTGGAGCAACCCCAAAATCTTTTGCCATTTGAATCATTTTAGATTCATCGTCACCTATAACCTCTCCATTTATTGTGATCCTATAATTAAATATGGTTAAATAGGATAAAAAGGGAAGGGTTTTCTTTAAGGTATCTATATTAATATAAGGAAATGCATAACCACTGGTAGCTATTGTCCTGGATTTATTTGTTTGGTAACTTATTACCAGGGGTTCACCTAAATAGATAAATTCCCTGTCTGAAAGATATGGATTATTCCTTAGCAGTTCCATTAACGAAATGCCCTGTTTTTCTGAAATACCAGCTAAAGTATCTCCATTCTGAACAGTATATATAGTCTCAGGGGGGACTATAACGATAGTTTGGCCAATTGCTAAATTATTAGGATTCTTAATACCATTTTCCAGTACTATTCTTGCAGAGGGAATGTTATATAATTTAGATATTGAATTTAATGTTTCGCCAGGTTGGACGACATGTATAGTCATAGTAACCCCTAAATATACTTTTTACTATTATATGATTATATGAATAGTTAGTTACCGGAAGTTCTTTAAGAAAAAGATATATAAACAAACATTTTCCTCTATCTGATATAACATTGAAAACATTAAGTATATCAATTTTTCTGTTTATGTGCTTTCCTCTCTGCCATTCCCCATACATAACTAACAGTTACCAGACCGAGCATGACAGGCAGGGTAATTCCAATGACTGTGTTATAGGACAGCAGCAGCCGGTAGGCTATAAAGCCAATTAGCCATAGGATTAAATTCTTGATATTCAGACTGTTCTGCGGTCTGATTTCCCTATGATGCAACAAGAAGTAATCGGTAAACGAAATGGCAAACAGAGGCGCAAATACCGAGCTGATCAGATATAGGAAATCTTCATACCGGTTTAATGGTATCAAAACCGCAATAACAATGCCTGCGATGCAGATAATTGCCGATGCCCGCTTTTGATTGATTTTTCCGCTGATATTGACCGAGCTGACGCCTGCCGAATACACATCCAGAAAAGTGGTTGTAACGGTGGAAAGCACGATTGTGGCAAGGGCGGCAAGACCGAATCCGGCTGATGCCATAATTGTGAACACATCGGATGTGCCATAGTAAACGGCAGCGCCAAGCCCGATGGTAAACATGAAGACCGAGCCGGTAAAATAACTCAATACACTGGCGGCTGTTCCGCTGAAGGACTTTTTCAGCATCCGGGTATAGTCTGAAATAAGCGGCAGCCATGATAAAGCCATGGCAATGTTCAGCTCCACAGCGGCTCCGAAGGTAAGCGTGTCATTCGTAGCCGCGGCACTTTGTGGAGTGGAAAAAACGGTAATGCCAAGCACAATCGTACAGATGAAAAGCAGGGTGATAACGACCGCGTTCATCTTTGAAAGATTTTTCAGTCCAATGAAAATCCAAAGGCAAATGAACAGTCCGATTGCGATACACCAAAGCCGTTCATTTTGATAGTTCCAGAGCTGCGCTGTGATGCCGTCAAAGGCTTTTGCACCGCTTATAATCATCACAGCAGTCCATCCGAGAAGCTGCAGGATGTTCACGACTGAAAACCCGTATGAACCATATTTGCTGAAAGACAGCCGAGTGGATTCCGCCCATGGCAGGCCGCTTTTAGCGCCAATCAACCCGGCAGGGAACAGCACGAGGGCACCGATCACATGACCCACCAGAATTGCCAGAAAGCCTTGTCCGAAGCCAAGTGGCGCTATCAGCGCCCCGGTCATCAATTCAGAGATGGAAACCGCAGCGCCAAACCATAGAAGCACCTGACTGAATGTTGAGGTTTTTATTTCTTTTGGGTCCATCATTCATTCCCCCATCCCTGTAATCCATTTTTGTAAAGATCATAAAAGTGATTGGTCGGACCGTTCCCGTGGCCGATGGCAAGGGAATGTTCAATTGCAGTTGTCACATATTCCTTGGATTTTTGAACGGCTTCCCGAATGCTGAGCCCTTTCGCAAGCTGCGAAGCGATAGCGGAGGAAAAGGTACAGCCGGTTCCGTGCGTGTTTTTCGTGTCAATACGCTTAGTTTCAAAATGGTAAACATTTTCTCCGTCATATAGCACATCCAAAGCATTACCTATTGCATGACCTCCCTTGACTACAATGGCCTTGCAACCCATTGCGGCGATCTTCTTTGCAGCGATTTCCATGTCGGTCACGGATAAAATCTGCATATCAGCTATTTTTTCGGCTTCCGGAATATTTGGGGTCAGTACATCAGCAAGCGGGATGATTTCTTTTACCAGTGTGTCAACAGCCGTAGGCTCCATAAGGGGACTGCCGTTTTTCGCGTACATCACGGGATCAATGACGACATTTTCAGGCCGATATTGCATGAGCTTTTCTGCGACAGCGTTCATACAGCGCGGGGTGGACAGCATCCCGATTTTAACTGCGTCTACCGTAATATCCTCGAAAACAGCATCGATCTGCTTTTTAATCATATCGGGAGTAATGTCCTGAATGTCGATTACGCGGCTTGTATTCTCTGCGACGACGGAAACGATGACGCTCATGCCGAAAACGCCGTGTGCCGAGAATGTTTTTAGGTCTGCCTGTATCCCAGCGCCGCCGCTGCAATCAGACCCTGCAATGCTTAAAACTTTTTTCATATAAAAATAACCTCCTTATTTTTAGAGGAAAAACAACAAGCAATGTGCCGGTTTCTACGGCGCTTGTTATTATTCCCTCCTGATTGAAAAAAAATAGAGCCTCCAATTCGGAAGCTCTTTCAGACCCAGTGCGGCGTAAGAAATTGCTTCCCTACGCCATAAAAAGCAGGGCGTTTCCATTTCGGGAAACGTCCTGCTCAGACAGTTGTTTTTGCTTCCCTGCGTTGGTATTAACCAACAGGTTCAAAGGGTCAGGTTTTGCCTTCTCAACTAAGTAGTTCCCCCACATATTTTAAGTATATCATAATATAGACCGAAAGCAAGAAGATATTTTCTTTCATGGGAAATTCCTCCAAATTCCCTATGGATAAAAAGCCCTGCCGGGCAGGATGCGCAGAGGAAATATGCCACTAAAGTGACAGCGCGTCAGCGGCTTTGTTATAAATGCATTATGCCGCTTTTTTAAATGCGGTAAATATAGCTTCTTGTTCTTCATTTAACATTTCGCCCAAAATATCTTTAACATTAGATAACCATAGTTCTACATCTGGACCAAGTAAAAATAGTTTATTGTCCGGGTTAACTGCAATCTCGCGAAGTTTACCATAGATAGGATAAGCATCACTCATTGTTTCATAAACGCTGCTCCTTGCAGGCAATAGATATTGAGGATAAAGATTATCCTCATCAGGGGAGAGGGCAGTTACCATGGTGTCACTTGCAGCAATTGTATTAACCAGTTCTATTGCTAAATCTTTTTTACATGCACTAATATATGAATTTATTCCAATGACATCACCATAAAACAATGGAATATTGTTGTATTGACTGTATGAAATTGTTTTAAAGTTAACATCATTTGCAAAATTACCCATACTGGACATCGCCTCAGTATAACCAAGATAGGCCCTGCCTTTACCATCTGCCAGCCATTTTGCCCTTACATATGCATCATCGTCATCTGGCCAGTAATTAGCTTGAGCGGTGCCAGCCATCGATTGTAACATTTTTAGGTAAGACACAACCTGATCATCAAAGTAAGTCGGAAGTTGGGCATAGTTTGTATATGCCTGGGTTTGATCTATGAGTGCATCCAAATATAAGCATACATTTGATGTGCCACCTGACATATCAAACAATAACCCTTCATTTTGACCAGGTATAATGCTATCAGACTCTCTGTCCCCCAGTAATTGGTATAATTCTGTTATCGTATTAACATTTGCCATTTGAGTATCATCGTTTCGATAATATAAAAGATTTGTACATATAATTTGTGGAATAGCATAGATGGTACCGTTCATTGTACAACCGGATAAGGCAAAATCCAGCAAATCGTCTTTGTTGTCGATTCGATTTTCTGGCATAGGAAGTAAATAGCCTTCATTAACATAGTGCTGTAAGTAAATAGAGTCAAAAACAAAAACATCCAAATCTTTAGTTGGGTCATTCCCATAACAATCCCAATCTACGAAATTCAAATCCACATTTGGTTCCACTGACCGCCAAGCCGTCCGTACGGCATTCTCAAATCGCTGGGTATCAGGAACGTAACCGTACAATGCCACATTTAAACTTGTATGCACCTGACTTTCATTTGTTGTAGCCGCAAAACAGGTAAGATTTGTTGTAAAAGAAAATAATATAGTAATAGTTACTAAAACTGCATAAAATCTTTTTGCTTTCATTTTTATACCCTTGCATACCGCAAGCCTGCTTGCGGTACTGCCACAAATAAAACAGGTTGAAAGAATCTATAAGTGGCATCCTTTCAATATTTAAATTTTCTTTCAACCTTGTGAAAGTGTTTTTCTTTCACACTTTCTTTTTTCTAAACTCAATCGCCAGGCTTTACGGATTTGAAAACAACAAATGGCGGTATGATTTTTTCGTTACCCCATTGATTGAAGTCATACTTTTCCTCGAAAAACTGTCTGGTTTCCTGCGATAAACGATCCAATGCCGGCTCTGTTACTTCGACCGATTTAAAGCCTGCCTTGGCTATCCATGCTAAATAGTCATTCTTAGACCAATACCAGTCATTTAAGATCAAATCTGGCTGTCCTGGTATTTTAAGATATTGCTTTCTTTTATCTCCCGGCTTATAAACTTTCCCCCTTTCGCCGTTGACGAATGTCGTAAATTCAACCCCAATGGCATTTGGGTTTGAATCCAATATAATTAATTGGCCATGTGCTTTTAAAACCCGGTAGATTTCCTTTAACATAGTATAGATCTGGCATGGATCGGAGTTATTTATAATCACAAAACAAACTATTGCACAGTCAAGGGAATTAGATTTTATGAAGTTCAGATTGTTGTTTTGAATTAATTGATAGTGGATATTAGCCCGATTTCTGGTCAATGATGCAAGATTTATCATTTCCTCTGATTGATCCACGGCATAAATATCGTATGCGTCATTAAGCTTTGATAAGCGTTTTGATACTTTGCCCGGACCACAGCCATAATCTAAAATGGATTGTATATCCGAATCATTTTGTATAAGTTGGAAAATATGATGAAACCCTAATATATCTTCTAGCATATCATTGTATTGGTTGAAGTTTTGCGATACGGTTTTATCTTTCCATGATGTTCCCATTACTTATTTCACCTCCTCAAAAAGCTCACTCCATTTGCATTTTACCAGATATTGATATAAAGGTATTAGTTCATTAAACAGTGTATAGTCAATTTGGCTCTTATACATAATATGTTGATAAAGTGCAAATAGAATAATGACTTGTTTCCAGTATGGTTCAATCTCAATATCATGTATTTTTTCAAGATTCAGGCTGATTTTATTTTCTCTTAACTGCTTTTCAAATAAAAGTACGGTTTTAACACTATCCCAATTGTTTCCGCAGGGCATAGATGGAAATATCCATTTATCGCTTTTTTCGATTGGCTGGGATAATAAATCTTCCACTTTAGCATTATCTGTTTCATAAACATGCACAGTAGCTACATTATGGCAATATTCTCCCATTTTAAGACCTAATTGAGTTGCTAACATTTCCTGAATAAATGTAAACGAAAATACATCACTTATCATACCTCTATAAGCATCATTTGCCCTCATGAATGTTGTTAAGAACAGAGCGTCATTTCGGATAAAAAATTGCAATCCAATCGTACAAGAAACATCAATATTCTTAAGCAATAGATTTTCATTAGGATCAAAAATTGTTATAAGGGCTCTTTTACTATCTACATCTTCTTTAAATACTTCTATTAATCTATCCCATTGATTAATGTGGTTTTTGCCATATGAAAAAATTTTGGGACCGTAAGCGGTACCTTTTAAAGTCACACCATCCGCAGAGTATTTTCGCATGTTTTTCGCATAATATTCAATGAAAGAAAGTTCATTACTACCCGATAGATACCACAGCGCTTCTGCAAAATTAAATATAATATTTGTTTTTCTTGATTTTAAGCAGCATATTCTATCAATAGGATCAGTAATTGTAAATGATAAGTTTAGCTTTTCCTTACTTTTATAGCCTCTCGGCATATTAATAAATTCAGGGGAATAATACACATCATTCAGATTATGTAAATATGCTTCTTGGAAATTGATATATTTCATGTCTATTCCCTCCCAAATTGTTACGATTCACAACTCTGCAAAAATCAGCAGATCTGTGAACCGTAACACGCTTCGCGATGCACACAAAACGTAAAACCAGCGTTTTGGCGCTGCTATACTCCGGTTTTCTGTGACTTTCGCTTCGCTGCACTCACAAAAAGCACGTCGAGTATATCGGCTGTGTATAGTAACCCCAAATTCCAAATCAAAAATATTTATCAAGTTCTTTGTAATATTCCTCTTCCGTTGAATAAACAATGTAAGTTATATTAGCGACAGTATGTAAGCCTTGAATGAGATAGGCATAATTATTTATACTCTCATGAAGCAACAGAAATATTCTTTTATCCAATGCAGATGCCCATCCGATTTCAATATGGGTTCCTGGCGATGGAGGGTTGCCCGGAAACGCAATAAGAATATCACAATCGCTAATTTGATTGAAATCAATTTGAGTGCATTGGTCAGGCGGCATGAATTGTTGTCCCCACTGCTCGCGTTTATGGGCATTATGTACATGGAAACCTTTATTTTCCAGATAAATAATGAGATTAGAGATTTGTTCTTTTGACTTGTCATCCATAATTAAGTTATTTTCATCTACAAGGCTCTTAAAAGGAGCAGCTAAGAAAATCTTATTCATAATTATATCCATTCCTTTCGCTTCGCTTAAGGCACAAAACGTAATAAAAAGTTGGCTTTGAGCGAGTATTTTTTATAATAGCAACAGGGAAAACCGTTACACTATAAATCACGGTGAGGTGAGGGGGCTGCCAGGAGTACAGAATAATTATATGTGCAGCCCGCCTTTTTAAGTACAAATAAGTGTGGATTTTACACGTAAACTTAGCTTTGCTTAAACAATCCTGTTTAAATACAATAGGTATGGTTCAATGGACCGGAGCCTTTGCCCAGATCAAGCATGGATTTAAGGGCTCCGGTAAGATAATCTTTTGCACATTTAATACTATCATCCAATGTCTTACCGGCAGCAAGATTACAGGCAATTGCAGAGGAGAGCGTACAGCCTGTGCCATGTGTATTCGGATTATTTACCCGTTCCGAACGGTACCAATAAGTATGTCCGTTTTCATAAAGCAAATCCATGGCATCATGAATCAGATGTCCTCCCTTTACCAGAACGGCTCCTCTAAAGCTTGCTTCAATTGCTTTTCCGGCACTTATCATGTCATTTTCACCAGTTATCGAAAATCCGCATAGAACTTCTGCTTCGGGGATATTAGGCGTCACAATGGTTCCCAGAGGTAAAAGCTCAGAAATAAGCGTATCACGAGCCTCATCCGTAATCAGCTTAAAGCCGCTTGTCGAAATCATTACCGGATCTATCACAATCGCTTTTGGTTTATATTCATCTAATTTCCGGGCAATAACGCGGATAATAGCACTGTTCGAAACCATACCTATTTTAACGGCATCCGGAACAATATCCGAGAAAACGGCATCCAGCTGCTGTTCTACAAATTCAGGGGCAACATCCATAATCCCTGTTACGCCCATTGTATTTTGGGCTGTCAGGGCCGTTATCACACTCATTGCATACATTTTGTGTACCGTAATCGTTTTAATATCCGCCTGGATTCCCGCTCCGCCGCTGGAATCTGAGCCGGCAATTGTAAGTACTTTCTTAATCAATATAATTCCTCATTTCATGAAATGAACGGATGAAAATATCCACCCTTTTTTTTATGGTTTCTTCGTTATCTGCTTCTGAACTGTCATAGACCCCTACAACCGTAAATCCGGCTTCTTTTGCTGTCTGTACTGCATAGAGCGCATCTTCAAAAACAACCGTATTTTCTTTGGGGCTTCCAAGCTCCAAAAGAGCGGTTTCAAATATTTTGGGCTTGTCTTTTCCGGAGCCTACTCCGGTACAAGTGATTATACTGCAAAAATAATCCCGCAGTCCGGTTCTTTTAAGTGCGGCATCAGCCAAATGTAAATCTGTAGCAGTAGCCACGCACATTTTTACACCTTCTTTTACCAGAATATCCAGAAATTCCTTTATTCCTTCTTTTGGTAATACCTGTTCATAATAATAATGCCCTATCATCTGGTTTACACCATCCACAATTGTTTTCACATCTTCTGTGAGCCCATAGTTCTTCCGATAGTATTGGGCGGCTTCTTTCAGACTCATATTTTTAAAAGTTTCATTCAGGTTTTCCATTGGTGTGATACCCCTGCTCTGTAAATAGTTTCCTCCTATGGTGTCCCAGATAAACATAGAATCTAACAGCGTACCATCCAAATCGAATATCGCTCCTTTTATTTTCATGCTTCCACCACCCTCTGTGAGAGTATTTTCAGCTCCCGGCATTCCTCTTTAATATCCTCTGCGGCAAAAATAGCCGAAACAAGTGCCACACCGTCAATTCCTGTTCCTTTCAGTTCTATCATGTTTTTTTTGGATATGCCTCCGATTGCGCACACCGGAATAGAAACCGCATTGCAGATTTCTGTGAGCGTATCGTATGAAACACTGCCCGCATCAAGTTTGGTAGAAGTGGAAAACACAGCTCCGACTCCGAGATAATCCGCTCCGCTTTTTTCCGCCGTAACGGCCTGTTCTACTGTCTGGGCGGAAACTCCAAGTATCATGTCAACTCCCGCTAAAGTACGTACATTGTTTGCCTGCATATCGTGCTGACCTACGTGAATCCCATCTGCTCTGCACTTTATTGCCAATTCTACATTGTCATTGATTATAAACGGTACCTTATAATGACGGCACAGTTCTTTCATCTCCAATGCTTCCTTAAGAAACGCATCCTCATCTAATGTTTTTTCCCTGAGCTGAATACAGGTAGCACCACCCTCTAAAGCTTCTTCTACCTGTTCAAAAAGAGTTTTTTTGCCTGTCCAACTTCTGTCTGTTACTGCATAAAGCAGCATCGTTTTTTTATCGCACTTCATACTTCGCTCCATCCTCTAACTCTTTGCCGGTAAGGTTATATATTTCATCAATTAAGTAGTTTCGGTAAGTAGAATTTCCATCCCGCCGCCCAAGGCGTTCGTGTGCCTTCTCTCCGGCCAGTCCCATAGCACATACCGCTGCAGCTGCCGCATCCAGGGGGTTATCCTGATTAGCTGAAAGATACGCCGTCATCATGGCACTGAGCATACAGCCCGTTCCGGTGATCCGTCCCATCATCGGATGTCCGTTATGGATTACATATGCTTTTTTACTGTCTGCAACAATATCGATTGCTCCGGTTATAGCAATAACCGCGCCTGTTTTCCGGGCAAAATTTTCAGCTAATGCTATGCCATCCGTCACGGTTTCTTCCGCCACGGCATCCAGTGAATTCGCATCCACACCTCTGGTAGAGCCGGAACCCAGTGCCAGTGTTTTTATCTCAGATATATTTCCACGAATTACTGTAAATTGCACTTTGTTTAACAATCCTAATGCTGTGTCGGTTCTTATTTTTGATGCCCCTGCACCTACCGGGTCTAAAAGCACCGGATGTCCCAACTCATTGGATCTTCTGCCGGATGCATACATGGATGGAATCGTTCCCGCATTCAAGGTACCGATATTAATATTTAATCCTCCGCAGATAGCTGTAATATCCGGTGCATCATCGATATCATCTGCCATGATGGGCGATGCTCCGCAAGCCAGCAGAATATTGGCGCAGTCATTTACCGTCACATAATTTGTAATGTTATGTACAAGCGGTGTCAAATTCCTTACATTATCAAGCATTTTTTCTAACATTTTTTTATCCTCCCATAATTTTATTTATGATAATACATAATAACCATAACCGGCAGTGTATTGCCCACAGACGTATCTAAGTTTACAAAATGCTCCACCAGTTCCATAGCTTAAGCATAAGTCATTAACACGATATCTTTTGCAAAGCTAATTAACGATTTCATCTGTAATGGTAAGTTTTCCTAATTCGATTTTCATTCTAAGCTCAGCGATCCTGTTATCATTATTATATTCACCTCATGTAAAGTTTACCATGACGGGATATCTGTGTAAATAAATATTAAAAAAATACTGTTTATTATAACAATATAAGCTGAACTGTGTATTTTAGTGGAAATTGCATAAACGCCGGAGGTTGAAATGGAAGATAAAAAGGCAGATATTTTTAATTGCGGAAAAGAGTTATTCAGTTCCAAAGGATTTAAAGATACAATTACGTTAAATCTAAAAGGTATGAATTCTAACCCGATATTAAAGGAATGGTATAACAGAGATCTTTTTAATAAGTTAGAGAGGGAGTTTTATCAAGAAGGAGGAATAGTGGGAATCTATGAATTGATGAATAGTAGTACAGCAGAATTAATTAAAAAATGGAAAGCGGAAAAGAAAATTAGGAACGATTTGGATGATGAGTTTATACTTAGTCTATTTAATTCAGTACCTTATATTGAGATCCATAAGGAGGAAATTGGTATTTGCCATTTTCCCCAGATTATTGATTACCTAGTGGAGTTTATAATGAAAGGGCTGACTGATTTCCCAAAATAGAAGGAAAAGTCAGGTACTTTTTTATCCGTTGGTGAATGAATACTAAAATGTTCATTCAATACTTACCGAAAAAATGAAGTAAAGTGAGGAGATTTCTTTGGAAGAAAACAATGGTTATAACACGCAATTAAACAATTCTATCAATGTCTTTTTAAACAATGCTTTAAAGGTAATTTTATGAGACCCGACATTCTTGACATTACAAATGATCTGCCGGAAGCAATATTTCCCCTTTTTACAAATGGCTTACTTATTACGGATAGTATCATTACCAAGTTACAAAATCAGAAAAACGTAATTCCTGTCATAAACATGGAGGGATTTGAAATCGATACGGACAGCAGGAGAGGAATTGGAGTTTATGACAGCATACAGAAAGCTTTAGAAAAATTTATAAATTATGGCATCTTTTACGGTCTCTCATTTACTGTTACAAGAACAAATTTTGAGACATTAACAAGTGAATCTTTTATAAAGGATCTTATGGAAGCAGGTTGCCAGTTATTTTTCTTTGTAGAGTATGTTCCAGTTCAGGAAGAAACTGAAAATATTACAATTACAGAAGAACAAAGAACAGAACTTGCTGTTATTCTAGACTCTTTCAGGGAAAAGTTTTCAGGCACTATGGGATAAACGCGAGTGGGTGAAATCTTTACTTAAAAAGGAATAAATCAAAATAAGTATTCGTATAAAGATAAAATTTTTTACTGCAACATGAATGAATATAGTATTCATTCATTGCAAGAGGATTTAGAAAATAGTATTAACATATAGAAGATGGAGATAAGAACATGAAAACATTAATTATTTACAAATCATATCACAAAATGAACACAGAGAAGATTGCTCAAGTCATGGCACAAGAAATGAATGCTAAACTTGCAAAGGTTGAAAACGTAAAGACAGAAGATTTAGTAGAGTACGACCTGATTGGTTTTGGATCAGGTATCTATGGCTCAAAATTTCATAAAACAGTATATGAGTTCCTTGAGAAGATGCCCAGTATGAATAAAAAAGCATTCATTTTTTTCACGTCAGCTGAATTTGGGGAGAAACATCTAATCAAAGAGAAACTATCAGAAAAAGGATGTACAGTTATTGGCGAGTTCAATTGTTCTGGTGAATACAGCCCGCTGGGATTTAATTTAAATTGCGAAGGCAAATTAGCACTAATTGCGGGTAGAGAAAAGGGACATCCCGATGAGAAAGATATCGAAAAAAGCCTGTACTTCTTATTGGAGAGGTATGCCTATCAATACAAACTGCCGGAACATGAAGAACACGAACTGAAACATAAGAGCGTACAAATGGACAAATATGTCTGTAGGTATGCTCTTTTTTTGTTATACAGAATTACTGCAAGATGTCGATCACCGCCACTTGTCCTTCGTTTTCAACTCAATTTTGAAAATTAGGAGGACAAGCCTATGTCGGAAAATGAAAAATATACAATCGTTGTTAAAAGTAACCGTGCGGAGAAAATGAGTGTGAGGTGTGGGCATGAATTCTGAAATTTTAATGTATCAGACTGAGGGTGGCAAAACCTATCAAGTAGACTACTATAACTTGGACGTCATTATATCTGTGGGCTATCGTGTAAAATCATACCAATTTATATGTCTGATTGGATTGAACCCTAGGTATTAATTCGGATGAAGCAATTACCGGGATACAGTCAAATAAAAGAGATGTCTTTCAGCAGATGATGCAGGATTGTATGGATGGAAAAATTGATATGATCCTAACAAAGTCTATATCTCGATTTGCCAGAAATACAGTAGATACCTTAACTTATGTAAAGATGCTTAAGGACAGACAGATAGCGGTAGTCTTTGAAAATGAAAATATTAATACCTTCCATGAATAGAGAACTGCTACTGACGATTCTTAGTTCAATAGCCCAGCAGGATGTTGAAACAATTTCTGCAAATGTTAAGATGGGGCTTAAGATGAAGATGAAACGTGGAGGGCTGATTGGCTATAATGGAAGTCTTGGATATGATTATCATCCGGTGGATAAAAGCATTACGGTAAATGAGAAAGAAGCAGAAACGGTTCGTCTGATTTTTGACCTATATCTTCAAGGCTATGGAGCTTATACCATAGCAAAGAAACTTACAGCAATGGGAATACCAAGTAAGAACAGCCATAAAATTGACAAAGAAATAATATAACATACATTTAAGAAAAGTATTATTTTAAAAATATAAGTGCATCATTATTTAAAATAAATAGAAAGGTGAGGGGATAATGAAAAAAATTTATATTTCTCTAATCCTTGCTCTAAGTGTATTCCTGTTACTTAATATTACCTGGTTTCAGGCAGAAGCAAAGGATTCGAATTTTGAAATTGTTAACGGAGTTTTAATCAAGTATAGCGGGAGTGATAAAACGGTTCAGATTCCAAAAGGTGTAGCTATAATCGGGGATTATGCTTTTAAAAATTCTGGAGTTTTAAAAGTTATTCTTCCCGGTGGCATAGCAAAGATTGGAGAAGGAGCCTTTGACAATACCGCTTTAACCGAAATCAATTTACCAGATAGCGTAACTACGAAGTTACTCTCCCCGAAGGTATCACAGAAATAAAAGCGTCCACATTCTATGGCACTAATTTAACAAGTATTGTATTACCTGACAGCGTAACCGTCATTGGAGACGGGGCATTCTGGAGCAGCAAACTTGAAAACATAACATGGTCAAAAAATCTTAAACCTATTGGAGAAAAAGCATTTTACCTCTGTAGAGGTTTAAAATCCGTTTCACTTCCTGACGGTGTAACAAGCGTCGGGGAAAATGCCTTTGCAGGCTGTTTTTATCTGGAGAAGTTTATAATACCGTCATCGGTTTCCTCAATTGGTTCAGGAGTTCTAAACGAGGACAGTTTATTGACTGATATTCAGGTAAGACCAGAGAATTCCTTTTTAACTTATGAAGGAATTATGTTATACAACAAGGATAAAACCGTTTTACTCAGTTATCCCAGTGCCGACGGTGAAGTTGCCTTACCGGAAGGAAAGAACATCAGAATATATAACAGGAATTCATAAGGAGCCCAAAATATGAAAATGCCAGATATAATTGAAATTTCGATGTTTGCCCCTTGTGGCATGAACTGCATGGTTTGTTATAAACACTGCTATCATAAGAAGCCATGTGCGGGTTGCCTGAACAGCGATACAGGAAAACCGGAGCATTGCAGAAACTGCAAGATAAAAGACTGCATAAAGGGAAAGGGACTTACTTATTGTTTTGAATGTGTTGATTATGCTTGTAAACAAATTAAGTCACTTGAAAAAAGCTATAATACCCGTTATGATACAAGCATTATGAAAAATAGTCAGACCGTAAAAGAGGCTGGCCTTGTGGAGTTTATGAAACTACAGAATGAAGAATACACTTGCCCTGTTTGTGGAGGTATTATCTCAATTCATGACGCAGAATGTAGCGAGTGCCAGAGAAAAAGCAAATTGAAAAACTCCAATATTCCACTCAAACAATAAATAGTAAGAAAACGAAATAATTTCAAGCCAAATTGATTGCAAAAAGTATCTCTTGATTAACTAAATGATATAAGTTATACTACGAAAGTAAATGTACTAGAAGATAGTTGAACTTTATCTAATGTCACTATACTGTATGAATTTTCAGATAGGAAACGAAATAGAAAAGTATCAGTATAGTACATAGAATGGTACTACAGAAAGATGTTATGCTAATAATAGGAATATTAAATTTATATAGTCTTGACCATGTAAACAGAAGCGGCAGGAACTAAAAATTATTCCATTTTACATTGTATATAAGTAAATAATTGGATAAAATTATAATTTTAGTTCAATATGGAGCGCTTGTTTACTATGCAATAGATTTTTCTATTGCGTAAACGGGCGCTTCTTTTTTTATAGACAATGAAGCCGGGAAGAACCTTAATAGATATTATGGCATATGTGCAGCTTACACCCGAAGAAGCAAAAAAACATAAACCAAGTGTTGTATTTGTAGATGATCATAATCGCATAATTATAATCCCCTGATAAATCCCAAACGTGAGATTTGCGCAAAAAATATCTCAAAAATATTCTCGAATCCAACCTAAAATACCTCCTGAAAATGCAAGAATAAATTTACAATAGTCTATAATGTGATCCATAATTTACCTCCTAATGCTTGTCCACAAATATTTTTTTCAACTTTTTTAAGGCTCTGTTTTTCATCTGATTTACCGCCTGCCTGGTAATGCCAATGGCATTAGCAGTTTCCGTAACTGAGTATCCGTCATAAAAAATTTTCTTAATTATAATAAATTCTGGATTTGTTAAAATTTTTCTTAAAAGATCAAAATCAGTGTTTATATAAGTATCATTTGTCGCAGTTATTGAATCAATGTAGTACAATTCTTTCTCTGTTAAATCCGAATAGATTGTAAAATTCAGCATTTGCTTTATTTTTATCAGCTTCTTGATATAACTATTATGTATTGATGTAGTTAGATAAGAGATTATACATCCATCCTCTTTGTTTTGTATTTTCTTAATGCTTATATTGAAAAGTAATTCGATAAAGTCAACAAGGAGATCATCATACGCATCTTCATAATAAAGACTATAAGCATATTTTTTCAGGATTGGATTAAACTTTTCTATGAGTTTTAAAGTCGAATCATTGTCACCACGTTGTATTTTAATAATATCATCTATTATCATACTGAATTCCACCTTTCGAGTAATAAAGAGATGGAAAATGCAAATATGTAAACATATGGAAAAGCAAATTTTGACTAATTTGTTGACAGCATCTGCTTTTCCTGCTAGTTGAAAAGCAGGAATATTAAATCTGTCATTTTGTAAAAAATGACAGATTATTTGGCAGATCGCAACAATAATTTCCAATTTATGTAATACATTATTGCATAGTAATAGCGAAGATTGTCTTTATTTACAGAAGAACAAAAATAGGATGCCTATCGTGGTTTTTAAGTTTTCTTACGATTGCAATAAGAGTGCGGATAAGGTATAATATGGAATAAAAGAAATAACTTAGGAGGCTGTCATGAAACATGTACATTTTTCTAAAAGAGCAGTTGCTATCCTGCTCTTGTCCGTGCTTCTGCTCATTCTTAGTGCCTGTTCGCAAAACGGTGATATTTCCAGTATGCCTGCCGGTTTTGTACCTTTTTCCGTCGAACCTTCTTCTTCTCAGACATCGGGCAAAGAATCATTACAACCATCCTCTGGCTCAAGTGTTGGAGAAAATCAAACGAGCAGTGTAGATTCTTCATCTGAAAGCTATAAGATGATGCTTTATACAGAAGCACCCAATAAAAACAGCTCAATTAAAATTCAATATCCAAGTTTCTCTGATAATGATATTGAAGCGTTAAATACACTGGTCTATGAAAAAGTGCAGAGCTTTGCACAAATTGATACATCTCTATTCACAAGTGATGCCGGTTTGACCATCGATTATCAGTCCGCAGTTACATTGCAAAACAGTAAAATAGTAAGCATTGTTTTTTGGGGATCAAATTACATCGAAGGTAGTGCATATCCGGTCAATAACCTGATTCCACTCAATGTAGACTTACAGACTATGAAAGAAATTACTCTCAAAAATTTGTATAAAACCAATGCTGATTTTGAAAAGGTATTTTTCGAGAAAGCCTTTTTCCCCACGAATCCAATAACTTCATATGATAAAGACAGTTTCCCTGAAATGCTAGGCCTTCAATCACCGGAATATCAAACAGTAGATCCTTTTAGCATACCGGATAATGTTTCTTGTTTTCTAAAGCCTGACGGTATTGTACTAAGTATGCCTGCCATACACGCAACCGGAAGTGATCACTTCGAAGCTCAGCTTAAATACAGTGATATACAGCAGTTTTATCTCCCCAGTCAGAATTATTGGGAAAATGAATAATATCCGCAGGGTACAATTTAGATATTACTCAGTTTAATAATAAATCGGCCAAAGTGTGCTGTCCTTGGCCGATTATTTACGTTTAGGGCATCATGAAATCTGATGCTTTTAATTTAATGTATTATACCAATAGGTTGCTTGATTACCCCGTGTTTGATCTTGGGAAGCATTTGCCGGTCTTTCGTAATTGTGCAAAAATACACAGGCAAGGTAATATGCACTTTCTGTAGAATGTGTGAATTGTGTAAAAGTCATATTATACGTAGAAGTAGCATAAAACTGTAGACCTGCACTTACCTCATACAGAATACGTTTCAATTCACTGTCCATATCGGCGACCGGCAAATTGCTGCCCTGAGCCCAATTTATATAATTTGTTGCCGGTGTCCATTGGACCAAACCAAAACCACCACTCATGTTATTCTCATGCAGACCCTGCCAAATACCTGGATTAATTGTACTTTCTGTCTGCATATTTCCAAGCATACCGCAGACGGCATTTTTGGTCCAACCCTTAACGCGGAAATAATCAAGGATATATTGAGCATTCACGGCCATTTGACTCTGTGTCAAGTAACTATTATTGCAATATGTTGATCCATTACCTGTAGACGGATAAACGCTATAGCTAAAAAGGAACTTCCAGGTGGTGGGACCGATAATACTATCGGCCGAAATTCCCATCTTCTGCTGGAAATTTTTCGCAACGGTTGTCGAGTTGGCACCGAAAATGCCGTCCACAGTAATGGTTTCGAACTTGCTCAACAGATACTGTGCTGCTCTGGCTGCGTAGTTGTTGGATCCATTCTGTATCGTGACAATCAGAGCAGACAGGGTGTTCACCCCTGCTACGCCGTCAGTTGTGAGGCCTCTGCTTCTTTGGAAGTTGATCACAGCGGTTTGGGTGTTTGGCCCAAAACTTCCGTCTATTGTGAGGGAATACCCTTGGAAAGTCAGCAAGCACTGTAAAGCGCTCACATTTTTTCCTGAACTGCCTGTCTGCAAAACAGGCCAAGCTGGAGTTGCTGCCATAATTTTTACCTACTTTCATAAATTTATTGAAGCACCCCTAAAATGTCGCGCGCCGTTTAAGAAGCGTCTTCTACAAGATAAAGAGAAAGATTTGTTCGAAATGTAAACTCCTTCTCCAGACTCTTTTTAATGATTGTTAAGCAAAACCTTCCAGCAATGAGCGGGCAGCAGGCGCAGGATTATCTGTCTGTGATGGAAGAGATGGCACAATACCTGATATAATTGAATTAATTCTTTTTGATATTTTGCTTCCTATTGATTTGGTGATAAATGTCCACAATGACTATGTATTCTTACAATATTATAAAGTGTTTCTATATATTCAAATACTAAACGGTAAGCATGTCTATAATCTAATATTTTAAATCTGTTTATCCATTCCCTTTTTAATAGAGCATGAAAGAATGATATTGCAGTCTCAACTTATAATATATTGCTTAATTGTAAAAAATATTAAATATATTGCACATTTTGGAATATTATAGTATTATTAGTATTAGTTTAGGGGGGGATAGTTGTTTATACATAAGCAGTTAATATAAATAATTTAAAGGAGGATTTATATTGAAAATCAGTATAAAAAATATAGTGTTTAGCTTTCTTTGCTATGGTTTTTCATTAACATTTACTTATATTACACTTGCTTATTATGCATAATCTGGTACTCCTACAGTTACTAAATACTTCAACTTGAATGCCTTAGCGGTGGTAATAGCGTATTGCACAATAAACTGATTTCAAGTTCTTGAATGAATTTTATAGCTTTACATTTCAATTATCTTTTGGTTATGATGTTAAACCATATGTTCCAGTGCCTGTATTTCGGCCATTTCATCCATGGATACTATATTAAATACTTTTGGGATAGTGTATCAGAGTCATCTGATGGATTCATAGACTCGGTTTATTTTTTGTATAAAGAATTCGAGATGATGCTTACTTTATCGGAGAAATGCATCCAGTAATGAATCCGATGCGGATGGATTTTACCTATATTTAAAAACGGCTTGTGTTTCCGGCGGAAATAGATTCCACTATCTTTTTCCGGAATGGCAACGGCAGCTCAATTTTTCTCAAACGGGAGTAAACTTCATGCGGTAAGGCATTATCAAAACTATTAATAGAAAGAGAGGAGTAAAGATGGAATATGATATTATACTTGTGCAGCCTATATTGTTTAAAGATTTAATTGTGTCTGAAAACACTAAAATTGAATATAACTATTGGAGAACTATGGAGAAATATGCTGGAAAATTGTTAGGTGACCTTCCAACAGAACCCAGTAATGGTATTTTGTCAATAGCTACATATTTAGAGCAATATGGATATAAAGTAAAGGTGCTGGATTTTCACTTGCTTGACTTTTTAGAAAGAAAGAAAAGTGGAAAAAGATTTAGCCTTTCGAAAATAATAGAGAAAATCGCTTTGTATAAGGCAAAGTTTTGGGGCTTATCTATGATGACTATATCGGAAAACAATTGTTTTGAGATAATTAATGAAATTAGGAAAATGTATCCATATGTATTTATTTTTGCAGGTGGATATTATCCTACTAACAATAGCGATTTAGTTATGAATCGTAATAGAAATATTGATTTTATCGTTAAAAATGAAGGGGAATTTACGATAAAAGATATTTTAGACAAATATAAGGAAAAAGGGGATATCGCCTTTAACTGCTATAATGTGGTATATAGGTTAAACGGAGAATTAAGAGAAGCGACAAATATAAATAATTTTGTCGTTGATATTAATGTATTGCCAGAGTTAGATTATGATCTATATGATGATGAAATTTTAAAAATAATTGTTCCGAGAGTTTATACAGCACGGGGATGCGAAAATAATTGTATATATTGTACAGCAGATAATGCAAGTAATAAAACTTATAGAAAAAGAGAAGTAAATAGAGTTGTTGAAGAAATTGAGCACTTAGTACATAAATATAACAAAAAATTTTTTGTTATGGGGGATTTAGAGTTTCTTTCCGATTTAGAACATGCGGAACAGATTTGCAAGGAGATAATTAATAGAAAGCTAGGTGTTAAATGGTGGTGTCAAATATATCCAATGAATGTAAATGAGGAATCTTTAAAATTAATAAAGGAAGCTGGTTGTATACAAGTTGCATTAGGTATAGAGAGCAATGATGAAAAATCATTAGAAATACTTAATAAGGCAGTTAATATTGAAAAATCTGTAAATGCTTGTAAAATGATTAAAAGATATGGTATGCAAGTACAGGCTTATTTGATTTTAGGTTTGCCAAATGACACAGTAGACAGCATGATATCATTAATAAAATTTGCCGGAGAACTTATTAACAGGGATTACATTGATGTTACCCATTTATCTGTAATGGTGCCGTATCCCGGGTCTGCAATATTTAATAATAGAGAAAAATTTCAGATTCAAATTATTGATTACGATGCCAATCGATTTTTTATGAATTGCGATTTTTTAGGAGGCAGCATACCTCCTTATAACTTGAAAAATGTAACTGGTTCAGAGCTTTATTCATTATGGTTGTTTGGACTTTCATATTTTACAAAATGCTTTAGAAAAAAGACACATTTTCAAAATGAATACAAACAGATATATAAAGATCTAGGTATAGATAAAATTTCTATTTTAGATAAAAATGCTATACTATTTGGAGGAGAGCAGAATGGTTAATACGGTATTACAGGGATTATTGTTTGGATTGGCATATGTGGCGCCAATTGGAACACAGAATTTATATGTGATTAATTCTGCAATTCAAAAAAATAAAAGGAAAGTTATAATAACAACATTTTTTGTTATAGTATTTGATATTTCATTAGCAATATCTTGCTATGCCGGAATAGGAATATTATTAGATAAGTATAATTTTTTGCGATATATAATTATGTCCTTGGGTTCGATAATTATATTCTATATTGCATTTGGGCTTTTTCGTTCAAACGTAAAAGTAGAGACTAATATAAATAACCAATTTAATGTCAAAGAAATAATTGTAGCTAGTTTCTCTGTAACATGGCTTAATCCACAAGCAATTATTGATGGCTCATTGCTATTAGGCGGTTTTAAATCATCATTACCGAATAACATGTCAATTTATTTTATTGCTGGCGTATGTGGGGCATCTATTATTTGGTTTTCATCTGTAGCTTTTATGGTTCACAGGTTTATTGAAAAATTTTATAGAGCTGTAAAATATCTCAATGGATTATGTGCAACTATTCTAATATTTTATGGACTAAAATTACTATATACTCTAATTTTGGAACTTATTCAAGGATTATAGATAGATGACGTCTGTGTTCGATGATATAAGTAAAATAGATGAGGATATAGAAGAACTAGATAATGGGGATATAATGAAAGTAAAGTAAATTGAAGGAACCTTTGATTTATACGAGATCGTTGTTGAGGTATGAAAAGGAAGACGGAAATATCTAATTCTTATATGTGAATTGGAGGTAAGTGATAAATCTCTGTAAATCAAGAGGTTGTGGAATGAAAGATTAGTGTCTTACCCTGGGAGACCCTACCCACATATCAGAAGATATGGTCGAAATAGGTTTGGGGAGGGAGTCAGATGAAGTCATAGTAGGCATAACAGCTGAAGGACTGAAGCGATTTATAGTACAAATCGCTACTTATAAAATAATACATTAGCCAGAAATCAGATGAATAAGAAGAGTAGGAACGTAACCGAAGGATATTATTTAAATCGGGAGGGGCGATGTGTAGGAATCTTATAGTAGAAAGAGGAGTAACAACAATGGAATTAATGGAAGTGATATTAACAAAGGAAAATCTAAACCGGGCCTATAAAAAGGTAGTTGCCAATAAAGGTGCAAGCGGGATAGATG
>JBAVPE010000189.1:0-5484 GCA_049692775.1 Anaerocolumna sp. | reverse complement strand
TCCTTCACTACGTTCAGACGGTCTGCGTAAAAACATACCTATGACATCACGAAAATGGAGGTGAAATTTTGTCGACAGCCTCTAAAATATCAGCAAATACAGGCTGTGAGAGTTTCCGAGAGTACTCATTTAAGAAAAGGAGGGATAAGTTCATGGATTTTACACCGCGTCTTCGACAGATATTGCTTATATTATTACAGGAAGATCAGAGTATTTCGATTAAGAAGCTGGCTGATGAAATTAAAGTCAGTAAAAGGACCGTACAAAGGGAGCTGGAATATATTGATGCTTCTTTAAAAAAGTATAAGGTTTCCTTGCAGACGAAAACGGGTATTGGGATTTGGCTGGACGGAGGAGAAGCGGATAAAAAGAACTTATTTTCTTGTTTAAAGGAGGAAGATGTCATTGATTCCGGTGATAAGGATGATAGAAGAAAAAGGTTGATTTTAGAGATATTAAAAGACAGGACACCTAAGAAATTATATTATTACGGAAATATATTTGGAGTCAGCGAAGCTACTATAAGTAATGATATGGAAGCAATTGAAAGCTGGTTCCATCAATACGATTTAAAAATTATACGAAAACAAGGATACGGAGTTGCCTTAGAAGGCAGTGAAAAAAATTACCGGTCAGCCGTCCGGAAATTTATTGATGAAAATATGAATAGTAAAATCGTGAAAAATATTTCTGATGATAACGAACGTACTATGTTAGATATAATCAGGGATAAAGATGGGAAAAATATATACAACCTAATTAACAATGATATTTTAAAACGGGTGATTACCTGCATAAACAGCATCCGGGATAAGCGGTTATTAAGATTAACTGAAAATTCCTACATCGGTTTAATTCTTCACGTAACCATTGCAATTAACCGGATATTGCAGAAGGAAATTATTGAAACCAATCATGAACTCTTAGAGAAACTTAGTAAAGATGAAGATTATGATTTGGCTTTGCATATCGCTAATTCTTTAGAAGCGGAATTTCAGATTGAGATTCCCGATATTGAAATAGCATATGTATTATTGCATATAAAAGGCTCTAAATTACAATATATTGATGATGGAATTGAAATTGAAAACCTGACGGAACGTGAGGAAATCTTAAATTTTATTAATGATATGATAGATGTTTATGATGAGAATCTTGCATATGAATTGAAACAGGATGAAGAATTTATAGTAGGATTGCTGGCTCATTTGCAGCCTACTTTTATCCGTCTTAAAAATCATATGACCATTTCTAATCCTCTTTTACAGGAAATAAAAGATACTTATCCGGAAATTTTTAAAAACTGCCTGAAAGCAGGCAGTTTAATTACAAAACGATATGGATATAAGGTGCCGGAAGAGGAGATCGGCTTTTTAGCCATGCATTTCGGTGCGGCAGGGGTACGCCTTGAAAATCAGAAGGAAAGCAAACGCAAAGTAGAGATTGGAATTGTATGTGCCAGCGGGATTGGTATCTCCAGATTAATGTGTACTAAGCTGAAACGTTATTTGAAAGAAAGAGCGGAGATTGTTACCTATGGTAAGGAAGATTTAACGGCGGAGGTGTTAAAAAAGCTGGATTTTTTGATATCAAGTATTAAATTAGAGGATATAAATGCGGATATCATCCGGGTCAGTCCGCTGCTGATTGATAAGGACTTAGAACAGATTGAAGCCAAAGTGCGGTTATATGCCAAAATTCCAAAAAATAATACCGCAGATAAAGATTTCTCCCTGCAGCTGGAACAGGTTAATCTTATTGCAACCCAGATCAAAGTTATTTTAAAAGATTTCTTAGTTTTTAAAGTGAGTAATTTCATTACATTTGATGAATTGCTGGTGGCAGTAACTGAAAAATTATCGACCTATAATGATAAACGCCTCCTGATACAAGAGGATATAAGGCGCAGGGAAAAAATTGCTTCCCAAATCATATCGGAATACGATTTTGCCCTCCTGCATACCCGTACCAGGGGAGTGGTAAAGCCCAGCTTTTCTGTGTGTGTAACCAAAGAATTAACAGAATTCGAGGATTCATTTTTTAAAAAGATCCATGCTGTTATCATCATGTTAATTCCGGATGATAGCCATACCAAGGAAAACAGCAGCATTATGGGTTATTTAAGTAGTAAATTAATTGAAGATGATGAATTTTTAAATATTATCTTTAAAGGTGATAAAGATAATATCCAGGCATTTATTTCTAAAGAATTAAAGAATTATTTTAACCAGTATTTGGATCAGGTTTAATATGGATCCATATGCGTGCAGTGAATGCATATGGATTTAGGGCGGTTTTGGCAAAATTTATTTAGTGGTTAGTTTAAAAATGTCCCTAACGGATAGTGTCAAACTCATTTTTGTATTCATTGAAATTACGGGTTTGGAATGACTATAATATAGGTAGAAACAAGAAGCCGTAAACAGATATGTCTTTATAGAAAGGAATAGGATAAAGTGGAATTATTACAAAAAAACAATATTTTACTAAACTGTAAAGCAAAACCAAAAGAAGAAGTGATACGTGAAGTCGGTCAGTTATTATATGAAAGCGGTTATGTAGACAAGAGCTATATAGATGGAATGTTAAAAAGGGAACTTACATTTTCAACTAATATAGGAAATGGAATCGCAATACCCCACGGAGTGGAAGAAGCAAAAAAGAATATTAAGAAATCCGGTATTGCGGTTATGATATTTCCAGAGGGTACCATGTGGAAAGATGAAAGGATATATGTAGTAATCGGTATTGCCGGTGTCGGAGATGAACATCTGGAGGTATTGGCAAACATTGCGGATAAATTATGTACGATAGAAGCAGTTGAGAACCTGATTAAAAGCAGTGTAGATGAAATATACAATGTTTTTACCGGTAAGGAGTGATTCTATGATTATAACAGTAACTATGAATCCTGCGATAGATAAAACAGTGGAACTGGAACAATTGGAGCGGGGAAGCTTGAACCGCCTTAAAAATGTGATTATGGATGTGGGAGGAAAAGGTATTAACGTTTCCAAAACCATTAAAGAGTTAGGAGGCGAAACCATTGCAACCGGCTTTCTGGGGGGCAGTGGCGGAATCCTTATAGAACGGGTTTTAAAAGAACAAGGAATTAAGTCTGAATTTGTGGAAATTAAAAACGAAGTCAGGACTAATATGAAAGTTTTAGAAGCGAATGGATTTATAACTGAATTAAACGAACCTGGCCCGGTGGTAAGTATAGAAGAGTTAGGGCAATTAACACAGAAATTAGTCTGTTATGCGAAGGAGGATACCCTTTTTGTTATGGCTGGAAGTATTTCGAACGGAATTGATAAAACGGTATATCAAGATCTGATTCTAAAGGTAAAAGAAAAAGGTGCAAAAGTATTTTTAGACGCCGATGGAGAATTATTTATACATTCCCTGGAAGCAGGTCCGGATTACATTAAACCAAACCGTGCTGAGTTAGAAGAATATTTTCATATGGATTACCGTGCGGACGAAAAGGAACTGGTCAAGATGGGTAATAAGCTTTTAGATAAAGGAATTAAGATGGCAGCAATCTCACTGGGACAGATGGGAGCCTTATTTTTAACAAGGGACAAAGCTATAAAATGCCCCGGACTAAAAGTGGCAGCCCATTCAACCGTCGGAGCAGGGGATGCTATGGTAGCAGCCTTAGCCTATGGCATAGACCAGGGACTTAGCTTTGAAGAATGTGCCAAAATAGGTCTGGCCTCTTCTGCCGGGGCGGTGACAACCAAAGGTACAAAACCCCCTACCAGAGAATTGGTAGAGGAATTAATGAAAAAGGTTGAAATTATAAATTTATAAGCTAGAATTATCTGAAACTAATTCTCGTCTTTTAATTCGTGTACCTATAATTAAGGAAAATGAGATAAATAATAGGAAGAGATTTTGTAACGATTTAGTCGCCACAAATTAAACAGCAGCAAAATGCCTGAATAATGGAATGTGAGACAAACTTTTAGTCACATATCAAATATGACATGTGTGAAAACACACAGATAGGAGATAATATGAAATCAAGAGCGGTCAGAATGTATGGAATGGATGATTTAAGATTAGAGGAATTTGATTTACCTGAAATTAAGGAGAATGAAATATTAGTAAAAGTCATCAGCGACAGTATCTGTATGTCTACCTATAAATTAGTGAAACAGGGCAAAAAGCATAAAAGGGCACCTCAGAATATTGATACCAATCCTATCATCATCGGACATGAGTTTGCAGGTGATATCGTCAAAGTCGGCGCAAAGTGGGAAAGTCAGTTTAAACCCGGACAGAAATTTGCCCTGCAGCCGGCACTTAACTACAAAGGAAGTTTAGCTTCCCCGGGATATTCTTACGAATTCTTCGGCGGTGCATGTACCTATTGCATTATCCCGCAGGAGGTTATGGAACTTGGCTGTCTGTTAAATTACGATGGGGAAAGTTATTTTGAAGCTTCCCTCGGTGAGCCTATGAGCTGTATTATCGGTGGTTATCATGCTAATTATCATACCAATAAACAGAATTACCGGCATGCCATGGGTACGAAGACCGGTGGTAATCTGTTAATTATGGGAGGCTGTGGTCCTATGGGTCTTGGTGCAGTCAGCTATGGATTATATGCCGGAAATAAACCTAAACGAATTGTGGTAACCGATATCAGCGATGACAGAATTAACAGGGCAAGGGAAGTGATTTCAGAAGAAATGGCAGCAGAAAAAGGGATTGAACTAATCTATGCCAATACTGCTTCGATGGAAAACCCTGTAGGGGAACTGATGAAGCTTACAGAAAATCATGGTTATGATGATGTATTTGTATACGTACCAATCAAGCAGGTTGCTGAAATGGGTGATACTTTATTAGCTTTTGACGGCTGTATGAATTTCTTTGCAGGTCCGACGGATAACCAATTTAAGGCGGAAATAAATTTATATAATACCCACTATACCAGTACCCATATACTGGGAACTACCGGCGGTAATACGGACGATCTGGTCGAAGCGATTGATTTAGCTTCCCAAGGTCTTATTGAACCGGCAGTTATGGTAACTCACGTTGGCGGTATTGACAGTATTGCAGAAGCTACCAGGAATCTTCCTAAAATACCGGGAGGGAAGAAGTTAACTTACACCCAATTTGATATGCCACTTACGGCTTTGGACGATTTTGAGGAATTAGGGAAAACGGATCTTTTGTTCAAGAAGCTTTCTGATTCCTGTAAGAACCATAAGGGACTTTGGAATGATGAGGCTGAGAAGATCTTATTTGGGCACTTTGGTGTTTAGTTTGTTGCTTTTACTGGTTTGTTGAGGATATTTTAGATGCTGATAGGGTTGTGAACATTTTCTGTCTATCATATATATGTTTTTACTTGCCTTTCCTTCGCTGCGCTCAGACGGTCTGCGTAAAAACATACATAGGATAGACAGAAAATGGAGATATAATTTTTATCGGTAGCACCTAAAATATCAGTAAAATCAGGCTGTG
>JBAVPE010000188.1:0-8444 GCA_049692775.1 Anaerocolumna sp. | reverse complement strand
TGTCTACGCTTAGTTTGCAATATTACTATTACAGACCCAAGACTCGCTACTGATGGTGTGGCTACACCTTATCAGATGGGGTTCTCACCCATTAAATATTTCGCCCTTATCTAGGCGCACTGACACCCAAATCATAATATTAACAAAGCAGATGAAAATCTGAGAGTTTAATGGAGTAATATTATGATAAAATTAAGAAAGGTTATAACTGTATTATCCTTTGCCTTTTGCCAATGACTGCAGATCCACACCTACAGCTGGTTTAGCCCTGGCAATCAATACACACAGAAACTCTATCATGTTTTTGATGTCTTCTATAATTCCAACTCAACAAGAGGCATTTTTTTTATGGGACAGACAACTGACGGAACCCCCATCTGATATGATGCAGTAAAACATAGAACCTGCAAGTCCAAAGGGGATAAGGTATATACATGGATTGGAGGTAAGTGGAAACTCCAGACATCCTATCCTATGGATGAATACGCTTTTAGGGTACTCACCTGGTCTAATGGAAAATGGGATAAAAAGGTCTACCGGTACACGGATAGTACTGCAACAATTAACCTTTTAAAAACCAATGAGCCTTTAGAAACACAAAAACGACTATGATTATGATATTTCAGGAAAATATATCTGTGTTCCAAAAAAGACAGGCGTATTTAGAATCGACCTGGAAAATGGAAAATTCAAAAAAATCATGGATGACAGTTATGAATCCTTTGGCATTCAAGACATGAGATTCCTGGATTTTAAGGTGAAGAATACCAATACACTTTATATTCTTGCAGTTTATTTTGACAGTGAAAGTGCCACTAATTTTTATACTTATATTAAATAATATATGCACCTTGTTACTAAAGCAAAGAAGTCTTATATTGCATAGGAACAGCCACCTGTAAAGAAACCCGGACGTGGAAGACCATCAAAAAAAGGGAGGCCATTAAGCTGAAAACCTGTTTTCTCTCAAATCAAATGAGTTTCTTAATATCTCTTTCTTTTTCAAGAGACATTGATACAAAACTTTTGACTCTCCAGTATATATTAACAAGCTAATAATTCCGAATTATTATACTATACCTAATACCGCACTCATAATTCCAATGGCCGCAATACAAAATAGTATAATGCCCCCAACTAACATACCCTTTTCGGGGCCTCTTTCTAAAACACAAAGATTTTCATAATCAAAATATAATACTTTTTTGCCGCCGATTTTATATGAACTTTCCATGCTTGAACTATATTTACTTCTTATCGTTTTTTGCTGATTATCCAGAGTATATTGTAAGATTGGATAATAGGAGGCATTCTGTTTTATTAACTTACTATCTTTCTTGCCACTATACCACTTTAAGATATCAATAACCGTTGCATCCAGCTGTATTACTTTACGGTTTCTGTCCTTAATATAGGTAACGATAAGAGAAACCCCTGCTAATATGAGAATTGCAGCCAATAAAAAAGAAACATATTGTGTTCCATAATTATTCTGCGCCGTAGGTATCATTGAAATTAGAATACCGCCCAGAATAATAGTCCAGGGTATAATAACCGGAAGCGTATTATTCTCATATAAGGTCATATTTCCCTTGGGAACACTATTCTTAATAATCTTTATTTTATCTCCTTCATGAAATTCTTGAAGGCTATTTATTGTACTTTGTGCTTTATGGCCGTTGTCCAGATATTCTATTTTAATATCATAGTAATTTTGAATCAGATAATTTTCCGCATCTCTTTTTATAACCTGATTGCTTCTAACCACCGTTCCTTCCTGAACCATTCCTTTTTTCTTCACTTTTATTTGTATACGTAAAGACGTGGTTCCCAGCACGAATATAAACACACCAAATACAATTAAAAACAGCGATTCTAATGTTAAGCCTTCAAATATTTTCATAACCAGTCTCCTATTCTTACTTAAATTAAGACTTCCAACCATTAGTGCCAATACGAAAAAAATCAACCACCTGTGCTAAGTTCTAAGTTATCAGCATTAAGCAATACTGCTGCTAAATCAGTACGCTGCCTCTATTTACATATAGATTAACTTTCTTTACATCAACATCATTATTTAATCTCTTCCTTCTTTTGCAATCAGGGAAGGATTCGTAGTTACACCACAGATAACTCCCATATCATTTGCTTTTCTAAATCTTCTACTTTTGCTGTATCAATAAAAAATTTCATTTTAGCCTTCCATGCTGTAACTTGCTTGCACGCTTAAATTCATCGTGTGAAATTGCGCTTTATTTCACACTAGCTCCCATTGCATATCATATCTGCTTGCAGATACGATACTGCCTCAAATCAGGGTGTGAAAATACTTCGTATTTCACACTATTCCCTCCTGGCCATGCTTAAATCACTGGCTTTTTCTATCTCTTTACCTGTCCGTAATATGCGTTTGCTCCATGTTTTCTATTGTAATGTTTATGAAGCAGCTCCTGTGGGGCTTCTTCTACGCGTGGATTAATCATTTCACACCGTGCTGCCATCTTAGCTACTTCTTCTAATACTACCGCAGTATGAACGGCCTCATGACCATCCTTACCCCAGGTAAATGGTCCGTGATTTTTACACAAAACTGCTGGCATCGCTTTATAATCGAACTTCTCAAATTCCTCAGTAATAAGAATACCCGTATTCACTTCATAATTCTCCAATTCCTCTTTTGTAAGATTCCTTACACAGGGAACTGTTCCATACAGGTAATCCGCATGGGTAGTACCGTAACATGGTATTCCTCTGCCTGCTTGCGCCCAGCTGGTAGCCCAAGAAGAATGTGTATGTACCACACCTCCAATTTCGGGAAACGCTTTATACAACTCAGCATGTGTAGCCGTATCAGATGAAGGACTGTAATCTCCTTCTACCACGTTACCATTCAAATCTACAATTACCATATCTTCCGGTTTTAAATTCTCATATTCCACACCACTTGGCTTAATTGCAAAGTAACCGCTCTTACGGTCGATTTCACTTACATTTCCCCAAGTAAAGGTTACCAGTCCATACTTTGTCAATAACATATTTGCTTCATATACACGCTTTTTTAAATCTTCTAACATAAAGGTATCCTCCTGATTCACTGATACTTTTGAAATATTTTTTAATGTAAGATTGTCCTCCATACCCCGGATTCACTATTATTAACAATATATACAACGAACTTATCCAACTTTTCTATTTAATGGCAGGTATCCCAACCGAAATACTAAGAACAAGCATTCCCTCAATCTATTTGAAAGGTATACAGAAGCGCCTTATCAATCCGTGAAAAGGCATACAGAATTACCTCATCAATCCGTTTGAAGGGTATACATTGCCACCTCATCAATCTCACGGTTGGTGGAAATAATAATGTCCTTATTATCTTTTATATAATGGTAAACATTGGCCGGTCCACAATCTTCATCGATAATTTGTATCTGGTACTCCTTCGTTACATCATTGTACGTGAAAACAAGCAAATTTCTCTCTGCCTTCCTATGTCCAATGACAATAGCCGGTTTACCACAGAGCATTCCTCCGAAAATAGCATGGGTAAACTCCGTCAGTTCTGCATAATCATAGACTTTCTCAAATTTACCATTATTTTGTTTATAAATGCTGATTTGATCCCCATGAAAAGGAGCTAATACAGCAAGTTCCTTCTTACCATCCCCGTCCATATCAACTAAAACCGCATCGCTGGCAGGCGTGTTAAGTAATTCTTTCACTTCCCATTCACCATCCGTATTTTCAGGCGGAATAAATTGAAACACTCCACAATCTGCAGAAATAACGCTTGTTTCTATTCCTTTATCCTTCACACGATAATAACCATGATTTTTTAGCATTTTATCTTTTATAACTTTCAGTTCTAACTGATTATCCTCTTTAAATGCACTCAAATCATGAGGAAGAACTGACGCATATACTTTTCCAGGTATAGACCAGTCATCTTTATACGCATGCCCTGATTTCAAAGCACAGGCAATAAGATAATTCACTCCATTTCTGTTTATAATATCGAATCGGTGAACATGGGGAAGATCTACTAATGTCCTTACTTCCCAATTTCCTTTCGAAACCGGAGTAGCAATTACAATCTTTGCCTCTTTGGAATCATTCGGAGAATAAAATTTATGCGTTGCTAAAAACTGTCCATTACTTCCCGGAACCTGTACCATGCTCATAACACCGCCTGGTTCTGTCCAAATAATATCTTCCTGATTTCCATCCAAATCAAACAAAAGGCATCTATCTACTTTTTCTGTCGCAACCAGAAAATGTTCTTTTCCTTCATAAATCAATGGTGCTATTGAATAACATTTTGATAAATTTGAAATCACCTTTTTATTTACTTTCATTCTTTACACCCATTGCATATCGCAGAACTGTCTGCGATACTGCCACAAATAAATAAAAGTAAAAGAACCACTATTGTGGCATCCTTTCCTTGCTATATTTTCTTTCACACTTTGTTACCTTTCCGTACCCATTATTTTTGTTTTTGCAGAATTTTACTTAACATTTCATTTGCAAAAATCAAGTCATGCTTCCATTCGGGGTTACCCGTATACCAAAATTCAGCTACATATTTACGAACCCCTAAATTCCAAGCTGCTTCTACGGCTTCTTCGAAATTAACATGCCCCGTTCCGAAAGGAATCTCCCTAAATTTTCCGGGAACCGTTTCTTTCAAATGCATCGCGACTAAATGCCCCTTGCCAATATACAAATCTTCTAATACATCAACTTTATAGGACGATGCAGCATTCGTGATATTACCAATGTCAGGGTATACATTCAGATAAATGGAATTAACCAAAGTAACATATTTCATCGCTTTTTCTACGGTGTTCATGAATTCCGTTTCCATTGTCTCGAAACCCAGAACCACTCCTGCTTTTTCTGCCATATTAGCAATAAGCTTTAAATTATTTAAAAATCGTCTTTTCGTTTCAACACTTGATTCTTCATAATATACATCATATCCTGCCAATTGGATAATTCGAATACCCAAATCGTCTGCCAACTGAATGGCTTTCTTCATAATGTCCATTCCTCTTGCACAAACTGCAGAATCATTACTACCCAAAGGATATTTCCGATGTCCGCTCAAACACATGGTTCTTATCGGAATACCAACCTCTACCATAAGACGAACCAGTTCAAGACGTTCTTCTTTTGGCATATCCAATCTACATAATTTTTCTTCTGTTTCATCTATACTGATTTCAACAAAGTCATATCCAGATTCCTTTGCCGCCATTAATTTTTCTTTCCAATTCAGTGATGACGGCATAGATTTCTCATATAACCCTAATGTATATGCCTTTTCCATACTTGCCTCCATAACGCTCTTTTACGATACTTATGCTGGCTTTTTAAACATAGTAAATGGACTAAAATTCACCTTTATGGACCTGATATATTTGGACACCTTTGCTTCTTAACTCATCAATTACATCTTTTGATGCCTTTTCATCTGTTATCAAATAATTTACCTTTTCAATTGCACAACTGGTAAAGCTGCTTCTTTTTCCGATCTTGGTATGGTCTGCCAGGACATAGACTGCTTCTGTTGAGTGGTTAACCATTAACTCATTAACACTTACTTCACTTGCAATCTCAGTCATCATTCCTGAATCCGGAGTAAGACCTGAACATCCTACAAATGCTTTCTTGGCAAATACTGTTTGGAGATTACGAATTGCATAATCTCCTACCATTGCGTCTTTGGGATAACGCAATTCTCCACCCGTTAGAATTACATTAATACCGGCACCATACTCATTATTAATCACTTTCCCATTATTGGTAATTGCTGTAACATTATTGCGGGTTACATAGTGTAACATCTGCAAAGCATTACTACTTGTATTGATAAACAAAGAATCTCCATCCTCAACCAACGTAGATGCAAACCTGGCAATCAGCATTCTGTAAAACTGAACTTCATCCTCTACGGTCTCATCACTATTTACCAGAACCGCACCGCCATGCGTACGCTGCAATAATTTTTGATCATCTAAGAATTGCAAATCCCTTCTAATCGTGATGAAAGACACACCAAGTTCTTCCGCAAGTTCATTTACTCTTACATGATGATTTGAATGCATAATTTTTAAAATACGATTTCTTCTGTCATCTACACTTTTCTTTTCTCTTTTCATAGACTTACCTTACCTTTTTGAATTTAAATAATTATATCAGTTTTTAACTATGTTGTCATTTATTTTAACTTAGTCCGAGAAATCCATCTTAGAGAATAGAGCATTTCCAATCACCGTATAAAGGTGTACATTTTAGGACAGGGGGACTCCCACCAGCAAATGAGAAATCCCCTATATTACCAATTATTATCTTAAGCTTCAATTTTAGATTATTTTATTTCACTATCTTAACTTAAATTTTAGATTATTTCATTTTCTCTCATTTTTTCTTCAATTTCCTGAACGGACATAATATTTCTAAGTCCAATTACTTTTGTACCTTTTTTTTCAGCATCTTTAAACATACTTGAGAAATTTTGTGCACAGAATACAACATCATATTGAGACGCTGCGCTTTTACCTTCTGAAAGTGAACAGTGATGAATTTTCCTTGGCTTATATCCTACTTTATCTAAAATTTTCTGCATAGTCATTTTCATCATCAAACTTGATCCTGCGCCATTTGCACAACATACTAAAAAGCTTAAATTGTTTTTTGCCATTTTTTTATCTCCTTTTCTTAAATAAGTGCTCTCGGAAACTCTCACAGCCTGTATTTACTGATATTTTAGAGGTTATCGATAAAATTTCACCTCCATTTTCGTTAATCACAAGTATTTCTATCCCTAAATTAAGCTGTCTTTTTCGCTTTCATTTCTTTATAAGCTTCATAGTCTTCTGTAATTAAGAAATAACCTTCTTTATCCAATCTGTATTGAATTTGAGGAATGATTGCTAATCCGATTACGCAGATTATAATACCAGCATAGCTTAAGAATTTCATAACTCCGGTCATTATTGGCCATATAACTGCCCAATCCCACATTCCTAAATATCCGCCATAAGCTGCCATGCCTACCCAACCAGCAATTAATGCTGAACCAAATACTTGTAATAAGCCAGAGAAGAACGGAAGAATTAATGCTGCTTTAATACCACCTTTTTCATTTGCAAAGATACCAATTGTTGCATTGTCAAAGAAAACAGGAACGAATCCACAAATTACAAGTACCGGACTTTTTAAAACGATTAAAGCAACAATTGCTAAAATCTGTCCAGCAAAACCTGCCAAGAATCCAAGTGGAACTGCATTTGCTGCACCGAATCCATAGATAACTGCACAGTCAACGCCTGGAATAGAACCTGGCAATAATTTGTTTGCAATACCTTGGAAGGACTGCGTTAACTCTGTTACGAATGTACGAACGCCTAATTGTAAGATTGCTAAATATACGGAGAAGTATAAACAAGTCCTAATAACATAGAATAGCATGCTATCTGTTTCTTTCATAAATTGAAGTGATACCAAATAATTTTTTCCTAATATTACAAGAATAGTACCGAAAAATGCCAGCATTAATATAGAAGTACAAACCATATTTTCATTAAAAATTGACATAAATCCAGGTAACTCAAGGTCTTCTAGTTTCTTTACTGCTTTTCCATTTTTCTTTTTACCAAATAATTTTTCAGCTAACCAATAATTTAATGCAATACCAAACATCTGCTGATGTGCCAAACAGAAACCTGCACCGTCTGTAATGTCCTGGCAAGGTTTTATTGTCAGATTAGAGCCTACTGCCCAGTACATACCAAGAACTAATGCCATAGCAATCAATAGTTTTATATCACTATGTAAAAGGAACGGACATGCAAACATGATTAACCAATAAGCAGTTGCTGCTTGCTGTACCTGAACATGACCTGTTGTAAACAGAGCACGCATTTTTGTAACTTTTCTAAAGCGAACCAATATAATATTAACAATAAATGCAATCAATAAGAGAATCATTGCATTGCCAAAGTTTTTTCCAAAAACCTCTTCTACTCCGGCAGTAACCGCATTCTGTCCAAAATAGGGATCAATAACCATTGCATTTATATTAAAACGATCTTTTAATCCGACTAATACCGGACGGAAATTAGAAACCAGTCCACCAGAACCAACCGTCAGGATTAAGTAACCTACAATTGCTTTAATTGCTCCTGCCAATACATCATACCAGGGTTTACCAAGTAAGATATAACCTAAGATTACAATTAATCCAATCATAAAAGCCGGTTGCTGCAAAATATTTGTTGCAAAATAATTCCATACATTCATCAATACATTCATAGTTATAGTCCGCCTTTCTGCGAAAGGCACCGATGGGGTTATGAAACCCTTCAACTCCCATCTTCCTTTCGTTCTTTTTTGTGCTATTCTTCTCTTGTAGGTCGCTGGCATACTACAGAACC
>JBAVPE010000187.1:0-39706 GCA_049692775.1 Anaerocolumna sp. | reverse complement strand
GCGGTGGGAGCGAAACACAGCGTGACCGTATTTCACTTATATATTTCCTTGTAATATGTAATCTTTTACCTTATTTTACATTTATCTCTTGTTTTTTTCAATTGAATTGTCATAAATACAACCGATTTTGTAAAAATTATAGGGGAATGAACCTCCGGTTTTACGTTTATATCGGAACTACAAACTTTTCTACGAGACATTCGGTAACTTTTTTATTGTTAATATTTTTTCAATTGCAGCAATAATAAAAATGTACAATAAAAAATGATTATCCTACACCAACCAAAGTAGTGGATAATCATTTTTTCCTGATCGTTGGACAAACATACGTTCTTGGCTTATGTTTCCTGTTACCTGTATTATTGTAGTTCCCGGCTTTCTTGTAAAGTATGGGAACTGCCTTTTATTTTGCCTTTAAATTAACTAAAGGTTACTGTTCACTCCCAAAGACATGTTCTCCCCTAATTTTAATATTTATAAGTTTTCCCCATTCATTTCAATTACCTTCGCATACCAATATGCCGAATCTTTAAGTGTGCGCCTTAAAGTCCCAAAATCTACATGAATCAGACCAAATCTCTCGTCATAACCATTGTTCCATTCCATATTATCCATAACAGACCAGGCAAAATAACCCTGTATATCTATACCGTCCTCTGCTGCGCGTTTCAATTCTTTTAAGTAGCGATGCATGAAATCTATCCTTTGGGGATCATGGACTTCCTGATCCAAACTGACCCAATCTGCATTAGATAGACCATTTTCGGTAATGATAACCGGTAATTTATACCGCTCATATAAGAATTTGGGTACATAATATAAAACTTTTGGTGTTACTGCCCACTTAAATGCAGTTTTATCGTATCCAACTTTATTTGGCACTACAGCAAATCCTTCTTTTTCATCATATCGGATCTCCGGTCCCTGATACACATTAATACCCAGAAAATCTAAAGGCTGACACATTGTTTCCATATCACCCTCCCGGATCATTTCTTTTGGAAAGTCCCCTGCAAAAGCCGCGATACCATCTTCCGGATATTTGCCTGATAAAACGGTATCAAACCACCATCCGGCATCAAAATGGGAAGGCTGCCTGCAGCTGAATACGTATTGGCGCGCCGCCTCTATATCTTCTTTCGAATCAGATGCCGGATAGGCGGCTGCACCGCAAGGTGCGTATCCTATTCGTGCCGGTAACCTGGAATACTTCCGAATAGTCTGAACTGCTTTCCCGTGAGCCATTAGAATGTGATGCATCATATAAAAACCTTCCGTATTAGTTGCCTTATAGCCAGGTGCCGCGGTTCCCCAAATATGTCCAATCACAATATGACACTGGGGTTCATTCAAAGTCATCCAATAAGATACCCGGTCCGACAACCTGTCGACAACGACCTTTGCATACTCTGCAAACCAATCAGGACTTTCCCTGTTAAGCCAACCACCCCGGTCATATAATGCCTGTGGTAAATCCCAGTGAAATAAAGTAATATACGGTTCAATTCCGTTCTCCAGTAATTCATCGACCAAATCACTATAAAACCGGAGTCCTTTTTCATTTATTTTACCGGTGCCATCCGGCAGTACACGTGCCCAGCTGATAGAAAAACGATATGCCTTTAAACCCATTTTTTTCATCAGCCGGACATCTTCTTTATAGGTATGATAGTGGTTACATGCCGTGTCACCATTATCCTTATTATTTATTGCATTCTTAATACCTTTACGGCGGTCCTCCCTTGTAAGTTCCTTTACATCATGGGAATAGGTATCCCAAATGGAGGCTCCTTTCCCATCTTCAAAGGCACCGCCTTCAATCTGATAAGCTGCTGATGCAGCTCCCCAGGCAAAATCTTTTTGAAATGCCATCGTATATCCTCCTATCTATTTTTCTCTTACCGTAGCAGCTCAAACTCTAACTTTTTTTCTCGCACCTAACCCTTAACCGCTCCTACCACAATTCCTTTTACAAAGAATTTCTGGAAGAATGGATAAATTAACAGTACAGGAATGACACCTATGACTGCCACTGCCATCCGGATAGCGGTTGAAGGCATGGCCATTGCAGAAGCACCGGCTGCGGCTGCTTTTTTCATCATATCGATATCTTCCAGCATTTTCTTTAACAATACCTGTATGCTGTAAAGACTGTCTTTATTTATGTAATACAAACCATTTGTCCAATCATTCCAGTATCCAAGTCCTACCAACAAGGCCAAGGTGGCTAATATAGGCAGCGACATTGGCAAAACAACTTTCAGCAAAATTCCCATCTCACTTGCTCCGTCCACTTTAGCTGCTTCAATCACTTCTTCCGGTATGTTTGTTGTAAAATATGTCCTCATCATTATTATATTAAAAGCACCCATCATTAAATTCGGTACGATTAAAGCATATATTGTATTCTTAATATGGAAGATTTGTGTCCACATCATATAAGAAGGAACTAACCCTCCATTAAAAAGCATAGTGAAGAATATAAAAAAGGCAAACATATTTCTTCCGGGTAACGTTCTTCTGGATAAAGGATAAGCAAACAACGTAGTAAGCATTAAATTCATCACAGTTCCAGCAACTGTTGTTAAAATTGAAATTGCATACCCCCTGACAATGGTGGTAGAATCAAACAGCAGATATTTATACGCTGAGAAATCAATTTCTTTTGGTATAAAGCTGTAACCGAATTTGGTCAGGGCTTCCTCTGAGGTAATCGATGAACTAATTAGCAGAAGAAATGGTACGATGCAGAATAGACTTAATAGTACCATAATGATATGTAATATCACCTGAAATGTTTTATTATTATCAATCATCTTATGTCTCCTTCTAAAATAATGCATTTTCTTCGCTTAACTTACGGACAACAAAGTTAGCCGTCAGCACAAGGGCAAATCCTACCAGTGACTGATAAAAACCGGCTGCGGATGACATGCCTATATTATTCAGCTGCGTTAAACCACGATATACATAGGTATCAATGGTATTCGTCACATCTACTAAGGCACCGCTATTCATTGGTACCTGATAGAAAAGACCGAAATCCGAATAAAATATCCTGCCTGTTGCCATTAATGTTAAGGTAATAATTGTTGTTTTTAAACAAGGCAAGGTTACGTACCTTACCTGCTGCCACCGGGTAGCACCGTCTATGACTGCCGCTTCGTAAAATCCTTTATCAATTCCTACAAGTGTTGCATAATAAATAATGCAGCTATAACCAAAGCCTTTCCATAAATTCACTAAAACTAAAATAAATGGCCAGTATTTCGCATCAGAATACCAGGAAACGGCGTCTTTTCCTAAAGCAGTAAGTATTGTATTATTTATAAAACCATTCTGGGTATTTAAGAATCCATAGACGATATAACTTATAACAACAATTGAAATAAGAAATGGAATGAGAATGACCGTCTGATAAAACTTCCTGGCTCTTTCCGATTTGATTTCGTTCAGTAATATTGCAACCGTGATCGATACTAAAGTACCTAATATAATAAAAACCGCATTATATACTAATGTATTTCTGGTTATGATCCAGGCTTCCTTTGTAGTAAAGAGAAACTCAAAATTTTTCAGTCCTATATCAGGACTTTTAAACATGCCTGATTTGTAATCATATTTTTTAAAAGCCATAACGAGGCCGGCCATGGGAATATAATTGTTGATAAGTAAATAAATCAGGCCGGGAATCATCATGAAATAAAGCGGCAAGTGTTTTACAATTCTATTGATATCTTTTTTTCTTTTTATCATTTTTACACCCATTGCATACCGCAGACTTGTCTGCGGTACTGCCACAATATAAAAATGTGAAACAAGTTTCACAGGTTGAAAGAATCTATAAGTGGCATCCTTTCCATAGTCTGATTTTCTTTCAACCTACCAGATATGAGGCCGCTCCGGCGGCAGCTCAAATAAAAGGATATTCAAAAGTGTATGGCCTAATAACATTCACCCTCGAATACCCCCCTTCACATACTGATTACTTCTTATCGGCTAACCAGGCATCAAGCTGTGCCTGCTTTTCTTCCATGATTTTTTCAATACCGGCGGCTTTTAAATCCTCATTCATTTGAGGTAATGCCACTTCCGGATCCAGACAGCCGCAATCCAAACTATTTTCATATTTATTGACAACATTCTGGCATGCTGTTACTTCATTTAAGACATTCGCATTGTTCCAGGCGAATCCTTTTGCAGGAGATGCTTTTGCTGATGCATTGAATTTGCTTAACTCCTCCCAGACATTGGGATCACTGCCATTCCATACACTGGTTATTTGTTCATTTGGCCATGCCCATCCTACGGAAGAATAACCGGTTGATGAAGAATCCAAACCGTCCGCATAGTCAATTATGTTTTTATCGGCATCAACAACTTTGTAATGTGTTCCTTCCATACCGTTGATTAATAAATTAGAAATTTCAGGGTTAGTATACATTAAATTCAGCATTTCAACGGCTTTGTCCGGTTTCTCGCTATTATTAGCAACACACCAGGAAGCATTCACCATCGTAGTCGTGGAGTGTGCCTCATACAGTTCAACTGCAACGATATCCGTACCGCATTTTCTGGTTTCTTCTGCTTCAAACCCTGCTTTAATCGGTGTGAATGTTCCAAATCCTACCCCGGAACGTATAAAGTCATCATAGGACTCGGTTGTATTCGCTGCATCCGGCATCATGATACCATCCTGTGACCATTTATACATGTAGGATACATATTCTTTATATTCATCTGAATCAAATAGATTAACTACTTTTGTACTGTCTGTTAAGCAGTTTGGTAAAACACCCAAAGAATCACCTAAGGTATCCGATGGTATCGGTATCATCATGGAACCTGCATTCGGCACAATTGGATATAGGTCCGGATATGCTTCCTTCACTTTTGTTAAGTCTTCTTCCAGTTCGGCATATGTTTTTTTAACACTATAATCAATTCCCACCTCATCAGCAATATCTTTTGCCATTAAAAACCCCCGGGCCTGGGCTTTATCTTTATTCATGGGAATTCCATATATCTTACCGTCGACCGTAACACATTGCCAGTCATCATCGGATATTGCAGATAACGTATCCGCACCATGTTCTGCCAGTAAATCATCTAATGGTACAATCTGATTACTTGCAGCCATGGAAGATAGTGATAGCTCCCAGGGAAAAGCATAAAACAAATCCATTTTTTCCCCGGAGGTCAATGCCAGGTTTAACTGCTCACTTGACATACCCCGGATAACTTCCACATCACAGTTGATTAATTCTCTTGTAATTTTACTTACTGCTTCTGATACCGCGTCACAATCCCCTGTTTTGGCATCATACGGTGCATAAATTGTCACTGTATAAGGTTTCTCGGTATCCCCTCCTGCCGTTTCACCTTCTGAACCAGTTGCTGCTGTATTGCCGGAACTGCATCCGGTTAACAATCCAAGTGTCATAACAGCCGACAAGAATAAAGCAATCATTTTTTTCACTCTCATTTTTCTACCCATTGTATACCGCAGACCTGTCTGCGGTACTGCCACAATTTAAAAATGTGAAACAAGTTTCACAGGTTGAAAGAATCTATTAGTGGCATCCTTTCAATATTTAAATTTTCTTTCAACCATTCTCTCCTCTTTCTTTGATAGGCTTATTCTACACTTCCAAGCTTGTGCTTATCTACCACATATGTAACAATACCCTGTCAAAAATATATCCTTTTTATTTCTGATATCAAAAATGTTACATTTCAATATCAGAAATGTAACATTTATACTCTTATCTGTCTTTATTTATTTCGTTCTTTCCTCCGAAGGGGAAATGCCTGTCATTTTCTTATACACCTGGGAAAAATGAGAAAAGTTAGAATATCCTACTTTGACTGCTATCATACTGATCGACATATTCGTAGATTTTATCATTGCCCTGGCCAATTTCATCTTTTCGGCAACGATGTATTCTTTTAAAGGAACTCCAATCTCATTTTTAAAAAGCCTGGATACATAATTAGGATTTAAATAAACAATATCTGCGACATCATTTCTTCGGATATCTTTGTCCAAATTACTCCTGATATATTGCAAAATCTGTTCAATAATTTTCTTTTGGCTCTCTTCTGAGATGGTTGCTTCATTAAAAAATGAAATCGTGTAATGAATCAGCCATTTCATCTCATCCACTGATCTATATGCATTAAGGGAACGGCTCAATATATCATCCTCTTCAAAGAGCTGATTTGCCTGTATACCTATATATCCGGCTGCCTCATGGATTATACGCATGTAATCATGATAAAAACGCTGCAGCGAATCTGCTGTTAATCTATCCTGCACTGTCAACTGTTCCAGAACGGTTATCGCTTCCATACGGACACTTTCATATGCACCATTCAACATTAGCTTGTCCCAGCCCCTGCAATAACCGGCTGCTGTTTCTTCTTTTCTTTCTTCTTTTCTTTCTTCTTTATTATCCCGGTCGTCCGAACTAATAAAAAACACTTTACTTTGCAGGGATACATTGTCCCTCTTAATATTTTCAAGTTCCTGTATTACTTTGTATACCCGGTTTACTTTGATACATTCACCGGCATAGCATGCAATCCCACATTCATAAAACCCGGCATAAACATCAATTAACTGTAAAAGCTGACTGTCCACTGCCCCTTTGTCCATTTTGACTTTTTCTTCCGTATAGGTAATAAATCCATAATTTTCCCTATCAATCTGCAACAGTATAATTTTTTGTCCATAGGGTGAAAATAACTCGTCTATTATATTATTCATGGCATAATAAAGTAATTGTGTTTCCCAGGACTCTATCGCTTTACTGAACCTTTGAATCTGAATCAGACATACATAAGTCCCCTTTTCTTCCTGAAAGCGGATTCCCAAAGATTTTAAATCCTGAAGAATAGATTCAAGATTCTGGTCTTTATTAAAAAACAATTCTTTTACAATTCCCGCCAGAAAAACATCTCTTTTCGAATAAACTAATTTTCCTAAGGACGAAAATTTTTCCTTTTGCTTTTGGACCTGTAACTTAGCTAATGCCCGGGTAATGGCACTTTCTATCTCCTCATACCGCGCAGGTTGAAGGATATAATCAAAACTGCCTAAACGCAAGGCTTCTTTCGCATACATAAAATCTGCATGGGCCGTCAGGAAAATGCATTCTAATTCAAGTTCTTCTGTTTGGACCCATTGAAACAGACTAAGCCCATTTTCAACCGGCATTTCTATATCACAAAGCATAACATCAACTTTATCGGTACTAAGAATCTTTTTCGCTTCGTATGCATTATAGGCTTTCAGCACTCTGCTGACCCTTATTTTTTCCCAGTTTACCCCAAACATGATTCCACTTACAACATTGATTTGATCATCTACGATTAATACCGTCATATACAATTCCTCCATCGGAAAATTCCTTTATTCGATTTCACTGCTATTTATGAAGGGTATATATACTTCCACACATGCTCCGTTTGAATTACTAAATAGAATGGTACTTTTATTATTATATATTAAATTGATTCGTTTTTTTACATTTACAATCCCGATACTATCACTTTTTTTAAATTCGGTCTGACTATTTAAATTTATTAAGTCCTGCTCCGAATAACCGGTACCGTTATCCAAAACCGTAATGCAGACAAACGCTTCCTCATCAGCCTGCAAAAGTGCAATACGAATGGAAATCATTAAAGTCCTGTCAATTTGCAATCCGTGTTTTACGGAGTTTTCTACAAAGGTCAGTATGGATAAAGGCGGTATACCAAAATCCGTTATATTCTTATCCATGTCGATATTACATTGGGGCGGATTGGACAGACTCATTTGCTGAAGCATAATATAATTTCTTACATTTTCAACCTCATCCGAAACCGGTATCAGAATCGAATTATTGACAAACATTCTTCTTAAATAATCCGATAACACCAATGTCATGTCCTGAAGCTGCTGATAATGCTTCTGTTGGGCTAACCCATAGAAATTCTTAAGACAATTTAAGAAAAAGTGGGGTCTGATTTGGATTTGCAGATACTGCAGCTGGGCATTTTTGATTTTAATTTCCTTTTCATAGGAGGATATTTTAAGTATTTTTATTTGTTCAATCATTTCATTAAAAGTCTTACTTACTTGGGCAAATTCACTGATTTCATAGTGATTTGGCATCTTAGCTTCAATATTACCTTCTTTAATCAACTCCATTGTACCAATCAGATTATTTAACGGATTAAAATAGGTTTTACATAATAAATAATATACCAAAGGCAGCAATAATGTGATCAGCACAGACATGATTAACAGCATAATTTGGGATACATCCATATAATTCCACATCCCATTATAATGGGATATATAAAGTTGATTTATATCTGCAAAAGGAAATTTTTTTTGAACCACCATAAGATTTCGTTCTTTGCCGGTGATGTAATAAAGTGAATCCGTTTTGGTTGTTGTAATCCCCTTTTGATTACAGTAGTCTTCCAATATAAGCGGTAAACCTTCTTTGGAAGTATAGATCATAAAATCAGCCGAATCGATATTACCTGAATCCTGTGGTTTCACAATTAAGTTAAAATCAATAAAAGCCCCGCTATAGGTGGTACCATTTTTTAATATTAACAATATATAATTAACGTTATTTATTTTTCTGGTAAACCAGCTGTAAGTATAACAATCTTTTTCCTTATGAATGATAGTTAAAATTGTATCCTGAATCGCGATTCTATCATTATATATGTACTTGGCCTCTGCGTTAGCTGCCATACGGAACATATCATATTTCCCGCTATAAGTAAATAGTCCGCCGATTGTGTTAGAATCCGTCTCAATATATTCATTATATTTCTTTGTAATTTCCTGGCCGCACATATATGCATCAAATCTTCTCATGTCATAATTCAATCTAAGCTGGCTGGAATCGTTCGCTAAAGAATTGGAAATAAAATATTGTATATTTTCCATATCTTTTTCCAATAGCTGCTCATAAGTATAAATTGTCTTTTCATTCGAATGGGCAATCCCTTGATTTAATACGCTTAATGTATATACATTGTAAAGGATCAGTACCCCAAGAAGAGGTAATACGATCAGTAACATGATTGCAATGATTTGATTTTTTGCTGATTTATGGGTATTTATTTTGTTTTTCATGACAGTATTATATCCTCACAATCAATCCTTCCCTTTTTCTATCACGATATTTTTCCTGGCCAGCCGTTTCCTGATAAACTTATCCAGGAGATAAGTCAATACGGCAACCACGGGTACTGCCAAAAACATTCCCACGACACCTGCGTAGGCCCCGCCAAGGGTGATGGCCAATATAATCCACAGGGGTTTTAAACCGGTAGATTCACCCAGTATTTTAGGGCCTAAATATAAACCGTCAAACTGCTGGAGCAATAATATCATGGCTGCAAAAATCAGGCACTGGATGGGACTTATAAAAAAGTAAATTACAATTCCCGGAACCGCACCGATAAAGGGACCGAAATAAGGTATCATATTGGTGATTCCTACAACAACACTCATTAAGATGGGATACGGCAGCCTTAGTATGGACATCAGGATAAAACATAAGATACCTATAATTAATGAGTCAATAAATTTACCGACAATAAATTTATTGAAAATATTAGCACATTCTTTACCGGTCTGTATAAAGCCCTTTGCCTTTTCTACGGACATAAGGGAATAGATAAGTCTCTTTGCATTAAATTTCAGATTCTTTTTATCCAGTATCATATAGCAGGAAATAACGATGGAAAGCAAAACATTCACGAACATTTTAATTAAAGATACCGAAAATAAATATAATTTAGGTATCATACTGCTCAGTAACTGGGTTCCCCTGCTCAGGAGATCAGGTACCATATCCTCTATGTGCTGTACCACTGCCTCCAGGTTCAAATCCGGATATTTCTCATACAAACCGGAAAAGAACTTGTATACATCGTCATAAATCAGGGATTGTTTTGATACCAAATCCGAAATACTCTGAATCAACTGGGGGGTTACATAAAGAATTGTAACGGTTAGCCCTCCCACTACTAAGAGATATGAGATAAATATGGAGATAAATACCCTAAGGACCCGCGACTTAATCTTTATCACATACTGCAAAAAATCGTGAAGCTTCATAACCATGGGGTTAATTAAAAAGGCGATTAAAAAAGCCGCGATAAAGGGGGATATGGTATTTAAAAAATTGGTGATAACAGTCACAGTCTGCTGCATATTCACGAATAAATAAATAATAAATGCCCCTGTTACAATAACAAAAAGTGCATAGATGCTAATGGTCAGGTAATTCTTATTCGCAATGAATTGTACTCTCTGGTCTTTACTTTCTCCTGCCGTATCATTTACCGGACTTTCACACTTTGTCTGTTCTTCCTCTGATGGAATATGTGGCTTTTTATCTGATGTCATTCCCATAACTACTCCTTTACACTATTACTTTATAGTTATTATACAGATTACCTCACCGCAAATCAATTTATAAATTATTAAATAATATGATTACGAAAGAACTTCTGGATCTAATTGATAAAGTATCGGCAGAATACCGGCTTTCCCTGGATTTTCTGCCGAAAGGGAACCGTTTATTTGAATATACGAAAGCAAAAAATCCCAGGGAATTAGGTTTTATTATCTCCGGTCTTTATACACAGGTCTTCCGGGAAATTACAAGCAGTGATAAGGATCGGAAGGAATATTCGGAAGCAGTAAAAACAGCCCTGGAGTATCTTCAGAAAAATTATTCCAATTCAATAGGCTTAAGCAAAACCGCAAATGCAATCGGACTTAACAGTTCTTATTTAAGCCGTGTTTTTCATAAGGAAACAGGGATTACGATAGTTGACTACCTCAATCAGATCCGGGTAGAAGCCGTAAAAGGATTTTTACAGACTAATCTGCCTTTAAAAGAAATAGCCGGCAGGTGCGGTTTTCAAAATTACACCTATTTCTTAAAAACTTTTAAAAAGTATACCGGTAAAACACCAAAAGAATATCTGGCCGATGAAGATTCTTTGTAACCGGGATCCGGCAGGTACAGAACATGCCGTGAAGGAAAACGCATTCTTCCCTGATTATTTGTAATGCCAGGGGAGCCGCATTATACGCGCGGAAGTGTAAAAGTAAAAAATGTACATCAACAGGTAAAGATATATAAGTAAATTTGTGATTCCGGGCAAATTCCATATTATATACTGAATGTATCAAAAAACAGGAGGTATTTACAAATGAATCGAAAAAGGATTTTAGCAGGATTATCCGTCTTTGTCTTATGTATCAGTTCTCTAGGGACCTGTGGGAAATCTGCTTCACCCGGCAGTGACGGCAATACAGCGGGTACAAATACCGGGAAGGATGCCTCATCCACAGCCGGAACAAATGAGGATACTCCTTCAAACTTAAATGATACGGGTTTTCCCATCGTAAAGGAACCGGTCAGTATGACCGTATTTGGTGCCCGTGACCAGAACCAGGCGGACTGGGATGATGTCCTTGTCCTCCAGAAATATGGAGAAATGTCTAATATCAATATGGATTACCAGGAAGTACCGGCTGACGGTTTTGATGAGCGGAAACAACTTTTGTTTGCCTCCAATGAACTGCCGGATATTTTCTTAAGATGCAGCTTGACACCCACAGAAATTGCATCCTATGGTGTAATCAGTAATCAGTTGATTCCTCTGGATGACCTGATTGAACAATATGCACCGAATTTAACTGCTATTTATAATCAGAATCCTCTTTTAAAACAGGCTGTTACAGCTCCTGACGGACATATGTATACAATACCGGGCATTGATTTAAGCGCAACCGGCCGTATGGGTTATAAACAGTGGATAAACCAGATGTGGTTAAAGGCCGCCGGCAAGGATGTCCCGACTACTTTAGATGAGTTCAAGGATGTATTAATTGCATTCCGGGATGAAGACCCCAATGGAAACGGTGAAAAAGATGAAATCCCCTTAGGTATCCGTGAACCCAGTTCCATCTATCAGTTAGCAGGTTCCTTCGGTCTCCAGTATCAGATGCGTGATACTTACAATGTTGATGAAAACGGAAAGCTCCATAACTGGATCTGCGATGATGCTTTTAAAGATTACATTACCTATATGCATGATTTATATTCCGAAAAGCTCTTATGGCAGGATTATTATAAAAACGACCGTTCCCTTTGGAGAAGTAATTTATCCACTGCCCTTTTCGGGGCAATGTATATGCCCTATTCCGATGTATTTTTAAATGTGGAAGACCAGTTTATCGGATATGATCCTTTAGTAGGTCCTTATGGGGATCAATTGTGGTCCGATGCCTATGCCGGCATAGACCAGGCGGGTGCATTTGCTATCAGCAGCACCTGTAAGAATCCGGAAGCAGCAATCAGATGGGTTGATTATTTCTTCTTTGATGAAGGTTCCCTGTTCTTTAACTATGGAATTGAGGGAGAAACTTATTATATGGACGATAATGGCCAGCCCAGGTTTAATGATGATATTCTTAATGCCCCGGAAGGTTTTATGACAGCTTTAGGCAAAATCAACCTGGTTCCGGGCAAAGGCTTCCCTGTCCTTACCTCAGATAAAACCGACGGAACGGAATGCTATGGATGCCCTGTATACCAAAGACCTGCTGGAAGTATTAAACGAAAATGGATATAAAACGGCTTTGTGTGGTAAGAACCATTCCCATCATAAACCAGAGGACTTTGATTTTCATGAAGAAACGGGCCATTTAGGAAATGAGGGAGAAGTTAATACTACAAAAGAAGAAATCAATTTTGCAGATTTTCTTTTAAGTACCAGACATATGGAAACCAACGTCCCTTCTCCCGGCGGATTAGAAGTCCAGCATCCTTACCGCAATGTATCTTCGGCTTTCCGCTTTATTGACCAGGCGGACAAAGAGACTCCCTTTTTTGCCTGGGTATCCTTTGCCGAACCACATAACCCTTATCAGGTTCCTGCACCTTATTTTGACATGTTTCCGCCGGAGAGCCTGCCGCCAACAAAAGGCACAATAGAACACCTTAAAAGCAAAGGAACGCGCTTTTGCTGGCTTAGGGACAGATGGGAAGATGTGCTGGGTGATACTATTGAGGAACGCATTTTACGCTGCCGTTCCAATTATCACGGCATGCTCAGGCTGATTGACGATCAGCTGAAACGTTTAATAGAAGGATTGCAGGAACGTGACTTAGAAAAAAATACCATAATTATCTATGTCTCGGATCATGGGGACTTTGCAGGTGAATATGGACTTATCCGAAAAGGTGCCGACCTGCCGGATATCCTGACCCACATACCTTTCATATGGCGGGGTCCCGGAATAAAACCCCAGGGAAAGCAGAAGGATTCTTTTGTAAGCCTGGTGGACATCCTGCCTACTATATGCGATATCATCGGGGCCGAAGTTCCCTATGGCTGTCAGGGGAAGAGTATTCTTCCTCTCCTTAAGGACAGTGGTATACCGGATAATGAATTTGACTGTGCTTATTCTGAAAGCGGGTTTTTCGGAATGTACTGGAACGACGATGATGCCCTTACCCTGGAAGCCGAAGGAGCTTCTAAGAACATGGTAACCTTTGACTGCCTGAATACCTGGACCCAGTGCGGGCAGGTAAGGATGCTTCGAAAGGGCGATTACCGGATACAATTGGATATGATGGGAACAGGCTGCCTTTATAATGTAACAGAAGATTCCAGTGAACTGACTAATCTATGGGATAATCCTGCCTATGAGAAGATAAAGACGGATATGTTAACCGGATTAGCCGCAGCCATGCTTAGGGCCTGTGATCCCATTCCGGCACCCCATAACCGCTACCGCACCAAAATCCACCCGAAAGGCTACTGGTTCCAGCCATATGTCAGCAAAGATACCGGCGTCCGGAATATAGAAACTCTGGATAATATATTAAATCATATAAACTAATAACGCTGCAGCAAAAAGTACTCATCAAATTATATAGCAAATAAAAAAACCGGAAAGCTGATTTTTAATCATCACTTTTCGGTTTTTTTATTCGGCTTAACTCCTTAATTTGACATCGGAATATGGGAGTATTTATTGACTTATGATGTTATTTATTTTAAACTGTTTTTATTCAATCACTTTACCCAAGTACAGGCCATTCGTACATACCCAAAACATATCAGTATTATGTATCTATTTATAATGCAAAGTTCTGACCCCAGATAAAATATCATGCGCATAAAGGAGAAACGCCATATGGATTCATACCAATTTTTACTTGATCTGTCAATTATTTTAATCAGTACCAAACTCTTAGGTTTAGTTACTAAACGCTTTCAAATGCCGCAAGTAGTCGGTGCCCTGCTGGCAGGATTGATATTCGGACCTGCACTCCTTAATATACTGAAAGAAACCGATTTTATTAATAAGACTTCCGAAATCGGTGTTATCGTACTTATGTTTACCGCCGGTCTGGAAACCGACATAAAAGAGCTCAAAAAAACAGGTAAGGCTTCCATCATCATTGCTTTAATTGGTGTCATTATTCCTTTTCTGGGGGGCTATATAATTGCAGCCATCTTCAATTCACAAATTGGCTCAGATGCTTCTGCCAGCCTATTTCTTCAAAATATGTTCATCGGCGTCATACTCACCGCCACTTCAGTCAGCATCACGGTGGAAACCTTAAAAGAAATCGGTAAATTGAATACCCGTGCAGGTAATGCAATCCTTGGTGCGGCCATCATTGATGATATCCTGGGAATCGTTGCCCTTACTGTTGTTACCAGTCTGACAGATACCAGTGTTCATTTATCCCTGATTCTTCTGCTGATCATCGGTTTCTTTTTATTAACAATCGTAATCGGTTTTATATTTTATTATCTGTTCGGCAAATATGTAAAATATTATAACAAAGATAAACGGCGTTTTGTCATTGTAGCTTTTTCTTTCTGCCTGATTCTATCCTATCTGGCAGATGAAGTATTTGGTGTCGCAGATATCACGGGTGCTTTTATGGCCGGCCTTATCATCTCCAACATCCCCCGCTCTAATTATATCGCATCCCGCTTTAATACACTTTCCTATATCCTTCTTTCCCCGATTTTCTTCGCAAGCATTGGTCTGAAAGTTGTCCTTCCCCACATGACCGGATCCATTATCATCTTCTCTATCCTGTTACTAATCCTTGCCATCCTGACCAAAATCATTGGCTGCGGAGTTGGGGCAAAGTTCTGCAATTACAGTACCCAGGAAGCACTTCAGATTGGCTGCGGTATGGTTTCCCGGGGCGAGGTAGCTTTAATCATTGCCAATAAAGGCTCTGCCCTTGGACTTTTGTCTGCCACTTTCTTTGGTCCCATCATTATTACTGTTATTATTACTACTATTATTTCACCGATTTTATTAAAACTTGCCTTTCGTCCGAAAAATGGTACTATACTGGAAATGACTAATTCACTGGTGGATGATTATAATGAAATGGAGGATTTGGAGTAGGGGGATGGCTGCTTTCTATTTCCGATGTCCTATTCCTCTAACAATATCATATCAATATCCTGATCCGTAAATATCGTACCGCCCAGTACAAGGACATTGCGGGCCGCTGCTGTATAAGTAACACCATATTCCGGAGTCCTGTTATCGGTTAACTTAATGGTATAATTTCCTTCCTCTAACTGGACGCTGTAAGCGCCGCCATTTACAAGTTCCGTTGTAATCAAATCAGTCGTATCATCAAAATTTCTATATACCTGCAAAGTAAATTGAAGATCATCATCAACGGCAGTACCGGCTAAGGAATCAATTATTTTACCATCGGCAGCACCCTCTGTAATATCTTCCCCGCTTTCCAATTTAACCATAGTTCCATTTACAACACTTTCCGAGTTCTCTTCTACAGTGGTAAGCTTTACTAATACCTTGTAATCCTGCTTAGCAAATACTACAATATAATTGCCCGATTCCAGATTGTCAGCCGTAAAATAGCCATCTCCGGTGACACAGGGTACTACGACATTGGGACTGGTATTAATAGCCTCTACCGCACTTGCAGCATCACCATTATATTTAAGAATCCTGACATTGGCACCAGCTAACGGTTCCAGGGTAATCGCACCGCCGGATACCGTAGAATCTCCCACTGTTACATTAATACTGCTTCCCGAAACAACAGTAACACGGCCGGTAATGGAACCAACACCAACTGCAGGAGCTTCCGGATCAGAAGGTGTACCTGGGTCAGAAGGTGTCGCAGGGGTTGACTTTGATCCGCCGGATGTATCCTCGGAAGAACCTGTATTAACGGCCGGCCCTACTACTATACTTCTGGCAGTTTCCCCTGTCCCAACAATAACTTTCACTGAGGTACTTCCGGTTATAACAGGTATTAAATCCTCACTTGCAACCTGTATCGTCGTTGCTTCCGCTCCCGGTAAAATAACCAGATTGATTTTTTCCGTACAGGTTAATGTTAACGGAATACTGGAAGTAATTGTAGCTCCGGCATTATTGACACTCACCGGAGTAGGTGCTGTAGGACTGCCGGTAATATTAACATTCGCTGCTGTATCAATCTGCAGTTCATCCACAGCCCCATTATTCAGTAATGTGAAATTCTCCGTGCCGCTATTAACATGAATAGAGGCGCAGGCACCATCAATGACAGCTACCCTTGAAGTAGGCGCCGATACGTTAATAATATTGCCTATCGCCTGCTCATACCAGGTATTTTCCTTTATATGCCGGATATCCACTGATTTAAATATGCCTTTGTTCGTTACATCGGCATTCGGTGCATCCACTACCAGATTCTGCTTTTTATAGTTTCCTTCGGGAATGTTTACATTGATTGCTTCTGTTGTTTTAAGTGTAATTTTAGCAACCCCGCTGTTAAGCATTTTATTTAATTCTGCCTGATTTACCACAGTACCGTCTTTATCCACTACATTAATGGTAACGGTATCTGATTTTCCGCTTAGGGTTTTGGCCGTAATCTTGAAACGAATGTCATAGTCTTTTATATCTGATATTTCACTAGGAATATTTTATAATTTTCTACTGTTTTCTGTTAATTGTAGAAATTTATAATAATATAGTATTTTTTGCAATGATTTGTGATTCACTGAAATAAACAGGTAATAATAACCATTGCTTTCACCATTAAATGACATTAATTTTACTATTTTTACATCTTAAGACAATTGAACTTTTAGCCGATAGTGAGCAGAATCAAATGTTGTATAGTGAACTGCAAATAAAAATGCCTTTAGGGCATTGGATGTTGTATTCTTAACAGTCTGTTATTTGACCGGTCTCAGGATTGATCGGAAGAAAACCGGATAAGGGAACCATCTGCATCAAAATAATACCAGTCACTGTTAATATACTGCCAGCCGGTCAAGGCTTTTCCTTCCCGGTAATAAAGTTTCCGGCCGTCATCGGCAAGTATCCAGCCCTGGGCCAAAGCAGGATCAACAGACAGCTTTATATAACGGCAGATTATCTCTGCAAACTCAGCCCTTGTAATATTGGAATCCGGTTTAAACAGGTTACGGTCCTTTCCGGTCATAATACCTGCCTGCTGCACCGCATTTACGGAAGCTTCTGCCTGGGCACTTATCTTATAATCGTCAAAGTATGCCGTTTCTTCCCTGACAGCCGGAAGGGAATATCCGGTATATTTGGCATAATTAGTCATAATTACCGCCAACTCTTCACGGGTAATTGTCCCGGATAGCGCAAAACTTTCCCCGGTAATTCCTGTTAGAATTCCATTTTGGGATGCCCGTTCCATATAGGTCCGGTTTTTATCCTTTTCCGTAACATCCGGAATACGACCTGATGTATTACTTACATCCCCACCCCATAACCGGCCCAGTGCACCTGCCAATACTTCCCCGGTAAGGACAGCCTCCGGTGAAAAATTACGATCCGTGGTTCCGCTTAAAAGTCCCCTGGCTGTTACATAATTGATTTCTTCTTCTGCCCAATGACCTTCTGTGTCCTCAAATGAATCCTGAGGCACCTTATATCCGATCCCAAAGGCAGAAAGAAAATCTGTTTTAAAGATGATATCCTTGCCGTTGCTGTCATAGAACGAGTCCGCTATCCGGCTTATCTTACCCTCCTTATCCAGGGAAACTGCAAATAAATATCCCGTTTTCTCTGTATGATCAGGTACATAGGGAATCCTTAAGACAGCCCTGCCTTTACCAAAAGATGCTACGGACACCGGCTTATCTTTTTTTACCGAAGTGATTGTAATTTTATAAGCAGGTCTTATCCCGATTGCAGCTTTCGCTTCCTGCGATGGGATATCTGCCCTTTTCATACCGATTGTAATATCACCGGAAGTCTGTCTGCCGATTTCCTTAAGTGCTTCTATATCAAGGGCAAAGGATATGGCGGAACTGTTCATTTCAAAGGTTCCCACCTTTGCCGCTATAAGCTGGCTTAAAGCCTTACGGTCCATTGTAATCTGAATGGGAGCCGTGGTCTGAGGCAGTTCTATCTTTATATTCATGTTTAAATTATTAACCGGGCTGTTTTGCTCCTTTCCTGACTCCAGGGCATCCTTTATCATTTTATTGATCAAATCTTCTGATAACGCTACTGATAATTGCTTATCTTTACCCATAATTCCGCTGACCTTAGTAACTGCGGTAACCGGTAAATCAACGCTGTTCCCCGATGCCGGAGTAGTTACGTGGTTATCCGTACTGCTGTCATGATGATGTGACCCATTTCCGCTGCCATCCGGCTCCGTAGTATCACTACCAGAACCATCCCCGGGATCTTCAACAGTGCCTCCTCCCGAACCATCCCCGGGATTTTCAACAGGATCTCCTCCGGTGGTATCTTCCTCCGGTGCGGCTGTAATACTGACCCCAGTAGAAGTTTCCTTATAATTATGATCCCCGGAATAGAAAACAGTAAGCTCATGGATTCCTTCCGGAACATGATTCCAGCTATATTCTGCCGTACCCTCCTGCAGCGAAATATCACCTGTCAGCAGTATTCCATTCTCTTTAATAGAAACTGTACCCGCAGGCTTATCACTTCCGGCACCGGTAACTGTTATAGACAGAATGGCATCCTTGCCGGCAGTAATATCATCCGCCTGTACCGTTAAGACCGGGCTATATTGACTGATTGAAAAGTATTTTTCAATATAACCGTTGTAGTGCCCCATACCTTCCGCTTTCATAAGCGCTTCACCCACGTCTGTGTTATCATAATATGAAAGTGTGTAGTCCCGCCCCTCAATTAATAATGTTCCGCCATCCATAATATGGATCGGCGGTTCCTGTGCACTACCGTTATAAGTATAGGTTCCGCTAATCTCTTCTGCCATATCACCCGTCAGGTTCTTGTATTCACCGGCAAGATCCTGACTTTTGGCACCTTCTCCTGTTATATTACATACATAAAAATCCGTCACGGAATCGGTTCCTTTGTTCTCCAGATTTACGGTTGCACCATCCGCAGCCGTAAGTGTACCAACACCACCGGAAAGTCCATTATCTCCGCCTACATTACCTGTTCCTCCTAAACCGGCACCTATATCCACTCCAAAAGTGCTGTCACTTCTTGCATTTACTATAACACCTTCTCCCTGGATAATCACCGTACCTCCATCACCTCCTGTACCACCGTTCCCGGAAGTAGAATAACCCGGCTGTGCATTTCCTCCTTTTCCACCACCGATTCCGGCACCATTTGTACTGCCTGCCGTAACGGTGCCTCCCAGAATAGTAATGTTTCCGGCAGAGCCGCCATCCCCGCCGTCAACATTGGTTACATCAAGAAAAAAGGAAGTTGCATCCCCTCCTTTCCCACCACCGATTCCCGGACCGTACACACTGGCTGCATTTACAAGGCCTCCATAGATATTAATAATACCGCCGTCTCCGCCTTTATAGCCGTTACAACCACTGCCACCGCCAATTCCGGCACCTCCGTCCGAAGAAGAGGAACCGTCGTCTCCGCTGATTGCCGTTACCGTACCGCCGTATATCTCAATAAGCCCTCCGTCACCTCCCATACCGTCTTCACTAAGGACGCCGCCACCGCCGATTCCGGCACCGCCTCTGGAGGTCGTAGCATTTATGGTTCCACCATAAATCTGTACGGTTCCGCCGTTACCGGCGAAACCACCATGACCTGCTCCTGCACCACCGCCGCCTATCGCCGCCCCTGCTGCACTGCAGGCATTAATAACACCGCTGTTAATGATTACTGTACCGCAGTTACCGCCGTTATAATCCCCGGAAGTATCCCTTAACCCTGAATTACCCCCAATTCCGGCTCCAATACAATTAAGACTTCCGACATTTAAAGTACTGTCAGCATCTTCGCCCTGAATGCCCAGTACCGAATCTTCTGCCACTTCAATACCTGCGCTGTTATAACCGGGCGTAAGTGTACTGATTCCTTCTAAGGTTAAATCCACTGCAGAACTGCGGATGGAAAATGGTATGTCAGAAGACTGATATACAGTATATTCAATCTTAACATTACTAAGGATAATTTTAACCGGCTGATCCATTGTTCCTGCTCCTGAAACTTCAATGTTATACCCCTTATCCCCGTTTCCTTCATATATGGATATCGTATCTTCAAAGGTGATATAGGACGGCGAACCTGCCCCACCATGTGTCACTCTAAGTCCGTCACCGCTTGAGGTAATCGAAATATCACCCTGGCTTAAATCAAAGAATACCGTAGGTTCCAGATTTAAGGCAAATAGGGCTGCTCCACTTGCTACTGCACCTACTGCCGGTCCTGTTACCGGTCTTGTTACCGGTTCCGTAGTTTCAGCAGAAACAGGCATATCAGGTAATTCCGATATACCTGTTTCGTTTGCCGCAGCCGCCCCTCCTATTAGTTCCTCCTGAACCTCTTCTTCCCCGGCCGATACCTGCAACACCCCCATATGCGTCATAGACTGTGAACTTACTAAGATAAATACCAGAATAATTGTTGTAATATATTTTATTTTTATGAAATTTGCTCTTATATTCATAGATAAATGCCTCCTTATTCTATTCACTAAATTATAATAATATAGTGAATGATAAGGAAGATGTATGACAAAGTTTGCATAAAAAACGACAATATTGGTAGTTTGAAGATAAGAGTAAATTCCACAAACAGAATTTATGTAAACTATTGGTACGTATTTTCGAGTTTCATATTATGGAAAAAAGATTAAAAAGGGGCGAAATAGAAAGTATGCGGATGTAAATTTTTGTTGTATCTTCAAATTGTTTTGATATAATAGAATCATAAGATAGAGGACTTTTACGGTTCAAGGGAAGACTGCAGAAGTGTGCAGCATATAATCGGGGGTACTTAGATGATATTAAGTGTTAGCAGACGAACAGATATTCCAAATTACTATTCGGAATGGTTTTTGAACCGAATTAAAGAGGGGTTTCTATATGTAAGAAATCCGATGAATATTCACCAGGTGAGCAAAATAGATATTTCACCGGAAATAGTTGACTGCATTGTTTTTTGGACAAAAAATCCGGAGCCAATGTTGAATAAGTTGGAACAATTGAAAAACTATAAATATTACTTTCAATTTACACTTACTGGGTATGGTAAAGATATGGAGCTGGGCCTGCCTCATAAAAAAGATAAAATAATTCCAACATTTCAGAGGTTATCGAAGATGATTGGAAAAGAGAAGGTGATTTGGAGATATGATCCAATTGTTATTACAGAAATATATTCTGAAGAATATCATTTGAAAGCATTTCATGAAATTGCAACGAGTTTAAATGGATATTGTACAAGGGTAGTAATCAGCTTTGTAGATATGTACGCGAAAACCAAAAAGAACATGAAGGACATACGAACGATAGATAAAAATCAAAGAGAGTTAATTGATTTTTCGAAAAAACTGGCTGAGATTGCAAAAAGTAATGGGATGAAAATTGAAACATGTGCTGAATTCATTGATTTATCTTCTTGTGGAATTAAACATAGCAGCTGCGTAGATAAAAAATTAATAGAAAGTACAATAGGTTGTACTATGAAAGCAGAGAAGGATAAGAATCAAAGAGAAGAATGTGGATGTGTCGAGAGTGTTGAAATTGGCACATATAACACTTGTTTGAATGGATGTAAATATTGTTATGCAAATTATAGCGAGGAGCGGGTAAAAGCAAATAGAGCGCTATATGACGTTCATTCACCGATACTTTGCAGTAAAATTTCAGAAGAAGATAAAATAACAGAGAGGGTCGTAAAATCAATTAGAGAAGGACAAATAAACCTATTTGATCTGTTTTAGAATAATCGAGTACTCTCGGAAATTAATAGTAGTAATTGAAGATATTTTAGTTGCTGAATATAGGCTGAGGACATTTTCGCGATATCATAGGTATGTTTTTACCTGCCTTTCCTTCGCGGTGCTCAGACGGTCTGCGTAAAAACATACCTATGACATCACGAAAATGGAGATAAAATTGCCAGCCTCTAAAATATCAGTAAATACAGGCTATGAGAGTTTCCAAGAGTATTCTAATCTTGAAAGGAGAATTGTATTTTGGTGTTAAACCAGATGGAACCCCAATAGGTCAAATAGTCACAGAAGAATCATTGCGAGAAGTAAGTCAAAAAATCGGAAACTCTATTGAACCGAAAATTTATCCTGAGGTCAGAAAGGTTACAATAGATGATAGAGACTGCATTTATGTACAATTTGAAGGAAATAATGTTCCGTATTTTGCCTTTGGAGTTGCAAAAATCCGTGTGGCAGATGAAGATTTGACTATGTCATATACAGTTGGAAATGTTTGCGACATCAGAAAGAACCACTTTTAATGATATTCAACGTCATCATGGACCAGTAACAAAACTTGTTGATTTGGCTGAAACTTATATTAAGGTATACATCTTACGACGGAAACTTTCACCGTCAAACCCATCGTCAATATAGTAAGTATATGACTCAACTACACTGGCAACAACCTGGTCTCCATCATATGAAACCTTAAAATCAGTAAAATCCAAACTATCACTTGAAATTGTCTGGTCCAGCGCCTTATTAAATTCTGCTTGATAAGTATAATCCGTTATATTGGATGGTATCCTTATCAAGACTGGAAAAAAGAACGACCTTAGTAGGATCATATTCGTTCGGTTTTCTGACTGACGCCTTTGCTATGGCAAGGAAAGACTCACAGGTCAACTGGACAAACTTTATCATCTGACAGTGTGGTCAAAGCACTTTTGCCAGACAGCTCTGGCGAGTTAAGGTACTGTTCCTGTGTATAACTTGTTGTGTCTATAATATGAGATAAGCTTGTTGTAGAATCTGTTGCAAAAACCGGAGCACTAATCAAACTAGCAATAATGCACCCACAAAGCAGTGCTGTTAATAATTTACTTTTCATATTGTACCTTCCTTTCTTATTCCATTGAAAGTTAAGGATCGAAAAATTGACCCACTCTCTGTGATCGTGTAAAAGAAACATTGGAATCACCTTCTAATCTACAACATCATAACTCTGTTCCCAAATACGCCATGGAGAATCTTTGTCGGATCTCAATAAATAAAAATACTGAGTAGTCTCCCCCTCGTTATAGGGAACCTTTGTATTATCATAATCTACCGTATATTTTGCATAGACCGCAATTAAGTTTTCTTTAATAAATTCATCCGACCACTCATTGTTTTGAGCCAGGTCGCTTCCTGTGTATCGCTCTTTAATGCTTTGAGTTTCCTCCTCGGAAACCTCAACTTTATCGATGGAAAGACTTAATCACACCAAGCGTCCCCTCCGATTCAGGCATAGCATCGGAGCTCTGATCGTTATCAGCTTCCCAAAGTAATGAATTCAATGCATTATTATCATTATTTTTTTGTGCCTCAAGATATTTTGTTACCACATCGGAAGCATCGCTCTGATGTATATTTTGTTTATGCACGGAAGCCAAAATGGTTTCACTGTATAGTTTGCGGTTATCAAATCATGTTTAAAGATAAAGTTAAACTCCTGTTTGGCATAATCCTTGATGGGTAATAAAAGCATCGGCGTTCTAAAATATGCAGTAGGTTTACCCCTTACCAATTAAAACAACACATGAGAATCGTGATTTTTTCTGGTAGCAGAGGTAAGCACTTTGTTTTATCCACGTTTTACTTTCAATATCCCCGCGTCCATCTCACAAACGGTATCACAAAGCTCTTGGATGTCATCGGAATTATGACTCGCTAAAATTATGGTTTTCCCCGCGTCCCTTAAACCTTTTAATATGTCGCGAATTTCCTTCACACCGGCATGGTCTAATCCATTCATAGGTTCGTCGAAGATCAGGATCTCCGGATCTTCCATGATGGCTTGTGCGATCCCCAGCCGCTGACGCATTCCCATAGAATATTTTCTAACATGCTTTTTACTGTCAGGCTCAAGCCCTACCTTTGTTATGGCGGCGCGTATTGCGCCTTTTTTAATTTTATGGTTAATAGAGGCAAGCAGACGTAGATTCCCATACCCGCTGTAATTTGGAAGAAAGCTTGGTTCCTCAATAATGATTCCAACATTGTCTGGAATATCCGTATCTTTTCCAATTCTTTTACCGTCTACAACTATTTCTCCGGCAGAGGGAGGAAGAAAGCCGCAAATGCATTTGAAAAGCACCGTTTTGCCTGAACCGTTGCGGCCAATGATACCATGGATTTTTCCCTTCTCAAATGCAATCGTCACATCCTTAAGTGCGGTTCCCTCCTTAAAGTGCTTACTCACATTGGTTACAGTAATTATATTTTCTGACATAGACACATACCTCCTTACAACTCTGGTGTAATCTCTATAGATATCTTTTTAATGCTCACAACTAATAAAACAGATATAACAACAATACTTACACTAAAAAAAACGAATGGATAGGTCATATTGGGAAACATTGAAACCCCCATTGGATCTAAAACGCCCAACCTTGAAAGCGACACGGGTGAGAAATGATAAAATGCAGGAGGAAGCGCGTTTGTTACGAGTAAATCAAAAGATAGAATCACACCCCCAACAACCAAGCCAAGCATTCGATTAAATTTCAGATTGATTACAAACATAAGTAAGCCTAAAAAACACGCTACGCCCCAGTTCAAGAGAAAGCTAAGACCAAACGCTTCCCATGGGGAGTAAAAAGTTGTTATTTCCTTCGTAATACCAAATTGCAAGTTTATCTGTCTACCAGCATCGGTTTGTGCCAAGGTATTAATGATTTTCCCCCACCCGTCTGTCGCAAATGTCCCATATGGCAGCAAAACCAATATGGAGATTAACATTAAGAACAGGAAATAGATAGCACTGGCCATAATGATATACAGTATTTGACCCAGTACCCAGGGTATTCGTTTACTTCTAATGATGATATAGGGCTGGTTCTTATTAATAAAGGGTGCGTCGGAAAACAAAAATACAATGCCGGCAAGTAATATCAGCTGCTTGACCGGATCGTTGGAGAAAAAGGGGAAAATAAGGGGGTTGGTTTTTATCCCCGTCCTACCGGTGAGGTCGCCGATTACCTCAAAATCATTCCATACAAACATACTCATCAAAACAAAGAGAGAGATAATGCGTGGATCTGTTACCCACTGCCGGATGGAATACATGGCGATGCTGAATATTTTTTTAACCATTGGCAATCCTCCTCTTCACGGTGTGGATGAATAAGATGTCGCAGATAATGGTAAGCGAAAGAAAAGCCGCTGTCGCCATCCAAAGTATCGTGGATGCTGTGACGCCCAATACCCTCGCGGTGGCCAGCTTAACCGGGTCTAACCATATGGGCAGATCAAAAACATTGGCAATCTGGTTCAGCATAAAGCTTAAGGCGAAAGGAGAAATATATGCAACATACTTATTGGGCATAAAGCCGGATATCATAAGCCCCAAAGAGGAGAAGAAGACAGCCTGCAAAAATATGATATAAAGATAGGACAGGAAGAAGAAAGCCGCCTCTCCCCTTAGAAGCAAATCGCCAAAAGCTTGATAGGAGAATTCCATTTTTATTTCAATCGCTTCAGGCAATATGCCTGGCTGCGCCACGCATACATAGCCGATAAATACAGCCGCGCCGATGGCAACAGCCAACCCGCCCGCAATAGCGGCAGCGATACATTTGGATAGGGCATAGGCTGTCTTTCCACCTCTTATCATTATGGGAAAAGCGAACCTTGTCTGCCAGTCTATACAAAAGCTTGCGGCATACGGAAAGGTTGCGCTAAGAATAAACAGCTTAGAAATATTATTGTACTTAAATGTGTTATTAAAAGCGGCAACAGCGGAGACGTCATGTGATATCATTCCGACTGAGCCAAAGTAGAAGATGACCACCGTAGAGAATATTCCAATCACAAAGCCGGAGGAAAGAAACCCACGATAAAAATCCATTTTCAGTATTGTTATAAAATTTTTAATAGCAGTCCCCCTCCTTTCTTACTAGATTTCTTCTCCTGTGACGGCGTTGATGAATATCATTCTATTACTTACACTAGATTGCGAATCTTGTTTCCCATCTTTGGAAGGCTTATTTGAAGGCTTATTTGAAGTCTTATCTCTTTCATAAGCCAATGTCAGGCACCATGCGGGAGTAAGCTTCACTTCATCATAGTTACTATTATAAGGAACAGGCACATATTCAAAATCGACTGCCGTGACGGTTACTTTGTCCGTGGATATAATGGAGTTATGTTCTTCATAGGCTTCTCGGAGTGCTTCTTCCACAGAGATGAGCGTACTTGGAGATTCCGCAATGCCTTGTTGCTGATAAATTCCATTAAAATTCAATTGAATAATGCCGTTTCGAGAGAACGCTACTCTGGCGGTTGACCCGTTAAGAGCCCGATTGCTTGCCTGAATCGTGTATGATTTTTGTGTAACTGGTATCTTGTTTTGCACCATCTTAAAAAAAAGGATATAAAAATCATCCTCCGGTGTAAATGCGTCTTTCGTTTGATATCCGTATGTTGGGTCCTGTGTGGGAGAAATACCCGCTTCTTTTTGCCTATCAATCAATCTTTGGATTTCTTCGTCCTGCTGCGTTTGCATCGTTATAGAATCAATGGCGTAAATTTCGGCATCATCCATTACATCCAGGGATAATTCCGTTAAAACATCGGAAACGGTCTCAAGTGCCTCTGACCTGGTCATAAACCCTAAGTTCTCCTGGGTATACACCTCGCTAAACCGTCTGTTAGCAGTAAAAATATCGCTTGCCGAGGAAAAGGAATCCGTGGGGAACTGGACAGATGCATAATCCTGTGTACCATATCCGAGAAAGCCATCATTAAAATTAAGGTTTGAGTTGTCATCCTTATACATGATGGTATCATCATAGCTGGTTAAGCTCCTTTGAGGCGTTTTCCCTTTATAAAAAACAGATAATAGCTTTTGTTCATCAAAGGGCATAGATTTAGCAAATAATATATCTGCTTTTTTGACCTTGGAAACATGCACGTCCGCTTCCACGGCAAAATCTTCTCGAAAGACTTTGCTGATATGGGCGGGCGTACCTGACAGCAGTGCTTCTATAGAGCTATTATCAACTGTATTGTGTTCCGTGTCCGTAGGGGCAGCGGTTTGCCCTGATTCCTGTGTTGGCTTAACCATTACCGCGTTTGGGTCTTCCGGTGCACATGCCGTCAAGCTAAATATTATCACGATGCCAGCCAGTAACGATGTAGTTTTTTTTAACCTTATCATATCATTTCGCTCCTTAATTGTTCATAGATTACTTAAACCTGTTAATATGTGAATGGGGGAACCATTAGCGGGTATAGCTGTTCCCCCATTCACTCAAGTGAGCTTATGAAATCCATTCCCCTTCATACGTTATGCTATCGTACTGACCTGCACTGTCTATCTGAGCGTTTAACCGTAGACTTGCACTCATGGCAGGCGTTGTGGTATACGGCAGGGAATACCGATAGACAAAGTTACTGAACGTATGATAGCCGGAATATGAAACCGTGCCTGCAGGATTCTTGACTCTAAATCCAATTACATCCTCACCCTCAACGAAGTCGCTGTTAGTTGTGTCCGTATTGGATATCTGAAAATTACTACCCGATAGATCTTTTGTATTTGACGCAACCCATACCGCGCCATCGCTTCTGGTAATATCAAATTGAATACTCATTGCAGAAGCTGTCATAGAACCAAATACGAGAGCCGACAACAAGAAAGCCGACATAAATGACAATTTCTTCTTCATTCCAAACACTTCCTCTCTCAAAAATAATTTTTGCAACTGCATATCCCGCATAGCAATCTCTATCGTTGTGGTATCCTGTGATAAACAGGATATCCGGACAACCCCCTTAATCTAAATCTTTACTGGCACAATCTTGTCAAGCATTACCTCCAATATGGATTAATATAGTACCTAATTAGAGAAGATATGCACAGAGTTTTAACGTAATACCTAGCGTAGAACAGACCGCCAACGCAAATCTATTATGTACCTTTACTTAATATATGTTATGATATTACCAAAAATGGACAAGTATTTTTAAGATTATGTAATTTAATATGTTTTATCTCTTTGTCTTACCCATATTGGAAATTCTTGAGAGGTAATTTTATCGTTATAAATTGTAGTGGGAGGTGACTGATTATTTCAGCCACTGACCTCTCAGTCGAGTAAGTTAGAGGACTTGCACATAGGTCATTTTATAATTTTTCTTTCAATACATTGCAATGTAAGTTTCATGGCAGATGCTAGGCGCACATCGGGTAGGAGGCTAACCATTAATTGATTAGCCGACCTCCCACACCGCACGTACGTACCGTTCGGTATACGGCGGTTCCTTAGTTTTCACGGATTTTCAGATAATAGTCAGACATAGATATGTATCCTGGTCTGGCTATTGTTTTATTTGTCAATGCACTATTCAACATTTTAGCTGCTCTCCAAAATCCTTTGTGGCAGTTTGCCATTTCGTGCACTCTCCATTCGGGTAGTTTCAACGCTTTCAGCATACGATACCTCGTTTTGACCTTCTTCCATTGTTTCCAATAGATGGCTCTTATTCTTTTCATATCCATTCGTCAGTCTCTACCATCAATCCCTTCATATCTACCATGCTAAAGTAGTTAATCCACCCTCTCTCATACTCTGCGAGTTTCTGTCTGCGGTAATCATTACCCCATCCTGTGTTTTTGTTGGTCAGTGCACGAAGTTTATCCTTCATTTTCTTTACTGACTTTGGGTGTACCCGGAGTCTGCATTTTCCTTTGGAACAGTCAGTACGAATTACACATTTGCTCAGCAATGCCTCAAATGGGGAGCTCCCCATTTGAGGCATTCAATAGCGGTTCACATGTTGGAAAGCGGAATTCCTCTTCCTGTAATCAAAAATTTTTTGGGTCATTCATCAATCGAGGTCACCATGATTTATGCAACTGTTAGTGACAAGTTGAAAAATAAGTACTTGAAAGAGAATAGTGTAGCAAGTGCTATTTCTCAGAATATCCAAAGTAAAAAGACAAATCCTCATATCCAGGATTGGAGTTTCTAAACAAGCTCTCGTGATACTCTTACAATTATCCGAGGAAATCTTCGTACCTCTTTTGAAGTATGCATACACGTTGTATTTTCTCGGATAATAATTCTACTCGGATAATTCAGATTCCACCTCGCAATGGACACCCTTGGCTTCGGCTGTATCCTTCCCACTGCCGGGCGGATTGGGGACTTTCACCCGTTAGAACGTATGCCCACCGGGCACACAACGAAAAAAGTCAGCACCAATCTTTATTGAAGTGCTGACCTTTTTATAAAATTATCCGATTTAATTATGCGCTAACCGCATCCGTAATTATAACTCGCGAGTCTCCATTTCCATTCTTTCCCGCCCAGACGGTAACCTCAGCTCTATACGAATAACCGGTCTTACCAGAATAATAAACACCAGAAGAATAAAAGCTGGTATTATTTCCGAGTAAATCGGGATAATCAACATGGCTGTATGATTGTACATATGTCCACGTAGATGAAGTACTAGATTTTTCCTGCAAGCGTATACTTAGAACTCCGATCTCGTCCATAGTTCCAGTTCCCTGGACTTCAAACCATATAGAGATTTCTCCGCTCCCTTCAGGATATACATAGGCACCATATTCATTTAAATACTCGCTCGCCCGTATCGCCATCTCAGATGCACTGGCCGTGGAAACAAAGCATAATGCAATTACAAACACCAATATCAAAGAGATTATTATTTTTCTTTTCATATTTACGATCTTTCCTTTCTGTGAAAGGCACAAGCGGAATAAAATCCTTTGGTCTTCGCTTTGAAAATAGTTAATTGTTGCACACTGTCAGTGAGGATACCATCTCACTACGCATCATGTATATTACCCTTACCGGAACCTACATCAAGCTGCATTTTGGGATAGCTTTTTTCCTATCTTTCTGCGCCGCGTGTCTTTTTGTATGTTTCAACCTTATTTCCTTTTGTAAATTGAATCTATCATCTTTTTTGCTTCTTCTAAAGAAAAGTTCCCGGAAATTGAACCCTCGTAGGTTCCATTTGTCCAAACAACATTGGTAATCTTAAGATTCGTCATGATATAATGCTCAATACCGTTCACTGAATAAACGGTTACCTCGTTATTATCCTTTTCAATTATGCTTCTGACTGGCTTTGACAAGGAGGTGATTTTAACTGATATCTCGCCCTCCTCGCAATTATAAATTGCATAGAAAGAGGTACGTGCCGGAGTTTCATAAATGTCATTACTTTTAAATGAATATCCGTCGGGGAGCCATGTGGGAATTAAATCAGAGGTTATTCCATACTCTTCAAGAATATTCTGGAGTGTTTTGGTGGCCTCGCTTGAGCCTTGCACATCAGATGTAGTTTCGTGTGGTACAGAACTTGAAAAACTAAACGTATCCTTTGTCCACATGGCAACCGTACCGAACAAATCAATCCCAAAAGCTTTTGCAGTCATGTTTCCAGCCAAAAGTACTGCAACAAAAATAGCAGCAGTACAGGCAAATCGTATCATTCGGTGCTTTCTTTGTAGGGAAAAAAATTCCTTGAGAGGTTTTTGTGTGATATCTATATCTGAATCCTCAAATTCGTAAATAGATTTATCATTCTCTATATAGGGAAGATAGTTATGTTCGAAGGAAGTCCAAGCAACTTGGACGTCTGTAAACCTACCCGTTGGATGTTCATTTTCGCGCTTCGCAATCACCTCCATAATATATAAAATTGCGTCCGTGTCGGAATCCTCTTCACTAAGCAACTGAGCATCCGCCTGGAGAATATTTTCTAACTCTTCCGTGCTCATGCTGTCAAATATTGAATAATTCTGATGTTTTTTTTCGTTGGATTCAGGCATCAATACAACCTCCCTTCTTTAGATATAATGTTCTCGAAAACTTCTAACACCTATGATTTCGATATTTTGAAATGTAAGTTTTTCTCATGCCGTAAAATATATCCCATATATTTGCTATTAATTTCCCATAAATGCTTTCCATATGCCACTATATATGGTGGTATATCTTGACAAAGTATAGCTGAATCCTCAGCAGAACTATCAGGAGAAACCATTCTCTATCAAATATATGTATTCATCTAAGCTTTTACGGACATCAAAAATTAATTTTTTACGATTATTTATTGAATTCGCTTTTTTAATCTTTTCTTTGCCCTTTGAACTCGTTTATGGCATGCTTCTACAGAGATTCCGAGCTCTTCGGCAACTTCCAATATGGTACACTTGTCCAATGCTATTTTCTTAATCAATTTATAGTCTTCGTCATCAGCCAAGTCAGAGAATAAAAGATCAATTTTAAGGTCATCTATATATTCTTTTTCAGGTGAGATATTTTCGTCAAAATCTAATGATGCTATTACTAAACGATTGAGATATGCACGACTACGAATAGTATTTCTTATCACATGTTTGAGAGTATTTAATAACCAGCCTTTGGGATTGGGGCTAGATAATAGATTCTCCGCCTTGGCACATGCAATACGGAATGTATCTTGAACAGCTTCCTCAGCTAAAGCACGCCCATTCAGTGCGTTTTGTGCATACGCTAACATAGAATAAAACATCTCCTGATATAGTTTTTCTATATCATCACGTTGATTATTGCTAAGTCCCATTAATTCTCCCTCTCCTTTTTACGCAATACCTTCTGCTGTAGGGCAGCCGCATAAAAACAATTCTTATTTTAAAAAGGGCAATATCAAAGGTTAGTCACTTATATTATATAAATCATGATGATAAAGCATCATTTTCTTTTTAAAAGATAATTTCTCAAAAGAAGAATCCAGCTTTACCAAATTAAAACTTATCCTCTTGATTAAGGATAAATCTTAACAGCATTTTCCTGTCTGGCTCTGCTACAGTCTTCTCTAAAGTGTACATCTAGTATATCCAGTGAAGATTATTTTCTATGTTTTAGTGTTTTCTTATCACTTCCAAAAATTCCTGCGTACTACTATATTTTCTGTATCTTCATTTCCGCAAAGGATTCCATAAATACTCATCACTATAATATCTGTCAGTTCATGGTTCAATCTCTGTTGTCTCTATTATCTTATAATTCTTATATAATTAAATTCTAAATATACACTTTCAAACCACTATTTACCATTTTTATATGTTTTTTATGCGCTTACCCTACTCCTGTTGATAGAATTATAGTTGATTTTAGATGAATATGCAATATCTTACAAAAATAACTCAAATTTCAAACTGCTCGACAATCGTTATCATACCATATTTGTGTCTTTCGATGTATGAAGTGATGATTAGTCGAGAGTGCTGATAGTCAATTTAATCAGCACTTAATGATTAAATTGGTTATCAGCACCCGAAAATAATATCGGCAAGCAGGGTGATTGGCGCGCCAGTCACCGTTCCGCTCATTTTTCCTTACGTCAAAATGGCTCCACTTGCTTGTTGAGGCTCCGCCCCAATCCCCGTCAGACAGTCTGCTTTCGCGTCTATCTATTAAGCGCCTGCGGGGACGCTTTTACATGCGGGGAGAGAAAGATGTGTGGAACCTACCGCCGCAGATTTTCTTGCTCCGGTGCGGACGGCGAATAACGTAAAAGCCGGTCGATATTTTCTTTCGCTGTCAGCAGATTTTTCATATTTTCTCTAGCCTGACGGTAGCCCTGGTAGAGCTTTTTCTTCTCGACAAGAAGCGTTGCATATTCCTGTTTGAGCATATTGATGGAGGGCAGTTTTTTTTAAGATTGTAACTGTAAAACTTGTTATAGAGGATAGATTTTTTATTTTTTCTGTCATTAATCCCATATCTAGTCCGGTTAAAATAGTAAATAATCGAATTGCCACAACAAAAGAGGACACCATCACTCATGGATTAGGACTTCAAAATATAGCTTTGTCATTACAAAAATGTAATGGGGCTTTTGAAATGGACTGTAATGATAATAAATTTCAATTTACTGCTATAATTAGGCTGGATAAATAAGTTTGTCCTTTAAAACTGCAACAACACTGTTAATTCTGCAATATGGCTTGAAATATAATACAGAACATGTTAAATTTTAACATAAATCGAATAAGATGTGGAGAAATAAATTCATGATACATAAGTTGGCTATTAAGCTTGCAGCTTTAGCAGTTGAATCCGATGAGGATGGCCTTGCAAACGAAGAGACATACATATATGGCTTTGAAATTATTATAAGTAAAATACTAACATGCACTATTCTATTATGCATAGGGTTTCTATTTAATTTCTTTATAGAAATGCTGGTTTTTGTAACATTCATGATGTTTCTCAGAGGACAAACAGGTGGTTTTCACATGAAAACCAACTATGGATGTATTTTATGTTCTATTATAATAAGTTCATTATGTGTTTTTATTGCGGACAATGTTAATCATCAATTTGCCTTAATACTTATATCGGCAATTCTTTTCTTGTCATCCCTTTATGTAATAATTTATTCGCCCGTTAATCATCCGAATCTTCATCTTTCCAAGAAAGAAGAACAAAAATGCAAAATATTTTCAAAAAAATTTTTGGCAATAGAGCTATTTTTGATTTCAATGGTAATAGCAAAAATCAAAAAACAGGAGGTATTATACAATGGTTAAAAACAAGAAAACTGCAAAGCAGATAGCGATAGGAATTGCAGCTCGTGCAGCTCGTAGTGTGACTAGCGAAACTAATGATGTGGGCTGGCCACCAGTTTGTATGGGAATTTTCCATCAACCTAAACGCCCTACAAACAACCTGAACAAAACAACTATTTCGTCAAACAACAAGATCAATGCAAAGTAATAAATTAAACATTTCAACGAGAGATCAGTCTTTACTGTGTTAGCATAAGACTGATCTCTCAACAAATCTAGGAAATTCATTTTATAGGTTTCATTTTATGCTAGCCTGGTTACCAAACGTTGCAGTGGTGGCATGGAGCTTGCCCCACTTCGGAGCCGGCTTCTGTGCTGCTGACATGTCTGGTAAGTGCTTCAAAAGATGACGTCTAGTAATACGGCTGCAATGCTGGTAGGCTAATGATTCCGCAAAGGTCAAGATAGCACACGTAAAAATCTGGCCGGTAAACTAACCGGTCAGATTTTTTATACCTTTGTAATTAAATTTTATGATGCTTAATGATTAACTATAGCATTATCTGATATGTTCCTATTATTAACAATCTATTTGTTCATTTGTTCCGTATAAGTATCATAATAATAATCGCCATCCACGAATTAATTAATCGGTGTAATTTTCTCCTAACCAGCCTGCGGATATTCATTACAAAGCAACTTATACGGCGGTTCGTCTTCTTCGATGGCCGGGAATCTTCCTGCTGCCTGATCTGCAAAACAGTTATCATTATCATCATCATTGCACATGGAGACTTCGCCAAGAAGGACTCCTCCGCCTGCCGCCGGTACAATAAAATCATGATACATATATTGCGTAATGGTAATGCTTTCACCCTGGGATAACTTAATTTTGCTCCCGGCAGGCACTATATTAATTTTCCCATCTGTACATACCGTGACATCCGTATCCAGGATACTTCCGTCTTCCGCACCATTATATACCGTTATATAAACATCATTACCGCCCCTGTTAATAATATCTTCCATTTTACTCCAATGGTAATGCATGGCTGCGCTTTGGCCTTCATATAACATCAGCAGTTTTTCAGCATATGGCTTTTTATATTTATCTGTCTTCCTGCTGCCATTCCTAATCGTAAGCAGCGAGAAACCGACCTTCTTAAATCTTCCCAGGCCAAAATCAGTAATATCCCATCCGAGTTTATTATCTCTGATTTCATCATATTCGCGTCCTTTACCTTTCCATTCCTCTGCCGTCCATTTGGCAAAAGGTGGAATCTCAAAGCCATGTTCCCTAATGAGTGCTTCCATATCCTTTATTACTTTATTTATCTCAGATCTTTTCATAAAATACCGCTCCCTCTCTGTCCGTTATCAGTATCATACTAATACTTATATTCCGCCAATATTTTTTATCTCACCGGACGCAGTTCATCAGATGAGGAACAAAAGCTGGACCCCGGCTGTAAAAGAATCTCCTAAGCCAATTGTATACCTGGGGGTATCAATATATTTAGACGGTACTAAAGTAACCTTATGCAGAAGTTTTTCTTTTTCAATCACTTTCCTGTACTGAAGGCCTCTGCTGCTCAGGGGAAGTTCCATAACCTCTTCCAATTTATTTTTAGTTCCGTACCGGCCATTTACAGCTTTTGCAGTTGCCAGAATATTTCCCATCATCAGGCCCTTTTCAATATCTTCTTTCAACTTTTCTCCCACATACATGGAATAATCCTTTGTATGTACAATTACACCTTTTTTGATTTTAAATTTTTCCTTAATATACCTGGCTCCCCTTACACAGGAAAGGATATCTCCAATATTTACCGGATTATCATACATCTTTAAAGTATATTCCAACTCCTCTTCATTCAGGCTTACAATATCTGCATAAGGATAGATTGTCTCAAGGCATAATTGCCGCACTTCGCGGTTATGATAATGTGCATCCTCAAAATATACCATTCCGCCGGGATTATTACTTTTGTATTTTTCTATATGTGCTTTTACATATTCCAATTTTTCCAGTAACAAGTCCTGACTTAAAATGGCATTAAAGCTGGAAAGTACATTACTCTTTATGCTTTTTGCATGTTTTTCAATGTATGAGTAATAAGATTTTGAAAACGGTACTGTCTCATTCACGGTGATTTTGGTTATAATCAGCCGGTTTGAAACTGGGATTGTTACTGTCTGCGCACCCAGTTTTATACGATCGCCTTTTTTAAATTGTATAATATAATGTATCTCCGGTTCCGCTGATTGGATTATTTCATCCGTATGTACTAATTTTTCATCTTTTGAAACGGTATGAATATATGGCGAAGAAAGAATATTACATACTTCTTTCGAATCATCTGTCAAATGCACAATAGACGGGCATCCAACTGCCGCTAACGCCATGGCACCCTGGGCGGCAGTCCCGCCCATACTACTATGTGTCATAAAGGTATCCCTGATCATGTTAAAATCAGCTATGTCTACTTCTCCCCCGATCCCCCTGGTACAGAAATATACAATTGTTTCAAGGAATTCTTCCATTTTGGTGATTTTTTTTGCTGCCCTCATTCTGCTTAAGTCTGCGTCGGACATAAATTGTTTTAACAATTTGTTTAAAATACTTACCTGAAAATCACACAGGATATCCAGATTACTTGTATAACCAAGTGCTGCATAGGATTTATTTTTAATTCTGGCAGCAACGATTTTCTCCATTTCCCGATATGTTTCCATGTATTTTTCTTCCAGGCTCATGCGGTTCCCCCGCTTTCTCTCAAATTTAATCTTATTAGTAAAGTACGGCCTTTCCATCAGCCCGGAACAGTCCAATCTTATGATATGCCACTTCCTTCATGGCTTTCATACATTCAGGCTCAATCATATTGGGCTCCCTTAGGCTTTCGTCTTTTAATACTTCTCTCATCTTCTGATAATATGCGGCCTTAATATCACTGGAAATATTAATTTTATTAATACCTAAGGTTACGGATTCTCCTATTTCTTTATCCGGATTATTAGAACCGCCATGAAGTACTAATGGAATAGATACTTTTGCCTTGATTTTCCTTAATAAATCCAACCTAAGCTCCGGCTTCATTCCCTCAGGATATAAACCGTGACATGTTCCGATGGCGACCGCCAGAGTATCAACACCTGTTTCCTTAACAAACTTAGCCGCATCCTCCGGTTCTGTATAAATAATCACATGCCTGGCGGTTTCCGCTGAATCGGTCGTCCCAATGGTTCCAAGCTCTCCTTCCACAGATACATTAACTGCATGAGCTGCTTCACACACTTTCTTACAAAGAGCAATATTTTCATCAAAGGGTAAACCGGAACCGTCAATCATAACAGAAGTATAACCGGATTGAACCGCTACCATTACCTGTGCAAAAGATGCACCATGATCCAGATGGATACACACCGGAACCGTTGATTCGTAAGCCCTTTCCCTAATTGCCCGAATCACGTCAACTCCGATATGATTAAGCTCATCCGGATGTATTGCAATAATAACCGGTGCAGCTTTTTCCTCCGACGCCGCCATGATTCCGTTAAACATTGCATAAGAACTGATATTGAATGCAGGCACTGCAAAGTTATTGTCCTTTGCTACAGCTAAAAGAGCTTTCATATTATATAACATAATTTAGTCCTCCACTTTTCTTGAATTTTCTTTATAGTAAAATGTCTTATTTTATCTTAACTTTTAATTCTTGACAGCTCCTGCTGTCATACCGGCAATAAAGTAACGTTGGAAAAACAGGAATAAAACCAGGACCGGTATAGATCCCAACACACTCATTGCCATCATTTGATTCCATTCATACGCATGTTGTCCCATCAATAAACTGATGCCGATGGGTACGGTACGCATATCATTTGCTTTTGTTAAGGCCAGGGCAAATAAATATTCATTCCAGGCCTGCATAAAGGTATACATTCCTACGGATATCAATCCGGGTACGGAAACAGGTACTAATATTGTCCAAAGAGCCCTGAACCTGGACCCTCCGTCTATCATTACCGCTTCATCCAGATCTTTCGGCAAGGTGTTCAGATATCCCGTGATCATCAATATCGCATAGGGTAAAGTAAATAACAAATAGGTCAAAATCAATGCACCCAGCGTATTATATAATTTCAAAGAAACAATTAAACTCAGATACGGAATTAAAAGTGTGATCGGGGGCACTGCCTGGACACTTACAATAATTGTGTTAATAACGTTTTTTCCCGGAAAATCAAATCGGCTAAAACCGAAAGAAGCAAGAATTCCAATAACCAACGTAAAAATAACCACCATAGCAGCGATACAATAACTATTAATGAAAAATCTGATTTCTTCAGAATTATTAAAAATAGCCAGATATGCCTTTAAACTAAAATTCCCGGATATCCAGACCGGCGGCCATGCAAAGATTTCCGCATTCGGCTTAAACGAACTTAATACCATCCATACAATAGGAAATCCTGCGAACAAGGCTCCTATCACCAGAAAGATCATAATTATAACTTTAACATACCATTTTTTCTTTCCTGCCATGACTAATCCCTCTCTCTCTGATTCCGGACATAGAAAATTGCGATAATCGAACAAACAACCAATAGGATTACCGCCGATGCGGATGCCTGTGAATATTGATATTTGCTGAATCCCTGTTTATATATAAAGGTACTGATCATTTCCGTGGCATTAATAGGTCCTCCGCCTGTTGTCATCCAGATCAACGCAAATTGCTGTATTGTCCAGACAAAGTCCAGCATTAACAGACTTGTGATAATGGGGCCAAGCTGGGGAATCGTAATGCGGAAAAATTGCTGTACTGCATTGGCCCCGTCAATAGCAGATGCCTCATACAAATCCGTCGATATTCCCTGAAGCCCTGCCAATATACTGACCATGTAGAAAGGATACCCTGCCCATATATTAATTATGGTTACCGATAGTAAAGCAAAATCCCTGGAGCCAAGCCACTCTATTTGGGCAGATGCAAGATTCGTTACCTGGAGTAAATAATTGATAATACCATTTGGATTCATCATCATTTTCCATAAAATTGCTATAATAGATGCCGTAAACATCCATGGTAATGCATATATAACCCGGAAAACGGCTTTTGTTTTTGTACCCAAATATCTTGTATTCAGCAGCATAGCGAACAGCATTCCTAAAAGCATATGTACTGCCACACTGACTCCAACAAAAAATAACGTATTTTTAATTGCTGCCAAAAAGTTTTTGTCTGTCAGTACCTTACTATAATTCTTAAGTCCCACGAATACCGGATTCTTATTGATAATTACATTATCAAAGAAGGAATACCGGATAACCATGCAGATAGGGATAATCAATAACAGAAGCATTAACACTATTGTGGGCAGGAGATATAAGTAAGGTTCGCACTTCTTCTTTATTGCTATCAATCGTTTATTACCTTTTTTTTGTATTGTTGCTTTCGTCAATTTCCCCATTTTCTCCTTTTTTAGTTTGAGTACTCTCGGAAACTCTCACAGCCTGTATTTACTGATATTTTAGAGGCTGTCGATAAAATTTCACCTCCATTTTCGTGATGTCATATGTATGTTTTTACGCAGACCGTCTGAGCATAGCGAAGGA
>JBAVPE010000186.1:0-72484 GCA_049692775.1 Anaerocolumna sp. | reverse complement strand
AGCCACTGATATTAAGCATTATTTATGCAAGGTAGTACTAGTATGACATATTCTAAATAACTGGTCAGAAAACTCAGACAAGTTTAATGACCCAGTTAATTTAAATACGTTGTACTAGAGTTTTGTTTAAATATATAACCAATTATAATAAATTATTCGTATCATTTTGAGTGCTTCAAAATAAAGCAGAGACAGTATAATTTTACTGGTTTTATTTTTTTCTTAAGTTGACGATATTGCCAGCTTAGCGGGAAGTCCTGACTTTAACCGTATTTGTGGTACAAGATTCAGAGTTTATTCAATTTTATGATTCATCTTTATAAAAGTTTACCTTATATGTTGTTTTAGCGATTAGTTTGTCAAAAATCAGCAACAGCGGCGGTAACACGGACATGACCAGAGTGAAAGACAGAATTGTTCCTCTGCCAAGAAGCAGACCTAAGGCGTTTACGATGGAATTGGACGAGGTTAAATTCAGGCAGAGGCCTGCACCGGCAAGAATAAGGACAGAAACCATAATGGAAAGGATATTCTTTTTGAGTGTGGAAAGCATGGCGCCTTTTTTGCCTAAAGATTGCCGTTCGCCCATATAGCTGGTTGTAAATAAAATTGCATAGTCTATCGTTGCACCAAGCTGTACCGTATTGATGATGAGATAGCCGATATAGGAAAGGGAGGATCCTAAAAAATACGGGAATGCCAGGTTGATCCAAATAGCAGTCTCAATGACCGACAGTAAAATAAGCGGCAAAGTAAGGGATTTGAAAGTCACAAATAACGTGAATCCTATGGCGATGATTGCAACCATATTTACTAAGGCATTATCGGCAGACACTACCTTTTTCATATCATAGAGATTTGCGCTTTGCCCGCAGGAATAGGAAGTATCATAGTATTTTGCTGTGATATTCCGTGCATTTTCCACCAATGTAAATGCTTCCTTGCTTTCTTCAGAGGTATCACAGCTCAAAATGATACGGGCATAATTTTCAGAATAAAAATCTTTAGTAACATCATGAGACAGGAACTCTTCAGGAATGGAAGGACTGACTGAGGCCGCATAAGAAATTACGCTGATGATATTTTTTTGCTCTTTCAACTCATTGGAAAGGGCTGACTCCTTAGCCGGTTCACCTTTTGGCACAAGAATGACCATTGAAGTGGACTGGCCGAAAGTTTTATTTATTTTTATAGTATCCACACCATATTTTGTTGTGGGTTCCGGAGTTCCGATGCCATAGATATAATCTGTCTTACCCTGTGCAAGAAAACATGGAATAACAAGTACAACAGCAATGAAAAGTGCGGGGATACGTATTTTCATAAGTGCTTTTCCGATACCGCCAAGATCCGGCATAATTCTTTTATGTTTTGTTTTATCAATTAATTTATAACAGCATAAGGTCAGTGCAGGTAAAAATACCATAACACAAATGTAACTAAATATAATTCCTTTGCACATTACCATACCCATATCAGAGCCGATCCGGAATTTCATCAGCAGCAGGGCAAGGAAGCCAAACAGGGTTGTGGCAGCACTTGCCGCAATGGAAGAAAAGGAGGACTTGATGGCTTGCTGCATTGCAACTGTAATATCACCGGTTTCTTTTCTGTGCTTTTCAAAACTATGTAAAAGAAAAATGGAATAATCCAGGGAGACCGCAAGCTGTAAAATCGGACCAACGGCCATGGAAACGAAAGAAATCTCGCCTGTCAGAGTGGTTAATCCCAGATTAATAACAATGGCAACACCTATGACGCTGAAATATAATAAAGGTTCAAACCATGAGGTTGTTGTCAGAAGCAAAATTCCGGTAATGATAGGTATCAGGATAATCATGGCGCCGGTTGCTTCAGCAGAAGTCATGGATTGGGAAAAGGCAGTACTTGCTGCTTCGCCGGATATGGTGATATTCTCATCATCCAACTTATAAATAGCATCAATAGCACCGGCTTCGGAACCTTCTTTTATGGTAACGGTAAATAGCGCCGCGTTGTCCTTATAATATTCGTCCAGGGTGTCTTTATCGGCTATTTCGAGGGGTTCTTTAATGTTCATTACATCATCCAGCCATAAGACATCCGTAACCCCGTCGATTTCTTTGAGCTTTTCTTTATATTCTTTTGCTTTGGGAAGAGTGATATTAGATATCATTACCTTAGTGTTTGGGGCGGTGCCGCCAAATTCCGTCTCCATAAGGTCAAGTGCAATCGTAGATTCAGCATCTTTGGGAAGATAATCTATAAGATTATTATTTATGGAAATCATAGTGGTCAGTATTCCACAGATAATAAAAAATATAAAAAATACTGTAACGATTATTTTTTTATGTGCCGTTATTAACCGTGATAAAAAATTCATCTATACCTCCTCGTTTATTTACATGATGTTTGGGTGTTTGCGAAACGCTGGAACCCGGATTCTTTCCTTGTAAAATTATGATTTCAAACTCGTTTTGCAATTACCTGTTACATGATATTGATTTATTGTCATTTTTAAAGTATAATTATTATCTATTTAAAATACAACAATCAGATTACTATTTTTTGAAAGTTAATAAACAATTATATGTATTGTGTATAAAAAATTTAAAAGTGATAGGGATGACGGAGGTTGTTAATTTTGGAAAAAAAGAAGTTGGATAGAAGAGTGAAATATACAAAAATGGTCATTAAAGACAGCTTTATTGCTCTGTTAAGAGAAAAACCTATTTCTAAAATTACAGTTAAAGAAATATGTGATGACGCGGATATTAACCGGGCTACCTTTTATTCCCATTATATGGATCAGTATGACCTGCTTCGGAAAATTGAAGAAGAAATATTTTACGACGTCAATAAATATGTAATGATAGAATATAGTCCAGTCAGCGTTGAATCCATTAGTATGCTGGCCAAACTATTTGAGTATATCCGTAAAAATGGCGAAATCTGCAAAGTGCTGCTTGGTGATAATGTAGATACAAACTTTCAGAAGCTAATATCGGAACTGTTTCAAAGACAGTTTGTATCCGTCTGGATAGAGAACAAATCTGTGTCTGTTGACGATGCGGAATTTATTTATACTTTTATGCTGGCGGGTAGTGTAGGATGCATCAAGAAATGGCTGGATAGCGATATGAAAAAAAGTGATGAAGAAATGGCCGGACTTATTATTAAATTATCACATAAAGACAGTTCCGCATTTTAGTACTAACTTAAGGTTATATAAAAGATTATAATTAAAAGCTCATGTAAATTCAAGATTATTCAGAATTTTACATAAGCTTTTTTTATTTTAGTAAAATCATTTTATAAATGTAAAAATCAAATAAATTTTAAATTATTTCAAACAAATTTAATTAATGTGTTAATAATTATACAAATATGCTGTAATTGACGCTTGACGCTTTTTACTAATATTTTTATACTAGATATTAGTAAATTTTAACTTTTAGGTGATGGTAGGGAGAAAAATAATTACTTATTATGATATGATATTAAGTCATAGTGGAAATTAAAAGAAAGGAGTTTGTTGTGAGAAAGGAAGTTATTAATTTAAGGAAGCATGGAATTATATTATTGGTTTGTTCTGCCGCTGTTGTTGTATTAATGTTCGGCAATGCAGTGTTTGCCGACAGTAATGCATCTTCGGTAAAGCAGGAATATGCATCAGGGGATCTGGAAAGTAATTCGGCAGAAAAAGCAAATGCTTCCGGAAATCAAGAGAATAATGTTTCTGTGAAACAGGGAAAGTCTTCGGACAAAGAAGAGGTTATTTATGTAAAGCTGAACAGCAACGGCGGTGTCAGTAAAATGTATGCGGTTAACATATTTGATGAGGCAGAAATTATTGATTACGGTAATTACAGTGAAGTGAAGAATCTGACTACCACGGATAAAATTTTATATAAATATGGGACAATTAATATAAATAATTCCTCCGACGGCAAGTTTTATTATGAGGGTACCCTGGATGAAAATAAAATGCCGGATTTACCCTGGAACATTGATATGAAGTATTTTCTTAACGGAAAACGGATTAACGCAAAAGATCTTGCAGGACAGAACGGAAAGTTGAAAATAAGAATAAAGGTAAGCGAAAATGAAAAAGCAGATTCCAGATTTTATGACAATTATACGTTACAGGTATCTGCGGCTTTGGATATGGAAAAATGCAAGAACATAAAGGTTAATGGTGCAGCCGAGGCAAACGCAGGAAGTAAGAGGCAGATAACAGGTACCATTTTACCGGGAAACGGTCATTTAGTTGAAATCGAAGCGGATGTTACTGACTTTGAAATGGATGGGATATCCATAAATGGAGTAAACACATCCATAGATATGGGCGGAGATTTAATGAATATGGATGCACTGGGTAATACGCAGGATTTAACAGACGAAATGTCTGAACTGACAGGTGCCATTAAGACTATAAACCAGGGTTCCCATGGATTACAGAAAGGGACGGACTCATTACATACAGGCATGCAAGGTCTGCAATCGGGATTACAGTCGGTAAACGGCGGAGCAGAACAGGTGAATAACGGGGCCTTGGTCATAAATGACGGGATGGCTCAATTAGAGAAAGGTATTTCCTCCATACAAAATGCCCTGATTAGTCTGGATAGTTCCTCCGAATCACTGGTAACAGGCTCCGGACAGGTAAAGCAGGCGTTGGAAACAATTCAGGCTTCCCTGCAGGGCATACAGGCCGATACCGGACAGCTTAAGTTAATGGCGTCCGCCTCCACCCAGCTGAAGAAAGGCATAGACGGTCTTATAGACGGTTTAGCTGAATTAGGCGACGGTGTAGGAGAATTTTATTCCCAATTAGAAAAGCAGGGAACCAGTATTTCGGATATTGTGGAATCCAATGATGAAGCCATTAATGGGTTAAAAAGCGGAATTAAAACCATGAAAGAGCAATACAACTTACTGGTGGAAAACGGAATGGGGGAAACGGAGGCTGCATACCAGCTGAGTACCCAAATAGCCAGTTATTCCGATATTGTTAAATTACTTTCGGCAGATCGGGATATTATAAAGGGAAGTGACAAGCTTACATCAGGAATTAACGAAGCCATGAATAAGGATGACGGTGAATTAATGGCCGGAGCTTTGGAATTAAAGAAAAGCTTCAGCGAATTCAATGAAGGAATACAGAATATGGTGGAACAGATGGACTCGTTATTAGATGGAATGGTTACGCTAAAAGGTGGAATTGATTCTCTGACAGCAGAATATGGGGAACTGGATTTAGGAATGAACGAATATACGGGTGCAATTTCTGAAATACTTGCAGGGTACAATAAAGTTCAGCTTGGTGCCGTTTCTTTGGCAAAGGGTACCAAATCCTTTACGGATGGCACCCAATCTTTATCGGAGGGAACCAGGAGCCTGTATCTTGCAGCCGGACAGCTTGCGGACGGTACCGGGGATTTAGACGATGCTGTGGAGCAATTTGCCGACGGCACGGCAGAGCTATATCATCAAACAGAGGAAATACCGGCTGCAATTAATGATCAGATGGACGATATGGCGGCAGAACTATCATCTTATTTAGATATATTCATTAATCCGGATTTTAATCCGATTTCTTTTGTCTCTTATAAAAATACAAACATAAAATCAGTGCAATTTGTAATGCAAACAGCAGCCGTTGAAAAACCGGATGTGGAGGAAGCGGAAGCGGAAGAAAAGGAAGAGACATTTTTGGGTAGATTTATGAATTTGTTTAAGTGATTCTTCTCGTTTTAAACCTGTTTATTTAAATAAGAAAGGATTACTTTGAAATATATATGGAAAAAAAGGATGCATCAGCTTCTAAGGAGGGTATAGGTATATGAAAAGAAATAAATTGATATCGTTATTATTGATTTTAGTTTTTACATTCTCACAATTTGGCAGTTTTATCACAGCAAAAGCAGGCACTATTTACCTGCAGATTGATAAGAATTTTTCAAGGGTTATTGAAGCAGAACCGGGAACTACCATTCATGTTAAGATGCCACTTACAGCCGTTTCGGAATATGCTTATGATACGTATGCCGAGGTTGCATACAGTAACAGCGATCCATTTACGGCAAGTACGGTAACATTGACCCAGTCGGATGAGGAATATGACACAATTACTTCGTATGATTACACTTATGCGGAGTTTGACCTGAGTATAAAGGATAATGCAAAGATTGGGACATACGATCTAAATGTGGATTTTACTTTCAATATAAAAACAGATGATGATATTGATGATGATTATAAACGGGTTAAGGAAACGCATGAATTAAGTGTAAAGGTTCTTTCTGAAAAAGATCCTGCCCAGTTTACATTAAATGATGTGACATATAATGAAAAGGAAGCAGCTGTGGGCAGCTCCTTTGATGTAGGTTTTAAGATTGGGAATCAGGGAGAAATTGATGCCCTTAGTACGTATTATTCCATTGATTACGGCAGTACGGATATAGCACCGGATTATAGTGTGGAAAAAATAAAACTTGGAACCGTCAAGGCTGGCGAAAGTAAAAGTGTAACTGTTTCTATGAAAGCATTAACTACGGCCGGTGACGGTTTAAAAACTTTAAACGTTAATTTTTCATATAAAGATGAAGACGGCATAACATATACGGACAGTAAAAAGTTATATGTAACCTTGGAGGAGTCCGGTGTAGCTTCCACATCTGATGCAAGTTTGGTTTTTGGAAAAAATACTTTGCAGGAAGAAGTTTCTCCGGGCGATACCTTTAACTTACAGGGAACGATAAAAAATATCGGTTCCCGGCAAGCAAAAAATGTTACTTTGAAAATAGAGGACGGAACCGGAACAACAAGTCAGATCATGGAAAACTTCAACTCTGACAGTATTACGTTAAAGAACATGGAAGCCGATACGACACAGGCTTTTGCAATTCCCCTAAAGGTATCTAAAACGGCAGGTCCCGGGCTGCAGAAATTATCTGTACAACTGGAATATAAAGACAGTAACGGGAAAAAACATACCGTTCTGGGAAAATATTATATTACCATTCTGGATTCGGCCGACGAAAGTATAGACAATGATATTAAGATTACAAATATTTCCCAGAGCCCGTTAAATCCAGGGGAGGGAGATGTTGTTAATCTGACATATAACCTGGAGAATAACGGAAGTGAATCGATAACCAATGCAGAAATGACAGCAGAAAATTTATCCGGCAGCGGACTGGAACCCATGACGGCAGACCCGAATGTAAATCTGGGTACTATGGCAGCCGGCAAGAGTAAAAATGTTACCATGCAGTTTAAAGTCGGTGATAATGTATCCGGGGGAACCAAATCCATACGATTGAATTGTAGTTATAAGGACAGTAACGGCCGGAAAAAAAGCTTTGATACTACGGTTTATTTATTAGGGATTGTAGAAAAGGATGACGACAATAGTAAGAAACCCAAAGTGATTGTGGACTCCTACACTACGGATTCGGAGGAATTGAAAGCGGGCAGTAAATTTTTATTAAGCTATGGTTTAAAAAATACAAATACCAAAAAGGCAGCAGAGAACGTTAAAGTTACCATTTCCCAGGATGATAATATATTTACTGTAGATAAAGGGAATAATATTATATACATAGACCGGATAAATCCCGGGGAAACTGTTCAAAATGAAATTTCCATGGAAGTGGATGCGGATGCGGAAACCGGAACATATGAATTAAATATTGATACGGAATATGAATATGAGGATATGTCGGATTTAGATGAGGACAATGGCGGGGTAACCCAAAAAAATACAATCCTGTTGAAAGCAATGGAAGATTCACAGGTTTTGGTGGATAACATATCAGTTGGCGAATGGGGAGAAGAACCTGTAGTGGGCCGGGAAACCAGCCTGGGATTTGAATTTTACAACATGGGCCTGTCGGCACTTGAGGATGTTTATTTTACCTATGAAGGAGATTTTAACCTGGAATCCGGGAATATGACTTATCTGGGAACCATAGATCCGGGGGATTCCGAATATATCGAATCAATTGTGATTCCGCAGGTCGAGGGAAATGCGGCCGGTACAATTGTCATACATTATGAGGATAGTGTTGGAAATAAATTTACCAAAGAACTAGCAATTCCGGAAAACACGGTATTAAAAGAAAGCGTTTCGGAGGACGGGGATAAAGGGCAGGCCGTACCTGCGGTAAATACGGGTTCCGTTCAGGCCCAAAGTAATACTCTACCGGTTTGGCTGGTTATTGTGCTTTTGTTAGCAGAACTTATTATTGCCATACCGATTGTGAGAATAATTATGGTTCGTATTCAAAAACGGAAAGCCGGATTGAACAAAAAATAAGCAACCTTCAGGATTAGGGCATAAGTTGGTAAAAACGCGGTAATTTTATTTTAGTTTTGTTTTTCTGATTTGTTACGGTTTTTCCCCGTGATAAAAAGATTTACAACTTTATAAAGAATAATCTGAAGGAGAATAAGACCTTTGAAGCTTTTAAGCATACTAATTTGTTTTATTCGGATAGATTAAATTTTCAGAATGTAAATGTTTTATCCATAGAACAAATAATGGAAGTGACCTTAAATATACCATATCATAGTCGGCAGCGCAGATGGGAGATAAAATGAAATTAGTAACGAATAAAATAAGATAAGCCGGAAAACAAGTGCTCTAAATATAGGCATCATTGTATTATTCAATTCATAAAATGAATAAATTGAATATTGAGAGATAAAGAAACACTATGACCACCTCTGAGAGTTTTAAAATAACCAGTAATGAGTATGCAGATTTAATTATCGATTATAATTATAACTTAGATATACTATGTGAATATCCCAATGTAGCTTATAATATCATAAACGGGCGGTATGCCGTACTAAATATACCCGTTAGCGAAATGACCTATAATGCTGTCTATAAATATGGTTATGCATCGATTCCAAAGTGTTTTGGAGTAATGTTCACTTCTACTACGGAACCGGAAGATAATTATTATATGCATAGTCTGAAGCCCTTTGATTATTCGGGAAGGGGGGTATTAATAGGTGTGGTAGACGGAGGCATTGACTATCGGGATACCGCATTCCAGTATGCGGATAATACAACAAGGATTGCATCATTATGGGACCAGTCCATAGAAAGTGGGGACAAATATCCTGCAGATTTTTATTATGGTACAGAGTTTAACAGGGAACAAATCAATCAGGCATTGCAGTCACCAGATCCGTACTCCATTGTTCCCAGTGTTGAAACTACAGGGCAGGGAACAGCCACAGCAGGAATTGCCGCCGGTTATTATAGCAATCAGTTTACTTTTTCCGGAACAGCGCCTAATGCTGAACTTGTTGTAGTAAAACTAAAAACAGCAAAATCATATTTGAAAGACTTTTTTGGAATAGCAGAAGAAAGTTTATGCTATGAGGAAAATGATATCATGCTGGGGATTAAATATTTAGTGGATGTTGCCCGTAATTTACAACGCCCTCTCGTTATCAGTTTAGGACTTGGTTCCAATCAGGGTTCCCATATGGGAGTAGATTTTATAAGTAAATATATATCGGAAGTCGGGGAAATGTCCGGAGTAGCTGTCATTATCGGAGCAGGTGGGGAAGGAAACCGGAAGGGACATTATTATGGAGAAATCAGTCTGCCGAATTACGATAATACAGCTGAATTAATGGTTGGTATGGATAATGAAAACTTCTCCATGGAGTTATGGGGGTATCCGCCCAATATTCTGGCACTTGATATATTAGCACCAAATGGAGATTTAGTTTATCATATACCACGTTCCTTTAAACAATTAAGTACGATACCTGTTTATTACGATAATACTGTCATTTATATTGACAATCGTTTGCAGGAGCCTTTTGCCGGTTCTCAATTGATTTTATTCCGTTTTAAAAATACCAAAGCAGGAATTTGGAGCTTTCGAATTTCAGGATCTTATGATTTAGTAAACCGGTTTCATATCTGGCTGCCAATGCATCAATATATATCAGGCAATACTTATTTTGTGAATCCCAATATGTATACAACTATATCAGTACCAGGAAATACAGTTAATTTAATCACGGTTACAGCCTACGACCCAATGGATTGGGAGTTATATTACTATGCCAGCAGGGGTTTTACAAAAACGAACGAACCAAAACCGGATATAGCTGCCCCTGGTGTTAACATAGTAGCACCTGCTGAAAATAACTTATTTGCTTATTATACAGGCTCCAGTATGGCGGCTGCTTATACAGCTGGAATAGTCGCAAGATTAATGGAATGGGGAGTTGTTAATGGTAATTTACCTAATATAGATTGTACTTTTATCAGATTTATATTAACCAGCAGTGCCAGACGGGAGGGAGTCATGAATTATCCCAATCCGGATTGGGGGTTTGGAATATTAGAAGAAAATATTTTTGGGGATATTGTGTGATTGTATCACCTGATGAATCGCAGGCAAGCCAGACTCTTTGTTCTTGATATATGGTAAAAGATGTATTATTATTAAGAAAAGTAAATCAAGATAATTTAAAATTTGCAGAATGAACTTATACACCCGCTTTTTGAGGGAGTAGGTAATATAAATGGCAGAATACAAAATAGGGGGGATAAAATGCTTTTTGCAGAAGTATGTCTATTGACAAAAAATGTACCAGGATTAGCTGAATTTTATAAAGCTGTGTTAAAAACGACATCCGATTGTAATGATGATATTCATCAGGCAATTATGACAAACGGAGCCAGGTTAACTATTTATAATAATGGCGAAGTATCGGACTATAAAAATGAAAATATAGTGATTGCATTCACTGTTGATAATGTGGATGAAGAATATGAAAGACTGATTGGGCTTGGTGTAAAAATTCTTGAACCGCCAACGGCCAGGCCTTGGGGAGCAAGGAACCTGATATTTGAAGATCCTGACGGCAATCAGGTGGTTTTCAGGTGCTTTCCGGATTGATTATTGCAGAAATGAAAGGTAAACGATGAATTTAATTATAGAATTAGGTACAGAAAAAGATATTGATGAATTAGAGCGGCTCTATAATGATTTAAATGATTATTTAAGCGAAAAAATAAATTATCCCGGATGGATTAAAGGGATCTATCCTATCCGTCAGGATGCGATTGATGGAATTAAGGACAAACATTTATATACAGCGAAATATAAGGATAAAATTGCCGGCACTGTCATACTCAGCCATAAGCCGGAAACGGCCTATAAAGAGGTAAAGTGGGGGGGTGAATCCGATTATACCGATGTGTTTGTTATACATACCTTTGCGGTTCATCCGGAATACATAAAATGCGGAATAGGGGAAACCCTAATGAATTTTGCCCTCCGGTGCGGAATAGAACAGCATATGAAAGCAATACGTTTAGATGTGTATGAAAATAATACACCGGCTATTCGATTATATGAAAAATGTGGCTACAAGTATATAAATAAGGTAGATTTAGGACTTGGGGAATATGGTTTAAACTGGTTTAAATTGTATGAAAAGATAATAAGCCAGGAGTCAGGTTTGGAAAAAATCCAATAAAAAGAAAGGAACGCATCAGAAAAATTCCTCTTATGGAACATGTTGATCTTGATAAAACAGCAAAAGGGTATCTGTGAGCGGGGTAAAAAAATATCTGATAGAACCGAAGCAAAATAAGGAGATACAAATTATGATAAAAGTAGAATTAGACGTTCATACCCATACACTTGCCAGCGGCCATGCTTATGGCACCATTCGTGAAATGGCCCAGACGGCTTCTGAAAAAGGATTAAAACTTCTGGGAATAACCGAACATGCCCAGGGTATCCCCGGAACCTGCCATGATATATACTTTCAAAATCTAAGGGTTGTACCCAGGAATATGTTTGGAATTGAATTAATGCTTGGTGCCGAAATTAATATATTAGACTATGAGGGGACTTTAAGCATGTCAGGGGAATTAATGGATAAACTGGACATCCGGATTGCCGGTATTCATCCATTTTGTTATAAAGCAGGCACGATTGAACAAAACACCAATGCAGTATTAAAAGCAATTAAAAACCCAAGAATTAATATTATCAGCCATCCCGATGATGGTAAATGCCCACTGGAGTATGAACCAATTGTAATAGCTGCAAAAGAAAATTCAGTATTACTTGAGTTAAATAATAATTCCTTAAATCCGGTAATGAATCGTTTGAATGCACGTGAAAACAATATTCGGATGCTAAAATTATGTATGCAATATGAAGTTCCAATCTTAATCAGCAGCGATGCCCATGATCCCGTTGATGTTGCCAGATTCGATTTTGTATCCGGGGTACTTAAGGAAGCAGAGTTTCCTAAAGAGTTAATTATTAACAGAGAGGTATCTATATTTAAAAAATATATTTTTCACCTGCATTAGGTCTATTGGGATTGATTGGGCTAATTCCCATGTTCCCTTGCCTGATTATCAATGGATTGTTGATATCGTAAGAAATAAGGGATAGATGTTTACTATTCACAGCCGATAGATGGTTATTAATTAAGCCCGGTTAAGCGGGCAGATAGGAGCTAAAATGAAAAAAATAATTATTATTGGAGGCGGAATAGCAGGTCTGTCCGCAGGAATCTATGCCAGACAGGCAGGTTTCGAGTGTAATATTTATGAAAAACATAATATTACAGGCGGTCAGTGTACGGGCTGGACGAGGCAGGGATATCATATAGACGGCTGTATTCACTGGCTGACCGGAACGAAAGAAGGATCGGACCTGCACAAGGTATGGCAAAATGTAGATGCTTTGAATAATCAGGTGGAAATCATTCAGTTTGAAGAGTTTGGTACATATGAATTATGCGGTGCTAAAATAACCTTATGGAAAGACCTTGAACGGCTTAAATCAGAGCTGATTCAGCTTTCAACGGAAGACAAATCGGAGATTACAGAATTTATCAATGATATTAAAGCGGTTCAGACCCTGGATATGCCGGCGAAAATGCCGGTTGATATGCTGTCAATAAAGGAATTGGTGCAGCTGGGCAAATCAATGAAATCTGCCGGTGGTGTGATGAGTAAAAACGGTAAAATTTCGTGCGAAGAATATGCAAAGAGATTTAAGCACCCTGCACTCCGTAAGATGTTTAGCCATTGCATGCCACAGGGATATAGTATAGCAGCATTTATTTTCAGCTTAGGTACTTTCTCAAGCGGTAACGGTGCTGTTCCCAGAGGGGGAAGCCTTGCCATGGCAAAGCGGATGGAAGAACGGTTTAAAGCAATTGGCGGTAAAATTGTTATTAGTAAGCCGGTAACAGAAATTGTAGTTATGGATAATATAGCCAGGGGAATTCAGTTTGCGGATGGAACTTTTGAGGGTGCAGATTATGTTATCGCTGCCTGTGATGCGAAAATCACCTTTGAGCAACTGTTAAAAGGCAGATATAAAGATAAAAAGTTTGAAATGAGATATAACAATACAGTGGATTATGCCCTTCCTACCAGTGTGATGATAGCTTTTGGCGTTTCAAAGGTTTTAGCAGATTATCCGACAGTTGCAAGTTTTGAAACAGAAACCTATCGTGTAGGGGTAACGGATTATGATATTACAGCTTTTAAGAATTATACTTATGAACCGGAGTTTGCACCAAAAGGTAATACAGTAATCACTACGAACATAACCCAAACAGATAGTGATTATCTTTACTGGGAAAAACTTCATAAAAATCCGGAAGAATATCAAAAAGAAAAAATGAGAGTTGCAACTGAACTGCAAACACGTATTGAGGATCATTTTCCGGAATTGAAAGGGAAACTGACTCTGTTGGATGTAGCAACTCCTGCCACTTATCATCGTTATACCGGTGCGTATCATGGCGCATGGATGTCCTTTATGATGTCAGCTAATTCCAAATCCATGATGCATAAAGGTGAAATCAAAGGCCTTAAAAACTGCCTGCTGACCGGACAATGGTTACAGCCGCCGGGAGGACTGCCGGTAGCGGTAGTAACAGGTAAGTTTACAATCCAGAGAATTTGTAAAAAAGAAAAAATGAACTATAATGTTTAAATACAAGGAAGCCCTTTTATGCTTGAAAATTTAGCGACGATTATTAAAACATACTCTTATCAGATAGGGAGGGAAGGATTTCTTATGCCGCATATTTTAATCATAGAAGATGACGCAGCTTTAAGTAATGGAATTAAACTGGCTTTAAGACAGGACGACTTCATTTTTTACCAGGCGTTTACTCTGGCATCCGCAAAAAAGTTAATGGAAACGGAACCATTTGACTTATTATTATTAGATGTAAATCTGCCGGATGGCAATGGTTTTGATTTTTTAAAGGAACTCAGGGGGAAATCCAAATTACCTGTAATTATGCTGACAATCAATGATATGGAAACAGATATTGTAACGGGCCTGGAACTGGGTGCCAATGATTATGTCACGAAACCTTTCAGTCTTATGGTACTGCGGGCGAGGGTAAATACCCAGCTTAAGGCTAATACGCTATTACCGGATAAACAGATAGTGGTCGATGACTTTATTTTTGATTTCGATGGCATGGAATTTAGGAAAGGGGGAGTATTTATAGAACTTAGCAAGACAGAACAAAAATTGTTAAAAATACTCATAGTAAACAAAGGCAGGACGCTTACCAGGGAACTCCTCTTAGATAAGATTTGGACAGCTGATGCTGCTTATGTAGATGAAAACGCCTTATCCGTTACCATAAAGCGGCTGCGGGATAAGTTAGAAGCTACACCCTCTAAACCTTATTATATTAAAACAATTTATGGAATCGGGTATGTATGGGCGGTGAATTAGTTATGGACACTAACGTAAATAAACTTATAATAATTTTAGTAATGCTTACCAGTATTATTCTTTCTACGGGAATTGTACTTTTGTACCGCTATCATATGAAAAAAACAATGGACAAGTTAAATCATATGCTGGACAGTGCAATCGGCGGAAATTTTACGGAGAAAACTTATGATGAATCAAAACTATCGTCCTTAGAAGCAAAATTTAATCAATTCCTTAACATAAGTAAAGTTTCATCAATAAAGTTGTCAGAAGAAAAAGATAAAATTAAGTCCCTGATCTCAGATATTTTACACCAGACGAAAACTCCGCTGGCAAATATAATGTTATATTCCCAGCTGTTATTAGAAAATGAGCAAGGGCAAGAAGAAAAGCAAGGGCAAGAAGATAAGAAGAAAGACCAGAAGCGAAACAGCACTTCTGACCCTGATAAAGTAAATCCTATGTACATAAACTGCATTCAGCAAATATATAACCAATCGGAAAAGCTTAATTTCCTTATCAGTGCATTGATAAAAACTTCAAGATTGGAAACAGGGATTATATCTGTAGTACCGGAGCCAGGTTCAGTAAATCTATTATTACAATCTTTGGTAGAGCCCATCCTCCCGAAAGCTGCCGCCAAAAATATAACCCTTACCACCAGTGATTGTAAAGGGATTGCCTGCTTTGATATAAAGTGGACAACGGAAGCACTTTATAACATTTTAGACAATGCGGTAAAATATACCCTGCAGGGTGGGGATATTAATATTTCGGCAATTCCCTATGAAATGTTCTATCGAATTGATATTAAGGATAACGGTATCGGCATAGCAGAAGAGGAGCAGAGTAAAATCTTCGGACGGTTTTATCGTTCACAAAATGTAAACGGATACGAAGGCGTTGGAATTGGTTTGTATTTAGCCAGGGAAATCATATCCAGTCAGGGCGGATACATAAAAGTAAATTCTAAGCCAGGTAAAGGCTCCATGTTCTCTGCATTTTTACCAATTTAAAGTAGGTCTGGGTTTCGATAGTAAAACCAAAGTCAAATCTTTCGAAACTGTAAGATTTCAGAAAGAAGCCTGAAAGATTACCATGTTATAGTCTATATATGGATACAACCATATATAGACTATTTTTGGAGGTGAATGATGATCATTCTTGAAACTAAAAATTTAAAAAAGCACTATGGAAAAAGTGGCTCCATTCTTGTAAGGGCATTAGATGGTGTAAACCTGCAGATTAAAAATGGGGAATTTGTAGCCATTGTCGGCACTTCCGGCAGCGGCAAATCTACCTTATTACATATGCTTGGCGGACTTGACAGACCAACAGACGGAAGGGTCTTCGTTGACGGAAAAGATATTTTTTCCTTTAAAGAGGAAGCCCTGACCATATTCCGAAGAAGAAAAATCGGCTTTGTATTTCAGGATTATAATCTGGTACCGGTACTGAATGTGTATGAAAATATTGTACTTCCCATTGAACTTGACGGTAATCCGGTAGATAAGGATTATGTTAATCAGATTATTAATACCTTAGGGTTAGGGAGTAAGTTAAATAACCTTCCGAATAATTTGTCCGGAGGACAGCAGCAGAGAGTTGCCATTGCAAGGGCACTGGCAACAAAACCCGCTATCTTGTTAGCCGATGAACCTACCGGGAATCTTGATAGTAAAACCAGTCTGGATGTTATGGGATTATTAAAAGTAACCGGACAGCAATTTAAGCAGACCATCGTCATGATAACCCATAATGAAGAAATTGCCCAGATGGCTGACCGCATCATCCGCCTTGAGGACGGTAAAATAACAGGCGGTGATGCAGTATGATAAAAGTAGCGAACAGAAAAGTAATATACCGATTGTCTTTCCGCAGCTTTCAAGCGAATAGAATACGAAATATCGTAGCAATATTAGCGATTGCATTAACGACCATTTTATTTACTTCCCTGTTTACCGTCATGGTTTCCCTTAATTACTCCGCTGAACAGCAGTATATGCGTATGGTGGGAGGCAGTGCCCATGGTAGTTTTAAGTACCTGACAGAGGAACAGGCAGATCAGCTTAAAGTAAACCCCCTTATCAGGGAATATGGAACTTCCCTTATGCTTGCCATGCCAAAAGATGCGCCCTTTAATAAGCATCATACGGAAATCCGTTATGCAGATCATAACGGAGCTAAGATGTTCTTCAGTCTTCCCACTACCGGGCGGATGCCTGAGGATACCATGGAACTGGCAACGGATACGGCTGTCCTTGACCTGTTAGGGATTGCTCATAAAATCGGGCAGAAGGTAATCTTAACCTACCCCTTAGGGGATAAAATCATAACAGATACCTTTATCTTATGTGGTTTCTGGCAGACTGATGAAGCATCACTGGCAAGCCAGGTGTGGCTGTCGAAAGATTATGTAACGAAACAGCTGGAAGGCTATGATATAGAGAATTCATATGATAAAATCACAGGTACCTGGAACTTGGACGTAATGTTTGCTGACAGCAGGAAGATACAAGATAAGATGCAGAAACTCACAGAAGAGAATGGGTACACCAGCGAGGATCAGACTGCCCCCAATTATCTGGCGATCGGAGTTAACCCGGCATATACTTCCACCCATATGAATGCGGAAGATAGTATTATGATGGCAGCTGCCATGGTTATATTGATACTGTTAATTACTTTTACCGGGTACTTAATTATTTATAATATATTTCAGATTTCCGTATCAGGAGATGTCCGGTTTTACGGGTTGTTAAAGACAATCGGAACAACCCCAAGGCAAATCAGGCGTCTGGTACGCAATCAGGCTTTCCTGCTATCTGTTTTAGGAATTCCCATTGGGCTTATGATAGGTTTTATCGTAGGGAATAAGATAACTCCGGTTATTATGAGTAATATGATGGATAAACGCACTTTTGTAACCTTTAATCCATGGATTTTTGCAGGGGCAGCGCTGTTTTCCCTGCTTACGGTGGCAATCAGCTTAAGAAAGCCCGGTAAAATGGCAGCGGGTGTTTCGCCTATTGAAGCAGTACGTTATACGGAGGGAAATGAAGGCCGGAAAAAGTATAAAAATACGAAAAACGGTGCCAAAGTATATCAAATGGCAAAGGCTAATTTAGGGCTTAATAAAAAGAAGACAATATTGGTCATTCTTTCCTTGTCCCTAAGCGTAATACTTTTAAATACTACATATATCTTTGCCAAAGGATTTGATATGGATAAATTTATAAGTAAATTTGTTGTGACCGATTTTATGGTAGGTCATTCCGATTATTTCAGGTCAGATCTCCGTGAGGAAAACCAGAAGGTGACGGACAGTATGATTGATAATATAAATTCCCAGGAGGGAATTACGGAATCCGGCCGTGTTTATGCAGATACATTTATCGTTTCAACTAATTTGGAGGAAAGTGTATTTAAACGCGTATTTAACTGGTATCCACAAGATTATATGGAATCACAGCTTCAGAATAGAGATGAAAATGGTAAGATTGTAGCGGATGTGGATTTATACGGACTTGAGGATTTCCCCATGAAACAGCTTACCCTCATGAAAGGGACACTGGATATGGATAAAATAAAAAGCGGCCACTATTTAGCCCAGGTCATATTTGCAGATGATTATGGAAATCCCCAGATGGATCAGGTGGTTTATAATGTGGGAGATAAAGTGAAACTCCATTACTGTACGGATTATAAGTACAGCGAAAAAGGTGAATTAACAGAACTTAATGGATGGGACGTGGAATATGAAGTGATGGCTGTCGTCATGATGCCCGGTAACATGTCAAGACGTGCCTATGGAGACCTGCCTTTTATTACCTCTGCCGAAACTTTTAAAAAGGATACGGGCACGGACAACACGATGATCTATATGTATAATGTTGATGACGGGCATACAAAGCAGATGGAAAGCTTTATCAAGGATTATACTGATAAACGGGAACCGGATATGGACTATGAATCAAAAGATTCCTATTTGAAACAGTTTGGTTCATTCCGCAACATGTTTTTACTGATTGGAAGTGTCTTAAGCTCAATTATTGGAATTGTAGGTGTGCTGAACTTCATTAATGCAGAACTAACCAGCATTATGTCAAGACGCAGAGAATTTGCAATGCTTCAGGGCATTGGCATGACTGGAAAACAGCTTAAGAAAATGTTGGTTTACGAAGGAATATTTTACGGTATCATTTCCATAACGGTATCACTGATTATCAGTGTATTAGTAGGGTATTTTGCCTTAAGACCTATGGAAGATATCATGTGGTTTTTCTCATTCCATTTAACGGTTACACCGATATTATTGCTGCTGCCCATATTCCTTTTGCTGGGAGTTGTAATTCCGCTTTTGTCTTATAAAATAACGAATCGGAAAAGTATAGTGGAACAGCTTCGGGAAGCAGAATAGTTCGTTGTATTATGGCTTTATCGGGGGCTGTTGCAAAGTTCATAAAAGTCAATTTGTTATTTAGAAGCTATTATTTACATTCCCCCTCGGGCGGAGCAAAAGGAACTGCTAGTGATATCAGTATCATGGCTGAATATATACTGAAAAATAAAAAGAAATTGAACAATATCATGGCTGAAAATACAGGCAGATCCATAGAAGAAATTGAACGGGATACGGACAGGGATCATTTTATGACTGCAGAAGAAGCGTTGAATTATGGTCTGATTGATCAGGTTATAACAAAACGGATTTAATTATTACCAACATAGAAAGCTATAATGCTTTCATATAGAAAACATCCTGAAGGTTGAGAAGAGTGATTTATCTAACCTACAGGATGTTTTTATTAACTTAAGACGTTGATTTAAATAATGTATTGTTAGTTTAAGGATTATGTATTATGATGAATATATTAAATTTAAAATAAGAGAATCAAAATATAGAAGTCAAAACGGATTGCTACAATAAAAAAGCATAAGGACAGGTGACAAGATGAATCATAATAACAGGGAAGATGATTTGGATTTTATAGGAATCTTAGACAGAAAAAATTATGATAGAAACTGGGATAAGATAAAAAGGATTGCAATACGGGGTATTATAGAATCAAATGGGAAAATAGCATTTATTCACAGCGGCAAATATGGAGACTATAAGTTTCCGGGAGGTGGAATGGAAGCAGGGGAAAGCAGGGAGGAAACCCTGATTCGGGAAGTATTAGAAGAGACTGGATTGAAGGTAATACCGGAATCCATAAGATATTGGGGTAAAACAAAAGAAGTAAAGAAAGATAAAGAGCAGTCCCAAATTTTTGAACAGATATCTTATTACTATTATTGTGATATCTTCCCGGAAAAAGGCGAACGGAACCTGAATGACTATGAGAAAGAATATGAGTATGAATTAATGTGGAGATCTTTAGAGGAAGCGATTGAAAATAATACGCTGGTTAACAACACAGAACGTACACCCTGGATTTTTCGGGATACCTTAGTAATGGAACGGATAAAAAAACAAAAAGAAAAAGCTGGATTTAAATAATTTCATTGTTATTGATAATTAAACGCAAAATGTTCATAATTTTAATATATAATAAGAGTGCAGTATTGAACGGTCTGTACTAAATGGTTCACAGTATCGCAAAACCAGATAAAATGTTTTAATGTAATTTTTAATAAAATCAAAGAGAGGTTAGGTTGAAAAATAAAATACATTTTTCAACATCTTGATTTGTATGCGTGCTAAAGCACGCAGATGGGAGTTAAGATGAAAGTAAAAAATCAAAACGAAAATAATTCCATGAGCCTGGGTCAGGAGAGGCGTCTGGAGAAAAAAAGAGAAATTGAGAAAGCAAAGCGAAATGCACGCTTAAGAAGAGTTATTTTTTATTCTGCTATTGTATTAATATCTGTAGGTTTTTTCATCACAATTGGCTATTCCATTTATCACATAGCAACAAAAATTAAACCTAGCAGCGATTATAGTGCATATTTGACAGACGACGGGCTTATAAAAGATGTATCTGTTAATGACCTTGTAAATCTAGTTGATTATAAAAACATAACGGTACCTTTAAGTGAAATAGAATATTCCAATGAGTCCATTGATAGCGATATTAAAACTTTATTGGAAGATTATGGTAAATTGGCAACTGATACCGATGCATTGGTTGAAGATGGAAATCATAGATAAAAAAGTATTAGATTATGTGAAAAATTTAGTAACTGTTAAATAGTCAATGATTCATAACCGATAATTTTTTGTCTTCATTTAAATAATCCGGAATAGTAAAGCATTATATAAGAAGGGGCTGTCGCAGATTAGCCTTGATAAACTTCGATAATAGGATAGAGTATATAATATACATTTTGCGTCGACTGGCTGAGCTCATCTTGTGAAGCGGAGCGTTCTGAACGGGCGAGGGAAAAGCAGCTAAATGTATTATTATATACTCTATCCTTTCAAAAAAGTTAATTTGCTATTCTGCGACAGCCCCTTTTACAGTTTTCTATTAAATGATAGTCCAGAGCAAATTACGGATTAAATGAACAGTTTGTTACAGTAGCTCCTACTATTTTATCTTTATTCGTACCGCTTATAGATTTACAATTTGTAAATTTATGGGTTCCAGATGCCGGAGCTTTAGGGAAATAGAAATTTACATTATTGCTTGTACCAATACAACTAACCAATGTAATATAACCGGTATTATTATTTTGGTCATATCCTCTTTGTTTATTTCCGGTAGCTGTGCAATTTTCCAGGTAATGATGATCAGCGGTATAATTACCTCCTACCTTAAAGCCATTTCCATTTCCTTCATCTACACCATTATAGGAGGCTTCACTGTCATAAACTTTGACTGCATCACCTGCCTCATAGAAGTCAAACCCATCATCGGAATTATATAATGCAGTGCAATCTTCAAATGTATTTCCCGGGCCAACACTTAATTTGGCTGCAAAACCGTCTGCATTTTCTCCGCTGGTTTTATCGTCATAGTTATAGATTGAAGTAACCCTGGTTACCCGGTTATAGGAGGCTCCATTACTCATTTGAAGGCCGGTATCACCACAACCTGTAATGTAGCAATCCTGTACGCGGTTATAATTTCCGCTGATATAAATACCGTTATCGCCAGCATTTTTTATGGTAATTCCCGCAATAATGCCTGACTATGCTGACTGTTGTTTAGTAACTGTTCCCCCCATACTTTATATATAATTCAACATTGATAATTATTTTAACTCCTTTAATATTATAATTTTATACTTTAATAATATATCACTAGCGCATTAGCAATGCATTTTCAGCAAATCGACAATTTTATTTACCATTATATTCCATTTGTTTGGCGTATCATAAAATGCTTTACATGGAAAGAGTTTTTTGAAAATACGAAATAAATTAATTCTCCAGCTTAAAAAAAAGGGAAGCTTCGGGAAATAAATGGCTAGTTGATAGAAAACCGGGCATGTGATATAGTGATAATTGATTATAAAGGTAGATGGTCTTATCAGTGTAACTTACTGTAAATTTTCCCGGGAAAAGGCGAACGAAACCTGAATGACCCTGGTTTAAAATCCTGGAATGGGAAAAATGGACTGGCTTATGGAATTTAAGAAATCTATGAAACAAGGAAAACTGAAACGGAGTTACTTTATGAAGATATTAGTTGTGGAAGATGATAAAACCATTGCAGAAGGCCTGGAATACTCCCTTACCGGTGAGGGCTTTGAAGTTACTTTATCAGAAAATAAAAAAGATGCGGATAAAAAAATCAGAGATAATTATGATCTTTATTTACTGGATTTATCCTTACCAGACGGCAGCGGTTATGAAATCTGCCGAACCATTAAAAAGAATACCAATGCACCGGTTATATTCTTAACTGCCTGTGATGACGAGGTAAATGTTGTTATGGGATTAGATATGGGGGCTGATGATTATATTACAAAACCATTTCGCATCAGGGAATTAATAAGCCGCATAAAGGCGGCCCTAAGGCATTATCAAAAAATAGATAATATTTCAGATTCCATCCGCATTGATCCTATCATAATCAATACAAAGCAGGCCAAGGTATTTAAAGATGGGAAGGAAGTATTTTTAACTTCCCTTGAATACCGGCTGCTGCTGGTTTTCCTTAATAATATAGGACAAGTGCTGACCAGAAACCAATTACTGGAGGAAATCTGGGATATAGACGGTAATTTTATAAACGATAACACGCTTTCTGTTTATATTAAAAGGTTAAGGGAAAAGCTGGAAGAGGATAACCAGAATCCTAAAATCATTATAACAGTACGTGGATTGGGATACCGCATGGGAGATTAAGTATATAGAGGGGAGATAGAGTCTAATGATAAGGAATAAAGAAATTAAATTATTGTATCTGAGCTTTGGTACGGCCGGGATAATAGGCGTAGTATCCGTAAGCTTTATTCATATATCAGCAGGTATCATTACTTTAATACTCATGATTACCATCTCTGCATTGTTTATTAGATTTACCCACAAACGATATAATGAGATAAGGCTGTTATCAGAGTATCTTGCAAATATATATGCAGGGCAGCGGCAAATGGATATCCGTGATAATGTAGAAGGCGAACTAAGTATACTAAAAAATGATATTTATAAAGTTACATTAACACTATATGAACAATCCGAATTACTGAAAAAAGATAAAATTTATCTGTCAGAAACCCTTTCTAATATATCACATCAGTTAAAAACCCCGCTTACTTCTATGTTTGTCATGACAGATCTGTTAAACGATCCTAATTTACCTCAAGATAAAAAAGAAGAGTTCTTAAGTAAAATTTCGAATCAACTTAAAAGAATTGAGTGGCTTGTATCTTCTTTATTAAAACTATCTAAGATTGATGCACAGACGGTTAGTTTCAAACAGGAAAATATCCGGTTATGTAATTTAATTGAGAAAGCAGTGGAACCGCTTTTAATTCCTGTCGAATTAAAGGAACAGAACCTGGATATAAAATGCAGCAGGGATATCTATATTACTGCAGATTTTAATTGGACAGCAGAAGCAATCCTTAATATTGTAAAAAATTGTATTGAACATACACCGGCAGGAGGGAATATTCAAATATCTTGTCAGCAGAATCCCCTATTTTCAGAAATCACCATAACCGATAACGGGGAGGGGATTATTGAGGAAGATAAACCCCATATCTTCGAGCGTTTTTATAAGGGGGAAAATGCAGGACCGGATAGTATCGGTATCGGACTGGCCATGTCCAAAACCATATTAAACAGTCAGAATGGGAATATTGATTTAGAGCCCAATACGGAAACCGGTACCGGATTCCGTATCAGATTTTATCGCCAGGTAGTGTAAATTAAAAGTGACGGAATTGTAAGATAACAGTCACCGTAGAGTCATGTCAGAGAGTTATACTCTGATTAAGTAAATATTGTTCCATAGGTGAATAAGGTGATAAATGGTAAATCATTATTTTCACCATCTTTATTTGTATGAGTACCGGAGTACGCAGATGGGATATATTTATCAGGCAATCATATCAGTTAATCAGGAGGGCATTTATGCAAATATTAAAAGTAGAAAATCTGTCCAAGATTTATGGCAGTGGTGAAACAACGGTGAAAGCATTGGATAACATATCGTTTTCCGTTGATAAAGGTGAATTTATCGCTATTGTGGGACCTTCCGGGTCCGGTAAATCAACACTTCTCCATATCCTTGGTGGTGTTGATGTTCCCACAAAGGGCAAAGTAATAGTAGATCATACTGACGTATATGCCATGGATGAAACGGCATTGGCAATATTTCGCAGAAGACAGATTGGGCTTATTTATCAGTTCTACAATCTGATTCCCGTGCTAAATGTAACAGAAAACATTACTCTGCCCCTATTGTTGGATGGACGTAAGGTAGAGCAGGATAATTTTCAGAATATTATTCAGGTGTTAGGGTTAGGGGATAGGCTTACCCATCTGCCTAACCAGCTTTCCGGGGGTCAGCAGCAGCGTGTCTCCATCGGCCGGGCACTGATTGGAAGTCCGGCTATTATACTGGCAGACGAACCTACCGGGAATCTGGATACAAAAAACAGCACAGAAATAATTCAGCTTTTAAAATATTTCCATGAAACTTTCCATCAGACATTAATTATAATAACCCATGATGAAAGCATAGCTTTGCAGGCAGAGCGGATCATTTCCATTGAAGATGGGAGAATTACCAGGGATGAGGTGATTCGAAGGTGAATATCGTAAATAAACTGACACTTAGGTACTTGGGCAAAAATAAAAGCCGTACCATGGTAACCATAATCGGTGTCATTATATCCGTGGCAATGATTGCAGCGACATCATCCATCGGTGCATCTTTTATGGACATGCTGCAGCGCAGTATTATCAGCCAAAGCGGCAACTGGCAGACAGAATGGGAGGGTGTGCCCGGCTCCGGAATAGGGAAAATCACCTCCTCTGCTGATATCAAAGATACTTTGATAAGCCATACCGTAGGATTTGGAGAACTGCCCGGTTCAAACAACAGCCAGCGGCCTTATGTTTATATATGGGAATACAATTCTTTTGATTTATCAGCAATCACACTAAAAGAAGGGCGTCTCCCGGAAAATGAAAATGAATTAGTAATATCAACCCAGTTACTGGATACTTCGGGGGTGGAATATCATATTGGTGATAAGGTTACTTTTGATATCGGGACCAGAAGTATTATGGAAGATAATGTTAAGACATCCCTTGATAACACCTATTTCTATGAGGAAGGAGAAGAATTTACTAAAACAGGGAAAAGGGAATATACCATTACCGGCATTGTTGATGCTTCAAATATAGAAAATTTTACATGGGCAGCCTATGTGGCTTTTAGCGGACTTCCTGAACATAATATTAAGAGTGACGAATTATATACGGTTTATGGAGGATTCCACAAATTGAATAAAGCTATCTATAAAAAGTCTGAAACCCTTAAGACAGAAAGTAATGCACAGAAGTTGGGATATAATTCGGAGTTATTACTCTACGCGGGAATATCGGACGATAATCAATTGGTAAGTACTTTAAGGATAGCTACCTATATGGTAGGATTTATCATATTACTTGGCTCTGTATCATTAATATACAATGCCTTTGCCATATCCCTGTCAGAACGCAGCCGTACCTTGGGAATGCTTGCCAGCGTTGGTGCGACCAAAGAGCAGAAAAGGAATTCCGTACTCTTTGAAGGTTTTCTGATTGGCTGTATTGCAATACCTGTCGGACTGGTATGCGGGTATATGGGAATTGGGGTTACATTTTGGCTGCTTAACCCCATTATACAGAATGTCTTTCGTGTAGCGGAACCTTTGCGGCTGGTAATTTCGCCTGTTGGCTTTATCGGGGCGGGTTTATTCTCCATCCTGCTTTTATTTATTTCTGCATGGTTTCCTGCAATACGTGCTTCCAGAATTACTCCGATTGATGCCATACGGCAGACACAGGATGTCAATATAAAGATGAAAAATATTAAGACATTACGGCTTACCAGAATTATATTTGGATTTGAAGCAGAATTGGGGTTAAAAAACATGAAACGGAATAAGCACCGTTATTATGCCACCTTATTTTCTATGATTATCAGTATCATTTTATTCCTTACGGCTTCCGGATTCTCTGCATTTATCAAGAAATCTTTCGTTATGGCAAATGCACCGATACAGTATGATGTTGCCGTATCAGTTGATGCTTCGGATAAGGATAATATGCAGATGTATATAAATGATCTTACTAACCTTGATGATGCTAAGGTAAACGTAGTAACGGAGAATCTTTATGGTGATTCATATTTGGATGGGAACCAGGTTAGTGATGCAGTTAAAGAGAGAATGGCACCCAATGATGGAAAATACCGGCTGGATATCCAAATTGCAGCAATGGATGATCATTCTTTAAAACAGTATGCCAGGGAGGCAGGTATTGATTATGAAACACTACAATCGGATACTTTAAAGGGGATACTGGTCAATACCTTTAACCTGAAAGAAAAACATGAATTTAAAACGGTATCCCAACTTAAGGCAACACCAGGGGATTTAATTCCTTTTACCATATATGATAATGACAGTAAAACCTGGGAGGATCAAATAGAAATTGCAGCTGTTACAGACAAGATACCATTACTAATGTCTGGATATCAGGAAACCATTTCGAATTTGACAATTCTCGTATCAGAGCATGGTTTGCAGTCTTATTTAAGTGAAATGGATAAGGATGGCTTGCACTTTGATAATTCTTCCGTTGTATATTATATGACAGACTCTGCCCCCGGTTTGGAAAAGGAGATTGAAACTGTAAAGGCTAACTATCCGGAGCTGTCCAGTTATACCAATAACATAGTAGCACAAAGGCAGAAGCAGCAGAGGTTATCTTTAATATTTTCCGTATTCTTATATGGGTTTGTAGTCCTGATTGCCATTGTTTGTACCGCTAATATTATTAATACGATATCAACAGGTATTAACATGAGAAAACGGGAATTTGCCATGTTAAAATCTTACGGTATAACCCCCCGGGGCTTTCAGAAGATGATACGTTATGAGAGTATATTTTATGGATTAAAGGCATTACTGTATGGTTTGCCCATTAGTTTTGCAGCTATTTATCTTGTTTATAAAGCTTTAAGCGGTAATTTTGATTTTCTGTTTTTCCTTCCCTGGGTAAATATACTAATAGCGGTTATAAGTGTATTTTTGATTATCGGTACTACTATGATATATGCTGTGAGTAAAACCAAAAAGGATAATATAATTGATACTTTAAAAAATGAAAATTTGTAATATTTTAACTTGCCAGATTTTGAATTGTGGGTTATTCTGGAATAAGTAGTATAGTTTTGAAAGGAGTAAACTCAATAATTTATAATGAGTTATATTTGGGTATTATTTCTGAGAATTCAAAAAATGCTATATTTCAGATTATTGAAGATATGGCAAAGCAAGGTGCACAAGGGATTATTTTAGGTTGCACGGAGATTGGATTACTAATAAAACAAAGAGATACAAAAGTGCCCCTTTTTGATACCGCTTTGATTCATGCGGAAAAAGCAGCATTATATTCATTAGAATGTTAATTAATGTACACTTTCAATTGAATTGGGGTTAAAGGCAATAAATTTTTTTCACTATCCTGATTTGATTGATGGCAGAATGCGCATAAATGGGTGAAAGATGTGGAGTTATCCCTCCACATCTTTATTACAGTCCGTTTGATTATTATTAGAACTCTTCTGGCTATTCTTCGCATTTTTTAAATTATTATTAGAGTTCTTTCGATCATTATCGATATCTTTCTGATTATTATTAATATCCTCCCGTGCAAGAATCGTTGCCAATGTATCCCCAAGTTGATTAAAAGCCGCTGCCAGTACAGATATTTCATCTTCAGAGCAATTATTTGCTATGGCACAGGCAATCGCTGTAATAGTAGCGACAAGTTCGCATGACTGCATATTTTTCACCTCAATAAAATATATGCTGGTTATATGGAATATTGCATGTTATTAGTTCCTTTTATATAGCAATGGAGCTGTCACTTACTAAAACGGAAAGAATGGTGTGAACTGACAGCAGACGAATTAAAAATGATTTTTAAAAATTAGCACTTGAATCTTAAATCGATCAGGTGTTATACTATATCAGTATGATTTATTATATTATTTGAAAGGTAAGCAACAATGAAACTTTATTCCGAAGCAAAAGGCTATATGATAATAGTATGCAGCAGCCTTACTTTTAACGGAGATATATCCGTTAATTGGGTTACTGCGCCTTTTTTTAGGATTGTTTAGTTGTTTTCATAGATAAAATACTATAACATCCGGCAGTAACCTGTTTCCCAGTCATTGGAAGCAGGTTTTTTTACTTTAAGAAATTGGGAATGCTGTTTGATGTTAATAAAAAAATAGAAAATGCAGCAAAAGATATTAAGGACTCAAAAAATAATTTAATTAATGATAAGATTTTTAATCAGAAAAGTAAAATTAATAATAAATTACCAAACAGGATCAGTTCTCATGGTTTATGCCATAATATCGGAATTGACTATATGTTTCGATTTATATCAAATTTTAATTTGACCGGAGCCTTATGGGTTTTGTATTTAAGCTATAGAGGAATGTCCCTTGGACAAATTGGCCTACTGGAAGGATTTTTTCATATTACATTTACCGCACTATTATACCCGATTTCCTCCAATGCCCTGAATGAATTAATTCCATCCGAACAGAGGGCGACCATTATATCTGTAAGCAGTATGATGTTTTCAGCCGCTATGATTATCATATTTCCCATATGCGGCTTTGCAGGGGATTTTATCGGATTAGAAAAAGTATTTTATATAGTAGGAGTCTTAATAATTATATTCCAGATATGGTTTATGGGAAGGGTGAAAGTTGATACGAAACACTGGAAATAGCTGTATACATAGGGTGAACCCGACTGCAAAGGGTAATTTTTTAAAAAAGCTAAAAGGTTAAAAAGGATAAAAGAATGAATAATAATTTATACAAACAGATAAAACAATATATACCCTGGAATGAACAGGAAGAAAATGACCAGAAGGTTACGATTCAATATATGGATTTATTCGACAATATCCTGCTTAGGGAGAATGAGTTTGCCCACATGACCAGCTCCTCCTGGACTATAAATCAGGACAGGACGAAAGTATTAATGATCTATCACAATATCTATGACAGCTGGGCCTGGACAGGAGGTCACGCCGACGGGGAAGCGGACCTGTTATCGGTAGCACTTAAGGAAGCAAAAGAAGAAACCGGAATCTTAAACATTAAGCCGGTGTTTAATGATATTTATTCCTTGGAAATCCTCTGTGTCAATGGCCATATGAAAAAAGGGAAATATGTATCCTCTCATCTCCATTTGAACATTACTTATTTATTGGAAGCAGATGACAGGGAAGAGTTAAGGATAAAAGCAGATGAAAACAGCGGAGTGAAATGGATTGATATAAAGGAAGCTGTTAACTTATCCAGTGAAGTCTGGATGAGGGGAATCTATAATAAATTAAACGGGAAATTATATAAATATATATAACATCCATGAAAAGTTACAGCTATCAGGCCTTGGTACCAGCTTTGGTACTTTGATAGCCGGAGGGCTGGCGGAGTGGAAAGGCTATCATTTCATATATGCTCCCTACGATGGGTTAGCTATGATTGTGCATAAATTATCTATAATAATAAAAGATTATACAATTAATTTGAATTTGTCTCCAATACAAAGTTGTTGACAAAGGTTTGTGATTGTATTGTCAGGATCATGAATAACACTGTCAATGCGAAGAAGCGGATATCCTTTGGAGATTTCCAAAGTCTTGGCTTCTTTTGCTGAGGCAAAAGTTATATCGATTGTTTTTGAGGAATGTTCTAAAGTGATGTTATGTTTTCCCTTTAAGAGTTCATATAAGGAAGAATCATTAAGATTTTCACCGAATAAGAAAGAAAATGATTCCGGAAATTTGTTCGATTCCAGAATTACCGGCTTGGAGTCAGCGTAACGAATTCGTTCAACTACAACGATTTTCTCATCGGGTTTAAGATTCATGAGCTCACTTTCCTTATCAGTAGGTTCTTCCAGTGCTATTTTTATAGTTTTTGCACCAGGGGTAAATCCCATGAGTTTACACAACTCTGTGAAACCAATTACACCGGAAGAAATACCTCTTTGAAATTTCTTTTCGGCTACAAAAGTACCTTTCCCGGATTTTCGTTCCAGGTAGCCAAGCTCAGCAAGTCCAGCAAGTGCTTTACGTACAGTAACTCTGCTTACATTGTATTGTTGGCTTAATTCACTTTCTGTTGGAATTCGGTTCCCAGCAGGCCGTTCCCCGCTTTCGATTTCTTTACGTAACTTCTCTTCAAGCTGCTGATAGAGTGGTGTTGCAATTGTATTATCTAATTCCATATTAAATACCTTTCTGTAACTATAATAATAAAATTGTAAAAATGTATTAATAAATATATTATAATACATTTCACTACGAATGTACATAAAAATATTTTTTTAAATCAAGAACCAAATAAAGAGTTGACAAATGTATTACAATGTATTATCATTACTTCGTTGAATGTAAATACAAAACAAACATATATCGTAAAAAGGAGAGAATCAATGACATACAAAAGTACAGATATTAAATCTATTATTACTGAAATCTTAGAAGCAAAGAAGGATAAGGGAGGGATTAAATCTCTTTACTTCGTAGGATGCGGAGGATCTTTAGGAGCCCTTTATCCAGCAAAAACTTTTATGGAGAATGAAAGTACAACTATCCTATCTGCTTGGATTAACAGTAATGAATTCGTTTGCAGCACACCCAAAAATTTTGGTGTGGATTCAATCATTGTCCTTGCTTGCCACAAAGGTAATACACCCGAAACAATTGCAGCTGCAAAACTTGGAAAGATGATGGGAGCTACAGTAATTATTTTAACCTGGCTTGAAGAGTCTGAAATTATTGAATTTGGTGATTATATTGTATTATACTCATTTGATGCAAGCCCGGATCATCTTGTAGGTGACATTGATTATTCCGGTGAAAAAACACTATGTGCACTTTACGTTGCAGTGGAACTTCTTGCACAGTCAGAAGAAAGTTATAAGAATTACGACAGATTTTACGAAGGTGCTGGAATGATTACAAATATCATTCGTAATGCACGTGTCCATGTGGCAGAACGTGCTGTTGCATTTGCAAAGAAGTGTAAAGATGACACTGTTATCTATACAATGGGAAGTGGTGCAAGTTATGGTGCAGCATATATGGAAAGTATTTGTATTTTTATGGAAATGCAGTGGCTTGATTCCAACAGTATTCATACAGGGGAATATTTCCATGGACCTTTTGAAATTACAGATGCCAATAGACCATTTATGATTCAGATTTCTGAGGGATCAACACGATCGTTAGATGAAAGAGCTCTTACTTTCCTCAGAAAATATGCAAATCGCATTGAAATCCTGGATGCAAAGGAACTTGGGTTGTCTACAATTGATACTTCTGTCGTGGATTACTTCAATCATTCCTTGTTTAACAATGTATATCCAATCTATAATCACGAGCTTGCAAAGGAGCGTCAGCATCCCCTTTCAACACGTCGTTATATGTGGAAAGTTGAATACTAATATTAATTCCCTTTGCTGGAAAATGTTTGTATTGTCTCAGTGCGGAGAGAATTTTCCCACTGAGACTTTTTTTAGGGGTTGAATAACAATTTAAGAAAGAAGATAATTTAAATTATATGGATAGATCACAACTATGTATAGCAAATTATCATTATAAACGATACACATTGGATTATTTTCTGGACTCTGCCCAAAGACTGGGATACGAATCTGTCGAGTTGTGGGCATCAGGACCACATCTTCATCTGGAGGATTATGATAGAAACCGATTAGAAGAATTAAATAAAATAATCAGCACATTGAAGCAGCAGTAAGACTTGACTGCAATCGAATGGTTGTATCAACAGGTTTTGCTTATCTTGATATTGATCCGGAAGAAACATTTAAATGGGTTGTAGAGTCTATGGAAAAAATATGCAAAAAAGCGGAAGAAGAAGGTATTACTTTAGCGTTAGAACCATTTACTAAATATACAACCCATATCTGTAACCAGGCAAGCCAGCTGGTTCGGCTGATGCGTGAGGTAGACAGCCGGGCACTTACGGGACTTGCAGACACGGATGTTATTGCAACTACCGGAGTCGATACATTTGATACATTCGTGAACATGCTAGGTAAGGAAAAGCTTGGGCACGTTCATTTTGTTGACGGAAACCCAGGCGGACATTTAGTGCCGGGAGATGGCAGCGTAGAATTGGATGAAAGTCTTAATATATTATGAATCCGGAGAGTGCTATGGTAAAGGCACTTGAGTGGTATCTGAAAAGAATTTAAACGATTCAAAAACAAGATAAATGTATTATATTGTATTGGTTTTGTGAAAAACAACTAAAAACAAATTTTATTCTTGTTCAATACGGAGAAAACAAGTTTTAATGGTTGACAAACGTGAAATAAAAACTTATATTGTATTATATACAAAGAAATACAAAGCAATACAATACAATATAATATCTCGAGTAAGTGGGGAATCAAGATTGCGGAGTATTAATAGCTAAGGATGTGCGCACCATCTTTTAAAAAACTAAAAATCAAAAAATTACTCAATTAGAGGAGGATCCACTATGTTTTGGATTGAATTGATTATTGTTCTTGCAATTATTTTCCTGGGTGTACGTAAAGGGGGAACATTCCTGGCAATGGCTGGTGGTATTGGAATGCTCATAATGACTTTCATTTTACATGTTAAGCCTTCAGATCCACCAATCACGGTCATCCTGATCATGATTGCAGTCATCTGTGCAGCAGCAACTATGCAGGCATGTGGCGGCCTGGATTTCTTAGTTAAGATAGCAGAGAAGATTCTTCGTAAAAATCCGAAGCTTATCACAATCTTAGCACCAATTGTATCATACATATTTACATTTATGTGTGGTACCGGACACATTGTATATAGTTTACTTCCGGTAATAAACGAAATTGCTATTGATACGGGAGTTCGTCCGGAACGTCCAATTTCAGCTTCTATCGTTTCATCCCAGCAAGCAATCACAGCTTGTCCAATATCTGCAGCAACCGTTGGTATTCTTGCCTTTATGGCAGAATCACCTTATACACAGGTTAATATCTTCACATTGTTACTTGTATGTATACCAGCAACATTAATCGGAACTGTTGCAGCTGCGTTAGCTGTAATCAAAAAGGGAAAAGAACTTGAAGATGATCCTGAATTCCAGGCACGTGTTGCTTCAGGACAGATTGAAGACTTTTCCAAGAAGCATTTTGAAGAAAAGAAAACTTCAAAAGAAGCGAAACTTTCAGTAATAATTTTCTTAACTGCAATGGTGGGTATTGTATTATTGGGCGCAGTGAAACAACTCGTTCCTACTATTGCTGATGATGGCACCAAATTACCATTAACTACTGTAATAGAAATCTTTATGTTAGTTGCAGCAGCCGTTATGGTTCTTGTAACCAAACTTGACAGCAACAAAGTATTGGATCAGCCAGTTTTTCGTACCGGTATGTTTGCCGTTGTTTTAGCATTTGGTCTCTGCTGGTTAGTAAATACATTTATTGGTGATCAGGCTTCTTTCATCACAGATAATATGTCTTCATTAACAAATCAGTATCCATGGATTTATATCGTCGCAGTATTTATTGTCGGTGCGATTACAACCAGCCAGTCTTCTACCACGATGATTATGGTTCCGATCGGTATTGCATTAGGACTTCCTGCAAATATTATTGTAGCCGGATGGATTGCCTGTTCTTCCAACTACTTTATTCCCGCTTCCGGACAGTGTGTTGCAGCAATCGCGTTTGATTCCGCTGGAACGACAAGGATAGGTAAATTCGTATTAAACCACAGCTACATGATTCCTGGTTTAGTGTGTACCATAGTATCAGTTGTAGCCGCTGTACTGATAGGAGCAGTTATATTCTAAGTTCTGGCTGTTAATGAGCCGGATAATCAATTGGACCTCAATCTGGCATCTGCGCTTTTTACGGCGGATGCCAGGGGTCTTGTATTGAAAGAAATTATAGGAGGCTTTACCAATGAAATTTGCACCGATGAATTATCACTATCTTAGATATCCAATTAAAAAGTTCTTAGATAAGGTGGAGAACTCTCCATTTGATAGTATTGATTTATATTGTTCTGCGCCTCAGTTAAATATATTTGATTATCCACTTAGCAGATTAATCGAACTTGATAAAGATATTCGCCGCCGTAAATTAAGTGTTATGGCGATGACCCCTGAAAACTGTACTTATCCTGTAAATTTTTGTACCTCAGATAACTTAACAAGAGAGTCAAGTGTCCGTTATTATCAGAGAGCAATTGACACAGCTGAATTTTTAGGATGTCCAAATGTCCAGATCAGTACAGGCTTTGGGTATTTTGATCAACCTCGTGAGGAAGCCTGGAAGTATTGCAGAGAATCGATGGCTACATTTGCAGCATACTGTGAGAAGAAAAATGTCCGGTTATTACTGGAGGAATTGAAAACTACAACAACCAATGTTCTGATTACAAGTAAAGACATCGCACAGATGTTAAAAGAGATTGGCTCTGATACTATTGTTGGTATGGTTGATATGGATCAGATGACATATGCAGATGAAACAGTTGATGACTGGTTTAATAATCTGGGCGAAAAACTTAAACATATCCATTTTAATGACAGAGGACACACGGTACCTGGTGACGGTGATTTTCCAATGAAAGAGTATTATGAAGCAATAAAGAGATGTGGTTATGAGGGAAACGTATCTTTTGAAATCTGTGACCGGCGATATTATTGTGACCCGGATAAAGCCATCGATGATATTATTGCATGGATGAAAATGAATACAAATGAATTGAATTAAGCGAATGGTGATGCACAGACTGCAGACACATTAAAACGGGAGGTTTCGTGAAAATGGTAATAGACACACATATACGCCCGGCACTTTATGCACCTATTTGCCAGGATAAAGAAAGATTTGAACAGCGATGTGATGAAATGAATTTTCATCTTATGAGTCCTGCCGGTATAGAACTCTTAAAAAAGCAATATGCATTAGCGGATATACAGAAAGTATTTCTGCTTCCGGAGGATTGCTCAGCAGAGACAGGAGTGCCTGCGATTTCAAATGATGAGATTGTGCAGCTTGTTGCATGTGATTCGAATTTCTTTATTGGTTTCGCATCTGTAGATCCGAGAAATAAAGATGCGGCAGAAAAATTGGAGCATGCATTTACAACATTGAATTTGAAGGGGTTATTTATTAATACAGCCCGTCTTCAGATGTATCCTTATGATGAAAAGCTTATACCGCTGTATGATATCTGTAAAAAATATTATAAGCCAATTATTTTTCATGCGGGATTATCCCTGGAAAACAATGCATTGGCGAGATATTCCTGTCCGATTGATTTTGAAGAGATTTTTTATAAATATCCGGAGATCAATATCTGTCTGACACATATGGGATGGCCATGGGTTCAGGTAACAGCCGCACTGCTCCTAAAATATCAGAATGCTTATGCAAGTACAGGGTTAATGAATTTTGACGGACCGTATCAGATATATCATAAGGTATTCAAAGAAGATATGGGAGAACTATGGGTAGAACATAATATCTCAGATAAGATTATGTTCGGATCAGACTCGCCGAGAATCCGGCCTGTTAGAAGTAAGAGAGGCATAGACAGTCTTGGTTTTTCCAATGAAACGATGGAGAAAATCTACTATAAAAATGCACTGAGATTTCTTGGAATGGAGGAATAGGCGATGCAGTTCAAATTAAAAGAAGTTGCTGTCTGTGCGGACAAAGAGTTCGAGATGATACAGATCACACAGAGCGTAAGAGACTTTGTTGAAGAAAGCGGTATCGAGAATGGTGTGGTATTCGTAATTACAGAGCATACAACCACAGGAATTACAGTAAACGAAAGTCTTTCATGTGTAGAAAAAGATATCATGGAAGCACTCGATAAATTAGCACCTGAAAATGATGTATATAATCACAATCATTATCTTCCAACTTATGGAACGATTGGAGGCAATGCACCAGGACATTTAAAATCACTTTTGACCGGTAATCATTGTGTATTTCCAATCATGGATCGAAAGCTAAAACTGGGACATGCGGCAGACATATACTTCTGCGAATATGACGGAATAAAAAACCGAAGATATATGATTTATGCAATGGGGGAATAAAAGAATGAAAAGAGCAATTGCCATGAGTGATAATTGCATTGACGTCTATTATAAGCTCGATCGTTATTATCTGACAGGTAACAGTATTGATTTTGCATTTAACTATAAAGATTTAGGCGGAGATGTTACAGAAATGACAATCCTTGGTAATGATGTATTCGCTAAGGCATTAGAAGAACGACTTAAGGAACTTAAGATTCCGCTTCGGATATTAAAAAGAGCAGATCGACCAACAGGAATGGCAACGATGGATCTTGTAGATGGTGATAAAAAGCATCTTCATTTTGAAGGCAATGCAATGGAAGCGATAGAACTGACTTCAGGTGATCTGGAATTTATTAAAAAATTCGATATTGTTTATGCAGAACGCTGGACAAAGGTAGAACGTTATATCAAGGATTTGAAACAGCCCGGACAAATATGGGTGTATGATTTTTCCAAAAGACTGGAACAGGAAAGCAATGATAATATTATACCATATCTTGACTATGCTTTTTTCTCTTATGAAAAGGATGATATATATATCAGAAACTTCATGGAGAAAACAAAAGAAAAAGGTGCGAAAGTTGTAATAGCAATGCTTGGAGAAGCTGGAAGTCTTGCATATGATGGAAGTAAATGGTACAAGCAGGAAGCAGAAAAAGTATCCGTAGTAAATACGGTAGGTGCAGGCGATTCCTTTATTGCAGCATTTACTTATGGAGTAAGCCTCGGAGAAGATATACCGGAATGTATGTTTCGGGGAAAAACAAGAGCAACTGAAATTATTCAACAGTTTAATCCATATAAATGATAAAGTGGAAAGCAGAAACGGTTATTTAATAAACGCATGTACAATGAAGGAAAAAGGAGAAAACAATGGAAAACTGCAAAATCATTGCGATTGGGGACAACGTATGCGACAAATATCTTTCCCGAGGAATGATGTATCCAGGCGGACAGTGTGTGAATACCTGTGTATATGCATCACTCAATGGAACAAAAGCAGCATATCTTGGAAAATATGGAACCGATGAAGTTGCGCAGTGTGTTCAGGGTACATTGAGATTGATCGGCATAGATGATAGTCAAAGCCGTCATTTTGAAGGAGAAAATGGGTTTGCGCTTGTAACGCTAAGGGAAAGTGATCGTGTATTTCTTGGATCTAATAAGGGTGGTATTGCCAAGGAGCATACCTTTGATTTTACGGAAAAAGATTTTGATTTTATTAAAGGGTTTCATCTGATATATACCAATTTAAACAGTTACATTGAAGAAAACCTTGCAGAACTTATGGCAACAGGTGTTCCGATTGCTTATGATTTCTCTACCAGATGGACTGATGAATACCTGGAAAAAGTTTGTCCGTATATTACAATTGCTATCTTATCCTGCGCTTATCTTACAGATGAGAAGCGTGAAGAGGAAATGAAAAAAGTGCAGTCCTTTGGAGTTCCGATAGTACTGGGAACAGTTGGTGAGGATGGCTCCTATATACTATACAAAGATACTATCTTATTTGCAAATGCAGTACATGCAGATAATGTAATTGATACGATGGGCGCCGGAGATTCTTACTTTGCTACTTTCTTGTGTTCACTTTTAGCGTCATCGGAAACAGGGGCAATAATAGAAGCAGATGACCAGAAAATGAAAGAACGGCTTCAGGATGCAATGAAAAAAGGCGCCGCGTTTGCCGCTCGGGTTTGTACAATGGAAGGTGCTTTTGGTTATGGTATACCAATAGCTGGAAAAACAGAAGTATAATTATTTCACATATACAAAAACAGAAAGGATTTACTAAGAGTGAAAGAAAATTTTGAAAAGGAAAGGTTGCCACTGTGTGATTCTTTCACTCCTTTTTATTTGTGGCAGTATCGCAGGCCTGCCTGCGATATGCAATGGGTCTAAAAGATGAAACCAGATATTTACGATAACAATAAAGAAGGAATCCTTTGTGTCTACAAAAATGAAAAATGGCTTGTGAGCATTAAGAATTGGAAACCAGACAACGATATAGCAGGAATTGCTCATTTAGAGATCCATCACACTACTGATGAGCAATTCATCCTTGCTGCAGGAAAAGCAATTCTTATTACAGCAGAAAGGGAGAATGATAAGTTTAAAATTGAACTTACTCTTATGATGCAGGGAAAGGTATATAATGTTCCGAAAGAAGTATGGTTCTATTCAATTACCCAAAAGAATACAAAGATGATGTATGTTCAGGATTCAAATTGTTCTATGGAAAACAGCGATTTTATGGATTTATCTCCAGAAGAAATAGCTTACATTCAGGATACGGCACGTAAGCTATTTGCAGGATAATTGAGGAGCTCATGAGTAAAAAATATTGCCAGTTCCTCCTGTGACACAGGAACCGGGCCACAGATAGTACACTTTTATGATATTGCCAAAACCTATTGAATAAATTTAAGTATAGTAATCATTTACGTAACCAGGTTACTGAAATAGATCTATAATTAATATATAGTAATGACATAATATACTTATATAAACACAATAGGAGGTAATTTATGATAGGCTCAATAAGAATAAATACCGGAAAGAATATTCCGGTCAATAAACTGGATGAACTGATTGGAAGGGCAGATATTATTGATATCCGGGAACCATATGAATATAAGACCGGAAGTTTAATAAGTGCTAAAAACATACCAATGGATAAACTTATTACAGAACCGGATCAATATCTGGATAAAGATAAAACCTATTATATTATGTGCCAATCAGGAGCAAGGAGCAGCCGGGCCTGCCAGTACTTATCAAAACAAGGCTTTGACGTTATCAATGTCGCAGGCGGGATGGGTTCCTATGCCGGCAGTAAAAGAGGTTAGAATATTTTTTCAGATGGATTCCCTATATCATTTATATTTAAACTCCGTAAAAGTGCCAAATTCGAGATTGACAATTAAGCCCTAAATGCTATAATAAATTTAACAATTACAGGCAAAAGCGTTGACGAGGAGGAGTACTTGCTTATCCGGATGCACAGAGAGGAGATGATTGGTGAGAATCTTCGTAATGGAAGCAGGGAAGTAGCCTTTGAGCTTTGGATCCAACAGATAACCGATTGATTATCTTAGTAGTCCCCAACGGAAATTTCCACCGTTATCAAGGAAAACAGTATTGGAATATCTTATTCCCGCACTGATAAAGAGCAGTATTATACTGAATTTAGGTGGTACCACGGACACAATAGTTCGCCCTAAGCTATTAAGCTTAGGGCGTTTTTTTTCAGCACAGAGTTTGCTTTGCAAACTCATTCTGGTTGGTCTGCTTGTATTTGTAAATAGAAGGAGGTATCCCCATGGATAAAAAGTATGATTTTAAAAAAGCAGAAAAAGAAGCAAACTACTTTTAAATTAGTTTTTACTATGGTATCATTGAATGCAATACCATCGTTTGAGTACTCCCAGAAACTTAATAAGATTATTGAAGATAGCTTGGATATTGGATATAACTGGGGATATTTTCTATGTCAGTCTCCAAAATACCAATATAAACAGGCTATGAGGGTTTCCGGGAGGACTCTTTTTTTAATATTAAAGAAAGTTATATTGGGGTAGATGTTAATAGTAAAAGATAGGTATGAGAAATTATGATACGTTACCGGAGGAGAGTATGGAAGGATTTTTACTATCATTTAAAGTGGTATTTCCCATGTGTATACTTATGGTGTTAGGTTATCTGCTAAAACGTGGAATACATTTAACCGATGCCACATTAAAGCAGATCAATAAAATGATATTTACCATTTTTTTACCTGTTGTGTTGTTTCGGAATATCTATACATCGGATTTAATAGCAGATGTCAATCCCTTATTATTAGTTTTTGGTGGAATAGCCTCCACTACAACTTTTTTTATACTTTATTTTCTTATGCCCCATTTTGTAAAAAACAGAAGGGATGCCGCTACGATGGTACAGGGTATTTTCAGGTCCAATAATGTTTTATTCGGTCTTACAATCGTGGAATCCATATATCCGGGTGGTGAAGTACTGGGTATGATATCTGTATTAGCGGCATTTACAGTTTTTATCTATAATATTTTGGTGGTTTTCCTTTTTGAGTCTTATCGCGATGCTAAGATGAATATTAGGAAAGTAATGACAGGCGTTATTAAGAATCCTATGATTATCGGTATTATCGTCGGTATCTTACTGCTTTTTTCAGGTATAAAACTGCCGGATATGGTAATGGACGTTGTAAGTGATGTAGGTGGTATCGCTACCCCCCTGGCATTAATCGTATTGGGTGGTACCTTTACTTTTCAAGGTATTAATCGTTATCGCAGCAAATTAATTGTATCAGCACTGGGTAAATTGATTGTTATACCTGCACTAGTCCTGCCAATTGCTGTTTTAATCGGCTTTCGGGGTCCGGAGCTGGTAGCATTAATGGCTTTATTTTCATCACCTACGGCAGTCGCATCCTTTACCATGTCTGACCAGATGGGCGGAAATGGTGAATTGGCTGCCCTTATTATTGTAGCAACATCCATATGTTCTGTATTTACCTTGTTCCTATGGACGTTTCTTGGTAATTTATGCGGAATGATTTAGTAATGGTTTGGGAGAAAAAGGCCTAATTCAGTGTTTTGGACTTTTAATACCCAAACCATTTGTTTTTTACTCATCTTTGTCAAATCGCTGGGGAACTTGCGGGTCATATAAAGGACAATCATAGTCGGACAGAATATCAATGAATTTGTTCATAACAAATTTACTCATTCCATAACAGTCAATACGAACGAACTGCTTCGTCACCATAACTTGAAAAGCTCCTCTGTCATCACTTTCAAAATCATATTGGCCGCAACGTTCCCAATCCTTGAATTCATCTGCTATATGTTCCAGTATTTCATCAATAGGAAGGTCCGCAATACCAGCCACATATTCTTTATTGCTTAATTGCATATAGGTTTCCTGATTATCCTTATATACTCCGTTTTTATAGTTCCAAAATCCTAAATCATAACTCATTGTCATTTCCTCACTTTTGTGTAATATTGTAAAAACATTAACTGATAAAATTGAATTCCCATGCGTCGTTTATGTTCATAGTGATGCCAAAAACTTAGCATGGGAATTTGACACTCCAATCCCAATTATACCCAGATAAATCAGTAAGTCATAGCATATAAAACGATAGCCTTTTGTCCATGTTTTAACTTCGTACATAATTTATGTCAGCTTTTCTGGCCTGAGCGCATAAATATTGTCTTTGGACGTTGTAACTCTTTCCATCTTTTATAAAAAACGACCCTACTTGCCTGAATTCGAAACTGACATTCTTTTGAATACATTGTTCCCTAATATCTAATACCCATTCATAATCAAGGGGTCTGACATTGCTTCCCGATTCTCCGCCAACAACCACACACTCGATGGAATGATCCAGATAATTGCAAATATCAATTTTTTCAAGCATAGGCTGAATCGTGATCATTTTATGTTTAATGGGCAGTTCTTTAAAAAATGGAATCCGTTCCTCTGCCCTAAGTTGATTTTCGATGGTGGCACAAACCGTTATATTATCATATCCGTCAAAATAATCTTCGGGTAAGCCGATTCGAAACCGTTCGATTCTTTTAGTTAAAAACAAAAAGTGTAAATCACTCCGCACTTTCACCATATCCCAGACTTCTTTTCTCCAGGTATCTGCTTCCTCAATCAGGAAATCGCTGTTAAAACATAAAAATACAATTTGTCCGCTTTTGACCTTATAATTACCCTTAGCATCTTTTTCAATGGGTTTATAAAATTCTTCCGTTTTATATATAATATCTGTATCGATTCTTTTTCTTGAATTGGCCCTATGTATATAACAATTGGCACATCCTTCACTTTTCTTATGACATCCCCGCCAGGGATTCCATACTGCCATATTAACCTCCTTTTTAGTTAGCGTTATAAACTTTCGAAGCAATTTGTAAGTTAATTAATGCACACTTAGTAGCTACAGCGGATTTTATATTAATTATATAATGAATACATGGAAAAGCCTACTACTAATATAATATTTTGCAATTCATACTTGAAAATTGAAAGATTTGGGGCTATTATTCTTCATAGTACATTGTACGCTAAATACATGGAGGCATCTACGAATGAACAAGTTAAAACCCAAATTGTTTTCCGTTATGAAAACATACACCAAGGAACAGTGCGCGAAAGATATAATAGCCGGTATTATTGTGGCAATCATTGCATTGCCTTTATCCATCGCGTTGGCATTAGCATCCGGGGTAACTCCCGAAAAAGGTTTATATACAGCAATTGTAGCCGGATTTGTCATATCTTTCCTCGGAGGAAGCAGGGTCCAGATTGCCGGCCCGACCGCAGCGTTTGCTACTATTGTAGCTGGAATTGTTGCAAAAAGTGGTATGGAGGGACTGATTGTTGCCACCATACTGGCGGGTATCATTTTAATTATCATTGGTTTACTGCGTTTCGGAAGTCTGATCCGATTTATCCCTTATACCATAACAACCGGTTTTACCCTTGGTATCGCAGTAACTATCTTCATTGGACAAATAAAAGATTTCTTAGGATTGACCCTTCAAACTGCTCCCGTTGAAACCCTTGAAAAAGTAAAAGCCTGTTTTGAAAGTATGGGTACTATAAATGATCAGGCGCTGTTAACCGGCATAATATCCCTTGCAATTTTAATTTTCTGGCCGAAAATCAACGGGAAAATCCCAGCTTCTTTAATTTCAGTCATTGTAGCAGCAGCCCTGGTTAAACTATTTTGCCTTCCGGTTAATACCATAGGAAGTTTATATGTATTATCGGCAAATCCACCGGCCTTACATATCCCGAAGATAAATTTTAATACAATAGGAGGTGTAATTCCCGATGCGGTTACAATTGCTATTTTGGCAGGTATTGAATCGTTGTTATCCTGTGTGGTGGCAGATGGGATGATTGGAAGTAAACACAGATCCAATATGGAATTAATAGCACAGGGAGCCGGTAATATCTGTTCCGGATTATTTGGAGGTATACCGGCCACGGGAGCGATAGCAAGAACCGCGGCTAATGTGAAAAACGGCGGACGTACTCCGATTTCAGGAATGGTCCATTCTGTTACTTTACTCCTTATTTTAGTAATACTAATGCCTTATGCAGCCTTAATTCCAATGCCTGCCATCGCAGCAATATTATTTATGGTAGCTTATAACATGAGTGGCTGGAGGGAATTCGCAGGATTATTAAAAAGGTCCCCCAAAAGTGATATCCTTGTTTTAGTTACTACTTTTGTCTTGACGGTTACCTTTGATTTAGTTGTAGCAATTGAAGTAGGAATCGTTATGGCAGCAATTTTATTTATGAAAAGAATGGCGGATGTTACTAATATAGAGAGCTGGCAGTACATAGATGAGGAGGGTGAGGAGGAATTAAATGATACAGAAAGTATCCGGTTGAAAAAAGTCCCTAAAAACACCCTGGTATATGAAATAAATGGTCCTATGTTCTTTGGGGCCGCAGATAAATTCGTAAATATATCACTGGACTCCCATATAAATGTAGTTGTTTTACGTATGCGCAGTGTACCTGCAATGGATGTAACTGCATTACATGCCTTGGAGGAAATAGCGAAAAAATGTAAGAAAAAACAAATTACCTTAATCTTATCCCATGTTCAGGAGCAGCCGCTGCATATGATGCAGAAAGCAGGTTTTGCAATAAGAATCGGGGCCGAAAATTTCTGTGAAAATATTGATATTGCTTTAGAGAGGGCGGCTGGAATATAATAAACTTTGTGGCCTATTTACCAATATACGTTGACAACAGCATGCTGCAATGATATATTTTATATGTGAAGCGGGAATATATTCCAATGTTAATCTGGAAAAAGTTCTTATAAAAAGATCATAGGTATGTTTTTACTTGCCTTTCCTTCGCGTTGCCCAGACGGTCTGCGTAAAAACATACCTATGATATCACGAAAATGGAGATATCATTTTATTAACAGCATCTAAAATATCAGTAAAAATAGGTTATGAGAGTTTCAAAGAGTACTCAAAAATATAAAGGAGATGGATTAAAATGATAAAAATCGTAGCGAAGAATTATGTAATAAAGGACAAAATTAGTGACTATATAACATTGGCTAAGGAACTGGTTAAGGCAACAAATGATAAGGATGCAGGATGTTTACATTACCAATTGTATCAGGACACCGCTAATCCGCAGATACTTACCTTTTTAGAAGAGTGGGAAAGTGAAGAACACTTAAAGTTACATACAGAAGCAGAACATTTTAAAGAAATGGTGCCTGCTCTTGGTAAATTTCAGGAAAAAGAGGGAGAACTTAATATTTATAAGGTAGCAAATTAAAAGATAGATGAAAATTATTTGTCATATTGATTTGCAGCCCTGATAAAACACGCAGTCAGGAGTTAAAAGAATAAAATATGATCGTAGTTCATAACCCACCGGATAAATAATTAATATCTTGGTGGGTTTCTTAAATTGGAGGAAAGAGAATGTGTGATAAATATCCATCAAGACAAATTGCGGAACAGGAGTTAATGACAGCAGGGCGGATGAATCCGGGATTATGGATCGGCCATTCCAGGTTTGTGGCTTTAGCCTGTAAAAATATTGCCCAACATTGTCAAAATATGGATATGGAAAAAGCCTTTATATTGGGACTTTTACATGACATAGGACGACGGGTTGGGATTGTATCGGAAAGACATCTCATGGAAGGTTATAAATATTGTATCTTAAAAGGCTGGGAAGATGCTGCAAAAATATGTATAACCCATGCATTTATGATAAAGGATACCAAAACCTCCATTGGACAATGGGATGTAACAGAGGAAGATTATTATTTCATGAAAAATTTCATTTTATCCAATCCGTACGATGATTATGATAAATTGGTCCAACTGAGTGATAATTTAGCCCTGGCGTCCGGTTTCTGCCTTTTGGAAAAGCGATTTGTAGATGTAACCCGGAGATATGGGGTGAATGAATATACAGTAGCAAGATGGAATGCTGTTATTGAAATTAAAGAATATTTTGAAAGTTTAATTGGCTGTTCCGTATATGAGGTTTTACCTGGAGTGAAGGAAAATACTTTTAAATCTTAAAACTTAAGCCTGCCTTAAATAAACGCGGCTGCTATTGCACTATTTGGCCCCACATCCCCGGTTGCCCTTGCTACGATAGTAGGAGTACTGGTAGAAGTACCGGTAATGTTGACTTTAGTTAAGATTACAAACAATACACCTCATTGGTTTCTGAATCCAATGGCTGTCAATAAATAATAAAGGAAAATCAAGCAATTATCAGTCTTAAAACTGGACTAAAGGGTAAAACCTTTGGTCTTTTTTTATCTCATAGGAAGGCTTGGGTATCCTGCCAAATAATATGAGCTTCTATGATAAATTAGATCAATTTGTAAATACAGAGATAACAGTAATAATCGGGAATAACTCCGTATTATTTGATAAATTGAAGGGTAAGTATAAAAATCTAAGAATTTTAGGCTTTGTTGATAAGGTATATGAATACATGAAAAAAGCTGATATTATTATTTCAAAGCCGAGCGGGATCACCACCTTCGAAGCAATCTATGCGGAAGTACCAATCATAGCCTTCCATCCATTTTTACAACAGGAAGTTTATAATGCGGAATTTATTAAAGAGAAGCAGATAGGATTAGTTATGGAAAATGCAGAAGGATGCATGGTTTTGATTGAAAAGATGCTTATAGATGGGAAGCAGTTAAACCAATATAAGGAGAATATGAAGAAATTAAAAAATATTTCGGAGAAAACAAACTGGATAAGATCCTGGATGACATGATTACAGATATTAATTATCAACTGAGTAAAAAGTCAGCCTCAGAATATAAATATCTGGGAGAGGATGCGGTTTTATATGAAAAAGTTAATTTTAACATTTGATGACGGGCCGGATCGGAGATATACAGGGCAATTATTGGATTTATTAAAACAAGAGCAGATAAAGGCGTCCTTTTTTGTCGTTGCAAAAAATGCCCGGAAATCTCCGGAACTCATAATGCGGATGAAAGACGAAGGGCATACGGTAGCTCTTCATTCTTTAGATCATAAACATTCCCCTAAAGAGTTAATGAGTGGTTTAAAAGGGAACAATCCATATTATCTTTTGGCAGGTTTTATGATGATGCTGCTGTTTATTTCCTGTGAAGCCCTGAATATAAAAATGATAATGAAGGAATTAAAACAAAGGGCACCATTTTTCCGATGCCTGGGATATGCATGGGATATGTAAATTATAATGTGTATGACATAATAACCGCTCAATCCCTGCTTACGATTGCTTGTTTCAGCCGTACCCCTTCCGGGGTCAGTGGGAGCAGCGGAAGGAAGCTTCTTATATGCATTTGGAATTTTCTTTTCTGGCGGGGCAATGACATCAGCCATGATTTAAGCAGGGGAATTAGTTTTCACCTGCCTCTGTTTGTCAGTTTCCTGGCTTATGTCGTTGTGCATATGAGAATATATGGTAGATTTAAAAAGAGGCGATGAGGTATGGAAGATAATAATAAAACTACAATTTTAGTAGCGGATGATGACGAAGACATATGGGAAATATTAGAAATATTACTTAAAGCAGAAGGCTTTGAGGTTATTATGGCTTCAGACGGTAATGAAGCTGTCAGGCTGGCAGACGCTTTCGTAGATCTGATTATATTAGACGTGGCCATGCCGGAAAAGAATAGTTTCCTTGCATGTAAAGAAATCCGTGAAAAGTCAGTAGCACCTGTATTATTTTTAACGGCTAAATCCCAGGTATCAGATAAAGCGCTTGGATTTTCCGCCGGAGGTGATGATTATCTGCCTAAACCCTTTTCTAACGCAGAATTAATATATAGGGTGAAGGCATTATTGAGACGATGTTACCAATATCAGCCATTAAAAAAGGAAGAAAATAATATATATAAAATAGGACCGGTTACCATTAATGCAAATAATAAAACAGTAACCGCAGATCATCAGCAGGTAATCTTAACTCCCCTTGAATACGATATATTAGAATTAATGGCACGATATCCGAAAAAGGTGTTCAGCGCACAAAATATCTATGAATCAATATGGAATCAGGATTATACCTATCTTGAGAATAATATCATAGTGGTTCACATAAGTAATTTAAGAAAAAAGATTGAAAAAGATCCTAAAAATCCGGAAATTATTAAGAGTATGTGGGGAAGAGGATATTATGTGGAAGAATCCAATAAAACCATCGGCATTTTATATAAGCAAAGAATAGAACAGCGGCTGGATTTAGTTATTGGTGCTGTTTGCGTTATATTATTTTGTTTTGCAATTATGCGTGAGTTTAAATTAATTGTGAAAGATATCCTTACTATTGAAAAGGGAATACATATCTTAGAAAGCGGGGATAGGTCATTTCTTATACAAACAAACAGAAAAGATGAAATTGCAGATTTGGCAGACAGTATAAACCGTATGAGTAAGGAATTGATGTACCAGAAATAACGGGAAGAAACGCTTCGCCAGAAAAACTATGATTTAGTTATGTCCATATCACATGATATACGGACACCGTTAACGTCTGTAAATAGTTATATGATTAATCCCCTATTATTCTTCCTGTTTCCGTTGTTTCATAGCCACCAATACTCTGTAAATCCATTTTAAATGCGTCAGATGTAATGATTTCCAGTATTGCCCGGTATGGCTGCTTTTCAGCATCAGCCAAACGGATTACCAGGTCATAACATTCTGTCTGCAGGGGGATAAATTCAATTCCAGGCAGGTTATTACAGCCCATTTCACAACCGATTGCAAGATCTGCGCCACCCCGGGAAACCAGGGTAGCAACTGCCAGATGGGATTTGCATTCACGGGAATATCCTTCAATGTAATTACCGACAATGTCCATAAGACGAAGCTTTTCGTCTAACAAAACCCTTGTTCCGCTTCCTTTTTCCCTATTTACAATCGTAATATCTTTTCTTTTTAAATCAGACCAGCCGGTGATACCTTTTGGATTGCTTTTCTGGACATAAAAACCTTGTTTACGTTTCCCGATTCTCATTATTAAGGCAGGAATACCCGGCATCATTTTCTTAATGTAAGAGTAGTTATATTGATTAGTGTCCCCATCCCATAAATGAGCCGTCGCTACATTCACACGTCCCTGATAAAGGGCATAAATACCATTATAGCTTCCCATGTAAGAACGATATATCTGCATGGTTTCTGACAGGGTATTAAGATGGTTTACCAATATGTCCAGGGATAAATCCTGTCCGCAGATTATTAATTCATTCATTCTGATAGTTTCTTCTGAAGTCTGAGTATAAAGCTGACTGTTATTGTTTTTTGAAACAGGTTGGTTTATCTGAAGGCTTTTCCCGGAATCTATGCTTTTGGTCCTGATTAAATAAGCATCTACCTCCTGCCTGTCAACCCGTACCTGTTTCCCTACCTTGGAGGATGCCAATTCACCGCGTTTAATAAGCTCATATACAGTATTTCTTGCAATTTTTAAAATATCTGCTACTTCCTGCGCACTTAATAAGTCATTATCCATTACTGCCTGCCTCCGTTAATATACATAATTTATTGTATGGTAAAAAATAGTTTACTTTAATATAACAAACTACCGGCTTGAAATAAAAAGCTGGTAAGCACCCAAACAATTATATCATATATAACTAAAAATAAAAATACATTCTTTTGCTTTGCGTGGTATATTTCAAGGTGATAATGTTGCTTTTTATCATGTTTATCCCTTTTGTCCTATGGCAATTTATCTGATACGTGAAATCAGACTGTATAATATACACAAAAATATGGAGCTATTATAGTAAATATTGTTTAGTATATCCATTTACAATTCCGCAATGGCAGGTTATTATAATGTAACAAACATAACAAAACATTAAAATAAGTGACAAAATAAAAGAAAAGAAATAAAAACCAGTGACAAACATAACAAAACAAGAAAAAATTATATGTAATTTTGTAATGATATGATTTGCTTCAATAACATTTTCAGTTACCCAATTATTAATGACAAAGGGGTCCTAATGAAGGAACGTTGTGCGTCCGCCATACGAACCCCTGTAAATATAAATAGATAATTTGAGAAATAAAAAAGGGGTTTAATTTATATCCAGCTTCGACTGGATATAAATTAAACCCCTTTCTTATATAAAAAAACGATTGGAGGAACAAAAATGACAAGAAAAGTTGCAATTTATGGAAAAGGTGGTATTGGAAAATCCACGACGCAGCAAAACACAGCTGCAGCAATGGCACATTTTTATGATCAGAAAGTTTTTATCCACGGATGTGACCCTAAGGCAGATTCAACCCGTTTAATACTCGGAGGAATGAATCAAAGAACTTTAATGGATATGCTTCGTGAGGAAGGCGAAGAAAAAATCACGGTTGAGAAAGTCGTAAAACCAGGATACGGGGGAATTCGTTGTGTTGAGTCGGGCGGCCCGGAACCGGGAGTAGGTTGTGCCGGACGCGGTGTTATAACAGCTATTGACCTGATGGAGAAAAACGGGGCATATACCCCGGATTTGGATTTTGTATTTTTTGATGTATTAGGCGATGTTGTATGCGGTGGTTTTGCAATGCCAATCCGTGATGGTAAAGCCCAGGAAGTTTATATTGTTGCCTCAGGTGAAATGATGGCGGTATATGCTGCAAATAATATTTGCAAAGGTCTCCTTAAATATGCAAAGCAAAGCGGTGTCCGTCTTGGAGGGATTATCTGCAACAGCCGTAAAGTCGACAGGGAAGTAGAATTTCTGGAAGAGTTTGCAGCTGCAATCGGAACACAACTGCTTTATTTTGTACCTCGCGATAATATTGTCCAGAAAGCGGAATTTAACAAAAAAACAGTTGTTGATTATGATGAGGAATGTAACCAGGCGAAAGAATATGGTGAATTAGCACGTAAGATTATAGAAAATAAGATGTTTGTTATTCCCCGGCCCCTTAAGATGGATGAATTGGAAGCTATGGTAGTAAAATACGGAATTTCAGATTAATGAAAGACTATTTATTAAAAAGGAGGTTTTTCCATGAAAATGATCAGAGCGATTATACGCCCTGAAGCTGCTGACGAAGTTACGGAAGCACTTGCGGAGGCCGGATTTTATTCATTGACCAAAATTAATGTATTTGGCCGTGGTAAACAAAAAGGTATGACAATCGGTACTATCCATTATGATGAGTTCCCTAAAATCATGATTATGATGGTGGTAGAAGATGAGTCAGTGGAAGAAGTGAATAAGATCATTAAATATAAAGCCTATACCGGCAATTTTGGTGACGGTAAAATTTTTATAACTTCAGTTGATACTGTATTTACAGTGCGTACCGGTGAAAATGGTCTATAAGGAGGGCTGACATGAAAGAGATAATAGCAATCATACGGCCTAAAAAGGTTTCGGCTACCAAGGAGGCCCTGGAGAGTCTTGGATTTCCAAGTATGACAGCAATATCCGTGCTTGGGCGGGGGAAACAACGGGGTATTGCAACCGAGCTTGGTATTGATATCCGGCCGGAAGCCTTAGCACGTGGTAAGGCAGCAGGAATTAAGTATATGGAATATATTCCGAAAAGGCTCTTATCTATCGTTGTCTGTAGCGAAGATGTGGATGAAATTGTCAAAACTATCATTAAGGTAAATCAGACGGAGCAAATCGGTGACGGTAAGATATTCGTTTGTCCGGTTGAGGATGCAATACGGGTACGTACGGACGAACAGGGTAACATAGCAATTAAATAAAGGAGGAACTAATTATGCCATATCATGAGTTTGAATGCAGCAAGTGTATACCTGAAAGAAAAAAACATGCTGTTATAAAGGGTCACGGTGAGAATATAACGGATGCCCTGCCGCTTGGATACCTTAATACAATTCCGGGATCTGTTTCGGAACGTGGCTGCGCTTATTGCGGGGCAAAACATGTAATTGGGACACCCATGAAGGATGTTATACATATGAGTCACGGACCGGTAGGCTGTACCTACGATACCTGGCAGACGAAACGTTATATCAGTGATAATGATAATTTTCAATTAAAATATACTTATGCAACAGACATGAAGGAAAAACATATCATCTTTGGGGCTGAAAAACATTTGAAAAAAAACATTATGGAGGCATTTAAGGCATTTCCTAAAATTAAAAGGATGACACTTTATCAAACATGTGCTTCAGCATTAATTGGAGATGATTTGAATGCTGTTGCAGACGAAGTAATGGAGGAAATGCCGGATGTAGATATATTCGTCTGCAACTCCCCTGGATTTGGCGGACCAAGTCAGTCGGGCGGTCATCATAAAATTAATATCGCCTGGATTAAACAAAAAGTTGGTACTGTTGAACCTAAATTTACCAGTGATTATGTCATTAATTATGTAGGCGAGTATAATATTCAGGGTGATCAGGAAGTTATGATAGATTATTTTAAAAGAATGGGGATCCAGGTTCTTTCTACTTTTACCGGTAACGGTTCCTATGATGATTTAAGGGCGATGCATGTGGCACATCTTAATGTATTGGAATGTGCACGTTCAGCGGAATATATTTGTAATGAACTTAAGGTAAAGTATGGGATTCCGCGGCTGGATATTGATGGTTTTGGCTTTGATGCCATGTCTGCTTCACTTAGGAAAGTAGCTTTGTTTTTTGGAATCGAAGACAGGGCAAAGGCAATCATTGATGAAGAAACTGCCAGATGGAAGCCGGAACTTGAATGGTATAAGGAACGTTTAAAAGGGAAAAAAGTATGTCTGTGGCCGGGCGGCTCCAAACTTTGGCACTGGGCCCATGCAATTCATGCAGAGATGGGTGTTGAAGTAGTTTCTGTTTATACGAAATTCGGCCATCAGGGAGATATGGAAAAGGGTATTTCACGGTGTGAAGAAGGTGCCCTTGCAGTTGATGACCCCAATGAATTAGAGGCACTGGAAGCGATGTTAACGCTGAAGCCCGATATTATCTTTACCGGAAAACGCCCCGGTGAAGTAGCTAAAAAGATCCGGGTTCCTTATTTAAATGCCCATGCTTATCACAATGGTCCCTGGAAGGGATATGAAGGTTGGGTCAGATTTGCCAGGGATATCTACAATGCCATTTATTCACCGGTCCATCAGCTGGCCTTTTTGGATATCAGTAAAGATGAAATACCGGAAAGTAATGGTTTTGTAACACCAAATATGCTTTCTGCCACGAATTTAAATGAGGAGGTAGTTTCTTCAACTACTTTAAGGGAGTATAACGGTAAATATGACTGCTTACCAGATTTACGGAACAAGACCTATCCGGATTTCCCTTCGGCAGAAAAATTGTCAGTGGTATAATGTGAAAATAAAGAGCAATTTTCACACTTCTTATTTGGGCAGTATCGCAAACCTACTTGCGATATGCATGGGTGTAAGGTGTAAAATAGTAATGGAGGACAAATTTCATCCTGATTATACGCGTGCAAGAGCACGCAGATGGGAGTTATTATGAAAGATAAAATTGAGCAGCTGGTGGATTATATTATGAAAAATTGCTTGTGGCAGTTTCATTCCCGCACCTGGGACAGGGAAAAACAAAATGAAGGAGTATTGACCAGAACAATGCAGATATTATGTGAAGAACCTGTGGAAAAGGAAACACCGGTGGACAAATGCTATTGGGTGGATGCGGTCTGTCTGGCAGATGCATTTAAAGAGAAGTATTCATGGCTGGGCAGAATGGACATTACGGAGATAAAACTGCTCATGCAGGGCCTTAAAGAACGGATTGACTACTTAACGATTACAGGGTCCCTTAATCTGGAACTGACTGACCCGCTTTATTAAGCAAAAAGTATTCAATTTTAGAAATGAATACTTTGGAAAAGAGGTAATTATGTCTTGTGAATTGAAAGAAAAAGAACGTGCCGGTATCATTAACCCCATATTTACCTGCCAGCCTTGCGGCGCGCAATATGCCAGTATAGGGATAAAGAATTGTATCGGGCTTGTTCATGGGGGACAGGGGTGTGTTATGTTTGTACGACTGCTGTTTTCACAGCATTTTAAAGAAAGTTTTGAAATTGCTTCTTCTTCCCTGCATGAAGATGGTGCGGTATTTGGTGCCTTAAACCGTGTGGAAGAAGCTGTGGACGTACTTTTAATGCGGTATCCCCATGTGAAGGTAATCCCGATTATCTCCACCTGTTCCACAGAAGTCATAGGTGATGATATAGATGGTGTAGTCCGTAAACTCAATAACGGGCTATTAAAAGAAAAATATGCCGGAAGGGAAGTTTATCTGATTCCCGTACATACTCCAAGCTTTAAAGGCAGTATGGTCAGCGGTTATGATGTGGCAGTAGAAGAGTTCGTAAAATATTTTGCTAAAAAAACAGAACCAAATGGGAAAATTAATCTGATTACAGGATGGGTCAATCCCGGAGATGTAACCGCCCTTAAGCATCTTTTGGCAAAAATGCAGGTGGAGGCTACAGTTTTGTTTGAAATTGAAGACTTTGATTCCCCCCTTATGCCGGATGGCAACCATGTGTCCCATGGCAATACAACAGTGGAAGATCTGGCTTCAACGGCAAATGCAAAAGGTACGCTGGCACTTAACCGGTATGAAGGCGGTAAAGCAGCCAGGTACTTAGAAGAGGAGTTTGGGGTTCCGGCAATTATCGGCCCCACACCGATTGGTATCCGCAACACAGATACTTTCTTAAAAAATGTCAGTAAAATGACAGGAAAACCTATCCCGGCCTCACTGGTCCGTGAACGCGGTCTTGCGATTGATGCTTTAACGGATCTGACACATATGTTTTTCGCAAATAAAAAAGTTGCAATATATGGCAATGCAGACCTGGTTTTTAGTCTTGCTGAGTTTTGTCTGGATCTGGAGATGAAACCCATGCTTTTACTGTTAGGGGATGATAATACCACATATCCGAATGACCCCAGAATGATAGCCCTTCAGGAAAATGTTGATTTTGATATGCAGATTATTACCAATGCAGATCTTTGGGAATTGGAGAACCGGATTAAAAATGAAGGGCTGGAATTGGATTTAATATTAGGTCATTCCAAGGGTCGGTTTACCTCCATTGATTATAATATTCCTATGTTCCGGGTCGGATTTCCGGTATATGACCGTGCAGGCATGTACCGTCATCCGGTGGTGGGATATGAAGGTGCCATCTGGCTGGCAGAGCAGATAGCAAATACCCTGTTTACCGATATGGAATATAAGAAGAACAAAGAGTGGGTGCTTAATGTCTGGTAATAGATTGTGTGAGATACGTATGATACAAAGAGATGGCCTTGCAAACCACGAAATAATAGAAGGATTCATTTCATTTACCGGTTGCAGTTAAGTGCAATACCCGGTGTAATTATTGCATAAGAAAGTTCGGAGGCAGTTATAGAAAGGATTAAAAAAATGAGACTTCATTATCTACAGCATGTTCCGTTTGAAAATCCCGGCAGTATTATAGTGTGGGCAGAGGAAAATGGTCATGTGATTACGAATACGAAATTTTATAATAATGAACCCTTACCAAAACAGGAGGAATACGATTGGCTTATTATCATGGGAGGACCTATGAATATTTATGAGGAAGATAAGTACCCCTGGCTGGTAAGGGAAAAGACTTTTATGAAAGAAGCGGTTGATTCGGGTAAGATAATTATCGGTCTGTGTCTGGGAGGTCAGCTAATAGCCGATGTTATAGGCGGCAGGGTAACAAAAAATCCTTATAAGGAAATAGGCTGGTTTCCTGTCCGGTTAAGTAAGGAAGCAAGAAGTACACCGTTATTTGCCCTATTTCCGGAGCAGCCGGTGGTGTTTGAGTGGCACGGGGATACTTTCAGCCTCCTGCCGGAAGATGCCATGCTCATAGCTGAAAATGATGCCTGCAGCCATCAGGCCTTTCAGTATAAAAACAGGGTATTTGGATTCCAGTATCATCTGGAGAATACACTGCCGGTTATAAAAGGCCTGGTGGAAAACTGCAGGGAGGAGCTGACCCCTGACATCTATATTCAGACGGAGGAAGAATTGCTGTCCCATCCTGAGTATATCAAACAGGACAATAAATGGATGAATCAATTTCTGACGCAGCTGGAGAAAATGGATAGGGAGGGAGTCATATGATGGAACAGATACGTTACAAACAAAGAATATGTACGGATAAGGAGAAAATAGAAACATTTCTTATACGGACCAGGACAGGTGTCCTTGCTATGTCCGGCGGGAAGTATCCTTATGCGGTTCCTTTAAACTATGTCTGGAATGATGGGGTTGTATATTTTCACGGTATGGGTTCCGGTAAAAAGGAAGATATCCTGACTAAGGATCCTCCGGTTACCTTTACGGTCTATCAGGATTATGGTACTGTAAAAGATCCTATGCCCTGTCATGCAGATACGTCGTATATGAGTGTAATGATATTTGGAAAAGCGGTAAAGGTTACCGAACCGGAGGAAGCAGCACTTGTTTTACAAAAACTGGTTGATAAGTTTATGCCTGAGTTTTACGGGCACCCACTAACCGGTAATCTGATTGAGAAATACCGTTCTTCCATGGATGGAAGGGCGGTATCTGTTTATCGGATTCTGCCCCAGGAGATGACGGCCAAAGAAAATTCGGCGGAACCTGAAAGAATATTTCATCCATGAAGTTGTTGGGATGATGATGAACATGGGAAATAAACGGGGCAAAAAACAAGAGTACGACAGACTTAACGCATTTTAAGTAAATCAGTCCGTCCCCTTGGATGCTTGGCCTGCAATAACTATGGCATGGCTGCTATGAAATAGATTTTATTGGCTTATTAGCCTGTTGGAAAGGATGATGTCGAATGTCCGTAATAAATGAACATGGACTTTGTGGTGTAACCAGTTATACCAGCTATGATAACGGAAAGATGGAAGAATGCAGATTAAGTGCTTATAATCTCATAACGACTAACTATGGACAGCTTGTACCTCAATACAATAATCCTGGAATCAGAAGAAAAGATTCCCGGGCTTTAGCTTTTTATAAAAACGGGAATTTAAAAAGTATTTCTTTAGACTGTCAAACCGGAATTGCAACACCCGTAGGCAGTTTTCCGGCAGAGTTGATTACCTTTCATGAAGACGGTGCCCTGGACAGTTTATTTCCTTTAAATGGGCAGATCGGCTTTTCCTGGTCGGAAGAGGAAGAAGGAAAGTTGGTAAAAGAATTTGATTTTGACTTTCCTTTCGGAAAATTCAAGGCAAAAATAAGCGGAATACGGTTTTATCAAAGCGGCAGTGTCAGGAGCCTGATATTGTGGCCGGATGAAATTATAAAAATAAACACACCGGTTGGAGCACTGCCGGTACGGATTGGTTTTAAACTTTATGAAGATGGATCACTGGAATCGGTGGAACCCGCTGAACCGGTATTTGTAAAAACCCCGATAGGTCTTATAAAGGCCTTTGATACAGAGGCTATGGCAGTGGATGCAGATAAAAACTCCCTGGGATTTGACCGCAGGGGTAATTTGATAACGCTTGCTACCTCGGGAGATATTATGATAGAAAATAAATTAAACGGAAACATTAAAATCATTTCCCGGTGCTAAAACCAGGCCTCATGGAAGCTGATTATATAAAATCATCAATTAAAATAAGGTTTCAGGGCGGGAAAATAATGATAGAAACTGAATCGGAAAAAACAGAGTATGTGATGGAAGATTATAAGTTAAGCATAGTATATGACCCTGGTTTAGGGAAGAAAACCTGTTATGGGGAGGAATGTAAATCAGAGAATTAAATTAGCCTGCGGAAACGAATATGGTATTACCATTGAGAGTATTCAATATCATGGAAGCAGCATTATCATACATTTGCCGTTGAATAAGAAGGGAGGGGAATTGTAAATGATTCAGAGTATCTTAATAGCAGATGACGAAGAACTGATCAGAAAGGGAATTATCGCCAGATTAGAATATCTGGATATAAAACCGTCAGCCATATATGAAGCGGAAAACGGTTTCCAGGCTTTAGAACTTTTAATAAAACATAAGGTGGATATCATTATTACGGATATTCGGATGGCTGATATGGACGGACTTACCTTAATAAAACAGACAATTCCCTTATATCCCAAGATACAGTTTATTATATTAAGCGGTTATGCAGAATTTGCTTATGCGGAACAGGCGATACGCCTGGGAGTGAAAGCTTATTTACTGAAACCAATTTCCAATGAAGCTTTAAAGAAAGCAATCGAAGACGTACAGCAAAAATTAGAGGAAGGGGAGCAGCTGAGCCGGACGGTCAGTGAAGGCACACGCTCTATAATAGAAAAAAAGGCTACCTTTTTGAAAAAAATATAAATGATTTACTCAGATCTACAGAAGCCTATAAGAAAACAATAAAGGATTATGATAGTGTGGATAAAGAATTTCCCATAATAAATAAATGGGTGATGTCAGGTATTATCAATATTGACGGTAACAGTTATGAACAAAAGCAATTCGGTTATAAAGATATTGATTTATTGCATTTTTCCGTTAAGAATATCTTTATGGAATTTAAAACACATTGTCATAAGACCATTGTCAATAATCTGGCTAATGTGAATCAACTGTTCGTAGTTTTATCGTCCGATAGAGAAGAGGATTTAAGAAAAGAAGCAGAGCGGCTTTTTACCCAATTACTTCATACTTTGTGGAAGGATATGGGAATCTCCCTGACGGTAGGAGTAAGTTCGGCAAAGAACAGGTTGTCGGCAGAAAGTGCCAAAGAAGCCCAGGAAGCTTTTCTTCAGAGAATACTCCATGGGAATTCCAATCTGTATTTTTACAATGATATTAAGGTACTCTCTGCCAATCCGTTCCCAACCTCGGAACTTAATATGCTTCGCCAGTATATTGAAAGACATGACGCGGGAAATATTGAATTTCTGATTAACGATATCTTTTCGGAAGAACAGATCAAAAATTTTAATATTTCTTACTTGCGTATTCTTTGGGTAAGAATTATCGGTATTTTATTGAAAAAGGAGAATACCACATTTGCCAGGGATTCAAAGAATATGGAAAAACTGGTCCTGAATTTTGATGTTTTGGATTCTTTCAATTCCCTTAAGGAATTCAGGGATTATTTATATTCAATTATACTGGAAGGGATACAATCCTCCGGGGATATTGATATTAATTCAAAAAATAAGATTAAACTGGCCGTCAAATATATTAATGATAATTATAATCAGTATATTGCAATAAATGATATGGCTGAAAAATTTAATATGAGCCCCAATTATTTTTCTTCCGTTTTTAAACGGGAGACCGGTCAGACTACCGTGAATTTCATTAAAGACCTCCGGTTAAAAAAGGCCTGTGATTATCTGACTCATTCCAATAAAAGTGTAGTCGAGATTTCAAAAGAAGTTGGGTATGAAGACAGCCAGTACTTTTTTAAAGTATTTAAGAAAGCTACCGGGCAGACGCCTTTACAATATAGAAGAATGCGTATGTGATTGACATTAGTGACTTGTTGAATTTCAGGTTCTACTTAGCAAAATGCAGATGGATGACTGGTGCTACAGCAACCAAATTTTCAATACGGACATCCTTCTGATACAATTTGGGAATTATGGGAGATTCATCACCTAATTCCTGACAGGATATAGTGAAAGGAACTTTTGCAGATATCTGCTTCATGAAAGTTTCTTTTTTTGTGCGCAGGGTCAGGTAATAGGGATCGGTATCATCATGACGGAATCCAGGTTTGTTAGTGGGCACAATGGTAAAGGTGATGGATTCCTTCTTTGCACCCGGGGCAGCCATAAGAAGAGGCCCCTTAGAAATCCAGGTTTTCTGATACTTTATGGCAGTCTCTAACTCTTTACCGATATCCCCGCCAGGCCGTCCTTCCATAAAGGTAGCATATTGGTTGCCCATATCCCATTTACCATGTAAATCCATACCGCAGGTGAAAGCCAGAGGATAGCCTTTCAGGACTAAATCTTCCCACCATAATAAACCTCGTTCATTTACTTCATGAAGGGGTTCCGGATTATTAAATATTTCTATATAATCAAAAGAATTATAATCCGTAATTTCCATATCAAAGCGGCATCCCCTTGCAAATGGATGTCCATAGGAGAAAGGATGGGCAATTCCTACCAGGGCACCTTTTTCCCTGGCGGCAGCAAAAAGCAGCTCCGGATTGTGTAAATTAATATTTTCCCAGGATACGTATTCTTTCAGGTTTAGGCAAAGGATATGGCCGTAATAGGTAGTATATTCCATTCCATAGATACAGGATATGGGAAGTCCCGGCTGTTTTAATAGTTTTTGTATCTTAAGATGACCGGATATGGTGTTATGGTCTGTGACTGCAAATGCATCTACTTTATCCTGGCGCATAAATTCTATTAATTCCATTGGGGTAAGACTGCTGTCAGACTCCGTAGTATGATTATGTAATTCCAAACGTTTATACATAGGGGTTCCTCCTATTTATTTTTTTGATTTATTAATTTACTGATAAAGACAAATTATAATGGGTATCATCTAAAATTACATTAAATACAGCTAAAGTAATTTTAATGACGCCATTAAAAGTTTCCTGTTGGATACAGCCTTCGCTGGCATAGGATGGGGAAAAGTTCATATGTCTGGCGGTAAGCTGTTTGTGGACACCGCCGATAAATACGTCATTCATGGTTACTAATGTATGTATCTCTGTTTTCATTTCCTTAATTGCTCTTGTGAGTACTTCGTCAGAAGACGTTTCTGTGCTGTATTCTCCCTGGCAGGCTTCTAGTATTTCTTCTTTTAAATCCCCCGTTATTTCAGTATAGTGTTGTTTGTCAAAGGAAAAGGCAATATCCATTTCTGTATATTCTTTATCCAGGCAGACGGTATATGAGATTTGGCCGACAAATCCTTTATTTAAAATACCTCCTGCTTCGTATAGTTTTTTCATGGGAATCCTCCTTAAATTTATCTGATTAAATTCACTATACTATGGAAAAAAGCCATATGCAAGACGATATAAGAAAGTTATATAAATTCAAACAGTTTCCCTTTTCAATCTTGGCGTAATTTCTGGAGGTTAAGTGTCATATGGAACCTTTCCAATGCAAAAATTTCCCGGCTGCACCTGGAAACTGCCTTAGTCTTTGAAAATATTTCACGAATTTGAATCGTTTTAATACGTAAGATGAAGTAAATCATATCACAAGTACCAGGCTTTTCCGGCAAGTGGAGAAATATACACTGTTTTAAAAAGATTTGTCCATTGTGGGATAATTATAAATTTTTTATAATTATTATATATTAAAAAAAGAGGAGGAACGGTATGGAAACCGGGACTGCAGAACCAGGGCATTTAAAGCGTACCAGTGATATGCCCCTAAGAAAAAAAATCTTAAAATTCTGGCCGCTGTATCTTATGTTATTGCCTTGTATCATCTATTACATTTTGATTTGTTATGTTCCCATGAGCGGGGCTGTACTGGCTTTTAAGGATTACTCCTTTAAAAAGGGTATTTGGGGAAGCCCATGGGTTGGATTCCGGTACTTTAAAACATTTTTTACAAGTTATGACTGCCTGTGGTTAATTCGGAATACTCTTACAGTTGGTATCATTAAATGTATTTTAGAATTTCCGTTTGCGATTATTCTGGCACTGATGTTAAATGAAGTTCGTAATATGAAATTTAAAAAAGTAAGTCAGACCATTACTTATCTGCCTCATTTCTTATCCTCCGTTATCATCATTACAATGATACAGAGAATATTGGCCCCTGATATGGGTGTTATTAACCAGGTTATCGGACAGATGGGCGGTGATCCCGGAACCTTCTTTTTGATGGAGGCAAAGTATTTCTTTCAGATATTATTTTCTATGGATTTATGGAGGAATATCGGATGGGATTCCATTATCTATCTGGCTGCCATAAGCGGCGTAGATGTTGCCTTATATGAAGCTGCTGACATGGATGGTGCCTCTAAACTTAAAAAGATGTGGCATATCACCCTGCCAGGTATCCGTGGTACAATAGGTCTTCTCTTTATCATGGGAGTCGGCGGATTATTAGCCTCAGGCTTTGACCAGATTTATTTATTAAGGACACCGGGTAACATGTCTGTTGCAGATACCCTGGATACTTTTGTTGTCCGTATCGGTTTACAGGGAGGACAATTTGGCTATGCAACTGCGATCGGATTGATTCAGGGCGTTGTAGGATTAATTCTGGTAGTAGTGTGTAATAAAATATCTAAAAAAGTAACTGAAGTAGGACTTTGGTAACAAAATTTCATAAGCGTGGAGAGCACGCAGATAGGAGACAGTTATGAAAAAAAATCTATTGAAACGTTTTGTTTCCGTAGCGTTAGCAGCTACCTTGATCGCTGCCAGTTTAACAGGATGCGGGAAATCGGGGGAGAAAACAAGTTCAGAAACAGGAAGCGGTGGCACGGAGGAAGCGGCTTTTGACAAACCGGATACCTGGATTGCAGACCGGACCATTACCGTACAGGCCTCTATGTAGATGATATTGGATATTCCCTTCCGAAAGACATCAATAATACGGCTGTTATGAAAGAACTTACTAAACGCACCGGCATTAAGCTGGATGTCCATGACTTTACCGGAAGTAATGCAGAAATTAAGAATGGTAAAGGCCAAAATGGTGCATGGGCAATTTCCTCCGAAGCAAAAAATCCGGAAGAAATCTTTAAAGTCTTTGATTATATATCTACAAAGGAAGGACAACTTCTTTGTCAATATGGTATAGAGGGCGAAAATTATACCCTTGTAGACGGCAAACCTGTTTTAACAGAGGATACTTTACAGAAACTGAATGATGGCGATTCAGATTATTTAGTTAATAATGTGGGTGCAGCTTTTGGAAACTCTGCATGTGTATTCTTTGGCTTTATGTTAACAGATATAGATCCTACACAGGATTTTGGGGAGAGCCGTCCGGGAGCAGCTTCCAGTACGACTTTTAAGAAGTCAGTTGAAATTGCCACACAATATCCTCATACTTACAAGTTAGTTCCGGGCCTTAATGCACCTTCCTATCTTTCTGTTGATACCATGACAGATGTAAAGAGCCGGATGTATCTTCTTAACTACAAAGAAATGCTGGTACAGGCAATGTTTTCATCTTCCGATGATGAAGTTAAGAAGATAGTGGAATCTTTCCGTGAACAGTTAAAAACAGCCGGAAATGATAAATTTGAAGCTTATTTAAAACAGCTTTATGATGAAGATAATACTTCATTAAATTTCTATACAAAATAAGAATTAAAAGAAAGGACTGCTGCAAAATCACCAGATACATTACGGCCAAAGAATGTATGGTATTTTGCAGCAGCACCATAAAGAAAAGGGATGGTAATGCATGAAATCAAAAAGTGGTTCTGCAGGCAGTAAAATCAAAACTAGTCTTTCTGAAAAAGTAATTCAAACTATTATCTATTGTTTATTGATTGCGGTATGCCTCGTCATACTTCTTCCTTGCATTAATGTACTTGTCTTATCTTTTAACGATGGCAAATTAGTACTACTATCTCCATGGATGCCATTAAAGAATTAGATTTATAGTATTTTAAGCTTGACTAGTAAAGCGGAAAGTACTAGAATTGTTGTGATTATAATTGGTTCTACCAATGAGATAGAATTTATACTTGTAATTCCTTAAAAGGTATTACAAGAAATTAAAATTGAAAGGTACAGGTGAAAAGATGAAGTATATAAATCAGGCGGGTATTATACTGGGCATTACATTTCTTGGAGAAATGATACATAGTGTAATACCTCTTCCCATTCCGGCAAGTATATACGGGTTAGTTATTATGTTATTCTGTTTATATACTAAAATAGTAAAAGTTGAGAAGGTAAAACAGGCAGGAGGATTTCTTATAGAAATTATGCCGCTAATGTTTATTCCGGCAGCGGTAGGTGTATTAACAGCCTGGAATGAACTTAAAACCATATGGTTGCCGATACTTACAATTACAGTGCTGACAACGCTAATCGTAATGGTAGTGACAGGGAGAACGGTGCAGGTAATCATGAAAAAAGATCAAGGTGAAAAATAATCATTTCGGGTAGGTTGTAAGAAAAATTTGAAAGGATGCCACTTATAGATTTTTTCAACCTGTATTATTTGTGGCAGTACCACAAGCAGGCTTGCGGTATGCAATGGGTATAAAAGTGAAAGAATTTCTGACTGACTCCGTTTATTTTGGAGTAATTATTAGCTTGACAGGATATATTTTAGGAGTAAAAATAAAGCAAAGATTTAAATGCGGATTGTTTAATCCCCTGCTGATTTCAATTTTATTTGTTATGGCAGCATTGCTTCTTTTACATGTTGACTATGAAAGTTATAATACCAGTGCTAAATTTTTAAGTTATCTTTTAACACCGGCAACGGTATGTTTAGCAATCCCCTTATATCAGCAGCTGGAATTACTAAAGAAAAATCTAAAAGCTGTCGTGCTCGGAATACTGGCTGGAATGATGTCCAGCTTAGGAAGTGTTTTAGCCTTATCTTACATATTCAGCTTAAATCATGTACAATATGTTACCCTGCTTCCCAAATCCATAACAACAGCGATAGGAATGGGGGTTTCGGATGAATTAGGGGGAATTGCAACAATTACGGTAGCAGTTATTATTATCACGGGTGTATTGGGTAATATAACTGCGGAGGTTATCTGTAAGATCTTTAAGATTCATGAACCGATTGCGGTAGGCTTGGCTATTGGGACATCTGCCCATGCCATCGGTACTGCCAAAGCACTTGAGATTGGAGAAATTGAAGGAGCCATGAGCAGCTTATCTATAGCTGTTTCCGGTTTACTTACAGTGATTGGGGCATCGGTATTTGCTGATTTTCTATAATAGGAGAACTACCGGAATTTAAATGAGGTTTCTGAAGATATTTTAGCTGCTGAATATAGGCCACGAACCATTTCTTTACCAGCATCTAAAACATCAGTAAAAACAGATTGTGGGAGTTTTCGAGGGCACTCAATTAAGGTAAGGAGGATGGTATAATGATTATCAGACAGGCTAAACCGGGAGAAAGAGGGCAGCTCTTTAAAGAAGCTTATAAGATTTGGAATAAAAACAGGACCTTTGAGCAATATTGTGCGGATAATGGTAAAGAAGATGCATATGGTACAAGATATGTGCTGGAACATAAGGGAAGGATTGTAAGTTCATTAATTCTCCTTAATCTGAAAGAATTATATGGCTGCAAAGTCTATGGCTTTGGATCGGTATTAACCTCACCGGCTTATACAGGTAATGGTTATGCTACAAAATTATTAAAATATTGCATTGGGGAAATCACGGATGAAAACAAAATCTTTTTTTTGTATTCCGAAATCAACCCGGAATTTTATGGTAAATTGGATTTCAGGGTACTGCCTCCACATTTACAGAAGGATAAAAAAGCAATCTGTATGGTTTTATGCGGGGCGGACATGTGGAAACAGTTAGTTGATATACCAATAAACCTGATTCCGGATTATTTCTAATTGCAGGTGGATGAATCAGTAATTAAAATCAATGGTAACAAAGGCCTCGATTGTCTTGTTACCCGGCTCTATGGGTGTGGCAAAACTCCGTTCCCTTGTAAAGGTACTTTGGGAAAATGGAACCGGAGGAGTACTGTTTTCAGTAATATGTACCGGGAAAGGATCCATAGTCAGCCCTAAAAGCAGGGATAAGGAGTTTGCTTTATTGATGGCATTTATAACAGCCTCATTAAGGGCCTGCTGATAATATAGTTGGATTTCTGCTACCTCAAATGATATGAAATCTACAATATTGGCTCCGTTTGTTACCGCAGTATCAATGGCCGTTCCTACCTGCCCTATATCATCCAATCTGATTTCAAGTATATTCCGGACAGCATATCCTCTGTCAATTTGTGTCCCGTTTTCATAATCATATCGTTTTTCAATGGAATATTGAAACGTTTTAATATCTGACAGGCCAAGCCGTTTCAGGCTGTTTATAAAAGCCTGGCTGGTTTGTGCATTTTCGGACTGGATATCCGTTAAATTATCCCCGGTTGTTTCAACACCCAGACGGATAACAGCAATATCCGGAACGGTGGTAATATTACCTTGACCGGTTAAAGTCATGGTGTAGTACTGCTGCCGGTCGTCTGAATTTAATCTGGACATAGCGCTCACCTATATTATTATGCTCATATAAGTATATGAAACCGGGTTAAATATTATGGCAATAATCAAATTAAAGCCATCCCAGATCCGTAATCTGGAAGAAGCTGGACTGCAGGGTAATTGACCGGACTGTATTAATACTCGATATATTTGCAGAGAGGGCAAAAACGAAAGAGTCACAGCTGCAGTTGGAAATTGCAAGTATTAAGTATATGCTGCCAAGATTAATTGGTATGGGGGCAGCCCTTGGACGTCAGGGCGGCGGTGCCGGATTAAAAACAGAGGTTCCGGTGAAAAGAAGCTTGAGCTGGCCCGCAGAAAACTTGAGGATCGAATCAGTACTCTTGATAAGGAACTTGAGGCACTGGTATCCAGACGTCAGAATCAGCGTAAAATGCGGAAGAAGAATGAAGTCCCGGTAGTAGCTTTAGTTGGATACACCAATGCCGGTAAATCTACGGTTATGAATGCCATGCTTGAGCTGTATCAGCTAAAAGCAGAAAAGCAAGTATTTGAAAAGGATATGTTATTTGCAACTCTGGAGACTTCAGTAAGAAATATCATCCTGCCGGACCACAAGTCCTTTTTGTTAACGGATACGGTTGGGTTTATCAGCAAACTGCCCCATCACCTGGTGAAAGAATTGAACCGGTCGGATGAATTAGTGAATGGGATAGGGTATTCATTACAGAGTGATGAAACTGACAATGTTACTGACAATGAGTCAACTGAAATTGATAAGGTATTTATATCTGCCAAGAAGAAAGTTGGTTTGGACCGGTTAACTAATTTAATGAAAGAATATATTTTCAGTAATTATATTTGTGTGGAAGTACTGCTGCCATACAATAAAGGGAATGTGGTTTCTTACCTGAATGATAATACAGCCGTTCAAGCTACCAGATATGAAAATGATGATATATGGATTTCCCTGGAATGCAGTCAGGGAGACTACGAAAAAATTAAACAGTATGAAAAGAAAGTAATAACGGCTAATTGAAAAAAATTATTGACAGATTTTTATCAATAAGCTACTATAGTTCTATTGTGATAGGGGAGTAGTTAGCATGTTTCATGTAACGAAGCCAACATACTGATAGTTTCTATCTGGTTTTGTTTTAAATAACGAGACTTATCTACAGCTTTTTAGCTGTAGGTGGGTCTTTTGTTATCTCATAGGAAAGTTCTCCCTATGAGATAACAACCCTCCGGGGGGATGCGCAGTAAAGTAAGGAGGGCTTTTGTCGGGTGAATCATGGTATATAAGTACAATAATCTTGTTTTACAATTACCTGGAGTACTCTCAGCAAGAAAGGAGAAAAAAAGATGAATTTATTTGAATTATTAATTTTAGCAATCGGTCTATCTATGGATGCCTTTGCGGTTGCCGTCTGTAAAGGCTTATCCTTCCGGAAAATTACAGTAAAACATTTATTAACAGTAGGCTTATATTTTGGTATATTTCAGGCTGGAATGCCTTTAATCGGTTATTTTCTCGGAATACAATTCAGTGATAAAATTACAAGTATAGATCACTGGATTGCATTTGTATTATTAGGTGTTATAGGCATACATATGATCCGTGAGGCGTTAAGTAAAGATGAGGAGGCTTGCTGCGGTGATGAAAAAGATGCTTTATTAAGTTTTAAAAACATGGTTATTTTAGCCATAGCTACCAGCATCGATGCTTTGGCAGTCGGTATTACCTTTGCATTTCTTAAAGTAGATATTATTCCGGCGGTATCTTTTATTGGTCTGGTAACCTTTACATTATCTGTAATTGGTGTGTTAATCGGCAATATATTCGGTGCCAGATTTAAATCTAAGGCCGAATTGACCGGAGGAATCATATTAGTCTGTCTTGGAATTAAGATATTATTGCAGCATTTGGGAATATGGGGATAATATCAGTGCAGAATATACATAGTAGAAAGTATGAAATGACAGTGGTATAATAATCTGAGTAAGATTTGACAGTTGAATAAACCCGAAGAAAACAATAGGAATTCTTGTTCCTAATATTTAATGCAGAGGAGAAGTATTCATGAATTTTGAGGAATGTTACCAGAAAAATAAGGTTATATTAATGGAGGGTGCTGTTGGTGAGGTAACAGGCCATAATCCGGTTTGTTATATGACAAATTGTGTTCATCCTGTTATTTTAGGGAAGGCCCTGAGCTGTCCTTTTAATCAGACTGCCGCAGTCAGGGAACGTTTTTTGGGGATTCAGGCCAATGCCTCACCTATGTCCCCGGAAGAACTAGAAAGTGGCGGTGATATCATCGTATCTGATTATAAGGAACTGGCGGACGGAATGATAAAATTACATAGGGAAAATAATCTTAAAATACTTGGTGGCTGCTGTGGAACAGAGAAAGGATTTAATGAGTTATAGCAGAAATTGTATATAGACTCATTATGCAAGGTAAAGTCAATTATGTATAGCTTTATGAATGATTACAGTGAGGGAGCGCATCCCAGTATATTAGAACTATTAATGAAGTCTAACCTGGAGCAGAATGCGGGTTATGGTGAAGATAACCACACGGCGAAGGCAAAAGCAGCGATTAAAAAGTTCCTTCATAAGGAGAATGTAGATATTCATTTTATTCCTGTAGGGACTCAGACAAATCTATTGGTAATTTCCTCTTTTTTACGTCCTCACCAAGGTGTGATTGCGGCGGATACAGCCCACATTAACGTGCATGAGACAGGAGCGATTGAAGCTACCGGGCATAAAGTGATTGCCATGCCATGCTTTGATGGTAAACTTACACCGGCAGTAATACAGTCAGCCCTGGATTACCATACGGATGAACACATGGTACAGCCTAAAATGGTTTATATTTCGGATACTACAGAGCTTGGTACCATATATACAAAAGCTGAATTGACAGCAATTCATCATATCTGTAAAGTGAATGGGCTATTTCTATATATGGATGGTGCACGTTTGGGATCAGCATTAACCTGTCGTGAAAACGATCTGGACTTAAGTGACATTGCTAAATTAGCCGATGTATTTTATATCGGGGGTACTAAAAATGGAGCGTTACTTGGAGAGGCCCTGGTTATCTGCCGGGAGGAATTAAAAGAAGACTTCCGCTGTCTCATAAAGCAAAGAGGGGCTTTAATGGCGAAAGGTTTTGTGGTTGGTATTCAATTTGAGGCCTTATTTCAAGACAATCTGTTTTTTGAGTTAGGGACTCACGCCAATGAAATGGCCGAGAAAATCGCTAATGCATTTAAGGAATTTGGCTATCCTTTTTATACCCCTGTGGGCACCAATCAGCTCTTTCCCATTTTGCCAAATGATGTAATAGAAAAGTTAGAAAAAGAGTTTATATTTAATCTTCAAAAGAAGGTAGATGAAACCCACAGTGCTGTACGTTTTGTAACCTCCTGGGCAACCACCCCAAAGAGTGTGGATGCGTTATGTGATTTTCTGAAAAAAATCAATTTATAATAAATATTATACTCTATCCTTATCGAAGATTCTCAAGGCTATTCTGCGACAGCCCCTTGGAAATATGATAAATAAGCCAGAGGGGCTTATTTATCATATTCTTCCGGATTTTCATGCGCCATTTATAGCCGCCAGGGCAGCCATGTCGCGAAGAGTGAAAGAAAATTAAGATTCTTTACGATGGCAATAAACCTTTTGCCTGTGCAGGATTTAAAGAATATGGAAGCAATATGGTTGAATTAAAAAGAGTATATGTAAACAAGGAATATAGAGGAAACGGATATAGTACATATATAGTAAAGAAATTAATAGACAGGGCGAAAGAAAAAGGATGTGGGACCATGATACTGGAAACTGGAGTAAAACAGCTGGAAGCATTGTCTTTATATAAAAAGCTTGGGTTTGGAATCATAGAAAATTATGGACAATATATGGGTGACAACAATAGTATATGTATGAGTATTAAATTATAAGTACATAGTTCACCATCCTGATTTGAAAGCACGCCGTAGCGCGCAGATGGGTTAAAGCACAGAAAGGAGCTATGAATGATGGAAGCAATGAATAAGTCAGAAACTAAATGGGAAGGAAATAAAAAAATTGCTCTTGTGACCGGTTCCAATTCCGGTATGGGTAAAGCAACTGCCGCAGCTCTTGCAGACCAGGGTTATCAGGTAATCATGCTTTGCAGGAATAAGGAACGGGGCGAAGCAGCACTGAAAGAATTACTGGAAGTAGAAGGACGGGACTTAAAGCTTATGTTATGTAATCTTGGTAATATGGATGATATACGAAGATTTAGCGATGAATTCAAGGAGAATTTTGATAAGCTTGATGTGCTGGTGAATAATGCCGGTGTGATTTCATTAAACAGAAGGGAAACAGAGGATGGTTTAGAGGAACAATTTGGTGTAAACCACATAGGTCATTTTCTATTAACGCTTCGTTTGCTGGACCGTATGAAGTCAGGCAGCCGGATTGTTGTTGTGGCATCCGGAGCACATAAAATTGGAAGGATACATTTTAATGACTATAACTTAAAACGAGGTTTTAATGTAATAACCGCATATAGTCAATCGAAACTTGCTAACATATTATTTGCCAGGGAATTGGCTGAACGTATTAAAGACAGGGGTATCACGGTTAATTGCAGTCATCCCGGTGCTGTTGCGACATCAATGGGAATTGACCGGAATACAGGCTTTGGTAAAACGATCATGAGATTGCTAAAACCATATTTTATAACACCGGAAATGGGTGCCAGCACCGCAGTTTATCTTGCGACCAGCCCGGATGTTGTTAATGTGACCGGCAGATATTTTTACCGCTGCTGGATGGCTAAAACGTCAAAAGCAGCCAAAAGTAAAAAGGCTGCCCGAAGATTATTTGCTTTAAGTGAAAGGATTACAGGCGAGAAATTTATAAATATTATATAAATAACAGGACAGGAGTTTAATTATGGAAAAAAATCAATATAAGGAATTAATAACTAAATTAAGAGAAATAATGAAAGCAAATGAAGATGACAGTATCAGCGACCAGGAACAGGGATTACCACAGCCATCTATAGCCAGGGAAAAGACCGGCGATAAAGTCATACAGCTTACGAAAAAATTTGATAATATAATTACGAACAATGATTTCCTGAATATTCTAAATACAAGGACCAGTAAACGAAAATATACGGAGGCATCCCTGACCTTGGATGAGCTGGCATTTCTTCTGTGGGCAACCCAGGGAGTTAAACAGATAGCAGGAAGGGAAAGAAAAGCAACTTTTCGTACGGTTCCGTCAGCCGGTGCCAGACATCCATTTGAAACGTACTTATTTGTCAACCGTGTAGAAGGATTAGGGAAAGGTCTTTATCATTATCTGGCACTGGAACATAAACTGGAGTTTTTAGGTTCCATAGACAATCAGGCGGCTCAGGTTACGGAAGCTTTCTGCGGTCAGATATTTTATGGAAATGCACCGGTAGCTTTTGTATGGACCGTAATTCCATACCGCAGTGAATGGCGCTATACCATAAATGCCCAGAAATATGCACTGGTTGATGCCGGTCATGTATGCCAGAATTTATATCTTGCAAGTGAATCCATCGGTTGCGGTGCCTGTGGTATTGGTGCATATGAACAATCTTTAGCAGACGGACTTTTGGGGCTTGATTCAAAACCATCCGATGCGGAGGAAAATGAGTTCGTAGTTTATGCTGCTTCCGTCGGTAAAATTGATAAAAAGGAAGCGTAATAGTGAATGAAATATTGAAAATGAAAGTTTGCCACAGGCGGAACGGGAATACATTTTATTAAATGAAAGATATTTTCATAGGTAATCATTATCATACCTATGGAGTTACAGAATTGACCGGATAATTTAAGGTTGTAAAATAATCCTCCGGGCAGGAGCTAATACCTCTTCATAGCAGGCAATTATCTGGAGGACTTCATTCATTTAGAAGGAATACGATTATGTGTGTGTAACTGTGAAGACGGGGAACTTAATAATGTTATAAAATTATTGAAAGATGAAATCATTAATAGCATAGCTCAGACGGTCTGGGTAAAAGACAAATATAATATCACGAAAAAAGGAGATTGCAAATGATAACAAAAGAAGAATTTAAGTTGAGATTAGCAGAAGTAAAAGATGTTAGAATTATTTTGGATTTAATTAAAGAACTGGCAATCTATGAAAAGATGGCTGATCGTGTTATAGCAACCGAAGAAGTACTTAAGGAATCATTATTTGAAAGAAAAGTGGCAGAAGTCCTTATTGCAGAGCTGGATGGGGTTCCGATTGGTTACGCTATGTACTTTTATAATTTTTCCTCCTTTATCGGCAAACCGGCAATATATCTGGAGGACCTTTTTATTCGCCCTGAATACAGGGGCAGGGGTTTTGGAAAATAAATTTTATCCTACCTCGCAGAACTTGCAATAAAGAAAAATTGCTGGGGAATGGAATGGATCTGCCTTAATTGGAATAAACCCTCTATTCATTTTTATGAAAGCATTGGTGCCGCCCACCTGGAAGAATGGAGGATTTATCGTTTACAAGGCAAGGCATTGAATAAATTAGCAGGGAACTGATTCTGCTTTTTCTGACCAGTTATTTAGAATACGTTGTACTAGTACTGCCTTGCGTAAATAACACTTAATTCAGCATCTGCTATTTACACCAGTGCTGCGTTGTCGTCAATCGGCGTAGGAACCGCTACGCCTCATTCCGCCGTCTTGCCCTGGCGCAAATATCA
>JBAVPE010000185.1:0-12214 GCA_049692775.1 Anaerocolumna sp. | reverse complement strand
CGGTCTGCGTAAAAACATACCTAATGCATCACGAAAATGGAGGTAAAATTGCCAGCCTCTAAAATATCAGTAAATACAGGCTGTGAGAGTTTCCGAGAGCACTCTTTTAATAAAAGGAGATTTAATATGTCAATTGGATCAAACTTAGAAAAATTATTTTCGCTTGAAGGGAAAGTAGTACTTTTTACAGGAGCAGCCGGTGGTATTGGCAGCGAATTAGCCTTTTCATTGGCGAAAGTCGGCGCAACCCTGGCACTTTGTGATATCGATAAGAAGAAATTGGATGAAGTAAAAGCAGAGATTGAAGCAGAGGGCGGAAAAGCTTCTACACACGTCTTAAATGTAATGGATAAAAATAATATTAAATCCTGTGTGGAAGAAATCGGAGCAGTTTACGGTCATATTGATATCCTGGTAAATTGTGCAGGCATTAATAAAAGGGAAGGCTTTCTGGATGTGGAAGAAGATACCTATGACCGTATTATGGCAATTAATTTAAAGGGTGTATTTTTAGTATCCCAGGAAGTTGCTCCTTACATGATGAAGCAAAAGAGCGGAAGCATCATTAATATCGGATCTCACAATACAGGGTGGGTACTCGGAGGGTGTTCGGTTTATGCAGCAACTAAAAGCGGAATTTATGCATTTACAAAGTCCCAGGCAGTTGAATGGGCTAAATATAATATCAGGTCAAACTGTATAAGTCCCGGACACATAAAGACACCACTAACGACAGTAACCTGGGAGCATCCGGAACGTTCAAAATATCTGTTAGACAGGATTGCAATGGACCGCCCAGGTTATCCGGAAGATATTGCAGGCGTGTGTGTCCTTCTGGCATCCGATGCATCCGCGTATATAACCGGTTGTGAATACAGAGTGGATGGCGGCTGTATAGCGGGAGGTCAGCCCTGGTCCTATGATACTAAATATTAAATAATAGTAAAACTATTCAGTCCTACCTACTGAAAGTTATAGTTATGAGAAGAAATCACATAAACGTGTGATGTCACGCTGCAGCTCTTAGGTTTTACGTTACAAAATACCTCATAGTACTGATGAATGAATAGTTACATATAATATATATAACAGCAATTGCCCCATGGACGGATTGGAAATGGGGCAATTGTACGAAAATAGAAGAACGAACATTCGGGTTGATAATGACTGTTAAAAAAGATAGAATAAAAGAAGTACTACAGTAAAAATAAACTTCGCTGGAATTGCATGAGTAATATATATACCATAAAAGACATCGTCGGTCAGGTTGCTTTTGTGGTATTTTTGCATGAAAATATATCGTTTTATACTAATAAATATCACTTTATACTAATAAATATTACTTTAATATATAATTTCCGATAGTCTAATTACCTGCACATACAATTTTTGAAATAAATGCTATAACACAATGGTAAAATCGTCATATTTCTTTATTTTTTAACAATATTAGAGTTTTGCATATAATTTTACTAGACAGATTTCAAATTGAGGTATATTATAGGTATAATTAAAAGGTTGCGGAGGAATAATATGTTTGGAAAAATATCACAAAAAAACAAATCCTATATTACAACAATTATATCATTATTGATCTGCGCCATGTTTTTATCTTATTATAATATAAATTATTCGGTAGGAGTACTTAAGAATACAGCAGAGAGCAGCAGCCGGGCCGAAAAAGTTATAAATAGTGAGACATACGCCAGAACTAACGGTAACCGTAACAAATTTAAATTTGTCAATTCAAAGTTAGCTGATACAGAAAAAGAAGAAATCTTATCTGAAAAAGCATTAGCGGACACTCATTATGATTCATCGGTAAAGAAATGGATGATTTGCTATTTGTATATATTTAACATTCTTCTAATATCTTCATTCCTCCTTTATATCAAAGGGTGGTTTATTAAAGTGTCTCATTCGAGATATCAATTTTATCAGGTGCATTATATACAGTTGAAAGACGGTAAAAAAGATGCTCTGTCATATTGCCAATCAATATAAAATAAATAATAATTATGAATTTAAAATGGATTACATCATAATACTAACATAAGAATTTGTTGGTATTTTATCTCATAGGAAAGTTCCCCTATGAGATAAAAACCCTCCGGGGGATGCGCATGACGTGCAAGAGAAATTTGCCACTGAAGTGACAGCGCGTCAGCGCCAGGGTCTGGCAAGCCAGACTCTTTCTTGTTGTGTGTGCTGACTGCACATTTTAACGGAATATGAAAGAGCATGTTAGAGGAAGAAGCCTGAAAAAAAGGCTGCCGTCTTGGTAAAAATTTAACAAAAGGAGGTGAAATCTATGGGCGACTTGGCTACCGAGTTAATGTCGGATTTGGATAGTAAGATAAGTTTTATCATTCCAATATTTGGGGGGATTCCAATACCGAACTCCGTTGTCGTCACTTGGGGAATCATGGCATTCTTAATGATACTGACACTTGTATTCGTTCGTAACTTAAAAATGGTTCCTACAGGAGCACAAGTTTATGTTGAATACGCAGTTGGAGCTATTAATGGTATATTTGAAGAAATTCTTGGAGAAGAAGGAAAGCGCTATGTACCTTATCTCGCTACTGTAATTCTTTATTTGGGTTGCGCAAACCTGATTGGGTTATTTGGAATTACTCCGCCGACAAAAGACTTAAATATAACGGCGGGACTTGCTATTATGAGTATAATTCTAATTGAATATTCCGGTATTCATCAAAAAGGAACCAAAAAATGGATTAAAAGTTTTACGGAACCAATGGCCATCCTGGCACCAATCAACTTAATGGAAACATTTATCAGACCCGTTTCCTTATGTATGCGGCTTTTTGGTAATATATTAGGTGGATTTGTTGTAATGGAATTGATAAAAATTGCAGTTCCGCTAATAGTTCCAATTCCGTTCAGTCTTTATTTTGATGTTTTCGATGGATTAATACAGGCGTATATATTTGTATTTTTAACATCATTATTTATGAAAGAAAAGATGGAAAGTTATTAAAAATATTTGATAGGAGAGATTTATATGACAGGTTTAATCGCAGTAGGAGCAGGTATCGCAGTATTAGCAGGTCTGGGAGCTGGTATAGGTATAGGTATTGCTACCTCAAAGGCAACGGAAGCCATAGCCAGACAACCAGAAGCAAAAGGTGATATAAACAAAACGTTATTATTAGGATCAGCCTTAGCAGAAGCAACCGCTATTTATGGATTCGTTATTGCCGTATTAATTATCTTATTTTTAAAATAATGTGACTATTCAGTCACAGCGGTTCTTGCGAACCAACGCATTTATGCGTTTATGCACCGGGAATATGTAAAAAGCTGCATATTTTGGGGCCGTTTAACTCGTTCAGCCGAATAGTTACAAAATAATATCAAATAAAGGAGAACATAATTATGACAGGATTAATCGCAGTAGGAGCAGGTATTGCAGTTTTAGCAGGTTTAGGAGCAGGAATAGGAATTGGTATAGCAACTTCAAAAGCAACGGAGGCTATCGCAAGACAGCCGGAGGCAAAGGGCGATATAAATAAAACATTACTATTAGGATCAGCCTTAGCAGAAGCAACCGCTATATATGGTTTTGTTATCGCCGTACTTATTATACTTTTCTTAAAATAATATCAGGAGGGGATGCAATTGTTAACCTTAAATTGGAACATTATTTGGACCTTTGTAAATATTTTAATTTTATTCTTCTTCCTAAAGAAGTTTTTATTTAAACCAGTGACGGAAATAATGGAAAAACGCCAACAGGCAATTGAAGATTCTTTACAGAATGCCGAGGATACGAAATTAGAAGCATTAAAAATAAAAAGCGATTATGAAGAAGAATTAAGTCATGCGGGTGAAAAAGCTTCGCAAATCATTAAGGAAGCAAGGGATAGGGCTGCACTTGAATATAACAGGCAATTAAAAGAATCAAGGGAAGAGGCAGCCAGGATATTACAGGAAGCCAGTAAGACCATTGAACTTGAAAGACAGAAATCCATTAAAACTGCACAGTCTGAAATTGCTGGTATAGCAATGCTTGCCGCATCTAAAATAATCGGTAAAAATATGGATGAAGATACCAATAAACAATTTCTCGGTGATTTCTTAAAAGAGGTAGGTGCTTCTAAATGATGAGTCCGCAGGCGGAAAACTTTGGGAAAATATTATTTTCCTTAGGACTTAAGGAAGAAGTTGTCCTGAAGTCGAAAAAAATAATATCAGAAAATTTTGAATTGGTGAAAGCTTTAGATAATCCAGTTATAAAGAAAGAGGATAAAGAAGCTGCTGTTGATAATATTTTTGAAAAGGATATACGAAGTTTTATAAAAGTATTATGCCTGAATCAATGTATTGGCAGCATTGATAAGATATTTGAAGCATATGAAAAAATTGTATTAGACAGTAAAAATATAATTAAGGCAAAATTATCTTATGTCACAAGACCTGATGAAACAGAACTTGAACAGATAAAAGATATGTTATGCAGAAAATATGAGAAAACAGGAGTTATTCTGGAAATGGAAGAAGATACATCCCTAATTGGTGGTTTTGTATTATCAGTTGATAACACCGATTATGATAAAAGTATAAAAGGGACTATAGAAGAATTACAGAAAACTCTTGTCAGGAGGTGAAATGTTTGAGTAATGTAAATCAAAATGATATAATTTCTGTTTTAAAAAGCGAAATAGAAGATTATGATATAAAGATGAATGTAAAAGAAACAGGAACAATCATAAGTATCGGTGATGGCATTGCCACAGTTTATGGCTTAGATCATGCTATGTATGGTGAATTGGTCGAATTTGAAACCGGTATACGCGGTATTGTCCAAAATCTGTCACTTAAGACAATCGGATGTGTTTTATTAGGCTCAGACTATGGATTAACAGAAGGGTCTAAGGTAGTCAGAACGAAAAAAAGAGCCGGAGTACCGGTTTCAGAACATTTAATTGGCAGGGTAGTTGATGCTTTGGGAAGTCCAATCGATGGGAAAGGACCAATTGAAGCAAATGAATTTTTCCCAATCGAAAGTGAAGCACCGGGTGTTTGCGACAGAAAATCAGTAACTGTTCCGTTACAGACAGGTATTCTTGCCATTGATGCCATGTTCCCAATCGGAAGAGGGCAGCGTGAGTTAATTATCGGAGACCGTCAAACCGGAAAAACTTCCATTGCTATTGATACAATCATAAACCAAAGGGGTCAGGGTGTTGTCTGTATTTATGTAGCAGTCGGCCAAAAAGCATCTACCGTTGCAAAAATTGTTTCAACTTTAACAAAATATGGAGCTATGGATTATTCTATCGTAGTATCTGCATCAGCCAGTGACCTGGCCCCGTTACAATACATTGCACCTTATGCCGGAACAGCAATGGCTGAGTATTTTATGAAACAGGGTAAAGATGTTTTGATTGTTTATGATGATTTATCAAAACATGCCGTAGCTTACCGTACCATGTCGCTCTTATTAGAAAGGGCACCGGGACGTGAGGCATACCCGGGCGATGTATTTTATCTGCATTCTAGGTTATTAGAGCGTTCCAGCAGACTGGATGAAGAACATGGCGGCGGCTCCATTACGGCATTGCCGGTTATTGAGACTTTAGCCGGTGACGTATCGGCATATATACCGACTAATGTTATTTCCATTACGGATGGTCAGATTTTTCTTGAGAGTGAATTATTCTTTGCAGGTATCAGACCTGCTGTTAATGTTGGTCTTAGTGTATCCCGTGTAGGCGGTGCGGCACAGACGAAGGCAATGAAGAATGCTGCCGGAAGTCTTCGTATTGATTTGGCCCAGTTCAGGGAAATGGAGATTTTTACACAATTTAGTTCAGAGCTGGATAAATCCACGAAGGATCTTTTGGATCACGGTCATCGTCTGGTAGAATTATTAAAACAGCCATTATCAAAACCGTTGGCGTTACATGAACAGGTAATTCTTTTATGTGCAGCTAACTCAAGACTTTTAAACGACGTGCCCTTAAAAGAGATTAAAACGTTCCGAACTGATTTAATGGAATACTTCAGGGCTAAATATCCTAATATCATAGAAGAATTAGATACCAAAAAAGTTTTAACAAATGAATTGATAACACAGATTAAAAATGTAGTCAAAGAATTTAAGAAGTAGGTGATTTTATGGCTAATATGAGAGAAATTCGTACCAGAATGAAAAGCATACAAGACATTATGAAGATAACGAATGCCATGTATTTAATATCTTCCTCTAAATTAAAAAAAGCAAGAAAGAATCTCCTTGCTGTTGAGCCATATTTTGAAAAATTGCAGTCAACTATTCATGAAATTCTGATCCGTACACCACATGTACATCAGGTGTATTTTGAACGCAGGGAAGAGATTAAACCGGAAGACAGAAAAAATGGGTATATTGTTATTACTGCCGATAAAGGTCTGGCAGGTGCTTATAATCATAATGTAATCAGAAGAGCAGAAGAAGAGATGGATAAAAGCAATCATAATTACCTTTATATTGTCGGTCAGGTTGGAAGACAGTATTTCAAAAGGAAAAAGGTTCAAGTGGATGGGGAATTTTTATATACTGCCCAGAATCCGACCATGCATCGCGCCCAGTTAATGTCTGAAACTATAATTGATTTATTTGAAAAAGGCAATCTGGATGATGTATATATTATATATACGAAGATGATTACCCCCATGAAGGCAGAGGTACAATTTACGCATATTCTGCCCTTGGAGCGGAAAAAGTTTGAAAGAAGAAAAGGGGGATATCAGCATGCAAGATTTGAACCCTCCGCAGAAGAAGTTATGAATCATTTGGTTCCCAATTATATAAAAGGTCTTTTGTATGGAGTACTGATTGAATCCTTTTCCAGCGAGCAGAATGCCAGAATGACAGCAATGGAGGCAGCAACCAAAAGTGCGAAAGATATGCTTAAGGAGTTGGATTTATTATATAACAGGGCAAGGCAGGCATCCATTACACAGGAAATTAACGAAATTGTGAGTGGTGCAAAAAGTTTAAAAAAATAACGGAAAGGAGATTTCTATACGTACCCTGTTAATTAAAAGCGTTTCACGGTAGCTTTTATTGGGGGAAAAGAATAACATAGATAATATGGAAAAAGGAAAAATTGTTCAGGTTTTAGGTCCGGTAGTAGATGTTGTATTTGAAAGCGGAAAACTTCCAATGTTAAAAGATGCACTTGACGTAACCAATGAAGGAAAAAGACTTGTGATGGAAGTTGCTTCCCATATCGGTAATAATATTGTACGTTGTATTATGCTGGGATCCAGTGAAGGACTGGTTAAAGATATGGAAGTTACAGCTACCGGTTCATGTATCAAAGTACCAGTTGGTAAACAGACATTAGGAAGAATGTTTAATGTGTTAGGAGAAGTAATCGACAAGGGTGAAACTGTAGTAGGAGATGATCAATGGAAAATTCACAGGACTCCGCCTACTTTTGAGGATCAAAGCCCGGTTGTAGAAATATTGGAAACAGGTATTAAAGTCATTGATTTATTAGCACCTTATGCAAAAGGAGGTAAAACCGGCCTGTTTGGTGGTGCCGGCGTTGGCAAGACGGTATTAATACAGGAACTTATCAGAAATATAGCAACAGAACATGGCGGATATTCAGTTTTTACAGGCGTTGGAGAACGTTCCAGGGAAGGTAATGACCTTTGGATGGAAATGAAAGAATCAGGAGTTATTAATAAGACAGCCTTGGTTTTCGGTCAAATGAACGAGCCCCCGGGATCCCGTATGAGAGTTGCACAGACGGGGCTTACGATGGCTGAATATTTCAGGGATGAAGAGAAACAGGATGTATTGTTATTTATTGATAATATATTCCGTTTTGTACAGGCTGGTTCTGAGGTTTCCGCGTTGCTTGGCCGTATGCCTTCAGCAGTAGGCTATCAGCCGACCCTTGCCAATGAGGTTGGTGAATTACAGGAGAGAATCACATCAACAAAAAATGGTTCAATTACTTCCGTCCAGGCAGTATATGTACCGGCGGATGACTTAACTGACCCGGCGCCGGCAATTACCTTTGCCCATCTGGATGCAACTACTGTATTATCCAGAAAAATTGTTGAACAAGGTATTTATCCCGCTGTAGACCCCCTTGAATCCTCTTCCAGAATCCTGGAACCGGATGTGGTTGGAGAAGATCATTATGAAACTGCCAGAAAAACCCAGGAACTTCTGCAGAAATATAAAGAATTACAGGATATTATTGCAATTCTTGGTATGGAAGAATTAGATGAAGAAGATAAGTTAGCAGTATACCGTGCCAGGAAGATCCAAAAATTCTTATCCCAGCCGTTTTATGTTGCTGAGAATTTCACCGGTATCCAGGGTAAATATGTACCGTTAAGTGAAACACTCAAAGGGTTTAAAGCAATTATAAACGGTGAAATGGATGATTATCCTGAGTCAGCTTTCCTTATGGTAGGAACCATTGATGAAGTGGTAGAAAAAGCAAAACAGATGAAAGAAAATGAAACTGAAACGGTTTAATCTTTCGATGTTAACCTTAGTTTATGGATAGATAGGAGGAGCAATGGCTAAGACATTTCAACTTGAAATCATTGCGAGTGACCATCCATTTTATAAAGGAGATTGTGAAATGCTGATCTTCCCTGCAATTGATGGTGAGCATGGTATTTTGGCAAACCACGAGGCAATGGTTACCTGTTTAAGAGCAGGGGAACTTAGGTTTTTAGTCGATGGTAATTGGCGGTTTGCCGCAGTTAGTGATGGCTTTGTAGAGATTACACCACAATATGTGGTACTGCTTGCTGATACGGTAGAAAGACCGGAAGATATTGATGTTAACCGCGCAAGTGAAGCGAAAATACGTGCAGAAGAGAAACTGCGCCAGAAACAAAGTATTATGGAATATTATCATACCCAGGCAGCACTGAATCGTGCTATGAGCCGTTTAAAGGTCACAAAAAGGCATATGTAAATAGATTTAGCTTTATTAGCTTTAAAGCTAGTGAAATTCCAGAAAGGGATATTCACTAGCTTTTTTTCGTGTAGAAGATGATAATCAGTCAGTTAGTATATAGTTTAAACATAATGTTAAATTTACATATTATGGCTATAAATTTACATTTCCATAATAGATAGGATACTTTTATCAAGTATATTAAAAACAGAATACTTTGGGAAACAAGGAAAGTTTATATCTATATTGAGAAAGGAGGAATATGAATGAATAAAATTGAATTAATCAATATAGATAAAGCATATGGCAAAGAAAAGCCAGTCATTGAAGATTTGAACCTGGATATTGGCGAGGGAAGTTTTACTGTACTTTTAGGTCCATCCGGCTGTGGTAAATCAACCACTCTTAGAATGATTGCCGGTTTAGAAAAAGAAACCAGAGGTGAAGTTTATATTAATGGGAAAAGTATGAAAACTGTTGAACCAGGGGACAGGGATATCGCTATGGTGTTTCAGAATTATGCTATATATCCGACTATGACTGTGCGGGGAAATATTGAGTTCGGTCTGGTTAATAATAAACTTCCAAAAGCAGAACGTGAGATGAGAATCCGTGAAATCGGAGATGTGGTTGGATTAACAGAATTTATGTCACGTAGACCCCAAACGTTGTCCGGCGGTCAAAGGCAGCGAGTGGCCCTTGCAAGGGCAATGGTTAAAAAACCTTCTGTATTTTTAATGGATGAGCCTTTATCAAATTTGGATGCAAAGCTTAGGAGTCAATTGCGTACGGAACTTATCGAACTATATCACAGGCTAAAAACCACCTTTGTTTATGTAACACATGACCAGATGGAAGCTATGTCCATGGGAACAGATATTGTATTGTTAAATCAAGGAAAAATCATGCAGCAGGGAACGCCGATTGAAATTTACAATAATCCCCATAATGTTTTTACTGCTCAATTTATTGGAACACCTCCCATGAATATTATACATATCGAAAAAATTGAGAATATAAAAGTTTCTTATGAAAATGCATGCTACCTGGGATTTAGACCGGAACACGCAAGGCTATATGATGGTCAACCTGAAAATTTTGATGGTCTGAATCTGGAGGGAGAAGTAGTCACTCATGAAATGTTGGGTTCTGAGATTTTATACAAGCTTGATACTTTATATGGAAGAGTGAATGTTAAGGTATTTGATTTAGGGAGAATCCTGGAGGGAAAAGTAATAATAGAAATCCCGAAAAATAAAATGTATTTTTTTGATGACCAGCAGAATCGTATTTACTTTTAAGGAGATTTTGATATGGATAATGAAAATCTAATCAATGAAAATGGTTTGTTACGTAAAAAGAATAAAACAATAAATGTAAGCTTGATTTTTAGCGATAAAATGAGGATTGTCGGTAAAAATGCATTACCCTATCTATTAATAGCACCATCTATGATTATATTTGCTGTATTTATGATATACCCAATATTTTATATGGTTTATTTAAGCTTTTACAAGTGGAATCTATTAAGTGATAAAGAATTTACCGGTATTAAAAATTATATAAGTATGCTAAATAACCCTGAATTTTTTCAAGTGTTAATTACTACAGTTAAATTCATGGTGGGGACAGTAAGCGGATCTATTATAATTGCATTGCTAATAGCTTTGTATTTAAAAAGCAATAGTAAAATTAACCGCTTTTTACAGAGTGTGATTTTTGCACCCTATATTGTGTCCCTGGTATCAATTGCATTTATTTTTATGTGGATGATGGATAGCGATTTGGGACTCTTTAATTATATATTGGGAATATTACATTTACCAAAGGTTCGTTGGCTGGAAGATCCCAAAGTGGCGATTTATTCTTTGGTCGTGGTTAATATATGGAAAGGGGCCGGGTACTATACAATTATTTTTGTTTCTGCCCTCCAAAGCATTCCCACTTACCTTTACGAGGCGGCGAAGCTTGATAAAACAAGTAAGATTAAGACTTTCTTCCGTATTACTTTACCAATGATATCTCCGACCTTATTTTTTGTGACCTTAACTGGAATTATTTCCGGGGTAAAAGTATTTGAAACCATTAAAATTATGACAGGCGGGGGTAATTCGACGAATACCCTGGTATATAGTATTTATGAATATGGATTTTCCTTTTATAAAATTGGATATGCCTCTGCCATGGGTGTAGTATTAATGGTGATTATCGGTGTAATGACATTACTCTATTTTAAAGTATTAAGTAAAAAAGTTTATTACAGATAGAGGGGAGGATAAAGTAAAATGAATACAAAAAAAATATTGATTGGAACTTCAAAAATAGTAATAAATATACTAATTATTCTGATTTTTTTTGTACCCTTCTATTGGATGGTATTAACTGCAATTAAGTCCCTTGGTGAAACACTATTATCTCCACCCACATTTTTAGTTAAATCACCACATTTTGAAAATTTTATAAACGCCTACCAGGCAATTCCTTTTTTAAAGTTTACGATTAATAGTGTAATTGTTACAGGGGGAACCTTATTATGCCAGTTCCTTACGGTTATTCCTGCGGCATATGCCTTTGCAAGATATCAATTCCGATTTAAGAACCTTTTATTTGGGATTACCCTTGCAACCATGATGATACCGGGGCAACTGGTTTTCCTGCCAATCTTTTTACTATTTAGTAAGTGGGGATTGATTAATAGCTTCTGGTCTTTGATTCTTCCAAGCGCTTCCAGTGCTTTTGGGATATTTATGTTAAGACAAACCTTCAAGCAGGTACCGGAAGAACTAATTGAGGCTGCGAGGCTGGATAAAAGCAGTGAACTAAAGATTATTTTTAAAATAATGCTTCCAATTGCAAAGCCAACAGTTGTAACTTTGGGATTGCTTACCTTTATAGGAACCTGGAATGATTATTTTTGGCCTTTGGTTATGACTACAAACGATACGGTAAGAACACTGCCGGTTGGTATAGTATCTTTGCGGATGGTGGAAAGTGGAATTTCGTACCATACCGTTATGGCTGGAAATGTGATATTGATTATTCCAATTTTTATCTTTTATTTTTTGGCACAGGGACAGATTATTAAAGCTTTTACCTATATGGGTGAAAAATAAGAGACAAGAGCTAAGATTTGTACTCAAACTGAGTACTCTCGGAAACTAAATGAGCTTTCTGAAGATATTTTAGATGCTGAATAGAAGCTGAGAACATTTTCTGTCTATCATAGGTATGTTTTTACTTGCCTTTCCTTCGCTTTGCTCAGACGGTCT
>JBAVPE010000184.1:0-55964 GCA_049692775.1 Anaerocolumna sp. | reverse complement strand
CCGTCTGAGCATAGCGAAGGAAAGGCAAGTAAAAACATACCTATGATAGACAGAAAATGTTCTCAGATTATATTCAGCATCTAAAATATCTTCTATTGCTACTATTAGTTTCCGAGAGTACTCTATTGGCTCTAAAACATATATAAAATTCTTATATTACATATATTTGAAATGAAATTAATTCATCAGAATATATTATATCCATAATTTATAATTTCGCAATGTTTTATATCATATCCTACATGTATTATTGTTTATTAATTGAATTTAATTTAATTTTTATTAAGGCCTTGTTTAATTAAATTTTCAAACTCTTCTACAGGAATTGGTCTGGAATATAAATAACCCTGGGCCATATCACATAAAACTGTTTTTAAAAAGTCTGACTGGGTCTGAGTTTCTACCCCTTCAGATAAAACCTTCATATTTAGCTGTTTTGCCATACTAATAATACTGGATACAATAATCTGTTCTCCCTTCTGCATTTCACCATGACCAAAAAATTCTTTATCCAGCTTTATCACATCCGTTTCCATATTCTTCAATAAATTAAGGGAGGAATATCCCGCTCCAAAATCATCTATAGACACACCAAATCCAAGATTACGAAGCTTTTTCATAGTGGTTAAAGCTGCCTCAGCACTATTTAGGAATATACTTTCCGTAAGTTCCAATTCTAATAAGTGATACGGGATTTTATAATGATCTACCAATTTCTTGATTTCGTTAACAAAATCTTCATCATTTAAATGGATCCTGGAAACATTAACTGATATCGGCACCACTGGAAATCCATCTTTAATCCATGCCTGAATCAGTTTACATACTTCTTCATATATATAAAAGTCTAAATTTACGACAAATCCGTTCTTCTCAAATAACGGAATAAAATCATTGGGAGGTATCAGGGTATGATCATTCTTTTTCCATCTGACTAAAGCCTCCGCCCCAACTAAGTCATTCTCCTTTAAACCTATTTTAGGCTGTAGATATACGATAAATTCACCATTTTTAAGAGCCTGTTCCATTGAATTCGTAATTTCTGCTTCTTTTTGAAGTTTTGCCTTCATAGAATGATCAAAAAACTTACAAGTAGTCTTAGGTGAATTCTTAATACTTTTTCTGGCTACGTTAGCATTATCAATAGCAATTGTAATATCTTCTGAAGCATCAATCAAAGATACACCGCTGGCAACAATAAATTTATTACCTGGGAATTTAGCCCTCTGCATCGTATTAAATTGCTCATTAATTGCCAAAATATAGTTTCTAAGGGCTTCTTCATCCTCTAATGGAACCACTGACAAAAAATTATCTTCGGATATTCTTGAAATTCCATCATCTTTTGCTCCGCTGCAGGATAAAAGCATTGCAAAATCGCATAATATTTTATCCCCCACATCATAACCTAACGTATCATTTATGTATTTAAATTGAGTAATGTCCGAATATATGATTGCATATTTTTGTTCCGGATGCTCATCCAATAATTGCTTTACATCCTTTTTAAATTTATGTAAAGTAGGCAGCCCTGTTAAGGCATCATAATTTTTGATTTTATAAAGCTGTTCACTTGCACGTTCTGACGCCCGCATTTTTAGCAAATAAGAGGAAATTATTTTAGTTATGGTAACTAAAGAATCGATTTCATACTGTGTCCAATACCTCGGCTTTTCACAGTCATGTATACTGACACAACCTTTTAAAATACCATTTTCAAAAATACCACATTGAAGTAACGCCTGAATTTCCAAAAAAGTAAGAATATTTTTATCGTTTTCAGTTTTAATGTCATTAACGTTATTAATATAATAAATACCGTTCTCATCAAATTTATGGGTATAGTCGTTTATTTCAGATATAAACTTATAAAATTTGTTTTGCTCCGGTTTTATACCGTCTTTACAGCTAAGATATGTAATATTAAATTTCGTATTTGATACAGCATTTTCTAAAATACAGATATGGTTACAGTCAAACTGTACCCTCACCTTATTAAGTAAAAGATTAATTGCACTATTTACATCCTTTGTACGTGACATAATATCAAAGGCAAAGGCTGTAATTTCTTTATCAAAATTATTACTTCCATATGCTCTTGTTTTCGTTATCTTATATTTTTCATAACAATCATAATCTATGTAACTGCTGCTGTTTTGTATATCCTGATAGAAGCTGTAGAAATTCTTATGTTTCTCCCGGATATGTATCAGTGCCGCATCCGCTTTCATAAACAACTGTTTAAAATCTAAGCCGTCATCCGGATATACCCCGATTCCAATACTGCAAGACATTGTATAATTTGCATCTTCACCGGTGTATGTATTATGGAATACTGAATAAATTTCTTCTGCCTTATCCTTTAATAATCCCAAATTGGCAACATTCTTTAAAAATATAAGAAATTCATCACCGCCGATACGTCCTGCAATATCCGTATCATAAAATATTTTTCTTAAAGATTCCGCTATATTAACTAAAACCGTATCCCCAAATAAATATCCCAGATTCTCGTTTACAACCTGAAAGTTGTCTATGTCTACAATCATAAGTGCATGATGGGAATCCTGCTTTGAAGTTAATAAAAATTCTTCTATTATACTTCTGGTATATTCTTTATTAAATAATTTCGTTAAAGAATCCTGTTTCTCCAATTCTTTAATACGGAAACTTTCGAGAAGCATACGTTCCTTCCGGCGAAACATTTCCTGTTTGATTTCTTCCCAACTTCCCCCATCAATTAAAGCAGAATAAATCGTATCATCATAAATAAATTCTATATAGTTGTCTTTTTCTATGTAATTACTAATCACGCCATTTGGCAATGAAATATTTGTAAAGAAATCCATCAATTGCTCTTGTGTGTAAAGATTTCTTTTCCTTCGTATTTTATCTTTACCATCCATGCTTTGTATTTTCCCATCTTCCCTGATGTACTTTTATTAAGGAAACTCATGCTTACCTATTCAGCTGCCAGTACCACGAAGTGGAGTTCAGCGCGAAATCACACAATTCTTGTGTGATTTGTGTGCATAACCGTAACTTTCAGGAGGTACGACTGAATAGTTAAAATCCAAATAAATTATACCATGGATTTTAACATCAGACAACCGGAAAAATGAAAAAGCTTCTTGTATTGTCTTAATGCAAAAAATGTGCCTAAAGGTAATCTAGAATAATAAGGATATTTACTCATATATTTAATTAATGAATTCTTTTGTTGGAGATGAAGACCTTGGACCAAAATTGCAGAGAATATGCTCTCAGTGAGGATTACGCTGAATTTATTGTAGAGTTTGGGCAAAACCTGGAGCAGCTTACATCAATCCAGAACACCTGTTCCGCCCCCCTTAATACAACACATGCAGTTGTTTACGTTCCTATCAGCAGTTTGCCTGAAAATCTAATTCAAATATATGGATATAGTATTTATCCCAGCTGTTTTGGTTTAATGGATAATGGCAGCCTGGAAGCTTCCGGGGTTACCAGAATCCGAAACATACCTGGTTTCAGCCTAAGAGGTGAGGGTGTATTAATAGGAATTATTGATACCGGAATTGAATATACCCATAATGCATTTAAAAATGCTGACGGTACTACAAAAATATATTCCATTTGGGATCAGACAATTCAGACCGGCCAGTCTCCGGAAGGGTTTTTTTATGGCTCAGAATATACACAGGAACAGATAAACCTTGCCCTTCAAAATACGGATCCTTTATCGGTAGTGCCAAGTACGGACGAAGATGGCCATGGTACTTTTCTGGCAGGTATTGCAGCCGGTACGGAAAGTGAAGAAAATAATTTTTCAGGAGTTGTCCCCTTTGCAGATATTGTGGTTGTAAAATTAAGGCAGGCAAAACAATTTATACGCAGATTTTTTTCAATTCCTGATGATGCAGTATGTTATCAGGAAACGGATATAATGTTAGGAGTAACGTATTTACTGAATATTGCAAATCGTTTAATGAGGCCTTTATCCATCTGCATCGGATTCGGGACCTCTCAAGGCGCCCATGATGAACGTGGGGTTTTAAGCAATTACCTGTCTACTGTAGCTGATTTAAGAGGTATTGGAGTATCGATTGCTGCAGGAAATGAAGGAAACAGGGGACACCACTTCCAGGGAATAATTACAAGGGGAACGGAATATGAAACCGTTGAGCTAAGGGTTGGTCCAAATGAAGGTGGATTTTCCATGGAATTATGGGGTGATGCCCCCAGTACATACTCAATAGATATCCTATCCCCTACCGGGGAATTTATACCCAGGATACCAGCCAGAATCGGCGAAACCAGAGTAATTCGATTTATCTTTGAACAAACTGTAATTTTTATTGATTACCAGATTGTAGAAACACAAACTGGTGATCAGCTTATATTAATAAGATTCAATACACCTACGGAAGGTATTTGGAGATTCCGGGTATATTCAAATATTGACCTGGATTCACCTTTCAATGTCTGGCTCCCCATATCTGATTTTATAAGCGACCAGACTTATTTTACACAACCGACACCTGAGACTACCGTTACCTCTCCTGGTAATACTATAATCCCAATTGTCATCACTGCTTATGATTATACAAACCAAAGCCTTTATCTTAATGCCAGCAGGGGATATACAAGAACAGGAAATGTAGTTCCTGACCTTGCTGCACCCGGGGTTAATCTGATTGGACCCGGTCTCGGAAATACTTATGTAACCAGATCAGGTACCAGCGTGTCTGCCGCCCATACTACGGGAATTGCTGCCATGATACTGGAATGGGGTATTATTGAGGGTAATTACACTCAGCTGGACAGCGTAGAAATTAAGAACCTGCTGATACGGGGTGCAACAAGGACACCTACTAACACCTATCCTAATAGAGAATGGGGTTATGGAATTTTGGATATCTATAATTCTTTCAATAGTTTACGGGGCGACACGACAGGTTAATAATCGTCAGTATCCAGTTTGTGCGTTTATGTAATCACAGTATCCGCCAACTTCACTTCTTATGTTATTCAACCTACTGCTTAATTGATAATCTCATCTTAGAACAGAGCTGCTGCAAACCTAATGTTCCATACTTTACAGACAATTACTTCTGTTCTTTGAAAGTATAAACACTTATGGTTTTGCAACAGCTCTTTTTATCATAATTTTGCTATATCTATTAATGAAATGTTATCAATATCTGCATTCTCCAGACTGGTTAGTAAAGCATTGGCTGTATCCAATGAAGTCAGGCAGGTTACGCCGGTTTCAATAGAGGTCCGGCGGATTAAAAATCCATCTCTTGATTTGTCACGTCCCTGGGTTGGTGTATCAATTACCAGGTCAATTTCATGACCAAGGATTAAATCGATGATAGTCGGAGCTTCTTTATCCAGTTTATTAACCGGAATCGCTTCCACACCATTCTCATTTAAGCACTTGGCTGTACTTCTGGTGGCATATATTTCATAACCTAGTGCCTTAAATCTTCTGCCTACCTCTACTGCTTCCAGTTTATCAGCGTCTTTTACAGTAATAATCATCTTCTTGTGTCTCGGAAGATTAATCCCGGCGCCTAAAAATGCTTTATATAAAGCTTCATTAAAGGTTTTGGCTATTCCTAAACATTCACCGGTGGATTTCATCTCCGGTCCAAGGCTGATATCGGCTCCCTGTAATTTTTCAAAGGAGAATACAGGCATTTTAATAGCAATATAATCTGCATTCGGTGCCAGGCCGGTTCCATAGCCTAAATCTTTAATCTTTTCACCAAGTATGACACGGGATGCCAATCCAACAATTGGTATTCCGGTAACTTTACTGATATAGGGAACCGTACGGCTGGAACGGGGATTCACTTCGATCACATAAACCTCATCGTTATAAAGGATAAACTGTATGTTAATTAATCCGATTACATTAAGGGACTTTGCAAGTTTTCTGGTGTAATCTACGATTACATTCTGTAATCTTTCCGTGATATTCTGGGCCGGATATACGGAGATACTATCCCCTGAGTGGATTCCGGCACGTTCCACATGCTCCATGATACCGGGAATGAGGATTTCCACACCGTCACATACGGCATCAACTTCAACTTCTTTACCCATAAGATATTTATCAACCAGAATCGGATGTTCCTGGACATTCAGGTTAATAATTGCCATAAATTCTTTAATATCTTCATCAGAAATCGCTATCTGCATTCCCTGTCCGCCTAATACATAGGAAGGCCTTACCAAAACCGGGTATCCTAATTCGTTCGCTACTGTTATTGCTTCTTCTGTTGTAAATACAGTTTTGCCTGAAGGTCTTGGGATACCGCATTCTTCTAAAATTGCGTCAAATAATTCCCTGTCTTCTGCCGCATCTACATTTTCCGCTGAGGTTCCAAGAATGGGAACTCCCATTTTTAACAAGGCATCTGTTAACTTAATTGCTGTCTGACCGCCAAATTGCACCACTGCCCCATCCGGTTTTTCAAGATCCACGATGCTTTCCACATCCTCCGGAGTAAGTGGTTCAAAATATAATTTGTCAGCTATATCAAAGTCCGTACTAACTGTTTCCGGATTATTATTTACAATAATCGTTTCATATCCCGCTTTTCTTAAAGCCCATACACTGTGTACAGAGCAATAATCAAATTCAATACCCTGACCGATACGGATTGGACCCGATCCCAATACCATAACCTTCTTCTTACGTTTAACCGGTTCTACTTCATTTTCACTGTCATAACAGGAATAATAATATGGTGTGCTGGCTTCAAACTCAGCGGCACAGGTATCTACCATCTTATAGGCAGGTATAATTCCATACTCTTTCTTACGTAATTGCTTCACTTCTTCCAGCGTTTTACCTGTGCATTCTGCTATGACACGATCCGGAAATTCCAGTCTTTTCGCTTCCATAAGTAATTCCCTGGTTAAAGTTTTGGTTTTCAGTTCCTCTTCCATTTCAACCAGAATGGCAATCTTATCTAAAAACCATCTGTCTATTTTGGTTATATCAAATATTTCGTCAAAAGATATTCCCCTTCGTATTGCTTCTGCAATTACGAATAATCTCCTGTCATCAATCTGATATAATTTTTCCCTGATATCATCTGTTGTATATTGTCCGTAATTGCCATATTGAAGGCTGTAGATGTTCTGCTCTAAAGACCGCAGTGCCTTCATTAAGGCTCCTTCAAAATTAGTGCAGATACTCATAACCTCACCGGTGGCTTTCATCTGTGTGGTTAAGGTTCTCTTTGCCATGATAAACTTATCGAAAGGCCACTTTGGAATCTTAACAACTACATAATCCAGCGCAGGTTCAAAGCTTGCATAGGTCTTACCGGTAATTACATTTTGAATCTCATCCAGATTATAGCCAAGTGCTATCTTGGCAGCTACTTTTGCGATAGGATAGCCGGTGGCTTTCGATGCCAGGGCGGAAGAACGGCTTACTCTCGGATTTACTTCGATTACACAGTATTCAAATGTATCCGGATGCAGTGCATATTGTACATTACAGCCGCCGGTAATATTTAATTCCGCAATAATATTTAAAGCGGAAGATCTCAACATCTGGTATTCTTTATCGGATAAAGTCTGGGAAGGTGCTACAACAATACTGTCACCGGTATGAACACCGACCGGGTCGATATTCTCCATATTGCATACCGTAATACAGTTACCCTGACTATCCCTCATTACCTCATATTCAATTTCCTTCCAGCCTGCGATGCAACGCTCAATAAGGCACTGTCCGACACGGCTTAAACGAAGTCCATTAGAACAGATTTCATTTAAATGGTCTTCATTCCGGGCAATACCGCCGCCGCTTCCGCCAAGGGTATAGGCCGGACGGACAACCACCGGATAACCTATCGTTTCTGCAAAGGCAATTGCTTCCTTAACGGTAGTAACCACCGTACTTGGTGCACAAGGCTCACCAATCTTTTCCATGGTCGTTTTAAATTCAAGCCGGTCCTCTGCTTTTTTTATCGTTTCTGAGGTGGTTCCGATTAATTTAATATTGTTATCTCTTAAAAATCCGGATTCTTCTAATTCCATGGCAATATTAAGGGCTGCCTGACCGCCGAGCGTTGGAAGTACGCTGTCAGGATTCTCTTTTAGAATTATCTTTTTTACTATTTCGGGTGTTAAAGGCTCGATGTAAACCATATCAGCGATATCTTTATCCGTCATAATGGTAGCCGGATTGGAGTTTACTAATATAACTGAAACACCTTCCTCCTTAAGGGAACGGCAGGCCTGGGTACCTGCATAATCAAATTCTGCCGCCTGCCCGATTATAATCGGACCGGAACCTATTACCAATACTTTTTTGATACTATCAATCTTTGGCATTATTGAACCTCCATCATCTGAATAAACTCATCGAAAAGGAACTCTGAATCCTGCGGCCCTGCACATGCCTCCGGATGGAATTGAACCGTAACTATATTCTTGCCTAAATAGCGGTATCCTTCTATCGTTCCATCATTTGCATTGATAAAGCTTTTTTCGGCAATATCGCCGCTCATGGATTCATCTTCTACTACATACCCATGATTCTGTGAAGATATATATACTCTTCCGGTTTTTAAGTCTTTAACGGGATGATTGGCACCTCTGTGGCCATATTTTAACTTACTGGTATCCCCTCCGTTAGCCAATGCCATTAACTGGTGACCCAGACAGATAGCAAAAATTGGAATATTACTTTGATACATTTTTTTAATTTCTTCGATGATTGCAACACATTCTTTGGGATCTCCGGGGCCATTGGACAACATAATACCATCCGGATTCTCTGCAAGGATTTCATCCGCTTCCGTTAAAGCCGGGTAAATAGTAACATCACAGCCTCTTTTTAATAAGCAGTCCTTGATATTATCCTTAAAACCATAATCCAATAAAGCCACCTTAAAATTGCCTTTTCTGTAAGGGTGGATTTTAAGTCCGCTTCTTGCATTATCTGCATCAGTTGGTACAAATTCCTTAGCATAATAGGTCTTTTTCTCTTTGCGGGTTACCTTCTCAACTACCTTTGTAACAAGATGCCCCTTTAACTTCTTAATGACATCCTCCAGTACAAAATTCCCATTGGTAGTAATCATACCGTTCATGGTACCTTTTTCCCTTAAAATCTTAGTTAAGGCCCTTGTATCAATTCCGGCAATTCCGGGTATATCTTTTTCCGTTAAAAAGTTTTCAATGCTTTCCTCACTTCGGAAGTTACTTGGGCGTCTTGCAATTTCTCTTACTACATATCCGTCCACCCATGGTTTTGTCGATTCCATATCTTCATAGCAGATTCCGTAATTTCCAATTAACGGATAAGTCATCACAACTGCCTGACCTGCATACGATGGATCCGTCAGCACCTCCAGATAACCTGTCATTGAGGTGTTGAATACTATTTCACTAATCATATCCCTAGTTGAACCAATACTTTTACCTGTGAAAACATTACCGTCTTCCAGTATTAGAAAAGCTTTCATAACTTCCACCTGTTCCTTTCAAATAATGTAGTGCAACTTAAAGTTTCTGCAGCCATATCTTTTTTGCCTTTTGATCTACAGGTACCCAAATTGTCAAAATTCTATCATATCTTTATATAAAATGCAACACTTATTTTCGTTTTCATCCAAATTAATTATTATGCATTTTTTATTTATAATTATAAGATATATCCATAATTTAATCAAGTCTAATATTAAGTTTATTTAAGTTATGCCTTCACATTCTTTCAGATAGGCAACCCTTACTTATTTTAACGCATAAAAAAGGACTTAATAATTTTTAAGATACTTTAATCTTAAATTATTAAGTCCTTTCCGGCTTGGATTTAAAAATAGCTGAATCAATTATTTCATCCTATATTTATGCACATCATTTTATAGTTCTGCAATCCTGGTGACTGCCACATATATTTCAGAGATTCGATACCATGTAGGAAAATCAACAATACCTGTAGCCGGCAATCCAAATGTCTGTTGAAATATTCTTACTGCTTCCATTGTCTGTTGGCCATATACCCCATCGACAGCAATTTTGGGTACTACGGTATAGACATCAGAAATCGCATTTAATTGTTCCTGCATCTGTCTTACACTATCCCCCCTTGAACCAATGGTTAAATTTGCACCCGGCCAGGAAGAAGGTACACCTGCAACTTCATTTGCAGAATTAATATACATATTGGAACCATAAAAATTTCTTATAATTTGAATTGCTGTAAATCCCTGGTCGCCCAGTGCTTTCGATCCCCATTGGGTCATCCATACAGCAATAGGGTATCATTACTAATTCCCGTTTGCATTTTCTTCCTTTTCTTCAATACTGTTTTTTAATAATTTTTCGGTATTTTCTATCATTATATCTTTAATCTTACCTGCAGCATCAGGCTCAAGTTTCTTTAACAGCTGAATCTGGTGATCTGATTTAGCCATGTTGTAATATAAGGCCTTTGCAACGGCATAACCACCCCAGCCAGCCAGGCAGACCTGATAGAGTTCACCGGTATCAATTCCAACGCCCTGCATAATAAATAATGCAACTGTCATAGTTAAGCATTCAAAGCGTGAATACTCTAATAATTTTTTACTAAAGGGTAGAAAACTACTGCTTGATCTCTTTCTTTTCGATTTTCTTAACATATCGCTCCCGAATTATATTTATACTTAACAATATTTAATTCTTATGTTATTTAGTACCGGGGCATTAAACTTTAAATATTAACAATAACTTCATAAAATCATAAAACGATGTACATAAATGAATACTATTGTGGAATTATAATATCCATTGAGCTGAATAATTTTTTTAAATTCAATTACATAGACAAACCAGAATGTTTTTTACTTATTTCAGAAACCGGAAGATACCCTATTGCCTTTAACGCTTTATCATTAAGGGCATTCCCAATTTTCTTACGTTCTTCTTCTGTCAGTGTATCCCACAGCCGGTATTCATCACCTGTATTTATATAAATTCTCACCTTAAGTTCCCTATTGATACCTACCACCTCCACATAATAATTTATGAAGCTTAGTTTGTACTTATTGCTTCTTACTTTTTGTAATCAGGCAGAAGCAATTATATATCAGGACATTTTTACAGCTATTTAGTAATATAATCAAGTAAGGAGCTGATAAAAATGCAGACGGCAGCACTATATATAAGAGTAAGCACTGAGGACCAGGCTGAGTATTCACCGGATGCCCAAAAAAGATTATTATTAGAATATGCAAAAAACAATAATCTGTCTGTCAATATTGATAATATTTTTATTGATGAGGGTATCTCAGGCAGAAAAGCTGAAAAACGGCCGGGATTTATGAAAATGATAGCAACGGCTAAGAAAAAGCCAAAACCTTTTGATATCATACTGGTACATCGTTTTGACAGGTTCAGCCGTTCCAGGGAAGACAGTATTGTTTATAAATCTTTACTGAGAAAAGATTGTGATATCAAAGTAATATCCATTACGGAACAACTTGAAGATGATAAATTCAGTGTGATTCTAGAGGCTATGCTAGAGGCTATGGCAGAATATTACTCACTGAATCTTGCCGATGAAGTAACGAAGGGCATGACCGAAAAAGCTCTGCGGGGCGGTTATCAGGCTAATCCTCCCCTTGGTTATAAAATAATCCATAATGGAGATATACCTGTTATTGTACCGGAAGAATCTGCGATTATAAAATTAATATTTGAAAAATATGTTTACGGTAATTTAACTTTTTACCAAATAGCAAAATATTTAAATTCATTGGGCTGTAAAACTAAGAAACATAAAGATTTTGAACGGAGATCGGTTGAATATATTCTTGCTAATCCTATGTATAAAGGTTATATCCGTTGGAATCGTACCCATAATGCATCCAAAACGATCAGGGACCCTTCAGATTGGATTATTGTCAAAGGCCGGCATGAACCTGTCATATCGGAAGAATTATATGAACTTGCCCAGAAAAGAAGGGATAATGAATGCATCACCCAGCATAAAGCAAGACCGGTTACTGAATACAAACACTGGTTATCAGGCATCGTCAAGTGCAGTAACTGCGGCCGTAGTATGACTGCCGCAAAAGCCAAAAACTCCAGATTTTTGCATTTTTGCTGTAATGGTTATTCAAAAGGAAAATGCCCGGTGTGTAACAGTATATCGGAAAATAAGCTTGTTCCGTTTGTAATGGATGCCTTGGAGAAAGTAAGGAACACATGTGAAGTAAACTATTCCCCAATTAAAAATGAATCTTTTCCTGAATTAGCCTTATTGGAGCATCAGATTGTCAGATTAAATGAGAAAGAAAACAGGATAAAAAAAGCATACATAAATGGTATCGATAACTTAGAAGAGTATAAAGAGAATAAAAGTGTTATACAAAAAGAACGTATTATCTTAGAACATCAATGCAATCATTATAAAGCAGAAAATTCCTTAAATGACGAAAAGAGTCATTTAAATTGTATCAATAATGTATATAACATAATAAATTCCGACACCATTAATAATACTACGAAGAATAAAGCATTAAAAACCATAATAGAAAAAATAGTTTTTAATGGCACGGAAAGATCCCTGGATATTTATTTTTATGATACCCTGCTGCTATAAGGTCATCCATCCGGGGCATGTTACATTTCTTCCGTCGCAGTACTGTGTCAGAATTGGCTGCTTTACATTTGGTCTGGATAAATAATTATTAAATATCTGATCCACTGCCAAGCCAATATTATCAAAAATATTTCTGCCCCTCATCCATTTATGATCAAATGCCGTAGAAGACGTAATGGTAAAATTATAGCCCTGATTCCGATACCATTCTGTGTAAACCCGATTTAATGTAAAAGACATAATAGCTAAAATATTAGCAGTAATAGTTGCTTCCGGCCAGGTTGCATAAATTTCACTGGAAGCAACATTTTTAATATAATCCCTGTAACGAACATAATAATTGCCCGCTGAAGTATCTGTGGGAGGCCCGTCATGAACTATAACAAACTCCGGTACTACAACACTTCTTAGTACAATTTCACCGGTTTCCTGGGTTGGTTTAATCTCCGCTTCCGCAATTTTAGGGGGATAATCACCATAGAGGGTATGCGGTGGTATTACAAAAACTTCCCCTGTTTGTGCGTTTTCTGGTGCAGGAACCATTTCTATGGGTTGGATTGCTGTTACATCGCCTAATAATTCTGTTCCGGAAACTTCCACATTCTCAAAACCAGGTGCCGTTACTGTTACCGTATATTCTGAATAGGGTTGTTCAAAAACGGCCGGATCCAAACTGTACTCCACCGGAGGCGCAGGTAAATTGACTGCCTCTGTACGTCCCACTGAATCTGTTGTCAATTCCTCAATCACAGTAGTCGGATCACCCGTGTAGGTAATTCTGACTGTTGCATTAGGTATCGGCCGGAATCCTACCTGCGTTACACAATTAACCTGCAGCCTGCCAAGGGATTGTGCCTCCATTTGTGTGGGATAAACTCTGGGACTTATACCATATCCATAATCAGCACCGGAATATTGTCTCAAATCAGGATAGGAAAAGGACTTTGCATTGTTCATATAATACTGTTTTATATTCACATTTACTTCCTTAAAATATTATCACTTTCAATATATGCTTTTAGGGATAAGAAAGTGATAGTAATCTTACTTATTTACTGCCAAACTGATATAGTTCCCTATGAATTACCCCTGTCTGAAATGAAATTTCTATACTGTTGAAAGATCCCATTCCTCATAAATTTTAGGGACATCACTAATTAAGCGTTTAGTATAGTCTGCCGTAGGATTAAGAATGACCTCATCCGCTGTACCTCTCTCCACAAACTTGCCGTGTTCCATAATATACACACTGTCAGAGATATAATACGCAAGACCGATATCGTGGGTTATAAATATAATCGTCATACCAATCTCGTCGCGTAAATGCATCAGCATGTCAAGTATTGTGGCACGGGAGCAGGCATCAATCATGGATGTTGGTTCATCTGCCAAAAGAATCTTGGGCCTAAGAAGAAAGATACGTGCAATCATAAGACGCTGCATCTGCCCCCCTGATAACTCGAAAGGATATTTATTGGTCAGCTCAGCAAATTTAAGATTCACAAAGCTGCAGGCTTCGGTCATCATATTGACTTTCTTTTCCATGGAAAACCGCTTGCCACCACGCATGTTTATACAATCAAGAAGTACAGTATCAATCTTTGAAAATACATTATAGGATGAGAATGGATCTTGAAAGATTGCCTGAATGTCCTCCCAATATTCTTTCTTCTTTTTACGTGAACGGATATCCCGTGGTTCTCCCTGAAAGAAAATCTGCCCTTCCGTCTCATTAATCAGGGCAAGCAGCATCTTACTAAGCGTTGTCTTACCACTACCGGATTCACCTACGATAGAGACCAGCTCACCTTCGTGAAACTCAAAATCCACATGGTCTACCGCAATCGTTTTCTTTTCTCCATAACCGAATACCTTCGTGACGCCCGTTCCACTCAAACACAAAGGTCTGTTACCTGATTTTGTCTCACTCATGCTTATATCCCTCCATCAGTTTGTCAATCTCCATTATACACCGGTAACTATGTCCATCGCCAAATTCCCTTAAACCGATTAAACCCAATTTACATTCCCGGGTTACGTATTTACATCTTTCAGCAAACCGGCAGCCTGACGGGGGGTTTTTTAAATTCGGCGGTGTTCCCGGTATTGCAGCCAGCTCAACATCACGTGTACCGGCCTCCGGTACGATAATTGATCCCATCAGTCCCTGGGAATAAGGGTGCGTAGGCTCAAATATCATTTCCTTCGCTGTCCCTTTTTCTACTATTTGTCCGGCGTACATTACCATAATATCATCTGTTACATTATAGAGAAGCGGCAGTTCATGGGTAATAAATATCATGGACTTAATATAGCTTTTTTCCATCAAGTTCCTAAGCATTTTAATAACCATCTTCTGACTTGTTACGTCAAGGGCACTGGATGGCTCGTCAGCAATTAAAACTTTTGGTGAAAGAATAGTTGAAATTGCAATTACCGTACGCTGCTTCATACCTCCGGATAGTTCGACCGCATGCTTATCTAAAACGGTTGCCGGTAAACCAAGTTCCTCAAAACGTTGTTTTGCCATATCATAAATTTCTTTTTTGGGTATTTTAGGATGATGTACACGGACAACATCCTCTATAAAACGGATAATCTTCTGAGTTGGATTTAACGCATTCATAGCTGCCTGAGGAATATATGCAATCTCACTGCCAAGTATGGATTTTCGGATCGCATCCGGTTTCATTTCAGAAATATTCTGGCCATCTATTATAATATCACCACTGGTATAGTGTAATGGCGGAAAATAGTATCCCATCAGACTCAGGGCAAGGGTTGATTTACCGCATCCGGATTCGCCTGCGATACCTATCGACTTACCTTCCCCAACGGATAGTGACACACCATCAACCGCATATACATCCTCTCCGAATCTTGTAATATATTTTGTTGTAAGGTTTTTAACCTCAAGAATTGTCTTACCCATAACCGGCCTCCTAATCTCTTAAAGTGGGATTGAACACCTGATCCAGACCGGTATTCATCAAATTCAGCGAAAATGATACCAACGCAATTGTAAGAACTACCGGGAAGTATGCCCACCATGAACCATTAAGATGTGCGGAATAGAGCATTGCCCAATTCATCATAAGTCCAAGTGTCGGTATCTCTGTAGTTTTTGGGCCAAGACCAATCATGGATAACTGCGCCTCAGCAAGAATTGCGGTAGATATTTGTAAAATCAGTGCCATCACAACGTAAGAAGCGATGTATGGAAGAATATCAGAAAGTATAATCCGTGCTAAGCTGTGACCTGAGAGTTTGCTTAAATTCACATGATCACGATTTCTAAGTGAAATTACCTGAGAACGCACAGATCTCGTCGTCCAGACCCATGAGGTCATACCAATGACAATCGCAACCGTTGTTGCTCCCCTCTGCTCCTGACCGATACTGTAAGAAATCAGGATTAAAAGGACAAAGGATGGTATTACAGTGAAAATATTAGTGATGAACATAATGATATCATCAACAACCCCTCCAAGATAACCGACCAGCAAACCTAAGGACAACCCAATAAAAGTAGCAATGATACCTGCAATTAATCCAATCAAAATCGAAGTACCTGTCGCAGAAACAAGTTCTTTTAACACATCACGTCCAAAGTTATCGGTACCTAACGGTAATACCTTCACATTTGCTACGTCTTTTACATTGACATAATCCGTATCCGCAACGACTTTCGATTCTTCCAGGGTACCTGTTTCCTCATTCTTATCAGCGATTATAATCTGATTATTATTGACCGCATTCTCAAGATTTTTATTAAGACGCTTATAATAATTACGCTGCGCCATGGTCATACCTTCAGGTTTAATCGAAGGATCATAATTATCCTTCCACAATTTAAGTAACCCTGCCGTATCCTCCATATCAATTTCATTTTCCGAAATGCCTGCGGCAGTTAACCATTTTACCACGGATACCCGATCCTCATCACTTAACTTACCATCCAGCCGTTTTTGATCTGCATTTGGTAATTTCATGGTTTTCGATTCTGTTCCTACCGCATCATATACGGATACATAGGTGCCGGGCCGGAAGAAAGATCCTAACCCAACCATTTGAAGCGGATTACCGGGAAATATTAAAGGATATATGAAAAGCGTTAACAAAATAAAAGTAAAAATCGAAAAGCCGATCACAAATCTTGGAGAGTGAAACACCTGACGTATTGTATTCTTCAACTTCTATTCCCCCCTTAATCAAACTGTGCCGCTTTGACACGTGGATCTATAAATCCATAAATAATATCAATAGCGAAAGTTGCTATCAGGACCATTAAAGTAATGATAAGTGTCGTTGCAGATAATAGCGGATAATCTGACATGGTAATCGCTTGAAGCATAGTCGTTCCAAGTCCCGGGTAACTGAAAATAATCTCAGCAACTAAAGCACCGCCGACCATTGTGCCAAGGGACAATGCAAGACCTGTAATCTGTGGCAGCATCGCATTACGAAAAACATATCCTACAATTTTTCTATCCTTAATACCCAGATAACGGCTATATTTTACATAATCTGCATTTAATTCATAGATTGACATAGAGCGCATACCAATGGCCTGCCCACCTATGTTAATGGCAACAATGGACCAGAAAGGCAGCTGATAATGTGCGATTACCGATTTTACAAAACTGAAACTGAAATTAGGTATCATGTCATATCCATACCCACCGGAAATTGGCGCAATTTTTAACTTAATTGCAAAAACCACAAGTAAGATTACCGCTAAACCAAAAGCAGGTAAACTACTGACAAAAAGGCTGATGGGCATGAGTACCTTGTCAAAACCCTTCCGCACATATGCAGCTAAAGCACCAAGTATATTGCCAATCAGCCATCCTACAATAATCGCCGGAAGCTGCAGGCCGATCGTCCACCAAATGGCATTGGAAATAATGTCAGATACCTCTCTGGGATACTGGCTGAACGAAAGACCGAAGTCTCCTGTCAGTGCATTCTTAAAATAAGTAAAGAACTGAATATACATGGGTTTATCAATACCAAACTGCCTGGCATAATTCTCATAAATCTGTTTCACTGCAGAGGTGTCCGATATACCTGCTGCTGATTTTGCAGTGATGACCGCAACGGGATCTCCCGGCATTAACCTGGGGAGTATGAAATTGAGTAGAACAGCAATAATAAATGTAATGAGAAACCACACGATTTTCTTGCCGAAGTATTTACGATAGCCTTTCATATATTACCTCCAAGTATTGAAGACAGCCATGTTTCCTTTGCTTCAAAAACATGGCTGCTTATTATGATTCAGGTGCTTTATCGATTTATTGCCCAGGTGTTACTGAACCAAAGTAATCTTATAGAGACCGGCAATACCAAAACCATCTGATAAATCCATAGGTGGAATGTTGTTTCCATCACCATTCTCAGGATAATTGGTCCAAACAGATTCGTTCACGGCGTGGAATTTATCAGGTCTGTACATCAGTGAGAAGGAAGGCACATCCGTTAAGTAAATCTTAACAGCTTCCGTGTAATATTCTTTTAATTTAGCGGCATCTGATTCAACGGGAATCAGCTTAATAAGCTCATCAAGCCTTGCATTACTGTAATGTCCCCAGTTACCGGACCAGTTACCTTCGATACCGTTGTATTCTGAGCTCATCAGCATACGGATACGTCCCCAGGGTTGAACCGGAGTAGCACTGTCAGTCCACATCATAAAAATGTCATAATCCGTCTGTTTCGCTGCCGTTACTACGGTCTGGTATACGGAATATTCAGGATACTCTGTTGTAATATCGATACCAATATTTTTACCTGCCGCTGCAACGATTTCCATAGCTGCCATCCAGTCAGTCCAGCCATTTGGTGCACAGGCATTAAAGGAAAGTTTGGTGCCGTTTAATTCACGGATACCATCACCGTCTGTGTCTTTTATGCCTGCATCGTCTAATAATTTTTTAGCACCATCAATGTCATTGCCTGCCCACTGAAGATCCTTCACTGCATCATGATCGAAAGTGGCTTGTTCGCCGTCCGTCGGGTTCATAGTTGACCGGGGTACATCTGTAAATGTCGGAGACTGGCCTGTCATAGCATTTGCATTAATTGCGTCATAGTCAACTGCCATAGCAATAGCCTTACGGACAGCTACATTATCAAGACCAGGTACATCGAAGTTAAACCAGGCGGTAGGCATATTTACACAGATACCATATGGTGCATCTTCTAAATAAGTAGAGATTGGAAGCCCATCTTTTAACCAAAGGTCCTGAATGTTAGGAATAAACTGCTGGTCAACATCAACTTCACCGGCTTTAAAAGCTGTCTCTGTTGCAGCGTTATCCGCATAAATAGTATGTGCTATGTATTTAGGTGCCGGAAGGCTGCCCCACATGGAAACGTCCTTGCCCCAATAATTATCATCACGGATCAATACAACTTTCTGATCATCCGCATATTGTTTGTGGTAAGGACCGGAGTAAACAACATCATCGGCAGGATCCTTTTTAACAAAAGCAGCATCACTGTTACAACGGTCTTCCAGTGTCTGGATCCAGGCTTTTTGTATAACATAGGTCTGCCCAAGATAACTGATAACCATCAATGGGTTAACAGCTGTACCGTCATCTGTCTGCTTAGCTTTAATAAGTACTGTTGAAGGATCAACAGCTGTAACGGAATCAATGTAAGGAACAAGTTGAGCCCCCTGTGCTGTCTGGTACTTTACATTGGAATCAAAAGTATAAGCAACGTCGTCAGCAGTAACCGCTGTGCCATCACTCCACTTTGCAGCACCTTTTATTTTAACTGTCATTTCTGTTTTTTCATCATTCCAGGTATAATCACCATCTGCTAACAAAGGATTCATAGTACCATCAAGCATATTATACATATACAAAGTCTCGAACATAAGTGTACGTGAACCACCCGCACTTTGTGCTAAACATAACGCATTGTTCATGTCGTCGGAAAGCGGATTCCAGCCATTCACTGCGCCCCATTGCTGTCCGCCGTAGTATAAAGTCTCTGTTCTAGGCAGTTGGTTCGGGTCAGCAGGTTCACTGGATTCAGGTTCAGCTGTTGGGGCTTCCGTCACCGTTGGTGTTGCTTCCGCAGCTTTTGTAAGTTCCTGGGTTACAGCATCTGTAGCAGTATCCTTTGTGTCTTTTTTGCTGCATCCGGCTAGCAATGTTGTCATTACGAAAAGCATTGCCAGGATAATAGCGGTTATTTTCTTGAATTTTCTCATTTTTACCCTCCTTTAAAATTAGGCTTCTCCAGCCATTTATATTAAACATAAACACAAGCCTGCGACAAGTATTGCCTGCAATTATGTCTAATCATTAACAAAAAAAACGACTAACATTTTCCTCCCCCTTAAATTTATCCTTTAAAGTTAAAATTTTACATTTTGTTTGGCTTCCTATTTACATATCTTAATATATATTGTAGAATAAATCCATGCTGATTTATATTTATTTTGTATATATTTCATACATGATTTAGCTATATTTGTAAATAGTCGCAATGTATCATTTAAATTAACACAAATATATTACATGATTTTGTTGATATTTAATAAAGATTTTCCATTTTTGATATTTTTATAACTTTTTACTTAAAAAAATCATTTTTCACCTAATAATATATAGATTATGCATAAAAACAGGTTAGATGGGGAGGAATAAAATAATGTACGAACATGAAATAATTGAATATGCAAAAGACGTTCCTGTTAAGGTCAGTATTCAAAAAACGGAAAATACCACCAGGCATTGGCACGGAAGTATTGAAATTTATCTGGTCTTAAGCGGAGATTTAACTGTTATTCTGGAATCCGAAACTTATCATTTGATTGAAGATGATATCCTGTTGATTAACAGCAATCAATTACATGAAATACATAGCATTGACAATGTGGCTGCCGTTTTACAGATCAGACACAGTTATTTTAAACAATGGGTCAATGAATCCACCTATTTTCAATGTAATTCTTCTGTTTATCATAATAAATCAAGATTTCTGGAATTAAAAAAATTAATCGCACAACTAGTCTATTTAAATTATAATGATACCGATTGTGATGATTTATTGTGTATTTCGCATTCTTACCACCTGCTCCATGAATTGGTAAACAACTTCAAGTCTTCTGACACAAAACCAGCAGGAAAAAAATCCAAAAATTTAAAAAGGTTAAAGGGTATTATAGAATATTTAAATGATAATTATACCGAAAATATAACCCTAAACTCTGTTGCAGAAAGGGAATATCTGTCCGCTTCTTATTTATCACACTTTTTTGAAAAAAATATGGGAATCAGTTTTTTTAACTTTTTGACCGGAATTCGTATGAATCATTCCGTATACGACTTATTAAACACAAATCTGACAATAGAACAGATTGCAGCAAATAATGGATTTGCCAACAGCAGGTATTTTGTGGGCTGCTTTAAGAAAGAATATGGAATGCTTCCAAAACAATATCAGAAGGAGCATAGAAGTGAAAATTCAAGTAATAAAGTAAAAGCACAAAAAGCCAGTGATTATTTATTAATTGAACAATATGATTTTCTAAATAAATTAGGCGCGTATTTAGATAACGGCAGCGCTGCTAAAGCTGAAACATCCGATCCTTTTTCTTTATTAAATATACTTGATGTAAATGCAGAAAATTTAAAGGGCAGCCTGCACCATTCCTTTAAAACATTTACGGGTGTAGGCAGGGCCAGGGAAATACTCATGAAAAAAGTACAGACTGAGTTGATCACCCTGCAGAAAGAAATCGGTTTTGAATATATTAAATTTCACGGTATTTTGGATGATTCCATGATGCTTTATAATGAAGATAAATACGGTAACCCATACCTTGGTTTTAATTATGTAGATGATGTCCTGTATTTTTTGCTTTCAATCGGATTAAAGCCACTCATTCAACTCTCCTTTATGCCAAAACTACTTGCTAAGGATCCTGAATCAACCATATTTTATAACCCGGTTATATTAAGTGTACCAAAGGATTATACAAAATGGGCTTATATCATAACAGAACTTACGAAACATTTTATTATGCGTTACGGTTTACCTGAAGTAAGGACCTGGCTTTTCTCTTTTTGGAATTCACCGTTTAAGCCCTATGCTTTTGCTTTTGACAGTGATGAAACAGCCTATGAATTATATCGGATAACCAGAAATTGTGTAAAAGAATGTGACTCCCACTTACGTTTTGGCAATCCTTCCTATGGCTCACTTAGTTTTTCCAGCTCTGAATTTTACAATTTTCTGGATTATTGCAAATTAAATAACTGTTATCCGGATTTTTATAACATCCACTGCTACCCGGTTAAAACATCAACAACCAAAGATCTTGCCACTTTAGGCGAATCTTCCAAAGAAAATGTAGAAAATGATAGAATCATCTTGTCGGATGATAAGGATTATATTGCCCATACCCTTGAATGTCTGAAGAAAAATATTGCAAGATACCCTAAGCTTCCAATTTTTATAACAGAATGGGCTTCGACTTCTTCCCACAGGGATTGGCTTAATGACACCTGTTACCGTTCTGCATATATTATTAAGAACATTCTGGAGAACTACGATGCAGCAGACAGTTTTGGAAATTGGTGTTTATCCGACACCATGGAAGAGTTACCCCAATCCAATGATGAATTTCATGGGGAACTAGGTCTGTTTACCACCAATGGCGTAAAAAAGCCTGCTTATTATGCCTTCACCTTCTTAAATAAATTAATGGATACCTTAATTGAAAAAGGAAACGGTTATTTTGTTACTTCAAACCAACGGGGTGATTATGCACTCATTTTATATAATTACTCACATGTTTCACCTTTATATGCCCAGGGTGTTTTATTTAATGTCACCTTCATGGAAAGGTATCATGCAATTATCGAAACAAATTCTTTGGAATTCGATTTTAATCTGTCCCATATTGATAATGGAAATTATCTCCTTATAGAACAGATTGTAAACAGGGATCATGGAAGTGCTTTTGATGAATGGGTACGGATGGGTGCCCTCCCCCTTACTTCTGAGGAAGAGATTAAAACCCTAAAAGGCCGTTCCATGCCAAAAATTACCAAGATTAAAATGGAGGTTACCAATAATAGTTTAAATTATTATGCAAATTTAAAACCCCATGAAATCAGATTAATTACAATAAATAAACAGCTTTGGTGATTGTGATAATTGTTAGACGAGTTGACATAAAGACTTTTCTATATTAAAATAAGACAATGATTCGCAACTCAAGTTCAACAAAAGTATAGGAGTAAATGAAATGTCCCATGTGAATGGTTTTACAAACCTGGAAGAAAATATTGAAACAACCATATATGAAGGATTATTAAAGTTAGGATATCAGGATAATGAGAGTTTTCGTATTTATTATGATCTGGATCTGTTAAATTATCTGCTTTTGACCGCTTTTGATTCCAACGAAGAATGCCTGACCTATTTACAGCAATTTATAACCTATGTTAATGACCGTTTTTATGACCTCCGTATAGTATTGGAAAGGAACCGTTTTAAATTCACCATACCAAAGGAAGGTATTACTTATATATATAAGCATAATGAAGGTAACACTTTCCTAAAGGATTTAATCAATAGGGTGAATACCCATTCCTTTACACTGGAAGATATTCTTTCTATCTTTAAACGTTATTCCGGGGATTATATCTGTGAAGAAATTGATAATTCAGAATTTCAATATGTAATATATTTCAAAGACAGTAGTATGGATAAGTTCAAGTATTGTTTCACTTTTGACCAGATGGGCGGATACTATCATCGTCTTTTGGATTTTAGCTATCATAAAATAATGCAGGAATAATCCAGCTTACATCAAAAAAGACCAGCTATTAAACGGGCAGCTGTAACTGATTACTTAATAAATGTAAAGGTAATAAAACAGCTGCCTTTATATTACAAGATATAATTCCAAGCCTATTGATTTTCCATAAAGCTCCTATGATACACTTCCGTATATACTAATTTTCCTTCAATTCTCTCCGATTTCATTAATCCAATCCTGCCGACTTGCAGGGACATATTAGGAATCAGCTTTTCAAAATCTTTCACTGTATATCCGTTCTTAAGTACAATTTCCCTGCCCAGTGTAAGATGGGGTTTAAATTCTTTATCTTCTATTTTAAATTCAAATTTCTTTAACTCCCTGACCAGTGCATTATTCAATTCCATTAAAGCTGTATTCTGTTCAACTCCAACCCAGAATATATCCCCTTCTCTTCCTTTAAACCTGCCAAAGCCTCCAAAATTCAAATAAAAGGGTAATATTTTCCCCTTTAATACAGCATGATCCATCGCCCGGACAACTTGATCAAAATCTTTTGTTTCCCCTATAAAAGCCAGGGTCAGATGAAAATTTTCCTTATGGGTAAAATGTCCATGGGATGTGTGTATTTTAAGTTCCTGGGTCAATCCATATAAGCTTATCTTTATTTCATCCGTAAAATCAATTGCAATAAACAGCCTCATAAGTCCTTTCATTAACCAAACTCCTTTTTCTATCAGAGTACTCCCGGAAACTCTCACAGCCTGTATTTACTGATATTTTAGATGCTGTCGATAAAATTCATCTCCATTTTCGTGATATCATATGTATGTGTTTTTACGCAGACCGTCCGAACTACGTTCGGGAAAGGCAAGTAAAAACATACCTATGATAGACAGAGAATGTTCTCAGATTATATTCAGCATCTAAAATATCTTCTATTACACCTATTAGTTTCCGATAGTACTCCTATTATATTTCTTCCACCACGATAACCTCCTCAAATGTGCTGAACAAAGTAAGAATTTTTATATGGTCATGTTTTTCTTTTTGCATAATTGTCACAAACAATCCTACTATGTCTTCTGCAGTTTTTGATTTTATTATCTCCACATTTGTAATCTCCATGTTATTATTTCGAACAAAATCAAAAAATTTACTTATACTTTTTACAGACACTAATTCCACATATAATTCCACTAATTTTGTTTTTGACATAAAATAAACGTCAAACCTATGAAGTAAAGTTATACCCCCTAATATGAAAATACACCCAATCAGCGCTCCTTCATAAAAGCCAATACCGATTGCAAGCCCCATACACGCCGATGCCCATAATCCGGCTGCCGTAGTAAGTCCTTTTACCTGCTGTTTTCCGGTAATTAAAATTGTTCCTGCACCTAAAAAGCCGATTCCGCTGATAACCTGGGCCCCTAATCTGGTCGGATCAGAATTATACTTCATAATATCAATTATGTATTGGTTCGTTATCATTACTAAAGCTGAACCGATACATACTAAAATATGTGTCCGAAACCCCGCCGGCCTTTTTTTCCTCCCCCTGTCATATCCAATTAAACCGCCGCATATTGTAGCTAAGCTTAAGCGGATTATAATGGATAGCGTATTAATTTCCCGTAAGTTCATTACAATATCTCCCATTCTCCTGATTCTCCTTTAAATAATTGAGTACTCTCGGAAACTCCCACAGCCTGTATTTACTGATATTTTAGAGGCTGTCGATAAAATTTCACCTCCATTTTCGTGATGTCATAGGTATGTTTTTACGCAGACCGTCTGAGCACCGCGAAGGAAAGGCAAGTAAAAACACACCTATGATATCACAAAAATGTCCTCAACCTATATTCAGCAACTAAAATATCTTCAATTGCTACTATTAGTTTCCGAGAGTACTCTAATTTTATTTTATTATAATTTATTATTAACATATACTTGTAACTGTTCCGTTGTCCCGGGAATGATATATATTTTAATCAATTAGTCAAAAAAAGTAAAGGGAGAATTAAAGTAATTATTCAGTTGCCGGTACAGAGAAGTGTTTTGCAGTGTAACACCGTTAAACGGCAGCACCAATAAAAACCGCAGGTAATCTCCTGCGGTTTTTATTATAGCGTGATTCTGCAGTTATTTAAAACCCTCAACAAAATCATTTGCAGTTAATCACCAATTGTTTCCATCCCCAATCTTGGTTACAGTAAAGTCAGGACAGCCGGATACACCGTAAATTGCCTGGATACCGGGGTTATTTATCTTTACGTTGTTAAAACTTGCACTTCCTTTACCTGGTCCTTGTCCGGCTTCCACCATAGTGCAGAACTTAATGCCATAACGGGAAGCATTATTGATATTGACATTCTCAATTCGTACATTCTGCATGGACAATGCTTCCGGATATTTGGTTTGGAACATCAGCCCGTAATATACCGGATTATTGATATCCACATTCTTTACCAGAATATTCTTAAATGCCCTGTCTCCGCAGAAGAACCAGATGGCACCAAAATTCTGATAGTCGTTAATTTTATCATCACCGCCGGTACTGGTCCAGAAATCTCCTCCTGTCCGGTCCAGGGTTACACCGTCAAATACACAGTCCTTATCCCCAAAACCAAGTGTATTATATCCAAATCTTAAACTGCTGATGGTAATTCCGGGATAGGTTAAGGTATCCGCACCGTATAAGTTCTGATATAAATTGTCTGAGCCTCCATATACTGCAAAACAAGCCGCACGCCTTACACAGGTTGCTGTTAAGTTACTGTACGTATTTCCCACATTATAGGAACCGCCGGAATCAATGGCACTGAATTGACCGTAAAAGTTACCGTATTTCCTGCACTTGGATTATTGGGCGTCCAGGATACCGTCCCTATTAAATTGGAACTTAACACAGGATTTACTGTAAGGGTATTAGAAGCGGTGAAACTGTTATTGGAGATTTAACGTTTAACCTAATGATAACATTAGTTACATTTGTTGTCAAATACTTTTGTAAAATGCTGTATATTTACAGGTAAATGATACTCCCATTTCTATTTCTTTTATTTTTATCAAATAAATTCCTATGAAATACTAAAAATAAAGACAACCGGCTTAATAAATAATCTGCCGGTTGTCTTTATTTTTAGTACGTCACATTGCCTTCTAAGTCTATTTTACCTCAACAGTCCAATTAAATTTATCTTCTTCTTTTCCTAATTGGATTCCTGTTATTGTGTCATAGAATTTCTGACTATATTCACCAATACCACCATCTTTTACTTTCATGATATGTTCATCCCATCTTAATTGGCCAACCGGAGAGATTACGGCTGCCGTACCGGTTCCGAATACTTCTTCCAAAGTGCCGTTTTTATGGGCTTCATAAATTTCATCAATGGATATTTTTCTTTCCTCAACTGGAAGTCCCCAGGCTTTACAAAGGTTAATTACAGAATTCCTGGTAACACCGGGTAAGATGCTTCCATTTAATTTCGGGGTGATAACAGTACCGTTAATTTTAAAGAAAATATTCATTGCGCCTACTTCCTCAATATATTTGCGGTCGACACCATCAAGCCATAATACTTGGGAATAACCTTCATCATGTGCTTTCACCTGTGATTTTAAGGATGCAACATAATTACCACCTGTTTTGGCTTCGCCGATACCGCCCTTTACCGCTCTGACATACTCATCTTCTATCCATATTTTCACAGGATTTAAGCCCTCAGGATAATAAGCGCCGACCGGTGATAATATAATCATAAACATATAAGTATCTGAAGGCCTTACTCCTAAAAATGGGTCAGTCGCAATAATAAACGGCCTTATATAAAGTGAAGTTCCGGGTTTACCGGGAATCCAGGCTTCATCCATCTTTACTACAGCTTTCAAGGCCTGTAAATAATCCTCTTCCGAAATCTCAGGTATGCAGATTCTACGGTTAGTTTTATTTGACCGTTCAATATTCTTATCCGGACGGAATAATAAAACTCTTCCATTCTCAGCCTTGTATGCCTTTAATCCTTCAAACATTTCTTGTCCATAATGAAATACCATGGCGGATGGTTCTAAGCTGATTGGTTGATAAGGTACTATTCTTGCATCATGCCAGCCTTTACCGGTCTCGTAATTCATAACAAACATATGATCCGTAAATATAGTTCCAAATTTTAAGGGATCATCTGCTTTCGGAAGCTCCTTAGGGGTTGTGGTTTTTTCAATTCTGATATCTAACATGATACTCATCCTTCTTTCATCATTTTTCAAAAATTAAATATAGTTATTATATTAGCCTTACTAATATTAATTTTCAAGTGTTTTTTTTAATGTCTTTTGCATTCGTATTGAAAAAAATATATGTCTTATCTTTTATTTTCTTACACTACCCTGGTCATAGGCAGTTCATTTGCTACACCTTTTGTTACTAAGATCTGATGAAGATCAATAATACCATTATTAAAAGTTGCTGCGCAGGAAGTTAGATATAATTCCCACATTCTTGTAAATTCTTCTCCCATCATTTTTACAATTTCCATTTTATGTTCCAAAAACCTGCTTCTCCAGCATAACAATGTACGGTTGTAATGTCTGCGCAGACTTTCTACGTCTAATGTATAAAATTGATATTCCGGTAAAATCTGTATTAATTCCCTGAAGCTTGGGATAGTTCCCCCCGGAAAGATATATTTTTTGATCCATGCATCTCCCGGATGTTCCTTCATCGCAGTAATTGAATGAAGCAAAAAGACACCTTTATCTTTTAATACGTGATGTACGTTTTTCAGGAATAAATCATAATTATCCCTGCCTACATGTTCTAACATGCCAACACTGACAACTCTGTCGAATTGTAAATCCGAATTGCTTAAATCCCTGTAATCCATAATCTCTACATTCAAAAGCTTTTCCAATTTTTCTTCGAGGATGCGTTCCTTAAATTTATCATGCTGCTCTTTACTTAAGGTAATTCCGGTACCTTTTACCTGGTATTTTTTAGCTGCTTCGATTAACAAAGCACCCCAGCCGCATCCGATATCCAGTAGTGTCATGCCGGATTCTAAATGCAGTTTATCCAGAATATGATGTATTTTGTTCATTTGTGCTTCATAAAGTGTATTATTTTCTTCTTTGAAATAGCCGCAGGAATAATTCATGGTTTCATCCAGCCACAGACTGTAAAAATCATTTCCAATATCATAATGTGATGTAACTTCTTTTTTCTGGTTTACTTTACTGGTTGCAGTATATAATAAACTATGTAGTTTGGACTTATTAGTCGTAAACTTACCCATTTCTCCCAGAAACAGGTTCAAAACTTCATACAAATCCTTATCAACCTCCATATCTCCCCGCATATACGCTTCTCCTAATGCCAGAGAGGTACTTGTAATTAATTCACTCTTGCTGATTGGCTTTTTTAAAATAACCGTAAATTCAGCATCTCCACTGCCAATTTTCCTTGTTTCATCTTCAGATTGCAGATTAAATGCCACCGGAATTATATTTGACATATACTCCATAAAAAAATGATCAAACATTATCCTACACCTTCCTTTCATATTGAGCTTATTTCTGGCTGAAATAACCCATATATTATATTCATTTTAAGCCGGTTAGCTATACAATTTCATTTTAATTTGAACACAATCTAATTATTTTTGTCGTTTATATAATTTTTCTGTCATTGATAACTAATCAGTAAATTTGTTTCTTATTTTAGTTCAATTGCTATATTTTGTCAATTATAAAAATGAATAAAAATAAAGCTAAAATAGCTTTATTTTGCATTACTGACAACCTTTCAAAAGAATAAATTAACTATTCGCAACAGCTCCTCATTAATAAGAGCCTATGTAAAGTTCCAAATCTCTTTAGAATTTACATAAGCTCTATATTTACTTTTCATTTATTACATTATCAGATTATGCTAAAAATAAATTAATATCGTCCTCAACTGTGCCAATACCTGCAATGCCAAAGGTTTCAACTAAAACTTTTGCCACATTTGGTGATAAAAATGCCGGAAGGGTCGGTCCTAGATGGATGTTTTTAACTCCCAGGTATAAAAGAGAAAGTAAGACGATTACCGCTTTTTGTTCATACCAGGCAATATTAAAGGCAATTGGCAATTCATTGATATCGTTTAATTCAAATACTTCTTTCAATTTAAGGGCAATTAATGCCAGGGAATAAGAATCATTACATTGTCCCGCATCTAAAACTCTCGGAATGCCGCCGATATCTCCCAATTGAAGCTTATTATATCTATATTTTGCACAGCCTGCTGTTAAGATCACCGTATCTTCCGGAAGGGCTTTTGCAAAATCCGTATAGTAGTTTCTGGATTTTGCTCTTCCGTCACAGCCTGCCATAACGAAAAATTTCTTAATCTTGCCGGTTTTAACTGCATCTACTATCTTATCAGCTAACGCCAGCACCTGATTGTGGGCAAATCCGCCGATAATTTCTCCGGTTTCTATTTCAGTTGGAGCCGCGCATTTTTTAGCCTGTTCGATAATCTGTGAGAAATCCTTCTTCTCTCCGTTTTCTAAAGAGATGTGGGTACATCCTGTAAATCCGGCTGCGCCGGTTGTATATAACCTGTCTTTATAGCTTGCTTTAGGAGGAACGATACAGTTCGTGGTCATTAAGACCGGTCCGTTAAAGGATTCAAACTCTTCATTCTGTTTCCACCAGGCGTTCCCATAGTTTCCAATGAAATGAGTATATTTCTTAAATGCAGGATAGTAATGTGCCGGAAGCATCTCAGAGTGGGTGTATACGTCTACTCCGGTTCCTTCTGTCTGCTTTAATAATTCTTCCATGTCCTGAAGATCATGTCCTGAAATTAAAATGCCAGGGTTTTTACCAACACCAATATTAACTTTAGTGATTTCCGGATTGCCATAGGAAGTGGTATTAGCTGTATCAAGTAAAGCCATTCCGTCAACCCCTGCTTTACCTGTTTCAAGGGTAAGGGCAACCAGCTCATCTGCATTTAGATTATTATTTAAAGTCTTCGCTAATGTGCCCTGCATAAATACATGAATGGATTCATTATCAAAGCCTAAGGCCAAGGCATGCTTTACATAAGCAGAAAGTCCTTTTAATCCATAGGTGATTAATTCCCTGAGACTTCTGACATCTTCATCCTTTGTTGCTAAAACACCTACTGTTACAGATTTTACATCCAGTTCAGAATCCGTGGATGCATCCCAAAGGGCGGCTTCGGATAAATTACTTTTGTTATTTAATTTTCCTAATAAATCTTTTTTTGCATTTAAAGTCATTTTAACCCTGTCGTAAAATACTTTATCGTCAAAATTGGCATTGGTTATAGTAGTAAATAAATTTAATGTAACTAAATGATTAATGTCTCCGCCGACAAGTTGGCCTTCTTCCCTTAATCTGGTAGTTACTTCGGAAAGACCTTTCGTTACATATATGAGTAAATCCTGCATCCTGGCAAGGTCAGGAGACTTACCGCATACACCGAATTTTGTACAGCCTGAACATCCTGCCGTTTCCTGACATTGATAACAAAACATTGCATTATCCATTATAATATCCTCCAAATTAATTTTAATATTTTTTAGTTTCCTTTGATGTGTTAATCATAAAACAAAATCGAATCAATTTCCGTAACATATGTTACGAACAGATAAACTAAGAGAGATTAATGACAAACAGAATCCAAAAAACAGAGGCCCCCTAAAGGGCCTCATAGGTTAACCTTATCATACAAGGTTCTGCTTTATAGCTTAATTTTCTTTAACATACAATAAGCACCATATATCTTCTTTCCCTTTACTGTTTTGTAGGCCCTCATTTTGATATAATAAATATTGCCTTTCTTTAGCTTATTTATATTTTGGGAGGTAATTTTATTGCTCTTTATACTTACAGTCTTTTTACCTTTAGTAAATTTTTTGTCAGAAGCATAGGTAATTTCATAACCTGTTATACTTTTATTACTGTTCCATACCATTTTCATTGTATCAGGGGCAGTACGGCTGACCATAAGTTTAGTCACCTTCTGCGGTTTCACTGTTATTTTTATCTTCTTTTCACCAATTTTATAATTCTTAGTTTCTGCCGCGCGAAGGGTGATCACTGCTATTCCGCAGCCTTTAATCGTAACCGTTCCATTTTTACTGACTGCGGCAACCTTTGTATTATCTGACAGATAACTTATCACTCCGTTTCCGGCAGCTTGGGCTTTAACAGAAAATACTTTATCACCGTAGGTCTTTGTATAGGCAGTTTTTGCTGCAGTGGTAAATTTTTGTTTTGCTTTGTTTACGGTTATCATTGCATTAATCCCGGTTATGATATTATAGTTAGACGTATCGGCCGGTATATAAATCAACTTAAAATTATTCTCTCCTGCATCTCCGACTGACGCTGTGAACACTTCCTCAAAGGCAAAACCTGCCGGCAAAACAATATCCGCTAAGGTATTCCCATAAACAGCCGTCAACCCGGTTGGTATTGTGTAACTGGGATTTATTTTTTCTACAACAGCGGCAGGTATGAGGCTATCCGCAGACACCGGCTTTTTGGCCGGTCTCGGTTTTTTTGTAGGCTCCGGTTTCTTCGTAGGTTCCGGTACTTTTGTAGGCTCTGGCGTCGGTTCCTCCGTCGGCAGAAATACGAATTCATTGACGTCACTCCGGATAAGTAAACCTGCTGAATTCTTCATAACCGTATACCAGCCGTACAGCACATCCTTAAGCAGTCCTGTCCATTCAATTTCCGCTGTTTTGTTAACACTATTCACAGTACCTATGGTTTTACCGGTAAACAGGGCCGCTTCCATGGAGGTTGTGGTAAGAGACCGGGGGCTTCTGTCAAAATCAACCTTCAATTCATAAATATCCTGGTTTACTGCAACCACTCCAGCTTCATAGGAACTAAGCTTTTCCGAATCAAAATAATTATAATCCTTTAATTCATCTGAATAGGAATTCATATAAATTTTACCGTTAGCCAGATCAAAATAAAGCATTTTTACATATCCGGTACCGCCTTTTTCTGCGGACTGGTAATCGGTACAGATCTGATAAACCGTCCGTTCCTTTACTCCGTCGTAATCATCGTCAAATGCCGTGATATTAATTGCACCCCCATGATAATGGCCGTTTAAGACAGCAAAAACATTGGCATTTTTGGCTACAACCTCTTTCTGCACCAACCCTCCGGTATAATCTAAAGCAGCCGCTCCGGTAATATAACGGTGCAAGCACAGGATTGCCTTCCGGTCACTGTACTGTTTAAGTACTTTATCCATCCAGGCTGTCTCATTCTTATAAATATCCCACCCCATATATAAAACTATCAGTTCAATACCGTCAATAGTCAGTAAATCATAATGTCCTAAGTTATTTTTATAGGAGCCGCCATAGACCTGGCTGTCTTTAAACCGGTTTTCACCAAAATATTTTAAATAGTTCTCATATATTTCATTGCCGGAGGCCACATCATGGTTACCGGCAAGAACACCATAGGGCAGGTTGGCCGCTTCAAAAAATTTCATATTTTTATCGGCGCATTCCCACTGATAGTCCTGTTCAAATTCATCTACCAGATCCCCCGTATGTATCGCATACTTTATTTTTTGATTCTCCTTTTCACTTATAATCCATTGGTTCATTGTGGTAAAGGTATCCGGCCAGCTTTCCGTATAATACTGGGTATCCGTAATCCAGGCAAAGGAAAAATCATATTGTTCCGGAATTCCGCTTCCATCCCACCGGTAATCATTTTTGGCGGTCCCCTTACCTGCTATCCCGTCAGAGGGTGTGGTTTCTGTTCCTCTGGCCTGTACCAAAACTTTTGCCGCCCCATTCTGAATATGGTCTTCCAATATAAACTCAGCCTTTATTATCCCGTCCTCTTCGTTGGTATTGAGGATTTCCCATCTGTCATTACTTACATTGTATACATAGAGCTGCACCGGCCTGTTATAGGACGCCTGTGCACCTATCTTTACCTGCAGGACATCCGTAGGTTCACCCTCTGTCTGAATATCATAAATCTGATACGGATATTCTCCGTTCTCTGATGTTACTATTCCAAGTGCCCCGGGCATCATGCTGCCGGTGTTATCCCCGCTGCCTTGCCATATACTGATCTCCTCCCCCAGTTCGAGACGTCTGCCTTCATTAAATGCCACTTCCGTGCTATCACTGACAGAATCCCCCAGCAGGGCTTTCAGTGTTATGCTGTCTTTTTTTCCTCCGGTCTGGGTCATGCTGTTTACCACTAGCTTGCCGTTAAGATAGGTAAAGTCTATTGTCTGAATCCCCTGATTTTCATTTAAATCCATAATCTTAACTACCAGCTTGTTATTTCCCTCTATAAGTCCTGAACCCTTAAACGTATAAGGAGCTTTTAAAATCCTGCCGTTCAGATACACTTCCAGGGAATTCTCATTAATACCCGTATCATCGGTAAAATTAAACTTAGTAGTGCATAAATTATTTAACTTAACATTCGTATCAATAACAGTTGTAATCTGGGGAGCCGTATTATCCACCCTGACCTGGATTTTCTTAGTTTCATTGGCAGAGATAACCGTTACTTCATGCAGGCCGTCCTTTTCCAGGGTCGTATCCCAGACATATCCCAAGGCGTCAACTTTATCGGCCGGAACCGTAAAATTTATATCCAGCCGTTCAATCATGCCTTTACTGTCCCCCATTTTGTAAATGGTGTCCGGATCAATCCCGTTATCCGGATTCAGGACCGTACCATCCGTTAATACAAGATGAAATCCCGTAGCCTTATAATCATCATTATTATTTGCGTTGCCGATCTCAAAAGCGCTTCCCTGGGTACCGGCCCATAGGGAAACCGTAATTACACAGCTTCCGTCTTCCCGGTATATAAAATAGGCCTGATCCAAAAATACTGCTTTGGATGACATTACATTGGACCATTTTGCCAGAAAAGTCAATATGGTATCCCCAATGGACACTGCATTTTTAAAATAACTGTCATTTCCGGTAAAACTAAAAGTAAAGAAAGCCCCTTTTTCCAATAGATTAACCTGTTTCATTTTCGTACTGTCAATTTCAATGGAAACAGTGTCCTTATCAGACTTATCTTTCGCTGTAATCAGTACATTTCCCGATAAACTGTCCCCTTCGTATAAATTAGTACGGATTCCGGTAAAATCATCTATTTTATTAATTTTTATCCGTTTAACCGGGGTTTGTGCACTGTGGTATACATTCGTCCCCTCCAGATAATAATCTACATAATCCTGATTCAGCAATTCATCTGCGGGAATTTTGGCAAAATATTTGCCGGCTATGCGAAAGGAGGTTGTTTCAATAAATTTATAACCGGATGCAGAAGCGGTTTTATAATATATGGTTATTTTCTGTATCCCTATATCATCCTCATAGGAATAGGGAATATTAAGTTCCTGGCCTTCATCGACACTTGTTATGGATTCATCCAGGCAGGTAAGTCTGGGAGGTGCCGTATCCGCTTCTGACTCTTTGTTACAGAGCAGTTGTTCCTTCTCCACGATTCCCGGTGACGGTATGGCTTTTTGTTTATAAACTAACATAGTGCTGCCAGAATCCGGTACTTTATAATGTATACTTTTACCTGCCGTAACCTCCTCTTTCGTATAACGGGCAACAGATAAGGTTTTACCGCCTTTTTCCAATAAAATTTCTCCGGTTATATAAAGCCCGTTAAGGCCCGCCAATGTATAAACCGGTACTGCCGGATCAATATGATTTATCTTCCTGAACTCTTCTTTTGCTGCCTCCCCTTCTTCATTTAAAAATCCCTGACTGCTTATCCATAAAATTGCCGCGCTGTTTTCCGGTACTATTACTTCTTCCCCGTACAACCCGTCCACGGATAACTCCTGGTAAGAGATTGCTGATCCGGTTACACAACTGAGTTTATAGTTATCGTTAAAATAAATATCATCATCCGTACTATTATATAATTCGACATACTCCATTGATTCCTTTTCGATGGAACTGTTCCCGCTGTCTGAATTATTAAAATATAGTTCTGTTATAAATATCCCGCTCGGCTTTCCTGTAATGGCCGAACCTGTAGTGACTGACGGCGTATCTGTATTTTCAGTTTCAATTTCCCTCCTTTCAGTTTGTACATCCTCAGCTTCCGTTCCTGTGGCAAAATCTGTTATTTGAGCCGCTTTTGACGTAATAACAGAAAATATCGGTTTCGTGCCAAGTATTGAACTTAAAGTGATTACACTGATTAAAATTACGGAAAGCGTTCTTTTGTAAGAAAACAAGTGTTTTTTTAACATAATTCATCCTCCTTAACCCCTATCTATGCATATAAAATGTATATTAAAAAGTGGAAAATATTTTTTAATATATACATGTTTATATACCTGTTTTGTAAATTAAGGATGAGCTTATTGTAATATTCTGTTAAATTTTTCTATTTCATTACATTTATTGCTCGTAAAACATCCATTCCTGTTCTGAAGAGGTTTACAAAGGCAGCTTGTGACGGTGTTACATTCCGCCACAGGCTGCCTTTTCACTTGATTTTTATTTGTATTCCTTGCTCTCCCCAAAGCATTTACTGGCAAATTCTGCTGTAGGAGTCAATGACCTCCTGTATCTATAAAGCGGAACTTAGTTTATCCATATCCACTATTTTAACCATATCCCTGTCAGTTTCGATCAGTCCGTCTTCCTGCATTTTAATCAGTTCACGGGAAAGGGAAGGTCTTGTAACGTTAAGATAGGCAGAGAGCTGCTCCCGTTTCATGGTCAGTTTTACATATTTTTTATTATTGCAATTATCCATAAGATATTTGGCAATTTTCTGCCTTAAACTTCCGCTCGTTAAAAGCTGCACCTTATTATTTAAGAAATATGCCTTCTGCGCCAGGATACCCAGCATATTCTGAATGATTAAGGAATGGGCATTGCAGGATCTGTCACAGGTTGTAAAAAAGTATTCCCTTGGGATGGCAAGTACCGTAGAACTCATATTAACCAGTACGTAGTAATTATACCCTGCCTTTTGCAGAAATACATATACTTCCCCAAAAATATCTCCTTCTTCAATATTCGTTACGATATACTTTCTTCCATCCGGCGTATCCTTACATACCGAAACGGAACCTCTAATCAAAACATAGAGGGCTTTTGGCGGATCCATCTGGCTGAATATAATCTGGTTTTTCTCATACTCTTTTAACCTGGCATCGGAACACTTTAAGCACAGTTCGGTCTCTTCCGGGGTTAAGCCTTTAAAAAGTATATTATCTTTGATGTTTTCTATCATGTTATCTCCTGCCAATCGTAAATTGCATAAACATTATTGCTTCCCACAAAACCGAAGGCTGCTGACTTTAGGAAGGCTTCGGTTTAACACCCGTAAAATCCCCTGATTTATTTTTTCCTCACGTATTTATAAAATGCATACTCAATATCGTAATAAGTACGCTCCTCTGATTCTGCCTCAATAACCCATTCCTGACTCTCGTCAAGATTCGGGAAATAAGTATCGGCATGATAGGCATAATCAATCTTAGTAACATGGGCCACATCACAATAATCAAGCATTTGTTTATATATACTGGCACCGCCTATTACATAAACATCTTCTGATTTATAATCTTTCGCCGCCTCTAAAGCTTCTTTAACACTGTGAACTACAATCGCGTCATTTATGGTAAAATCCGATTTTGATGTAACCACAATGTTAGTCCGGTTTTTTAAAGGCCTGCCGCCCGGAAATGTTTCCAGGGTGTTTCTTCCCATTATTACTACTTTATTTGTGGTTTCATCCCGGAAAAAGCGCATATCTTCAGGTATACTGATTAATAATTTATTTTGATAACCGATAGCCCAGTTTTTATCTACAGCAACGATTAAATTCATATTTAACTCCCATCTGTCTTCTCTTATGTTATTTAGGTTTCCTTATACTGCAACCGGGATATTTTCAATTTTAGGACCGGTCACATAATTATCCAGCCTGAAATCTTCTACCGTAAATTTGTAAAAATCTTTTATCTCCGGATTCATCCGGAAAACAGGTGCATCATAAGCAGGTCTTGTAATCATTTCCTCAATAATGGGAATATGGCGGTCGTAAATATGGGCATCAGCGATAACATGTACTAATTCCCCAACCTCCATGTCGCAAACCTGGGCTAACATATGGACTAAAACTGCATATTGGCATACATTCCAGTTATTTGCAGCTAAGATATCCTGGGAACGCTGATTTAATATTGCATTTAATTTAAGCCTGTCACTATCCTTTGCCTTGGTTACATTAAAAGTCATACTATAAGCACAAGGATATAAATTCATTTCATGAAGGTCATGATGTACATAGATGTTGGTCATGATACGGCGGCTGTAAGGATTATTTTTCAAATCATAAATTACCCGGTCAACCTGATCCATTTCACCTTCTTTGTATTTATGCTTTACCCCCAGCTGGTAACCATAAGCTTTACCGATAGACCCTGTTTCATCTGCCCAGCTGTCCCATATATGGCTGATCAGATTGCCTACATTATTTGATTTTTTCTGCCATATCCATAATATTTCATCTATACAGCTTTTTATTGCTGTTCTTCTTAAGGTAATAGCAGGAAATTCCTTAGATAAATCATAACGGTTTACTACACCGAATTTTTTAATGGTATATGCACTTGTCCCATCTTCCCACTTTGGACGAACCTTTTCTCCTTCGGTACTGAATCCATTTTCTAAAACATCTTTACACATATCTATGAATATTTTGTCTGCCAAACTCATAAAAAACACTCCTTTATCTGTTAAATCAAGCTCTGCAATCAGAAAATCTGCTGCCGGCCTGTTCTCTATGACAATTATATCATCATACTTTATATCGGTCAAATAATTAGATAAGATAGATAGCGTCAATTTACTCTCTGGAATAATGGATGGAATACACCCTTTAAGATATCGTTCTAAGTGAAATCAGAGCATACTTCATCTTAACCCTCAGATTAAAATGTATAAATATACCATAAATCGGGAAAATACAGTTGACAAAAGGAAAAATATGGCATATAATTTCAAACATAAATTTACAATAACTTTCTAGTTTCTTAATTCAGGGGGAGGATGAGCTATGTTAGGTTATCGAAAAGCTGCTAATGAAGAAGTTGCATATGCATTTTCTAAAGTTAGGAGGCGGAATTATGAATGATTTATTAAAACCTTTTTATGAGCAGTATGATCACTTTTTTAATGAGTTATTAAGTAACGACAATATAAAAATTGGTACTTTGGGGCCTAATGGAACAAGCAGTGAGCAAGCTTTAAAATATTTAATATCTATTATTACAAATTATAATCATAAGATTGAACTTGAAAAACATTTAATGAATAATTTTAAAAATGTGTATGAATCATTAAATAATGGTCTTATTAACTATGCTTTAATTCCAACAGCATATGAAAGAATAACAGATTTTTTTTGGAATAATAATTTTATAAATAATTTGAATTTTATTTTCCCGACACCTGAATACGGAATAGTATGTAAAAATAATTATAAACCCATAAAAAACAGAAAAACAAAAGTTGCCTGTTGTCCTGCTGTAGAAAATATAATTGAGTATTTATCTAATGGGGAACTGCAAGATGGGCAAATTGAAAGGTTCAAAACAAATTCTACAACAGAAGCTGTTATATGTCTTATAAATGATGATGCAGATTTGGCTATAACAAATAAAACTTCTTTTGAACTTTATTCTGATAAAGACATTAAATTTATTTCAAGAACCTATAATGCTACTATGCTATGGGCTCTTTTTAAAAGAAAAGAGAAGGTTTATACTAATGAAAATGAGGACAAATTAAATGAAAAATAAACATATAATTGGTAATTTATTGACATTACTAACAATGACTATCTGGGGAACTACTTATATCTCTACAAAAATACTTTTACAGAATCTTCAACCTTTGGAAATATTATTTTATCGATTTTTAATTGCTTATTTTATTTTAATAATAATATATCCTAAATTTCATAAGTTACACAAGCTTAAAGAAGAGCTATTGTTTATAGCTGCTGGAATTACAGGAGTTACATTATATTATTTGGTTGAAAATATAGCGTTAAAATATACCTTGGCATCTAATGTAGGTTTATTTATTGCTCTGGCACCTATATTAACAGCTATATTAAGTAATTTTTTAATAGAACACGAAACTTTTACAAAGGAATTGCTATATGGATTTTTAATTTCAATATCAGGTGTATTTTTAGTTATATTTAATGGTAATTTTATTTTAAAATTAAATCCTTTTGGAGATTTTTTAGCCATATTAGCCGCACTTATTTGGGCTGTTTATTCTATCTTATTAAAAAAAATCAATAATAAATATAATTACCATTATATTTATATAACAAGAAAAATCTTTTTTTATGGTGTGCTTTTTATGATTCCACTATTACCTGTTTTTAAAATTAACTTTTCAATAAACAAATTGTTAATTCCAAGTGTTACATTTAATTTATCATTTTTAAGCTTAATAGCTTCGGCATTATGTTTTGTTATGTGGAATATAGGTGTAAAATTTATTGGTGCAATTAAAGCCAGCAATTATATTTATATCGTTCCGCTTATAACTGCAATAACATCTGTAATAGTATTAAAGGAATCTATTACTTATATCGTTATGCTCGGGGCTATTCTTATATTATCAGGTCTATATATATCACAAAGCGGTTTTAAAAATCCACTTAAATATTTATTAATTATTATAAAAGACATAAAAAGGAGAACTACGTATGAAAGCAAATGAAATAGAAAACAAATGTGTACTTGTGCTTGATTCAGAACTGCCGATTGGTTTAATTGCCAATACTGCAGCTATTTTAGGTATTACTTTAGGATATAAGCATAACAGCATTATAGGTGCAGATACATTCGATGCTTCAAATCAATGTCATCTTGGAATAACAAATATCCCTATCCCTATATTAAAGGGAACAAAAAATAAAGTTAAAGAATTACTTGAAGAAGTAAGAAATAATTATTCTGAGGATGTGACTATGGTAGACTTTTCGGAAGTTGCCCAATCTTGTACTGATTATCAGGATTATATATTAAAAGTAAATGAGCATACCGCGGATACATTTAACTATTTAGGCATCGGAATATATGGGCCTGTGAAAATTGTAAATAGATTAACAGGCAGCATGCCGCTTTTACGTTAAATACTTATAATTGGAATATTATGGAGGGTTTGAAATGGGACATTTAGGTAATATAAAACGAGAATATTATGAATTATCTAAACGATTGGATAAAAATGTGGTTGGTTTTCCAGAACCCCAAAATGAGGCAGCTCACGAAGGCTGGTTAACAATTCTTGAACTTTTATATACACCTGAAGAAGCAATGATTGGATCTCTACTCCCAACTTTCCCGGCATCGCTTGTTACTATTGAAAAGAATAGTAGTATTCCTAAGGATAAATTAAAAGAAATTCTTGATAATATGGCTGATAAAGGTATCGTTATGGATATTATAAATCAGGAATCAAAAGAAGTATTATATTCTTTGTCGCCTCCAATTGTTGGATTTCTTGAATTAACAATGATGAAGCTAGGAGATGGAAAAGTATCAAAAAAAGATTTAGCCACGGCTCTTTCCATTTATGGTGGGAATAGTGATGATTTTGTAAGGGAAGTTCATGGCTCCGGTAAAACAGCATTAGGAAGAACATTAGTTTATGATTCTTTATTAAAAGAAGATTTAATTCCATCTGTTTTTGAATGGGAAAAAGTTTTAGAAATTATTAATAAAACTGAAGTTATTGCCGTTTCTAATTGTTTCTGCAGACATAAAGCAGAACATCTTGGAAGAAGATGTTCTGCACCTATGGAAACATGCCTATCATTAGATGATTTTGGTGAATTTGTCATAAGAAGAAATTTTGGAAGGGCAATAAGTAAAGCTGAAGCAATGAAGATTCTTATAGAATGTAGAAAGCATTTTCTCGTCCACCTGGTGGATAATGTAAAAAATAAACCGGCCTGGATATGTAATTGTTGTAAATGTTGTTGTGGTTCGTTAAACGCTATTAATAAATTCAACTTTCCAGCTGTTAATCCCAGTAATTTCATACCAACGCAACTGGGGAAAAATTGTAAAGGTTGTTCATTTTGTGTAAAGGTTTGTCCGGTAAATGCACTTTCATTAAATAAAGAAAATGGTTTTAACAAAATTTCAATAAATATGGATCGTTGCATTGGATGTGGAGTCTGTGTGACTGCATGCCCTCAAAAAGATTTAACTTTAGAAAGACGCGAAAAGGTTTCTTTTGTGCCGGATTCTAATATTGAATTACTTATACTAAGGGCTTTTGAACGAGATAAACTTTCTGAATTTGTTTTTGATAATGGACAGCAATTTGGGACCAGCTTTTTAAATCTAGTAGTTAAGATTATTTCATCATTATCTAAAAATGATCAAGACAAAGCCCTAAGTCAGTTGGATTCTAAATTTATTAACTATATTATTAAAAAATAAGAATAAAATAACTCTTTTTGTAATATTTCAAACCAATCCCCATAAATAAAATGAGTGCTCTCGGAAACTCAGATAGCCTGTTTTCACTTCTGAAACCTCATATAGTTTCCGAGAGTACTCAAAATATACAAAATTTTTTATTTTACACTAACTAATTGTTCTTCCACAAAGCCTTTAATATTGGATACATTGGCGTATTTCTTACACTGTCCGTCTTTTACCACTACAAGTGTAGGTGCCTGCATAACTCCATACTCCCTGGTAAGTTCCGGGTTATCCTCGGCATCAACTAAAATATAAGGATAATTTCCCAAAAACTCTTTGGCCATCTTACAGTTTAGACATGTTTTGGTTGTGAAAAGATACGTTGCATTATGACGGGAATCTGCTGCTGCAACTTCATCTATATACAAGGAAACATCCTTGGAAATATCTTCCCGTCCACAGCCGTCTCCTGCCGGCATAGGCCTGGAATGTTCCATCTCGTAAAGCTTTCTGTTCTTATATTCCTGGGTTTTACCTTCATTCCAGTTTTGTACCGGTCGGTAATAACCGGTTATACGGCTGTAAACTTCCGCATTCTGTCCGCATTCAGGACACTTAAACTGTTCACCGCTTAAATAACCATGATTTTTACAGATGGAATAAGTCGGGGACATGGTGTAATAAGGAAGTTTGTAATTCTCTGCAATGGTACGTACCAACTTAGCAGCTGCCTGCCAATAAGGTAATTTTTCCCCTAAAAATGCATGGAATACGGTTCCTGATGTATACAGGGTCTGAAGCTGATCCTGAACATCCAAAGCTTCAAAGATATCTTCCGTATAGCCTACCGGCAAATGCGAACTGTTGGTATAGTAAGGGGTATCGCCTTCATTTCCAGCTGTTTTAATCAATGGCCAGCGTTTCCTGTCATGCTTAGCCAGACGGTAACTGGTGGATTCTGCGGGAGTCGCTTCTAAGTTATATAAATCACCATATTCTTCCTGATAATCGGATAAACGTTCTCTCATATGATTTAAAACCTTAACGCTGAAAGCCTGGGTAGCCATATCAGTCATATCCTTACCTAACCATTTGGCATTTAATCCGACTTCATTCATACCAAGTAATCCAATGGTTGAGAAATGATTCCTGAAGGTCCCTAAATAACGCTTTGTATAAGGATATAAACCTTCATCCAGAAGCTTTGTAATAACATCCCTCTTCACTTTTAAGGAACGGGCTGATATATCCATCATCCGGTCTAAACGCTTGAAGAAATCTTCTTCTGAAACTGCCTGATAAGCAATTCTTGGCATATTAATGGTAACAACTCCGACTGAACCGGTACTTTCCCCGGAACCAAAGAAACCACCAGTCTTCTTTCTAAGTTCCCTAAGGTCAAGACGAAGCCTGCAGCACATGGAGCGTACATCACTGGGCTCCATATCACTGTTAATATAATTAGAGAAATAGGGTGTACCATATTTAGCGGTCATTTCAAATAACAACCGGTTATTTTCTGTGTCGGACCAATCAAAATCCTTTGTGATGGAATAAGTAGGTATCGGATACTGGAATCCCCTTCCGTTAGCATCCCCTTCTATCATAATTTCTATAAAAGCTTTATTGACCATATCCATTTCTTTTTTACAGTCTTTATATTTAAAATCTACCTCTTTGCCGCCAACGATACAGGAAAGTTCCGCCAGATCATTAGGAATGGTCCAATCTAAGGTTATATTGGAAAATGGAGCCTGCGTACCCCAGCGGCTTGGTGTATTCACACCGTAAATAAAGGACTGGATGCATTGCTTTACTTCACGGTAGGATAGATTGTCTATTTTAACAAAAGGAGCCAAATAAGTATCAAAGGAAGAAAAAGCCTGGGCACCTGCCCATTCATTCTGCATGATTCCCAAAAAATTAACCATCTGATTACAGAGGGTGGAGAGATGACTTGCCGGTGAAGAAGTAATCTTGCCGGGTATTCCGCCTAACCCTTCTGTTATTAACTGTTTTAAAGACCAGCCGGCACAATAACCGGTCAGCATAGAAAGATCATGTAAATGAATATCCGCATTCCTATGGGCATTCGCAATCTCTTCATCATAGATTTCTGATAACCAGTAATTTGCTGTAATGGAACCGGAATTATGTAAGATTAACCCGCCTACGGAATAAGTAACGGTGGAATTCTCTTTCACACGCCAGTCTTCTTCCTTCACATAGCTGTTGACAATTTCTTTATAATCAAGAATGGTTGAATTCATGTTGCGGATGCGTTCCCTGTTCTTACGGTATAAGATATATGCTTTCGCCACATCCGTATAACCGGTTTGTTCCAAAACATGTTCAACACTGTCCTGGATATCCTCAACGCTCACTTGTCCCTCTTTAACCTTTGTCTGGAAATCTGCTGTAACTCTTAATGATAATAAGTTAATAATATCTTCGGTGTAATTATTTTCCGTTGCTTTAAAAGCCTTAGAAATCGCTTCGTTTATTTTGGAAAGATTAAAACCTGCAACTTCTCCATCTCTTTTCACTACATTAATCATGAGTTAAATCCCCCTTCTTTTTCCATTATCGCACTTGTCTTTTGTAATCTTCATAAATTATATATTAACAGAATTTTCATCCTACGTCAAGAATAAGCTACAATATATACATTGTTTGTATATAGTTACCACTATATATAGTGGTTAATTCATAGTTCTTAATACCCATTTACTTTTATGAATTCTGAACTCTTTGATTGAATTTCTTTAAATTGGAACACTAGCATCCATTATATGAAATATCATAAATAATCAAAATATTAAGATAATTAGCTCAATTGTTTTAATTAAGTAACCTGCTGCTGCGTTTTTTTCAATCTATTTATATATAACTATGTTGTTTAATCAAATTGGTGTTTTCGGAAACTGACCAGGCTATGAGAGTTTCCAAAAGTACGCAAAAACAGAAAAGAACTACTGGAAGTAAGGTATTGAAACCTTATTATCAGCAGCCCTTTTACAGTAAACAATATGATTATTAAATTTGATTATAGATATCCTTTGGCAGATAAGCTTTTACATAAATTCCTTCAGTCTGATATTCCTCTTCTAAAAGCTGTCCATATTTCCTGATAATTTGAATTTTACCGGCGTCCTGATAGGAAAATACTCTTTCTACCAGTATTTTACGTTCACGCAGTATCTCTTCAAAAATATCCTGAAGTTCCTCCAGACCCTGCATCTCTTTAGCAGATATTTTAACTGTTTTATCCGCCTTAAAATCCTTGATAATTAAGTCCGTCATTAATAAATCCTGTTTATTAAAGGCTGTAATAATGGGCTTATCCTTTATTCCCAGGTTTGATAAAGTTTCATATACCACATGCATTTGTTTGTAAGCAGCAGGATTGGAACTATCAACAACATGAAGGATTATATCTGCATACTTTGCTTCCTCTAAAGTACTCCGAAAGGCATCAATTAAATGATGGGGCAGTTTTCTGATAAAACCTACCGTATCCGTTAATAAAATCTGCTGTCCGCTTGGAAGGGTTAAATTTCTTGTAGTTGGATCTAAGGTTGCAAATAGTTTATCTTCTTCTAATACACCAGCATTCGTTAAGCGGTTTAACAAAGTGGATTTACCAGCATTGGTATATCCCACGATGGCTGCTATGGGTATGGCTCCTTTACTCCTTAATTCTCTTGATGTTTCCCGGTATTGCTTTACTTCAGCCAATTCACGGTTAAGTTGGGATATCCGGTCCCTGATTAACCTTCGGTCCACTTCCAGTTTCTTTTCACCGGGTCCCTTAGTTCCTATTCCACCGCCAAGTCTTGACATAGAATTCCGCATACCCACAAGCCTTGTGGCGCGGTACCTTAGCTGGGCAAGTTCGACCTGGATTTTACCTTCTTTCGTGGTAGCATGCTGGGCAAAGATATCAAGGATTATTATGGTTCTATCCATTACCTTCGTTTCCAGGGCATCCTCCAGATTCTTTAACTGAGCAGGTGACAATTCATCATCACATACCACTCCGGTAGCATTTAATTCAGCCAATAACTCTTTTACTTCTTCAATTTTGCCTTTACCGATATAGGTTCCGGGGTGAACACTCTCCCTGTTTTGGATTACTTTTGCTGCGGTTGCTGCTCCGGCGGTTTTAGCTAGTTCTTCTAATTCGTCTAAAGATTCTGCCGTATCATCCCCATCATTTACCGCTACGGCAACCAGGACCAGCCGTTCCTCTTTTTCCTTTATTTCATACAGTTCGCCCATGTATAACCTCCTAAAATTTCACACTATACTATTCATTATGCGGTGTACTGGCTTCCGGTAACCTCATTTTTATAAATTTACTTTCAGCTGCGGCATCTTCATCCCCCGGATATCCAGACAGGTACTCTGTCATCAGGGTATTCGCTTTTTTAAAATCACCCATATTCTCATAAACTATGATTTCATTCCTTTTCATGGATTGGTCATATTCCAGGTCATTGTATTTTAAGCCTGTCTGTATATAAGATAACGCTTCCTCATAATCAGTCAGCTTAATCTGACAAAATGCAATCTGATTAAAAACAGCGGCAGAGGTTATATTAGTTTCTTCCTTAATATACATACTGTAGTTATATACTGCATTTTCATAATCTTCTTTTTGCTCATAAATACTGCCCAGGAAAAAATATGCTTCTGCAAAACCATTTCGGAAAGCTTCACTAAATTCACTAATGGCATTCTCATAATTGCCCATATAATAATGAACCTTTGCCAGATTAAAATTATCCTCCCGTGTAGTTCCTTTTATATTGGAAGCCATTTTTAATACGGTACCGGCTCCTTCCGTATCACCTTTTTCAACCAATAAAAAGTACTTCCCAAAATAATAGTCGTAATTTTTGTTATCCAATTTGATCGCTTTTTCATAATCTGCCAGGCTTTTGTCATAACTTTTCAGCATCCGGTATACATAGGCCCTGCTGTAATAGGTATATGCATCGGATGGCTTTTCCTTTATAACGGCAGTATAGGTTTCTGCCGCTTTATCAAAAAGTCCTGCTTTTGCCTGGGAATTTCCTATATAATATAAGATATCCATATTCAAATCACTTAATTCACCAATAGTCAATGCCTTGTCAAACTGTTCTATCGCTTTTTTATAGTCATGGGATTTAAAATAGGCAATACCTTTTCCCCTATAAGCTAATTTATTATTTTTATTAACAATGCTGTTATCTTTATCTAAAATTATCCGGTTGAAATACTGGATGGCTTCATCATATCTGTCAAGCTGTATTAAAGTCATTGCATAATTTATATAATAATCTGCACGGTCTCCATTTATTTTTAATGCTCTTGAAAGACTTGCCTCAGCTTTATCGTAGTTACCGCTGCTAAAATAATCCATACCTTCTTTATAATAACTTCCTGCGGATTTAGAATTGCAGCCTCCCAGTAAAGTAATTGTCAGAATCAAAATAACTGCACTTTTTAATCTCACTTTCTTCATTATCGACTCCTGTCTGACTAATTTTAGCTCAAATAAAACCTATAATACCATTAAATGTATAAGAGCCCTATTGCTATTATAATTTGTACAGGTAATAAATGCAAGTATTCACCAGATAAAAAGCGGCTGATGTTTCTATAACCGGACGCAGGGGAGGTAATAAGGACTGCTTTCTTAACTTTTTTGTTATCCTCATCTGCAATTGCTCCTGCCATTTTTTTTGAATGACCTGTTTTTGATGCATAGATTAATGTAGTATTCCTCCTTTTATAACAAAAAAATGGTAACCGATTATATAAAAATTATTTGTAATCGGTTACCATTTGTCAAGTTAAATTAAAAAAGCTCTAAAGGATAGCAGCAGTTCCTTTGATTTTTATATATCTGAATCTACTCCCTGTGCAATATCGATCATTTCAGAGGTGGATAACAGCAGACCATTTTCCATTTCTTCAATTTCATCGTCCCCCTGATTGAGGGAAAATTTTTCTTCGGGCGGATCTTCCCGTTTAAACTCACCCTCTTTATTTACGATATGGTTCTGGGTAAAAGGTGCTACGGTTCCTTTTTTTAAATCGTATTTATTAACTATACTGTCCTCAATCTTAACATTTCCATCTTTGGTTTCTAAAAATAATTCTTCCATTATTTACACCCATTGCATACTGCAAACACGTTTGCAGTACTGCCACAATATAAAACCGTGAAAGAATCACAGCGTGGCGGCATCCCTGCTGTCTTTAATTCCGACAATATCTGCCGTGCTTCCCCAAAGGTTGTCAAGGCGATGGATTTGTCATATGCAAATCCCAGGAAGGTATCTTTTTTCTTAATGGTACCTAATGTTTCCAGATAATGTAAATTCCACGGATAAGCTAAATAGCGCCGCATTCTCATCTTCACTTACATAACCGCTTAATTTCAGACCCTCCTGACAATCCCCCATAGTATAATCCGTAGTTTTTAAAATCTCTTCTATGGTTCTTTTTTCCCTGTCGGAAACATTCCGTAATATGTAAAAATCCGCATCCTTTAGTCCCGGGTATTTTTATAAAGTTCAGTTCCGTCCTGATACATAAATGTCAGCAAGGTATTTAAATCATGGGGGAATCCGATGGACATGTTCTTCTTCTGCAGCTCAGGAATGAGAATATCAAAGTCCTTCCAGGTTTTTGGCGCCATAAGATTCATTTCCCCAAAAATATCTGTTCGGTAGAACATCATATTAAAGCTCTGGGTCTCCGGTAAGGCATAGGTGGCACCGTTAAATTGGTATGGCACCATTGCACTTTCGTGGAACCTTTGTGCCACCTCCCCAAAACCTTCAAATCCGCTGAGGTCCTCTACTGCATTACGGACGGCGAAGTTAATGGGGTCCCCCATGGCATTGGATAAGGAGACATCCGGCCCGTTACCCGCCAGAATGGATGGCAGCAGTGTTCCCGGGTTAACCAGCTGAAGATCCACCGAAATACCGGTGTCAGGGGTAAAATCAGAATCCACTAATCCACGGATAATCGACTGCTGGTCCCGTCCGGTTGCCAGCCATACTTTTATGGAACTGTTCCCATATCCCTGGCTTGCTTTCGTAGTACCCATGGTCTCATAATTCATATGGAAAGATGCAAACCATCATTTGCTTTCGGACTGCCCCGGTTTTCAGGAACCAGTGCTATGTAATCGAGTTCCAGGGGCTGTTTAGCCGTTTCTAAGATCCAGGTACCAAGGGCTGCTATATTGTCTTTAAAATATTTGAATTTACCCGGGATTTCATCCGTATTATCAACCATCCTGCCAACCAGGTAAGCCAGTTTTTCCAGCTGCACCGCCCTTTCACATTTTTTACCCGTAAGTTCTGTCATTTTATCCACCAGGCTCTCTAATTCAGCAGCCTGCACCTTCATGTCCCCCAGGGTACCGGGAATTAACTTCTCAAACTCATAATCACGGTATTTGTCCGGATTTGCCCCGGTTATCATAAGGATTTTACGGTAAATTTCATTCAGGCTGACAACGGAATCCTCTACCCGGCGAAGTACATCGCCCATATCGCCGAGAATAACTTCAAGGCTGATTTCATATTCCTTCCCGGCCTCCAAATAAAACAAATAATCTTCCGATTCATTACCCAGGGGTTTACACTGCCAATCATCATTATAGGCAAACTGCAGATTACCGGCCTCTTGAAAGGGCAGCTTCCCATTTATCAGGAGCTTTCGGCTTACATATACTCCCGAATAAACATTCTGCCTGAAACGTGGAACAATTTTATATAAACCGCTTATCCCTACCTTAGTCTTCCAGGTAACCGTACTTCCTGCCTTCTGCCACTTGGTACCTCCTAATGTATTCAGTATGATACTGTCTATTTCCTGGGGCTGTGTAAAGGAAGAGGATCTGTCATTTAGCGGATAGTTGGATTTTTCCGACTTTTCATACAGAGCTTCAGCCTGTATATAAACAGCATCTCCGGAGGCCGTCCGGTAACCTGCCTTGTCATATTCACTTTTAACTTCACTATAACTTTTAACGGTTTCTTCTTCATGGAAAGTAAAACTTTCTATCATTAAAGGTTCTCTTACCGAAGTGAGCCGGATGGTATGCTTACCTTCCTCAAGGTAAAAGGCAAAAGGTTCCGTATAATAACCGGAGGAATCTTTAAAATCTGCCGTTAGCCATTTTTTCACTTCTTCCTGTCCGGGGCATATGTCATTCCCGTTAATATCTTTTTCTTCAAAACCGTATACATCCCTCCATGCTCTTTGGAAGGTTATGTAATTCGCCTCATCGTAGGGCACTTTCCCATCTATGTTTAAAATCCTTTCAATGTCACTTCCCTTACCACCATACCCGAAATACTTCATATTAATCTGATACATTCCGGTCCCGGGTACATTAAATTCCCACTCGACATAACCTTCTTCTGCCGTCAGAACCGCAGATTTACCTGAACCTTCATAATCCTTAAATACTAAAAGCTTCTGATTGGTATCCGTAAATTCATCTGCATCCAGTACAAATTCAGTATCAGAAAACGGAACCCCTTCATGGGTCTTTAAATAATAAGCATAGCTGCCTTCCGGTGCCAATATCTCCCCTTCTGGCCCTGTTTCTCCAGCAAGGGTATCCGCTTCTTCCAATTGACCCGCTTCAGCCGATACAGGAAAACAGGAAAAGAAAATGGCACAGCAGAGCAGTATCACAATAATACGCTTGCCAGATTTACCAGCAAAATGGTTTTTATAAAATGACATAACATAAACCTCCAGTTCTTGTATATAAGATATATCATTTAAAATCTTTCCCCTCTATGGTTAACATTATTTCAATATATGATATATCTTATTTCCCCTAAATATATCATAATTGATACTCCATGTCAATATTATATACAAACAAATCTTATTACATCTGTCTTAATTATACTTTTTAACAATAGATATGTTTTTTTCATTTTTGTTTGATATATCTTTTTTGTTTTATTATACATAACTCCATCCTGAAGCATAAACATTTTAAACAAAAACAGGCTATTGCATTACCTGCATTAGCCTGTTTTGTTTATTTTCTTATTTCTTTTTTATTTACCCCATATCAAATATACCATCTTGGTCTGCTTTTTAGATATTTTAGAGGCTGTCAATAAATCCCCCTCATTTTCATGATATCCTATATATGTTTTTGCGAAGACCGCCTGAACATTCAGCATCTAAAATATCTCCAGCACCCCAGATTTTTTCGTCCGCTTATCTTTTAATACGTAATTTTAACTGTTTTAATTTCAAAAGGTTTAAATACCAGGTTGATCTGATTGGTATCCGGTAACTTTTCGATTGTTTCTTCCAGCATATTTGTTAATGCCGCCTCTTTTACTTTACCGTTTAAGGTTAATGTGGTATTGGTATAAGTTCCTTCCGCATCGTACAGCCTCATAATATATGCTTTGTCATCCTCTTCGCAAGGTTTAATTGCTTCAATTATAATATTTCCGCAGTCAACTCCTGCAAAGGAAGGCCTGCTCCATTCCCCGGAAACAACGATAGGTTTATAATTCAGTTCATAAGCCGGTTTAATTACGGAATCCGCTCCAAAACCTTCATTATGGGGATAGAAGGAATAGGTACACTCATGGACTCCCTTATCTCCTTTGTAATCCGGCCTGCATCCGCCTTTATGTAAGGAGAAACGCATCTGGGAATCCTTAACGGATATACCGTATTTACAGTCATTCAGAATTGCAATACCATATTTATTTTCCGAAAGATCTGAGTATTTATGGTTGGATACTTCAAATTTAGCTTTTTCCTCTGCCGTATTTCTGGTTGTAGGTCTCTTGATATATCCAAACTGTACCTCCTGTCTCACAAAATCTGAAAATATAGTTGTATCAAAGGCTGTCTTTAAAAATCTATGATTATCCTGCCAGTTCATAATGGTTTCAAATCTTACCTCAGGGCTGCCCGCATAAAAAATCATATCCTGTTTTATAGTTGATTTTTCACTGACCCGGTACTCACTTCTAATCCTTAGTTCTACCGGCCCATCGGATATTATCCGGCGGTTTAATAAATGGGCAGTATCCCTAAACTTAAATTCTATATCTGCATCGATATCCCAATTGTCCCACGCATTCGGTACATCTTCAGCCATGAGGAAGGTATTAAGTGCATAGCCCCCACCCCTTAATTCCCTGTTTATAGCCCTGTCAATAAAGGAGGTAATAAATCCTCTTTCATCAAAAATCACCTTTGCATAAGGTGTAATTAATTCCTGACCATTCATTTCGAATGCAGATTGGGCCTCAGGTGTTCCCATAACCAGACGAAAGGCAGCAGAAGAAAAAGCAGGTATCGCAGCTCCCAGTACAGCAAGCTTTTTATTGCCGTGCAGGTCAGTTATTATCTGCTGTTTATAATCTCCCTCAAACACATACCCGTCTTTATAATCAACATAAAGGGTATCCTTTCTTTCAAAAGAAAGGGTATTTACAACGGAGATCGCATTATCTTTCTGTTCTGTCTTAATTTTATCCAGTATGTATTCAGAAGACCGTTTAATTAAATCCGAGGTTTCTTTTATGGATTCCTCATGAACCCTTGGTATGGAGGTACCGGGCAGGATATCATGAAACTGATTCACCAGAAGAGTTTCCATAAGGGGATGGATTTCTTCCTGGGATGCTGTCATATGGTTTTCAACTGCATCCTGTACCGTTAAATATTCCAAATTTCTCAGATTAATTTCTGCCAGACGGTTATTTCGTTTGATCGGGTGCTGGTTGGTTAAGGTGCCCCTATGTAATTCCAGATATAATTCACCGGCGTATACAGAAGGATTAATCACTGTATTTTCCAGCTCTTTCATAAAGTCACTTACTGTTGTGTGGCTGGTTCTTGGAAGGCCTTCTAAGTCCTTAACCCTTCTTGACATCTCAATCATTTCAAATTGCGGACCGCCTCCGCCGTCTCCAAAACCATAGGATAATAAACGCTTGTTAGAAACTGTTTTTTCTTTAATGGACTCACTGCCCGTAGCCACATATTCCGTTAAAGCCTCTGCATCCGGCCATATGTGGGTCTTATTAAGATGTGTCAGGACCCTGGTTCCATCAAGCCCCTGCCAGTAGAAAGTATCATAAGGAAAGTTAGTGGTATCATTCCAGGACATTTTGGTGGTTAGGAAATAATCAACCCCGCAGCCTTTCATAATCTGGGGGATGGAGGAACTGTAGCCGAAAGTATCCGGAAGCCAGAAGGAATCTGCGGTATAATTAAAATATTTACGTGTAAAATGCTGTCCCCATAAAAATTGGCGTATCATGGATTCACCGCCTGGTATGTTACAGTCACACTCAATCCAAACACCGCCGTTTGGTTCATATCTTCCTTCTTCCACCTTTTGTATCAGTTTATCAAACAGCTTTGGGTAATGTCTCCTTATAACTTCACTATGGTAGGCGGAACTTTGAATAAATTTGTATTCCGGATATTGTTCCATTAAATTGGTCTGATTGGAATAGGTTCTTGCACATTTCTTAATGGTTTCCCCTTTATGCCAAAGCCATGCCGTATCCATATGGGAATGTCCGATAAATCCGGCATAAGGTGCTGTTGCTGAGTTGGTCTGTACCAGCTTCTCCTTAAGGAGCTTACCGGCCTGATTTAATGCCTCCATAAAAGTTTCTTTATCTATATCTTCGAAGGAATAGTATAAAAGCTCATGAACCTTTTGAAGGGTATTAATTATATCCGCCCGTCTGAAACTATTGTGGTCCAGGACATTTACCAACTGGTTTAAGGTTCTTAAATCAAAGTAAAAATCACATATAGTCTGGTTTTTTAAACAGATATCAACAGAATCATAAGTGAAATCATAATCAGTCCTGGGATCCTGTGCAAAAGGTTCACACCCCATTACATAATGCCCGGAATAATATTCTAAGGCAATATCAATTACTTCACCGCTCTTTACTTGTGGCTTAAGCATGTCGCAGTAATGGTTTCCATGTCCGGTTATGACAATCTTAGTACAAAAAGTACCAAAAGGTATCCCATTTACCCACAGAAGAGCTTCGTAGCCTTCTATCTTAGGATAAAGGAACAGGGTTTGGCCGTCATACTTCCCTGGCACCGCATATTGCCCCTTAAACCAGCAATAGGTACCTTCCCCTCCCCATTTGTCACCTTTTATGCAGGGTGTAAAGCGGTGTTTTTCCGGTATGTCATGGAATTGCTCCGCAGTTGGAAACATATCCACCTTTACTTCATCAATTTTTTCAAACATCATAGGTGCTATGGTATTTTCAAATCTCCTTAGTTTAGATAACATTTTGTCTATCTGTTTCTCATTCAGCATCCTTATTCTCCTTACTTTATTACTTTTTGATTTATAATCCTTATAGGCTGCATATATTAAACATCAGTATTTCTGCCTATGCTATAGATTACAATTTAAATCCCGTTTAATTTGATATACCCAATTATGTCACTTTGAATAATATCTGTCAATATTAATATGTCTTTTATATACCATTTATATACCATATCATTGTTTCTGAGCAACTTTTAGTATAATGATTAACGGAGCCGCCGCAAATTTCCAGATTAACTGAACCCCTTATCTGCAATAACTCCGTTCTTTTTTTTCATATTAGCCCCATTGTGCGCCACAGCGCACATACAAATCAGGATGGTAAAAAATAACTCTTTACCATTTTTCATCTTAATGCGCTGCCGCAGGAATCCCTTTCCACCAGTTTGGTGGGAATAATACTTTTAAAGCACTTATGTTCACCATTTTCAATGCTGTCCAGTAACATTTGGGCTGCGGCTTTCCCTATTTTGTAAAAATTCTGCTGTACGGTTGTTAACGGCACGGATAAATATTTGCTAAACTCCAGATTATCAAAACCTGTAATTGATAACTGCCTGGGAACGGCAATACCCAGTTCCACTGCCCCTTTAATTAATGAGCAGGCAACATAATCGTTTATACAGCAGATTCCCGTTATACCATACTCTGATAATTCCATTAGGACTTCCTTACATACTTTGTCGTAATTACTGTTTATCTCCATAATACCACTCTTAACCAGACGGTCATCTATAAGGATCTTATTCTCATTCAAAGCTTTGCAATATCCAAAATACCGGTTCCTGATAGAGGTTGCATCTTCAATTTTATTATCTGATACAAATGCAATTTTTCTATGTCCTAAATTGATCAGATAATTTACAACTTCGTAAGTACCTGTAAGATTATCACTGACTGCATGACTGATTGGTAAACTTTCATAATACTTATCAATCGTTACGATCGGATAATTATTAAGATACAAAAGGTTCATAATCTCTAAGTTCTTTCTGTCTGAAATGGGATAATGAATAATACCTGCCGCCTTCTTCTCATAAAACTGATGCAAAGCTTCTTTTTCCTCATTAATATCATTATTGCAGCAATGGACGCTTAGGATATATCCTTTCTCAGCCATAACCCTTGAGGCTCCTACTACCACCTTCATAATTCCGCCGTTTGAAACATCAAAGGGCAATACAAATGGCACTATGCGGCTGTAATCCACTTTATTGCCGGTTATAAATTTTTCTTCATTCCTTCCAATGCCGGATACGAAGCTTCCGCTGCCGCGAACCCGGTATATAAGCCCTTCTGCATTTAAATCTGCCAGAGCCCGTTTGGATGTAATTCTGCTGACGCCAAATTGATTGGCCAATTCCATTTCCGTCGGCAATTTGTCGCCCGGTTTAAAATTCTGATTTTCAATTTCCTGTCTTAAATAACTGATAATTTTTTCGTATAATAACTTATTCTCATCCATATTAGAGCCCCTTCTTTTTCAACATTAGTTGATAATTGGACAATATATTATACCAAATATCCGCAATATTAGGTTTAACAATTAGTTATTATATCATTTATCTATTTTTTGTCAATATTTATACCAGGGCATGCCAAAGTAAACCCATAAAGAAAAAATTTATAAAGCTTCCGGCAGTTTCAAGGG
>JBAVPE010000183.1:0-6238 GCA_049692775.1 Anaerocolumna sp. | reverse complement strand
TCCGATTCCCATACGGCGTTTACGCTGGGTCACTTCGATCACTGCCTGCGCATCGCCCGCGAGGTGGATTTTCCTGAGGATCGGGTGTTAAATGTCACGCCGCGTCGCCTGCTCGACTTTCTGGAGCTGCGCAGCGGCAAACATATTGCTGAACTGGCTGACTTTTAATTTATTACTACGGGGACTTACATGCCGCCAGACTTTCTGCAACGGGTGTAAGCGGTGGGTCTGAATTATCTTATTGGCGGCTGAGTTCCCGAGTTGAATCTCTGTCTCTGACTTTGCGGATGATACTGATGATCTGTTCGTCGCAAAATTGCTACCTCATGGAGATGCCCTCACATTGCTAATGAAGAGATGATTAACATAGAGATGTATTAATCAACGGGGAGCCGGTCAAGTAGATCACAAAACTCTATGTCTGTCTTTTTTCACACGCAAACTTCTGAGGATTCCCCAACCGCAGAGGGATTTTTTTAGTGCCAGCAATATCTGATTTGAAAAGCATGCACTTGTTCAGATACTATCAAGCGTATCTTAACAAAGTAGGGTCAGGGAATGGACGCTTCAAATATCGCTAAAGGCATCTGGGATAGTATAGAAGGTCTTCCACAGAGCCTGTACTATGGTGCTAAACGTACATATATAAGTACCGGTGCAGTGGGGTATGACCGTAAGTTGCGTAACGATCGTGAAAACGAACGTTTTTATCAGGTGGTCAAATCACTTATTAGTAATGAAGAACCCTTACGCAGATTAGTTACGACTGTAATTACCGAGTTTTACAGGAAACTTGACGCCCAAGGTAAGGAAGCTATCCACAATCAATTGGCCTATGGCGCCGGACGGATAGGGGGGCGATTGGGTGGTCAGATCTTTGTGTCACAAACAATAGCTATGGCAATTATCAAGAACTCTCGTAGTAGCTACGCCTATAAAGCCCTGTACCGTTTCGGTGCTAGCTTTACTATCTCAACTGCCCTATGGCAAGGACTCATTGAGGAGGCTGCACTAGGAAGCCGCAGATTACAGAATCACTACAATGTCATGTACTGGAAAGTACAGCCTCAAGGGCTGGACATGATCTATTTTGTTGTAGAAGATCAGCTAAAACCATACCTGGATTATATTAGTAGTCACCCTCAGACATGTCGAAGGATCAATAATGAAATTTGTAAAATGGCTGGGTAAACTTTCGGCACACCTCATCGAAGGGATGATTACCGTAGTTATGAGTTTCGTTGCTCTTGCTTCACTATTTGTATTCGATAGTTTGGCTTTAAAAATTTGCGTTTGCTTCGGGGCAATAATAATTGGATATGCAGCAGCATATTATCTAGGCATGGTAAGGGGAGAACATAAGCAATGAAGATAGTACTGATGGCAGTAGTGTTAACGATGGTAAGTGCATATGCTAATGCTGCTTATTATTTCAATCTGGGCGATGAAGGCAAACTAACAATAAGTAAAGATCTAAAGACTGCTGTGATAGTCAATGGCAATAAGGTAATTAGAACTACACTTGGTCAAGCATTTACAGAAGACATAGATAATGGTGGTCGTCCATATAATCTGAGTATCTATTATGATGAATCATGTAATTCACTAAGAGAATGTGATAAGCCATTGTTGGGAATTAAAAACTATAATGACAAAACCAAGGGGTTCAGCGTATGGATGAGTGAACCGTTAACCAAAAAAATCTTATGGCAGAAAGAATTAAGTGAGCGTGATTTAGTTACTGATTAATTATTATATACCCTATAGACAAAATTTATGGGGTATTCCTTTATGCGCATCTTTCTACACTTCCCTGAAGGCACCACTACGATTTCAGAAGGTGAGCACTCAGATTAAGAGCATGACAGTACTCACCAGCTTATCACCGCACCCATCCAGATCGACACACTCTACCATCTAACCATTATTATCAACCACATTTCAAATCGGATAGCCACTATGACCTGCTCCCCGTTGATTAGTACAACCCGATCTTAGTAATGTCTTCATAAGCCATATAAGGGCATTCCCATGAAGAAGCGTTTTTCCGACGAACAGATCGTCAGTATCCTCCGCGAGGCTGAAGCCGGGGTTTCTGCCTGTGAGCTCTGCCCTAAGCACGCTATTTCCGACACCACGTTTTACACCTGACGTAAGTAGTATGGCGGTATGGAGGTGCCCGAGGTTAATCGCCTGAAGTCGCTTGAGGAAGAGAACGCCAGACTCAGGAAGTTGCTTGACGGAGCCATGCTTGATAAGGCGGCACTTCAGGTGGCTCTGGGTCGAAATTACTGACGACAGACCAGAAGCGGGAAGCCGTTGAGTTTATATGTGATGCGACCGGTCTGTCGCAACGTCGTGCCTGCAGGTTTACAGGTTTGTCCCTGTCGACCTGTCGCTATGAGGCTCAGCGTCTGGAAATTGATGTGCATTTATCAGGGCGCATCACTGAACTAGCACTGGAGCGCAGGCGTTCTAGCTACCGCCGCATCTGGCAGTTACTGCGCCGTGAAGGCCTTCATGTTAATCACAAGCGTGTGTAGCGCCTTTATCATCTGAGCGGGCTGGGCGTAAAACGCAGACGACGTCGTATAGGGCTGGCAACAGAACATCTGCCGCTGCTCTGCCCGGCGACGCCCAACCTGACCTGGTCGATGGATTTCGTCATGGACACGCTGGCCGCCGGACGCAGGATCAAGTGCATGACCTGTGTGGACGACTTCACAAAGGAGTGCCTGACGGCCACTGTTGCCTTCGGAATTTCAGGCGTGCAGGTCACGCATATTCTGGACAGCATAGCGCTGTTTCGCGGCTAACCGGCTACGATAAGAACTGACCAGGGGCCGGAGTTTACCTGCAGAGCACATGACCATTGGACTTATGAGCATGGCGTGGAGCTGCGCTTAATCCAGCCGGGCAGGCAAACGCAGAACGGATTTATTGAGAGTTTTAACGGACGCTTTCGTGATGAATGCCTGAATGAGCACTGGTTCAGCGATATTGTTCACGCCAAGAAAATCATTAATGACTGGCGGCTGGATTATAACGAGTGCCGTCCACATTCGTCGCTGAATTACCAGACACCATCTGAATTTGCAGCTGGCTGGAGAAACAGGAAATTAGAAGGTAATCAAAGCGACATTACTAACTAATCGTTGTATCTAAGACTGGGGGCAGGTCAATTGTGCTAAGTGCTTATGTTTATCGTCGCATGGAACTATGTGGTGATCCGCATCCTTGGAGTTTTTTTCGGCTTATTATTACCGCCAATTTCCTTACAGGATATTTGGCGGGTTTTAATCATACTGATAGGTGATGTGAGCTAAAATAGAAAAGAAATTAACTTTAGGGATTGCTTACCTTCTTAACGAAATCGCTATATGGATTTTTACCACCCATCATTCCTTTAATGGCCACAAAAGAGGTTCCAAAATTCCTCACGAAATTCTCGGTTGAGTTATTGATATCAGATTCAACAGATAACCTCTTTTTAAGACCAGCCTTTAAAGTTATTAACTGGTGTGACAGTTTTTCAAGTAAATCTATCCATGTCGATATACATTGCTCTCTGCTCAAATTGCTTTGAAAACAGATGCCATATTTTTGCTTTATTTTCTGTTCTAAAATGGTTTCTAATGCATGTGAGATCGCATGGATAATCATGAAAGAGCTGCCTCTCTCATTCAAGAGAGTTAGAACAGTTTGTTCATGCCCAGTTATGTCTTTTTGCTTTAGTTTTTCCAACAGCTTTTCTTTGTATAAATTACATGCTTCTAATAAAGTGAAAACATAGATAAGGTGCTCGGCTGTGATAGTATCTTGAAATGCCGTGTTATAAAGATCTGTATCTTCCCAAATTTTGCTTTTACGATGGTAACTATCTTTAGGATTCCCATGCCATGAAATTAGTGCTTGGGCGGCAGTATGGGCATCAATCCGTAAAGATTTATCACCATCAAGTTTATGTCCTCTCAATCCGCCATCATAAGAAGCAATTGTTATTTTTTTAAAAGATTCTCTTAATCTTTTCTGAATAGGATCATTGGCCTTGAAGTCAGAAGGTATAACAATATTTTGGCTATTATTGAATCTTGTAATATCCTGGATTTTTTGTAGATTTGAACATTTGATGAATCGAATGCCTATATATATATTTCCAATCCCTTTTTCATCGAGTGAACCCAATGATCCAGTAGTTTGAGCACCGTTAACAATAGAAAGACCTCTAACTTTTGTTAGTTTTCCAGTTGTTTTATTTTGATCAACATCTACTTCATAGTCATGAACTAAGGCGGTAATCCCATTGTTGAAAACAAAAAAGTCATTTTTTTGTTTCCTTGCAGAGTTTTGTATTCCTGCATTAATTACTTTATCTTTATCTTTTTTATTCGCACCCATAAAGCCTCTTACATTAGCACTGAAAAGAAGGTCTTTATGTTTTTGATAAAGTTCAGCTAACCATGAGCCAGTAATATTTGTCATGAAAGCTTGCCACCCGTCACCGCTTCTCAAAAAGCCATAGCAATCTTCAGGCAGAACTATCTCATCTTCAATAAGGATGGCATTCTTAGAAGACCTATAAAACTCATCTAATGATTCCAATCCAATTTCTTTTATACTGACATCAATATCTTTGTTAGTTTTAAATTGTTCTCTAAGCTGGCTTCTACCAGCCTCCAAAAGTGGAGCCATTTGCTGTTGAATTTGGATGCTTTCAGGGCAGTTATGAAGATACCAAAAGTGAATCATGCTTATTTCATTTTTTCGAATGGATTCACGTGCTTCGGTAATATGAGGCCTCATTCCTTCTGGAATATCTTTAATTGGTGTGGAAAATAAAACACCTATTGCATAAGCAAGATCAGCACCTTTGTTTCCTTTGGCTGAAAGTTTAAATGTCTGAGCTTCATAGGCTTGAATAACAACAATCGACCTTTGCTCCTTGTTAATATACAAAAGATCTATTTTGCAGTCATCACCGCCAGCAGTTATTGCTGGCCCTATCTCATTTAGAGGATCATCAATACCATAAAAAAGCTCTAAAGCAAAAATTGAGCATCTATTTTCTTTGAATCTCTCCAGATCATTTCTTTGATTTAACGCACTAATGAATGAACTGTCATCAAATTTACGATATTCCATTAAATTTTTTTCCTCATAGATAAGAGAACTTAACCCCTTTATTTAACACAATCAATGATTGATAAACAATCATTTTAGTAAGATTAATCTTGATATTCTCTTGTTGGTTTAACTAATATAATTTCATTTGTTTATTATATTTTTTATGAAGTTTCACTAGGTAACGCTTGGACCGTACCGAAGGTTGAGCAGATTTGTGAATAGCTGTGTAAGTTGTTATGAACTTGAAGAATTAACTAAGTAAAAGAAATTTTCAGAGCAGACTTACTTTCACTTTGAGGCTGGGTATGGGAGCGATATCCCAATCTATAGTGATCAATCGCACAGTACAAACGTCGTGTGAGGTGGTTACGGTTGAGTATTAAATGTACTTTATATTGGGGTCAAAATGTGTAATCTGGTTATGAATCCTATCAAGAGGACTTACACATGGCAAAAGGTAAAGATCAACACGTAACCCCTCATCCTGATGGTTGGCAAGTGATAGGTGAAGGTAACACTCGTGCTACTGTCGTAACTAACACGAAGAAAGAAGCTATTAATGCTGGGAGGGCCATAGCTCGAAATCAAGAAAGTGAATTAGTGATACATAATCGAGATAGAAAGATTTCGAATTCTGATTCACATGGTTATGATCCAAACCCACCTAAAGATAATAAATGATTTCTTAAGGAGTCTTACGGCTCCTTTTTGTTTTATTTCAATGTATTGGTAAAAAATGTGGATGCTAATATTTGTATAGAAATTACTTTTAGAAACCTGAAATTCCCGGTCGATATCCCGGCTATCGCCGAGGCAGCCGCGCACTACGATGTGGCGCTGGAGCTGAACAACTCCTCCTTTACCCATTCGCGTCCGGGCAGTGAACCGAACTGCCGGGCTATCGCCGCCGCGGTGCGCGATGCCGGTGGACGGCTGGCATTTGGCTCCGATTCCCATACGGCGTTTATGCTCGGAAATTTTGAACATTGCCTGCGCATCGCCCGCGAGGTGGATTTTCCTGAGGATCGGGTGTTAAATGTCACGCCGCGTCGCCTGCTCGACTTTCTGGAGCATCGCAGCGGCAAACATATTGCTGAACTGGCTGACTTTTAAT
>JBAVPE010000182.1:0-9571 GCA_049692775.1 Anaerocolumna sp. | reverse complement strand
ATTATCTGAATCCGCTTAGCATTAAAAAATCACTTTTTATTACTTTTCCGAACCCCACACCTCTCTGAATTCAAATCCTTCCAATCCGCTTTTTTCAACCGCTTCTTTGAATTTATCTGTTACAAATAGCCCGGCCCTCTTCTGCTCCTTGATTCTAAAGATATTTTTACCGTTTAATTTTTGTTCAATAAATGCATACTTCACAATTTTCATAATTCGTTTTGGCTCTCCACTAAAATACTTAATTTCTGACTTGTCATAATCTAAACAATCCACAACCTCAAGAACATTTAATAAATAAAATTCCTGCTCATCAATATATACTGGTAATATCTCCATATTTTTACCAAGGACTTCTTTCAGGCATTCTATCGCTTTAATGCTGAAAATTGGTATACCCGGTACTGAGAAAGGTGCATCACTTAATGGCAATTCCTTATGTTCATAATATTTTGTATATTCAAGTGGGTTCCATTTACTCCCAAATCTTCTTCCATCAAAATTAATTGATATTTCAAATGATTTATCATGGTCTAAAGAAGACAGTGAAGCAAAGCCATTTAAATTTGTATCCATTTTCCATATTATCATCGTATCACCTACAATTTTAATTCACCTTTCAATAATAATTCTCTAATATTATTTAGAATAACTGCAATATCATCAACAGATTTAATATCTGCACTATTCAATTCTTGCAAGACATATTTGCAATAATTTTCTGTATGTCTTCCACTATGTATAGTTTCACCCACAACTGTCTCCCATTCTTTATAAGGTAATAATACACCATTTGCAGCTGAATTCAAATCAAAACCATATCTTTCCAATATTTTTCTTGCTTCAACAGCAGATTCATAAATTTCAGCAGCCGGTACAATATGGTGTGCTGCATTCGGGTAAGGAGCTACACTATTAATATCAATGCCCGCCGATATCATTTCTTCTCTTAGGATTTCCGAAGCTGCTTTCCCCTCACTGTAGGTGCCGGCTACTTTGGTTTTACTAATAACCTTTTCCGCGTATTCATCCAGTACATCGTTCAGCAATTCCTGGGTTGTCTGCTTCATTAACGAAAGGGATGAGTCTACGATTTCATCAATTTCATCCGCACTTTTCCCAATTGAATTACTTGTTATATCCTGCAGAACCGCTGTGGCTTTCGCCGGATTTACCTCTTCAATGTACTTTAAGTCCTCAACGTTATTTGTAATGGCATTGATTAACCTGTTATCATAAATACCGGCTCCTGCAAATGCCAGTTTATATCCGTTCACTCCGTCTAAGGTATCCAATACCTTCCAGTATAAGTAGGTGCTGTAGCTTTTCATGATATCTTTTGCGGTGTTGACTATTTCCGCAGCTTTTGGAAGATATTTCAGCCCTTCTGCCGTATTAACAATTTTTTCAAGACCTTTTACTTTACGAATTTCGTACAGATTGTCACTGCGCTTACAAACAGTAAAAATCTCATCGGATTTCGCAAACATTCCAATAACGGGTATTAATCCGATCCCATCAATCGTCGTTTCTCCGATATGTTCCCAGTTTGTTTCCCAGAATAAAATATCATGGGACAAGTCTCTTATATCCTGTACAAAATCAACTCCCGTGAAAGCGATTGCCAATTCTCCTGCCGTGCCCAGTAAATTTCCATTATCCGTATAATTTCCAAAAAGTATCCGATCCACGGAATCGCTTACATATTCTTTCCAGGCCTCTTTGGATGAAATAATCCGAAAAAATGCTACTGCCATCTCCGTCTCTGCGCTGGTTCCTGTCAATTTTTCATAAACCCTGTCCTGAAAAGAGTTATTTTCATACTGCATATAGTCTTTTATTCCATCTATATCAATATTACACAGGAAGGCGGCTTCATCCGCAGTATAATCCATATCTATATTTATTTCCAACTGCCGTTTTAAAGCTTCCAGCGTTCCTTTTTCCAACGGCCTTAAATTTCTGGTATAGTACATTTCGTAAAACTCGTTGATGTCCATGCCAAAGATGCAATACAGGGAACCTGTATTCAACTCTATCACATTATCCCCGCAGAGTTCTTTGACTGTCATATTATATTCTTTGGGATAGGGATCTTCCGAATCAATAAAGCCGTCTCCGTCCGTATCTTTTAAATACGGATTCGATCTATATGACCATGCCCGTATGGACTTATATTCTGTCGGCACTCCCAGACTATTAAATTTTATGGGAATGTTGACCGTAACCTCTTTTCCCATTTCGATAATATCCGGGATGCCGTCTTCATCACTGTCTTTTTCATACTCTTCATTTAAATCGGTATCATCATCCTCATCCAGATCCATATCTACGTTAACTAAACTTAAATCTGATAATCTGACCCACGTACTGTTATTAACCTTCGTATCCATAACCTCGACCAAGGGATTCAGTACATCTGCGAAATCGTCATCAAGATTGGCAAAGATTCCATTTGTATTAGTATAAAGGTTCTGGTATGCAGTCTGATGTTCTATTTCGGATACCACGGAAACATTAAAACCCTCTCTTGTCAAAGCAGCTATTTCATCTTCCATAGTATAACTGCTGTCACTCTGTATGCCATTTTTATATTCGGCATCCGTAAGCAGTACAATAAATTTATTACTGCCGGCTCTATATTCCATTTTTCTTGCTTCAAAGAGTGCGTCTACCGCCGTTTCATCCAAGTCACCGCCACCATCCGGAACTAATGAATCCACCGCATTAATAAACGAATCCACGTCTTCATAAAATCCGTAGCTTCTCGTACTGTTAAACGAATCCTCATAGATATCCTTATATTCCACCAACCCCAGTCTTACATCTACATTTTGCTCATACAAATCGTTCACATATGTTTCTATGTTATTTTTTACATTATTAATCGTACCGCCCATTGAGCCTGTTGTATCAATTACAAAAACCAGATCTGCTTTTGGAGACTTGAAAACACTGTCCGCATTATCTATATCCGTATCGTTGGTGAGTGCACCCATATCCACTACGGCATAGTAGCATAGCTGATCCACTTCCGAATAGATCATTTTTTTTCCGGCATCGTATTGGGTAGTAAGAATATCAATGGAACCAGTTTCATAATCCAGCCGGATTACCTTCAGATCAGATATATCACTGGAATTCAGAACCTCATCAGACAGTTCTAATTCAATTGTTGCGTTTTCAAAAGTAAGATCGTCATCATGCTTTATTTCAAATATTTCACTGACGATATAATCCAAATCCTCAAATGTCTTATTATTGTTTTCAACTAAAATATCAATTTGATCGCTATAATCTCCACTCCCGGTAATATATAATCTTGGCTCAACATCAAGATTTAAAGCGGATAGATCCGCATATTCCGCATCAATTAATCTTTGTGTAAACGCTTCATCCCCATCTGATATTCCATTTTGGTCCGTATCCGCAATTAACGGCTCCAGACCGTTTATTATTTCCGTGCCGTCGCCTAATCCGTCACCGTCCGTATCATATAAAGATGCATCCGTTTGATATTCCCGTACTTCTGAAAAATCACTTAGTCCGTCTCCGTCACTGTCAGCCACGCCGGGATTCGACTGTGCCAAATATTCGTCAATATTAGTCAATCCATCCTGATCATAATCATCCTGCGGATTAATCCCATCTTCTTCGCTGTATGATTAGGCAACACTTTTTTATACAACTTTTTATCGGACATTTTCTGTGTTCTGCAACTTATATTCTCGTGGGGATAAATAGCCTAAAGTGCCATGAACCCGTTGGTTATTGTACCAGTTTACATAATCAAAGAATTTAACTTCTAATTCGCTCAAAGAACTAAATATTTCTCCATATACAAATTCCGTTTTAATTATGTTATATGTAGCTTCTGCTACTGCATTATCATAAGGACAACCCTTTTTGCTGAGAGAACGTTTTATGCCAAAGGTAGTTATTATCTCATCTATTGCTTGATTTTTAAATTCACTACCTCTATCAGTGTGGAAAATTTTAATTGTATTTAATGGTTCATTAATGCTATAGAATGCTTTCTTTACTAGCAAAGCATTTTTATTTTTACCAACTGAAAAACCTACTATTTCTCTATTATACAGGTCTATTATTGTACATATGTAGTTCCAACTACTCTTAACCTTGACATATGTTAAATCACTCACAACAACCTCAAATTGAGTCCTATTATCAAAATTTCTATCTACTTCGTTAGGCACATTTTCCTCATTTACTTTAGATCTATAGTGTCTGTACTGCCTTAACATATATTTTGATTCAAGAGAATACTTATTCATTACTTTCTTAATCTTACGTCTTGAAACATGCTTGTTTTCAAGTTTTTCTTTTATTTTTCTAGTTCCATAAACCTTCCTGTTATCATTAAATATTTTGATTATTTCATTTTCCAGGTTAGTATTGATTTTTATTACAACTGGTTTATAATACAGCATGTTTCTAGATACCTGCAATACCTTGCACATTTTGCTCATACTATATTTATATCTATTTGCCTTAATTACAGCTATCTTTTCGCCATAATTAAGGCTGCTTGCTTTAAAATGTCATTTTCCATAAGCAACTGTTTGTTTTCTTTTCTAAGACGTATTAATTCATTTTCTTCTTCTGAACGGTTGTCTTTAGCAGAGAACGAACCACTTTTTGAATAATCTTTAACCCATTTATTTATGGTGGATTTTGCAATGCCGTACTCCTCAGATAAAGAGTCAACTGTTTTCCCACTTTTCCTTAAAGCAACTATTTGATTTTTAAACTCGATTTCATAATTTTTGATTTTTGACATGATAGAACCTCCTGTTTTTTTTATTTTATCATGTCCGAATGTTTTTTGTACAATTTATTATAGCCTATCCAGTAGCTGCTGTTCAATAACAACGGATATAATACATAAAATTCATAATAATTAGGTAATCCATCTCCATCCGAATCTTCATCTGCATCCGAGATTCCATCCCCATCCGTATCAATTACCGTAGGATCTGTTCCAAGGGTATTATATTCATAATAATCGCTCAGTCCGTCTTCATCGGTATCTATTTTGTTTATTTTGGTTCCGATATTATATTCTATATAATCGGTAAGACCGTCACTATCCGTATCAACTGTAACATCATAAATTACGGAAACGGTATCACTTGCATCGGACAGATTGCCTGACACATCATATGCTTTTACCGTATAATTATAGGTATCACCTATTACTACGGAAGTGTCCGTAAAGGTTGTTTCTGCGGTTGTCCCGATTTCTACATCATTCCTGTAGATTTTATATCCTTCCGTTTTGAAATAATCAAAGCAGGCATCCCAGCTAAGAATGATTGCCGGTCCCTCTCCGATTGCCGCGGTAACATTCTGCGGTACGGACGGTGCCTGGTTATCTTCTACCGTCAGGTAAAATCCGCCGCTTGCCTCCGACAGATTCCCTTCTGCATCGTATGCTTTTACGGTGTAAAGATAGGTCCCTGCTTTCGTTATTGTATCATCTGTATAGGAGGTATCTGTTGTTGTCCCAATTTCCACGCCGTCTCTGTAAATCTTATATCCTTCCACTCCGACGTCATCACTCGAAGCATCCCAGCTCAGGATTACGGACAAGGAAGTGCCTGAAATCGACAAATTCGTTGGCGCCGTCGGAATCCCATTATTTCCTGAAGGATCTGATCCATCTCCGTCAGATATTGTTACGGTTAATGCGGCACTTTCCTGCGAAAGATTTCCATCCGCATCGTAGGCTTTCACCGTATAGACATAACTTCCTGTACCTGTTAATGTATCGTCCGTATAGTAGGTATCCGCTGTTGTCCCAATTTCCACGCCGTCCCTGTATATCTTATATCCTTCCACCCCGACATCATCGCTGGAGGCATCCCACCTTAGGATGATTGCATCGGCGGAACCTGACATTGACAAATTCGTTGGTGCGGTTGGAATCCCAGAATTCTCCGAAGGATCCGATCCATCCCCTGTGGTTATTGTCAGAATCATACCGTTACTTGCTCCTGAAAGATTGCCCGATGCATCGTATGCTTTTACCGTATAGATATAAGTGCCTGCTTCCGTGATGGTATAATCCGTATAGTAGTTTTCCGTTGATGTCCCGATTTCCTCATCGTTCCTGTATATCTTATATCCTGCCACTCCGATATTATCACCGGAAGCATCCCAGCTCAGGACGATTGCGTCGGCAGAACCTGATATGTTCAAATTTGCAGGCGCCGTCGGTGCTTCGGTATCTGTTATTGTTTCAGCATATACTTTTGTACAACCAAATGAAGACAAATCAGGCTGCGCGGCTAATTCGGTAACTAACATCAAAATCAATAACACGGCTGTTAATTTAATGCCTGATTTCCAATTAAATCTTTTATTCTTACTAGCTTGAAAACGTTTCTCCAAGTAACAAAATATTTCATTTTTACCCCACATAATATATGACCTCCTCAATCCCCGATTTTCTTCTATAATATTACAAATTTTACTGTTTTTTAACGTTTTGTATAAATTGGGCATTTTTAAGTAATTTTTCGGTTAATATTTTATATAAAAAATAGGGAAATAGATACTCCGTCGCTACAGCCTTATTTCAACATTTCTGTTGGAATAAAAAATTTTCCGGAAAACCTGCTTTTAACTATTTGAGGATATTTCATAATTCTTGGATAGAAAATTAAGGTCGTTTCAAGTTCTGAGTAAACCCTAAAACAAATGTAAAACAGGGGCTGAAAAATCAGAGGCTCCTGATCTGGTAGTAGTTTCCAATATCTTCCAATATCTGATCATAATTGTTCCAGGTAATAATAATTTCCGATAACCAATATAAAGAGTTATAACATAAAACCCTGAATATCCTATAATAATAGATATTCAGGGTTTTATTATGTTAGTGTGAATTGTCTCGCGAAAGACATGCGAGCCATTAGAAGAATAGCAAGGGCAGCTATTCTTCATGATTTACGCCAATAAAGCATGGGCATTAGTGTGAAAGATACAGATATATTTACACACCCTGATTGACTGCAGTAAAACGTCTGCCCTCAAATGACCTTTCATCCCGTATGACGATTTCTGAAATCAATGGGACTTACACCAGTCTGTAATTTAAAAAACTTTGTAAAGCTGGAGGGCTGCTCAAATCCAAGCTTGTCAGCGATACAATAGATTGGTTCTTTTGTAGTCAGGAGTAATTTCCTGGCAAGTTCTAAAACCTGTAATTTAATATACTCCTGTGCTGTTTTTCCGGTTTCCTTTTTCAACATATCAGAAAGATAATTCGGAGAATATCCCATATCCCCGGCAAGACCTTTTACACTTGGCATACCCAGGCGTTTTATTACCTCTTCCGTGCATTGGTCTTTTAAAAGCTTCTCAAATCTGGCAACCGTCTCTTTACAGATTACATTTCTTGTAATAAACTGCCTGCCGTGAAAGCGTCTGGCATAGTTTAAAAGCACTTCCAGGTTTGACACGATTAAGTCATTGCTATAGGCATCCAGATTTCCGCTGTATTCAATCTGTATATTTGTAATGAGACGTTTTACGATTTCTTTTTCAGAATCGGACAGATGAAGTGCTTCGTTGGCATCATATTCAAAAAAACTGTATTCAGACATCTTACTCCAAAGGGAAGTTCCCCTTATCAAATCAGGATGAAAACAAAGCATCCAACCTTCTGTTTTTTTGTTTTCATACCTTTCACCCGGAACAATCACCTGTCCCGGTGCGGTAAATATCAGGCTGCCCTCTCGAAAGTCAAAATGTTTTCTTCCGTACATAAGCTCACAGTCGGGATCGTTCTTTAAGGATATCATATAAAAATTCAGCATAAAGGGAATGTTATAATATTCAACACCTGGTTTGACATTATCTACACTCATTAAAGTAATCAATGGATGCTTTGGCTTTTCACATCCCAGTAATTCGTGTAAAATTGAAATAGAATTAACATTTATCATAATTTATCCTCTTCTATCCTCTCCGTTAGTAATCCGCCTTATAGTTATCAATTTAGTTCATTCAGTTCAGCTTCTTAATATATAATTATATATACAATTATAATTATACACATAATTTATCTTATGAACAGAGCCAAATCCATTATGAACCTGATTCCTATGCCTCACTTATACATTGTTAATATTACAGTAGTACAGTAGAATAACACCTTGTTTGTAAGAATCTATGGCTTCTTATAAACAAGGTGTACTGGTTATCCACTATTCAAGGTGTACTGGTTATCCACTATTAAAACTCTGTCAGCCCTCCAATTTCATAAACCTCTTTATAAAAAACCGGAGAGGCTTATAATACAGGCCTTCCATTGATTTTGTAACCTGTGTCAGTTCCTCTCTTATCTTAATATGCTGCGGACAATGGCTTTCACATTTACCGCATTTTACGCAAAGGGAAGCATTGTGAGTTTGATTCTTAATACTGGTCTGCATAATGTATTTACCCACAGCCGCAAATTTACCTTCTATTTCCCGGTCATTATAACAGGAGAAGCAAGTCGGTATATCTACCCCTTTCGGACATGGCATACAGTAATTACAGGCGGTACAGGGTATTTTTATCTTCTCACTTAATATCTGCCTTACACTTTTAAACAGCTCAAAATCAGCTTCCGTAAAGGTCTCCGCTTCTGCATCGGAGGCCACTCTTATATTCTCTTCAATCATTTCCATTGAATTCATTCCGGATAAAACCACGGTAACCTCCGGTTGGTTCCATAACCAGCGGAAAGCCCATTCTGCCGGTGACCTCTTGACATAGGCTTTATCCCAGATATCATAGACTTCCTTCGGAAGATTCGTGACTAATTTTCCTCCCCGCAGCGGTTCCATGACCATAACCGGCAGGCCTTTTTCAGCTGCATACTTAATACCGGTTACCCCGGCCTGGTTATTTTCATCCAGATAATTATATTGCAGCAGGCAGAATTCCCAGTCATAAGCATCTACCAGGGTAATAAATTCATCCCGGCCGCCGTGGTAGGAGAAGCCGATATTAATAATCTGCCCCTTTTGCTTCTTGTCATCTATCCATTTTTCCACACCGATTTTTAAAAGCCGGTTCCAGGTAGTGATATCCGGAAGCATATGTATGAGATAATAATCAATGTGGTCCGTTTGCAGCCGCTCTAATTCTATATTGAAAATCTTATCAAAATCTTCATATTTTTTTATTGTATGGGGCGGCATTTTCGTAGCTATTTTCACCCGGTCACGGTATCCCTTGGCAAGAACCCGCCCCAATGCAACCTCATTGCCAGGATACAGATATGCCGTGTCAAAATAATTAACTCCATGCTCAATTGCATAAATAATCTGCTTTTCAACTTCTTTTTCATCTCTGGTAAACCTCATGCAGCCAAAACCCAGTGCTGAGAGTTTATCATTATTTTTTGGATTCATTAACTCTAAGAGTAGGGGCCGCATCGCTGATCCAGAAGAAACAGCTACAATTGTACAGGCTGCAGCACGCAATTCATACAGGCTTGATAAATGTCTATATGAACCACTTACGATTTCAATTGCCTCATCCTTTAACTGCATCA
>JBAVPE010000181.1:0-20107 GCA_049692775.1 Anaerocolumna sp. | reverse complement strand
TTTACATGGTACTTCTTTATATGCCGGACTACAAAAATGAGCCCGAAGGTATAGAACAGCTGCTTCCATGGAGTAATTTCATGAAGGAACATTGCACAGGTCTGATTGATGTAGAAAACATAACAGCAGAAAAGCATGAACCACTGCCGATTTAGGACTTTGGATACCAAGGGGGTACTGGACAATACGGCATGTTATTCATCGCTTACTTTTTAAGTAAGCTAAACATTATCTTTGAAGATATAAGATATATATCTAAAGAAAAACCGGAATAAAAGTCCTGTAACTATACTCTTATGCCGGAATGTTGATATTATTATCGACTTTAAATAGTATAACTGAAAAATTCATAAATATTTCAGAAGGCGGATGTGATTGACACCACATTTTTTAATACCTAAAAAGAACAGTGTGTAAAAAAACATAAACCAGCTAAACAAGAAATAGACCTAATAGTTCATCAGAAAAATATATACTTATTCTTACTGAAAAGTTGCTCTACTTGCTTATTTCTGAACACAGAATATTTTACACCCTCTTTGTAATGTATGTTAATTTATTGGAAACCACCTTAATTCATCAGGATGAATTGTAGAATTAATGATTTCATATCTTAATTTGTACAGTTCCTTATTATCACTTGAGTAAGCTATCCCATTCAAGTCATTCCATCTAATTGACTTTTCCCACGAAAAAAAAAGTACTTCACCTGCATTTACTACCTTTCTCTGTAAATCTGTACCAGAGCCCATTTCAATATATGCTATATTATCATCAAAGCTTTGAACTGGCACCACCGTAAGACCTTTTCCGGTTTCACCATTTATATAACTGTACCATCCCACCAGCTTAACTATATCCATTGTCTTATTCCTACCAGAACTACCATTTAACCTCCAAAATGGAAATTTATAGCCTATAAGAACAGTACGATATTCATCTGCATTTTCATATACATATACCTTATATGGGGGTGATTCAACTGTCCCAAGTAAAACTGAGGTATTATCATCTATCCAACGGCTAGTTTTAACTACCTGATCGGGAAAAAATCTTGCACCAGATATAAGCGAAATAATGACATAACTGCAAACTATTAGAAGTAGTCCAATGAATAATTTTTTCATATTTGATTTGTAATAAACTTTCACAGTATACCTCCTTGATGCCATGTTTTAAATATAAAATGTAATATAGATGTTAAACATTTTAAAACAACAAGATTACAATAATAATAATTATTATACGTCATTTAATTTTCAATTACTACTACAATTTTTTTCTGGCTTGTACAATTTAAAAGAGCTAAGCTAATATTTGAATGTGTATTATTGGAGATATTATATATGGTAAACTCCAGACATTCTACTTGAATACCTTTAAAGCAATAGTCCAAGGAAGTTTTATAATCTTCATCTATCAAAGAAGAACAGAGTGCTTTACCATAATAAATATGCTGAAGATTTTGGCCGCTTTTAAAGTCTTCCAACATCTCATAACTATTTACTAATGATTTTAATGATGGTAAATCTCCATTATCGATTGCTATGTTAATTGCTTTGGTACCTTCTAAACCTATGATAGTATTTTTGGTAAAGTACATCTTGTAATATTCATTTAAGTCCAGATTAAATTTAATAGACAGCTGATGCAACAGGTAGATGGAAGGTTCGGAAACTCCCTTTTCAATCCGGTATATCTGCTTTGGCATACAAATATTTTGTGCGAGCTTTTCCCTAGACAAATTATACCTCCCTCGTAATTCCTGAAGTAAAATCCCAAAATGTTCATATCTCATTATAATCACCCTCAAATAGTTTAATATACCTTAAGCTGTATATTAAAACTGTATTTAGTTAAAAATTACTTAGATGAAAGTTAAACAAAATTTTATAAGTGAATTTAGGTTTGCTTATAAGTAATGTAACTATTACTGTTCTATATAGACATAAGTGTCCATTTACATATAAGTGGATTATTGATAAAATAAAAATGTAAAAAATTTACTGGGTGAGCCCCTCTTATCTAGTATAAACCGCTTAGGTTAATAATTATTAATTTAAGCGGTAGTCCATAAATCAGTAGCTTATTTATATACGGACTAAAACTTCGCACATAGATTTTTCCTATGCACCTTGAAAATTCAATATTTGGCAGTTATATATTACAAGATTTTATGCGCATTTACCTAAGCACTGGACTATGCTCTTTGGTAGTGCTGCCATAAATGTATCCATTAATTGATTTAATTCATCCTCTGATAACGAAAATTTATCTGCTAATGTATTTACAAATGTTTGCATCAGAAGATGAAGTGCCTGAATCCAAGTAATATCAGCCAGTTCATCTGATAAGTAAAAGAAAATCTCGCCAAGACTTCTAGTATCTGTCTCTTGCCGGTTTTCTACAGCAAGCATCATATATCTTGTAAATACGATGGCAACATGTGCAGTCATTGCATCATAGGAAATGGAATTGCATTCTTTACTTAGTTTTAAATAGGATTTACAAATCTTAAAAAATACTTCAATATTCCAGCGTTTTCCATAGATTCGTACTATTTCATCTTCACTTATCGTCATATCTGTTGAAATAATACAGAGATATTCTTTACGTTTATTTCTGTTTCTAACATATACAACTCTGGCAGGATGGTTTCACCATCTTTTGAAACAGTAACTTCTACCGATAATAAATACTTGGAACGACCACGACGCTTTTTATTCTGCTTATAAATTTCTGTAAGAGGCTGCATTTTTCCATTATAAAGATAATGTATTTTTGATGTTTTCTTTGCCATTGCGATAACATCATATCCAAGTTTTTTTATTGCAATAAGTGAGGATGGAGAACAGAACCAGGTATCAAACAAAACATGGGAAGCCTGAATTTTAGCCCGTTTAGCAGCTTTTATTAGGTCAAGAGCCACAGTGGTTGCCTTTGTCTGAGCAAGTTTCCTTTTTTGAAAAGCAGTACTGCGTTTGTCAAACTTTTTAGCTTCAGTAATACGATTTTTTTCATTTTCCGTAGATAACAAACAGCCATTAACCGGAAGAAATGTATTTCCATCCGACCAGCCAAGTGTAAGAAGGCGAAATCCATACTTATAAGCATGTTTTGCATGGTCATATACCTTTGAAAGAAGTTCAACTTTTTTGGAACTGGCACGTTCAAACATGGTATCATCAATAATCAGAACATTTACACGCGCATTGTCTGTAAGACCAGTAATATCTTCAGCAGCAATCCTTACGGCCAGCAAAGAGGTAAAACGTATCCAGTTAATGTGGGATGCATTGAGAAAGCGGTATACCGTATCTTTTGAAAAGAGCTTGTTCTCCTTATTCATCAGCATGTTCATATACATGGAACGATTTTCAAAAATCAGACAAAAAAGGTATTCAAAAATTTGGATAACAGAAATACCTTTGGTTTTATACGCATTCGCTGCTTTCAGACAGAAATAAATTCTATATTTTTTGAAGAATTTACAAATCGAATCAGAAATTTTCTTATCATTTTGGTTGTTTTGTGTTATACTTTTCATAGCATGAGCCTCCGGTATTGATTTATTGTTATTCGCAATTTCATTATACCAAAATCGAGGGCTTCATGCTATTTTATTGCCAAATAATATTGAATTTTCAAGGTGCAGAGGCACTTTTAGATGTGCGAAGTTTTAGTATACTGATTTATTATACTAAATTATTACCAGGTATTTAATATATAGATTAAGTTTAGGGATAACTGTATGAGTATAAAGGAAGTAATCTATATTTATGTATGCAATTCCTTAAATATTTCAGTATAATCTGTTTTTGCTGTGTCATCTAATTCAGCTAATATAGTCTCATTATTTGTTATTTTATAAAGAGAAATAGATTGGTTATAGTATTCCCTGGCTTTTTCATATTTTTGTTCATAGTAAAAGATTTTAAATTTCATAAAGATCAGATTAGCAAGATAGCGTAAATTATATACCTTTAAGGAATATGCGATGCCTTTTTCCACATAATTTAAAGCGTTTTTTATTTCACCATGCTCAAATAAATGGACACCCATATTATATAACATTCCCTGATATATCTTCTGTGAAAATTGAGAAGCCTGAAACAGCGGATAAGGAGAATCTATTACAAAAGCCTCTAATATTACGAGAAGTTCAGTAAGTACTTTCATACCATTATTATACTGATCCATTGCAAAATAATTTTGACTTATACAATTCAGGAGGGTAATGCCAACATTTGAATACATATTTTCAGAAATTTTATCTATATTAAATTCAGGACATTCTATTCGGATCCCTTTGCAGCAGTATTCTAAGGAAGTCTTGTAATCATTATCTAATAAGGCGGAGCAAAGTGCTTTACCATAATATATGTGCTGAAGATTTTCACCTTTTTTAAAATCTTCCAGTTTTTCATATTTTTCAATTAATGATTTTAATAATGGTATATCTGAACGCTCTAAGGCGGCATTAATGGAGTTAATCCCCTCCAATCCCGCTATGGTATTGCTGGTAAAATTCATTTTGTAATATTCATTTAAATCAAGATTAAATTTAATAGACAGCTGATGTAAAAGGTAGATGGAAGGTTCGGAAACTCCCTTTTCAATCCGGTATATCTGCTTTGGGGTACAAATATTTTTGGCCAGTTTTTCCCTGGACATATTATATTTCATTCTTAATTCCTGAAGCAAATTACCAAAATGTTCATATTTCATTATAATCACCCTCAATTAATTTTAATAACATTCTGCTGTATATTAAAACAGTATATTGTTGAAAATACTTCAATGTAAATGAAACGATATTTAATATGTGAATTTTAAGTTTATTTATAAATGATGTAATCAGATCTGTAATTATTATAAAAGACATAAGTGTCCATTTACATCGAATTTGATTATTGATAAAATAAAAAATGTAAATGAGTTACTGGATAAGCCCCTCTTATCTGGTATAAACCGCTTAGGTTAATAATTATTAACCTAAGTGGTAACCCATTTCCCATTTATTAGAAAAAGATCATTAAAATATTGATTTTAAATACTAAATTATTACCAGATATTAAATATAGATTAAGGTTGGGGAAAATGTATATATTTATAAAGGGAATATCATAAACTTATGTAGGCGGCGATTATTTAAATATTTCGGGATAATCTGTTTTAGCTGAGATTTCTAATTCAGCTAATATAGTTTCTTTATTCGTTATTTTATAAAGAAAAATAGAGTGGTTATAGTATTCCCTGGCTTCCTCATATTTTTGTTCAAAGTAAAAGATTTTAAATTTCATAAAGACTAGGTTAGGAAGATGACGTAAATTATATACCTTTAAGGAAAATGCGATGCCTTTTTCCACATAATTTAAAGCTTTTTTTATTTCACCATGATCAAATAGATGGACGCCGACGTTATATAATATTAACTGATATATTTTCTGTGCAAATTGTGAGGCCTGAAATAGCGGATAAGGCGAATTTATTACAAAAGTCTCTAATACCACGAGAAGTTCAGTAAGTACTTTCATACCCTTATTATACTGGCTCATTGCAAAATAATTCTGGGCTGTACAATTTAGTATTGAAATACCAACATTGGAATACATGTATTGGGAGATGTTATTTAGGTTAAATACAGGACATTCTACCCGGATACCCTTAAAACAGTAATCTAAGGAGACTTTGTAATTATTATCTAATAAAGCGGAGTAAAGTGCTTTACCATAGTATATATGTTGGAGATTTTCCCCCTTTTTAAAGTCTTCCGGTTTTTCATATTTATCAATTAAAGATTTTATTAATAGTATATCTTCATGTTCTATAGCGGTGTTAATAGATTTAATCCCCTCTAATCCTTCTAAAGTATTACAAGTAAAATGCATCTTGTAATATTCATTTAAATCCAGATTAAATTTAATAGACAACTGATGCAAAAGGTAGATGGAAGGTTCGGAATCACCCTTTTCAATCCGGTATATCTGCTTTGGAGTACAAATATTTTCTAAAAGCTTTTCCCTTGACATATTATATTTTGTCCTTAATTCTTGAAGTAAAGTACCAAAATGTTCATAATTCATTATAATCACCTTATTGAAAACATTTCTTAAGTATTTTTAAAGTTACTAATATTTATTATAGCCATTTTTTGTAATTTTCATATGGACATATATGTCCATTATGAATTGAATTAGAAGTTGATATACTAAAATTGTAACAAATTAACTTTAATAATTCTTGTTATATATAACTATTAAGATATGAATTTAATTATCCAAGCGATAAACTATTCCATAAATAGTTCAGGATAATCTAATTTGGACAGATCTTCCAATTCAGATATTTTATTGTCTTTGTTGGTTATTTTATAAAGATAAATAGTGCGGTTATAATATTCCCTGGCTTCTTCATAATTTTGCTCTTGATAGAGAATTTTAAATTTCATTAACATTAAATCAGTGAGAAAACGTATATTATTCTCATTTATGGAAAATTGAATCCCTTTTTCAACATAAAAGAGCGCATTTTTGATATTACCATTATCAAATAAGTGATTGCTAATATTACATAAAACAACCTGATAAATTTTCTTAGAAAATTGAGATGTTTGGAACATTGGGTACGGGGAAGTTAGAACATAGGTTTCTACTATATGGAGCAGTTCAAAAAGAACTTTCATTCCATTAGTATACTGATCCATTGCAAAATAATTTTGACTTACACAATTTAAGAGCGCAATACCAATGTTAGAATAAGTATTTTTTGAGATTTTATTTAAACTGAATCCAGGATATTCAATTTGTATACCTTTGAAACAGTAATCTAGAGAAGTTTTGTAATCCTTATCTAATAAGGCGTAACAAAGTGCCTTACCATAATAAATATGTTGAAGATTTCTTCCCTTTTTAAAATCATCCAGTTGTTCATAAATATCAATCAAAGACTTTAACTTTATGACATCTCCACTATCTATAGCTGCATTAATGGATTTAACTCCTTCCAAGCCCACTATCGTACTGCTGGTAAAGTACATTTTGTAATAGTCATTTAAATCCAGATTAAATTTAATAGATAGCTGATGTAAAAGGTAGATAGATGGCTCGGATTGCCCTTTTTCAATCCTATATATTTGTTTAGGAGTACAAATATTTTGAGCTAGCATTTCTCTGGATATATTATATTTCATTCTTAATTCTTGAAGTAAAATACCAAAATGTTCATATTTCATTATTATCACCCTTTGGAAAGTTTTCCATATAAAGCTTATGGTTAATAATTACTATTATAACCATTTTATGTAATTTTCATATGGACATAAGTGTCCATTTACTTTAGAATATAGTATTGATATAATGAATTAATGGAATAACACTAATTTTCCTGTTATATACCGCTAGATAAAAATATAATTATCTAAGAGGTATAAAACGGGAAAAATTAATTTGCCATATCGATTGATTTTATATATCAATATTAATACATAGCATTTTTAACTTAAATTTAATTTATAGCGTTAATTAATAAATAAGTAAATCTAAATTTATGTAGACTATTCCTTAAATATTTCAGGATAATCTGTTTTTGCCGTGTTTTCTAATTCAGTTAAAATGGATTCTTTATTAGTTATTTTATAAAGATAAATAGCACGGTTATAGTATTCTCTGGCCTCCTCATATTTTTGCTTACAATAAAGGATTTTAAATTTCATGAATATCAGGTTAGGAAGATGTCGCAAATTATATTCTTTTAAGGAAAATGCGATGCCTTTTTCCACATAATTTAGAGCTTTTTTTATTTTACCATGATTAAATAGATGAACACCGGCATTATATAATACTACCTGATATGTCTTCTTTGAAAATTGTGAGGCTTGAAACAGTGTATAAGGAGAATTTATTACATAAATTTCCAATACAGTGAGAAGTTCGGTAAGTACTTTCATGCCTTTATAATACTGATTCATCGCAAAATAGTTCTGGGCTGTACAATTTAGAAGAGAAATCCCAACATTGGAATACATATTTTTGGAAATGTTATCTATGCTAAATACGGGATATTCTACTTGAATACCCTTAAAGCAGTAATCTAAGGAAGTATTGTAATTACTATCCAATAAAGCGTAACAAAGTGCTTTACCATAATATATATGCTGAAGATTTTCCCCTTTTTTAAAGTCTTCCAGTTTTTCATATTTATCAATTATTGTTTTTAATAATGGCATGTTCCCGCTTTCTATAGCAGCATTAATAGATTTAATTCCTTCTAATCCGGCTATGGTAATGTTGGTAAAATACATTTTGAAATATTCATTCAAATCCATATTAAACTTTATAGATAATTGATTTATCAGGTATAAAGAAGGTTCATATACCCCTTTTTCAATCCGGTAGATCTGCTTTGGAGTACAGATATCCTGAGCCAACTGCTCTCTGGTTAAATTCCGTGACAGTCTTAATTCTTGGAGAAATTCACCAAAATGTTCATAATTCATCAGCAATCACCTAACTTTAAATGGACGCAAGCGTCCATTTATTCATTTAAAATATAGTGTTATAATATAGTTACAAATTTGAAAGAAGAGGATAAGAAATTGAAAAAATTAATTTCCAAGTTTCGTTATTATCTGGCTTTACTAATTGTGATTTTAACAATTTCCAATGTAACTTTATTATCTAACCAGTTCAAATCATCGGAGGGGATAACTACTTCAAGTGTCGCTGGTAGCGAGTGGGGTGTTGAAACTCAATAATAACATATTATAACATATCTTGTATTAAGATTCAAACATGTTATAGTAAACTTTACAGAATCTTCTAAATTCAGTTTTAGAACAGAATACATCTATACGTTGAAAGGAGGAGGTCAAGGAAAATCGTCTATGATCGCTCACTTAGATATAGTTATCTAAGGACAAATACATATTAATAATGATCTTAAGCTTTTTACTTCAGATGTAAAAATAAAAATTTTATCAAAACTTTGAGGGGAGTTAACATAAAATTTTTACCATAAGTATTAAAATGATGCTAGCAAAACTGTCGAAAGGCAGTGACGCAAAACTAAAGGGCCTAAACAATAAGGAATGGCAGCCAGTTGCTATATGGTCAGTGTATATTGATTTGAATTAAAAATTGAAAGCTTAAGTTTTTTTTGTGCTAGTTTATATAAAGTGAGGTTTTTTATGGACGAAAGAAGAGATAAATCCGGATTTGAAGTAAGTGATATTGAAACACTTATTAAAATTAAGGATCGTTACAACATTATAATGGAGCAGACCAACTTATTTATCTTTGATTTAGACCTTATTAACCATGAGATTTATGTTTCGGAAAATTTTATTGAACAAACGGGTGTTGAATACCGTAAGCAGGCTATATTAAAACAAATGTTTTGCTTAAAGGATATCCATCCGGAAGATCTGGACAAGTTTAAAAGTTATTTAAAACATGGCAAGGAAGGGATGCAGCTTGATACCATAACCTTCCGAAGAAAAAATAAGGACGGTAACTATGTTTGGATCCGAAGCAATAAAAAGAATATTTTTAATAAGTCCGGTAAATTAGTCCGTGTGTTGGGGATGGCACAGGACGTCAGTGCAGAGATGGAAGCATTTGAGAAGGTAAGAAATCGGATGGACAAAGACGTTTTAACCGATATTCCTAATCTGATAAAATTCACCATTGATGCAGAAGAAACAATAAGGAATAATAGAAATAAAACTTATGCAGTTGTCGTTTTTGACATTGATAAGTTTCGAATCATTAATGATTTATATGGTTCAAAAGAAGGGGACGGAGTATTAAAATACATCGGATATATATTAAGGACCAAAATAAGTCAGACAAACTTATACTGCCGTATGTATTCGGATAATTTTGCGATTTTATTGCAGTATGAAAGAGACTCTGATTTTGGTTACATAGCGGATTTATTAAGGGAAGAGATAAGCAGTTATCCTTTAAATCTAGGTGTAATGCTGTCATTTGGGGTATGTAAGGCAGGTGATGAAACAGATATTATAACATTATGCGACCATGCCAGCCTGGCGAAAAAGACGATTAAGGGAAACGTCTTAAAATTAGTTGCATATTATGATGAAACCTTAAGACAGCGGGGAATCGAAGATAAAGATATTGAAGATGAAATGAACTTGGCACTGGAAAATGGGGAGTTTGAAATGTATCTCCAACCTAAAGTCTTGATAGCCACAACTGAGGTTGTTGGTGCGGAGGCATTAGTCAGATGGGTTCATCCTATCAAGGGGATCATTACACCGGAACGGTTTATTCCATTATTTGAGAAGAATGGTTTTATTATTAAATTGGATTATTATATCTGGGAAAAAGCTTTTGAAACCTTGAGACGATGGTTGGATGAAGGGTATCCGCTGATACCAATTTCAGTTAATGTATCCCGGCTGCACATACATAACTCGAATATTGTCCAGCAATTTATTATGCTTGCAGAAAAATATAAGGTTCCGAGGATACTCATTGAACTTGAACTGACAGAAACCGTTTTCATAAATAATTTAGATGAACTATCCCATTTGGTACACTCTTTAAAATCAGAAGGGTTTATCCTTTCGATGGATGATTTCGGATCAGGGTATTCTTCTTTAAATATGTTAAAGGACGTACCGGTAGATATCATTAAAATTGACCGGGGATTTTTAAATGAGATAGTAGCAACAGAAAGAGGTAAAACGGTAATTCAATATACCATAGCAATGGCTAAAGAGTTAAACATTGATGTGATTGCAGAAGGGGTTGAGAATTTTGTACAGGCAGAATTCCTTTACAAAGCTGGTTGTGAGACTGCCCAGGGATATTTCTATTCCAAACCGATACCCATTAAAAAATTCGAACAATATACATTTGGTTACTATAATAAATAATGTAATAGATCAGGCACATATACTATGCGGTTAATCGCTGGAATATGTGTCTTTTTTACAATTGTTGTAACCATATATAAGTTAAATCATAAAATAGTGTATAAATAAAAAAGGAGATTTACTCAATGGATAACTACAGACGTCCAATGTATACCCGTTATAACAGAAACATGGGTCAATTTCAAAATCCTCAATGCGGCTGCGGCGTTACTCCGGTAGTAGAGGCTGGTAAAGAAAATCGTTGTGACAAAGATGATTTTGAAAAATGTGTTGATAAATTACCATTGGCAATGGCTTATGTACCTTTTCAAAAATGGAGAAAGGTACTTGATGCTTCAGCTGGTCTGGCAGCAGGAACCATATTTGAGGAATTGATTATGCCTTTCTATGGTGACAGAAATATGTGCGGAATGAGAGGTGATAGGCGTGACAAATAAAAGCCGTGAACAATTAATGTGCATCATCACCGAATCAAGTTTCGCAATTGATGACTGCAAGCTATTTCTGGACACTCATCCCTATGACAGGGAAGCCCTGGATTATTATCAAAACTACAGGAAGATCCGAAAAGAAGCGATGAAAGAATATAGAGACTGCTATGGACCTATTTCTGCTTATGACGTTGCAGATGCAAATATGTGGACTTGGATTGATGATCCGTGGCCATGGGAAGGAGCGTGCTAATTTATGTGGAATTATGAAAAGAGATTACAATATCCTGTAAATATCAAAAATTCCAATGCGAAAGCAGCTAAATTCATTATCACGCAATTCGGCGGACCAGACGGCGAGCTGGCAGCTTCCATGCGTTATCTGTCTCAAAGGTATACAATGCCTTACAAAGAAGTTTGTGGTGTATTAACCGATATAGGTATGTCGGTACCAAAATGCTTCTTAACATACTTTTGTATGTCTTATAGATAGTCCAAAAATCTGGTTAAAATCTCAGTACTATAAGTTTAATTATGATTTATAATTTTCTGATTTATCAGTATCGATTTCCCGATTTATCATGATAAATATACTTGACTTTTTAATATCTTCCTATCATACTATGGAATAGAAAATGTTAGAAGGTTTGCCGTATACGCAAGGAGGATTCTGTGGAAAAACAAGAAACAATTTGGACAAAGGTAAAGGAATATTTATTTATTACCCTTGGAGTAGAGTTAGTTGTGATTGGTGTATATTTTTTTAAATTCCCCAATAATTTTATTATAGGAGGGGTTACCGGATTGGCCAATCTTTTAAGTAGTATAATCGGTCCTGCAATTAGTTCCGGAACGATTGTATTAATTATTAATTTGCTGCTATTGGGTGTTGGATATTTGTTTTTAGGCAGGAGTTTTGGTAACCGGACCGCTTATGGCAGTATATTAATGTCTGTTTCTTTAAGCCTTTTGGAAGTAATTATACCCATGAAGGGGCCGATTACCCAGGAACCCGTGTTAGAACTTGCATTTGCTGTTATTTTGCCTGCGGTGGGGACGGCAATGCTCTTTAATATAGGTGCTTCGACCGGAGGAACGGATATAATAGCCTTGCTGCTGAAAAAATATTCCAATATTGACATTGGGCATTCTTTATTATATTCAGACCTTACATTGACTTTATTTGCATTCGTGGTTTTCGATGTCCAGACAGGACTACTTTCTTTATTAGGACTATTTATTAAGTCAACTTTAATAGATACCGTAATTGAAAATATGAACCTGAATAAGTATTTTACGATTATATGTGAGAATCCAAAACCAATCAGTGCGTATATTTTAAATCACCTGCATCGAAGTGCCACGATATTTGACGGAAAAGGAGCTTTTTCAGATAAAGAAAGGAAAATTATTTTAACAGTTATGAACCGCAGTCAGGCAGTACTGCTAAGAAGATATATTAAACAGATTGAACCGGAAGCATTTATACTTATAACAAATACCAGCGAGATTATCGGAAGAGGTTTCCGTGCATAATAAATGGGTAATTACAAAACTTTGGTCTTTAAAAACTATAGCAGGCCGATCATTCTAATTCTTTGCAGCTGCCCTTACTTTACCCGGTTATTATTTTAATGAATAATAAGGTTATCACGGTCAATATAATAGGCCGAATAATTTTGTGGCCGTTTTTTAATACAAGTCCTGAACCTATATAGTTGCCGGCAAAACTAAAGACGGCGGCTGTGATACCTAGAAGGAAGAGGATCTTACCGCCCAGTATAAACGTTACCAGGGCCGCTATATTAGAAGATAAGTTGACCAGTTTGGTATTACCGGAAGCAATTCTTATATCCATTCTGGCAAGCCCGGTATAAATAAGTATTAAAAAAGTTCCGGTGCCCGGACCGTAAAAACCATCATAGGTACCTATAATAAAGGATGCAAGACAAGCTATAAAATATACTTTTTGTCTTGGAAGAGGTTCTGTATTCACTTTATCGGTAAAGGATTTGCTCCTTAGCACATAAAACCCTACCACCGGAAGGAGGAATAACAGAATATATTTTAAGTATTTTTCATTTACTAAAAGCGTAAGGTTAGCGCCTAAAGTTGAGCCAATCAAAGCAAGCACTATGGAAGGTATTCCGATTTGCCAATCTACTAATTTGTTTTTACAGTAACGAAAGGTTGAAATAGCAGTGCCGACACAGGAAGACAGCTTGTTTGTACCAATTGCAAAATGGGGCGGGAGCCCTGCAAGGAAGTAGGCGGGAAGTGCAATCAATCCTCCGCCGCCTGCAATGGAATCAATCAATCCTGCAAGAAATACCAAAGGGCAGACAATTAAAAAAGTATGTATTGTTATATTCATATAAACTCCGTTCTATATTAGAGCACTCTCGGAAACTCTCACAGCCTGTATTTACTGATATCTTAGAGGCTGTCAATAAAATTTTATCTCCATTTTCGTGATATCGTATGTATGTTTTTACGCAGACCGTCCGAACTTAGAGAGGGAAAGGCAAGTAAAAACATACATATGATAGACAGAAAATGTCCTCAGCCTATATTCAGTATTTAAAATATCTTCTATTGCTACAATTAGTTTCCGAGAGTACTCTATTAGAGTGCGACATTATTATTTCTAAGAGGTTCTTTTGCGGGTCGTATCGTTGCTTCTTAACATGAATCAGTATACCCATTCTATAAAATTAAGTCAATAATAATCCATAAAAAGGGAAATCTAAAATCCATAAAATAAAAAAATTTAAAATTCCACTTTAAAACCAAGATAACTATTAAAAACGATAAAAAAACCGAGTATATTAAGAAAACTTGGTAATTCTAATAATAGATGATTGGATTCGTTATGAGTTTCGCAATTACCTGATATATTTAATTGGTAGAAAGGATAAAGCATAGTGATAGAAAGTACTATAATATGCTTAGGTTTTACAATGGAATCCATTTGGAAAAAGGAATGTCAGTTTGATGTACAGGCACCACTGAAAAATGATATAAAAGCAGAGGTAGCAATCATAGGTGCCGGAATGGCAGGTATTTTAACTGCAGTTTTATTAAAAAAGAAGGGGATTGATTCCGTAGTACTGGAAGCAAATGAAATAGCCAGCGGTCAGACCCAGAATACTACTGCGAAAATTACATCGCAGCATGCCTTAATTTATGATACCCTGATTCAGAAATTTGGAAAGGAGAAAGCGCACCTGTATGGTATGGCCAATGAAGCAGCCATAAAACTGTATTCGGAGTTCATGGAAGAAGGAAATATTTCCTGCCATTTTGAAAGACTGCCATCTTACGTATACACGAAAAATGATGTATCAAAGATAGAAAAGGAAGTGAAGGCGGCTAAGGCTTGTGGTATCAATGCAGAATTTACCACAGATACAACCCTGCCATTTGCCATAAAAGGTGCTGTCAAATTCGAAGGACAGGCTCAGTTTAATCCCTTAGAATTTCTGAAAGAAATGATAAAACCGTTAAAAATATACGAACATACCACGGCCGAAGGAATTGAGGACCAGGTAATTATAACGAAAGGGGGTAAAGTGAAGGCAAATGCCATTGTTGTAGCAACTCATTATCCTTTTATTAACAGTCCCGGTTATTATTTCGTAAGAATGCATCAGGAACGGTCTTATGCCATTGCAATCAGTAATGTACCTGAATTAAACGGTATGTATAAGGATGAAAGCCAGTCGGGATATTCCTTCCGTAACTATAAGGATATGATTATATTAGGTGGGGGAGGTCATAGGACAGGGGAGAACACTTCAGGCGGGAAGTATGAATCACTAAGAAAAGCTGCCATAGAATATTATCCGGAAAGTAAGGAGATATGCAATTGGTCTGCCCAGGATTGCCATAGTGTAGACAGTGTACCTTATATCGGGCAGTATTCTGCTTCAACACCGCAGCTCTATGTTGCAACCGGTTTTAATAAGTGGGGAATGACCAGTGCCATGGTATCCGCCATGATTCTAAGCGATAAAATAAATGGAATTAAGAATCCTTATGAAGAAGTATTTAATCCCCAAAGATTTGAAGTGACTGCTTCTATGGCAGGGTTACTGGATGAAACCAAACATACGGTTAATAATCTTATTATAAAAAAGTTCAAAATACCGGATACGAAACTGGAAGAAGTTTTGGTGGGTCATGGAGCAATTATAGAAGAGGAGGGAGAAAAGGTGGGTGTATACAAAGACCTGGACGGTTTGGTTTATATGGTTTCAACAAAATGTACTCATTTAGGCTGCCAGTTGGAATGGAATCCTGATGAGCTATCCTGGGACTGCCCCTGTCATGGTTCCCGTTTTGACTATACCGGTAAATTAATTAATAATCCTGCCTTGGGGAGCTTAGAATATGAACAACTTAATAAATAAAATGAGAAGAAAATGCTTTTTTGAAGGCTGGTATTTTAAACAGCAGGCAGGAAATCGGATTATATGTTTTATACCAGGTATTAATACGGATTCTAATGGAAACTCACATGCATTTATCCAGATTATCATGAAGGATAATTCCTATGCAATTCCATTTCCTATAAATGACTTCCGTATTGACCGCGGAAAGATGATTATAAGAATCGGCAATAATATTTTTAGCAGAAGAGGTATTCAGGTTGATATAAATACAACGGAAATTAATATAAAAGGGATTTTGCAATATGGAAAAACAGTTCCTCTTCGTTATACGATTATGGGCTATTTTAAGTATTTTCCCTGGATGGAATGTAAACATGAAATTATCAGCATGGAGCATAAAGTAAAAGGAACTTTAATTTGTAATGGGATAAAATTCACTTTTCATAAAGGTACCGGCTATATAGAAAAGGATATGGGTTATTCTTTCCCAAAGTCTTATTTATGGATTCAATGCAATCATTTTCTGGGAGAAAGATGTTCTATCTTTGTTTCTGTCGCAGATATCCCATATCATGGAATCTTTTTTAAGGGCTGTATCTGCGCTATCGTATATAAAGGTAAAGAGTATCGGCTGGCTACTTATCTTGGTGTCAAAATTCTAAAAAGCAGTAAATCAGGGCTTTGTTTAAAACAGGGGAACTATCTGTTTAAAATCCATATAAATGAGTCTGGTTCAACCCGGTTTAGGGTGGCTGATACAAAAAGGAGTCAGGAATTTTCCCAGAAACTGTTTGCGCCGGTTATGGGGGATATGTCAAGAACAATAAAAGAACAACATTTAACCACAGCAAGATTCCTGCTTTATCATAAGAGGGAATTAATATTTGACTTAGCCAGCAGGGAAGTCAGTTTTGAATATGAAGAATAACGTACAACCTTAATATAATAAATTATATTAATAATAAAAGCGCCTGATTGGAGGCTTGTTGTTGAAAAGCAAGCATAAATTAATTATACAAACGGATTATAATCAAAAAAATACCAGGATTTTTCAAAGTAAAGAATTTCTTGAACATATTCAGATATCCCTGTTACTGGCCTTATTAGAAAATAATCTGATTACCCGGTATCAATTTGAACAATGCACGGAAGAAATACAAAAAAGCTGATGGGGGGATAAAAGTATGATAAAAACCGCCGCCTATTGCAGGGTATCAACCGATAAGGAGGATCAGATCAATTCTTTAGACAGTCAAAAAAGATATTTTCGTGATTATATAAATCGTAATCCTCTCTGGAACTTGACAGAAATTTATGCGGATGAAGGGATCACCGGCACCAGTACAAAGAAGAGGTACGCATTTCACCGTATGCTTAAAGAGGCACAGGAACATAAATTTGACCTCCTTTTAACAAAGGAAATCAGCCGTTTCGCCAGAAATACCTTAGACAGTATCTATTACACACGTAAATTAAAAGATCTGGGCATCGGCGTCATATTTTTAAATGACAATATCAATACGTTAGATTCGGACGCAGAACTACGTCTTACTATTTTATCCTCCATCGCCCAGGAGGAAAGCCGTAAAACTTCAGACAGGGTGAAATGGGGGCAGAAACGCAGTATGGAGCAGGGGGTTGTATTTGGACGGGATATGCTGGGGTATGATTTAAGAAACGGCAGACTGTATGTGAATGAGGAAGGAGCTAAAACCGTACAGCTTATTTTCCATAAATTCGTCCGGGAAGGGAAAGGCACCCATATCATTGCAAGGGAACTTACGGATGCAGGCATTCCATCGGCCGGCGGTAACAGTAAATGGCATGGGGCTGTCATATTACGTGTCTTAAAAAATGAAAAATATTACGGGGATTTGATACAGAGAAAAACCTATACACCGGATTATCTGAAACATGAGAAAAAGTATAATAGAGGCGAAGAAGAATTTATAATCCATTCACACCATCATGAACCGATTATCAGCCGTGAACTGTTTTCTGAAGCGCAGATTGAATTACAGAGGAGGAGCCCTTCACCGGAAATTACGAAAAAATATAGCAACCGTTATTGCTTTTCCGGTTTGATCAAATGCAAAGCCTGCGGCGGTACCTATGTGTCCCGTACAAAAAAGCACAGGGATGGAAGTGTATACAAAAGCTGGCGCTGTTATGAGGCAGTTCAAAATGGGAGAAAACATATCGATAAAAACGGCCGTGAAAAAGGTTGTAATAATCCGACAATGAAAGAAGAGGATATAAAAGCTGTCCTTCAGGATTTTATGAAGAACCTGCCGGTTGATAAGCAAGGATTAATAAAGAATGTCAGCAGAATCCTAAAAAAGGTTATCAGCCTGGAGATGCAGGATAATGGAATCGGGAAATTACAGACTAAACTGAAATCAGTTGTATTGAAAAAACAGCAATTAATTGATTTTTATCTATCAAAAGAGATATCAGAATTAGATTATAAGACACTAAAGCAGAGATATGAATCAGAAATCATTCAATTAACGAAAGCGGTGGAAGAAGAATACGAAAAATTATACCACCATAGTAATTTGACGAAGTGTTTCAATGTTCAAGAAGGTTTACATAATCAAAATGAATTGCCTGATAAGGATGCATTAGCGTATCAGAAAGAGCCGGCTATCAATCATCTCTGGCAATTATTAAACGGGTTGGTATGGAATGATGCTTTTTACCATAATATCCTTGATAGAATAACTATTAATACCTGGGATAAGGTGGATGCAGCGGATGTGATAAAGTGCAAAGAAATTACATGTGGCAAGGAGATAAAAAATACCGGGAACATTTTAGAAATTAAGGATAAAGTAACTTTTAATATTACGGAAATCGAACTATTTTTCAAAGATTTCAGAGATAAGTTTACTTGTTTTATTATAAAGGAAAGATAATTTTAGATTCATAGTTTATTTAGTTCAGGGCTCTGACCTGAGTTAATATTAATTGTTTGAATTTGGAGGAAATCGTAGATTTCGTCGTCATTCCGATACAAAGATAGGTACAGAAGAACTGGCACACATGGAAATCGTTAGTACAATAGTTCATCAATTAACCAGAAACTTAAGTATTGAAGAAATTAAAGCAGCTGGATTTGAGCCTTATTTTGTTGATCATACAGTAGGTTTATGGCCTCAGGCAGCAAGTGGAATGCCATTTAGCTCAACTTTTTTCCAATCAAAAGGCGATGCAATAACGGACTTGCACGAAGATATGGCGGCAGAGCAAAAAGCCAGGACTACTTATGATAATATCCTCCGTTTAGTAAAAGATCCTGATATCATTGATCCGATCCGCTTCTTAAGGGAAAGGGAAATCGTTCATTATCAGCGGTTTGGTGAAACAAACCGGGCGATATCAAGCAGACCGGAGGCCCACATTTATAAGGATTTAGAATTATATAAAAAATCAAGTATGTATAAAAGAGCCGGAATAAAAAAGATATTGAATTTATGTTCAATATCTTTTTTTTATAAACTGCTGTCCTATCGGCATGACGGGGGACACAAATTTCTTATCTCTTTTCTTAAGGTGGTGTTGCAACACCACCTTTAACAATGAACAGAGATGGAAAAAATAAAAAGAGAAAAGAGGAAATATTATGTGTGAAGTAATTGCAATTGCAAATCAAAAAGGTGGAGCGGGTAAGACTACCACAACAAAAAATTTAGGAAGAGCCTTAGCTAAGATGGGAAAAAAAGTATTGGAAGTTGACTTCGACCCTCAATTTAGTTTGTCAACCTCACTCGGCTATGTGAACACCGATGAAGAACTATTTACCATGGAAGATGACAGGATTTAGTAGTAAAATCAAAAGAAAACTAAGGGAGAAGTCCGGTGCCACCTTTATTGAAATGGCAATCGGGCTTTTCATCTTTGTATTAACCCTTGCTTTTATCGTACAATTTGTACCGGTTCTGATCTTAAAGAATCAGTTAAATACTTATGCCAATAATGTCAGTCGCATCCTTTCTGTAGAGGGAGAGAATAGTGTGGCAGTTAAGGAAAAGATAGAGGAATACAAGTCAGTAAGTGAAATCGGTGATGTTGATTTATCCCTGGATGGAACAATATTCATATCTGGAACCGACAAAATACAGTTGAATGATATGATTATTGTGACTGTTACTACTGAGTATGATATTGGATTCTTCAATTTGGGCAGCTTCAAGGTTCCTTTAAAAAATAAGGCACAGGCAAGCAATTTGGTAAATAGTCAAGAAGTATTTTAATTTGTTTTTCATACAGAAGGGTAACTTTAATAGACCTACGGCTTTCATAAAAAAAACGTAGATTAGGAATGCGATATGGATTACCTACTCTTTTCCGGAGAGTAGAGTTGGCTCTTGTCCAGC
>JBAVPE010000180.1:0-37733 GCA_049692775.1 Anaerocolumna sp. | reverse complement strand
CGTTGATTTTTTATGCAATAAGAAATTGCGTCCTATTGCACAAAAAGCCATCCTGGCAGGAGGCACACTCGCGCGAAAAGAATATGTCGGCTTTGCCGACCGCGCTCGGCGCGAGAGTTTGCTTTAGCAAACTCTTTGTCCTTTGGCATATCGTAGTAATTGTCATGAATAATTCCCATCCAGAGTAATATTTTGGATGGGATTTTGTAATATAGTATAGAGACGTAACAAAATTTGGAGGGTCCTATGAATTTAAAGAATATGCTTGAAAAAACAGAGTATTCCTGCTTACAAGGTATGATTGACAGAGAGGTTGCCGAGTTGGTTTATGATTCCAGAAAAGTAACGGCAGGTACAGTTTTTATATGTATTTCCGGAGCAGTAGCCGATGGTCACGATTTTATACCGGAAGTTGTAAAAAAAGGTGCTGCTGCAATTGTTGTGGAAAAAGAAATTTCTTTGCAGGAAGATGTTACGGTTATTCGTGTTGCTGACACAAGACTTGTTTTAGCACAGATGTCGGCGGCTTATTTTGATTATCCTGCATTAAAGCTTAAAACAATTGGTATAACAGGAACAAAAGGAAAAACTACCACGGCTTATATGGTTCGTTCTATATTAGAAGGTGCAGGTATAAAAACAGGTTTGGTCGGTACCATAGAAGCAATTATCGGTGAGAAAATAATTCCTGCTAATAATACGACGCCGGAGTCCTATGTCGTGCAGGAATATTTCAGTAAAATGGTTGCCGCAGGCTGTACTTGTGTTGTAATGGAGGTCTCTTCCCAAGGATTAATGCTTCATCGTGTTGCAGGCTTTACTTTTGATTTCGGTATTTTTACTAATATTGAACCGGATCATATCAGTCCGACGGAGCATAAGGATTTTGAAGAGTATATGGCTTGTAAGGGGTTATTATTTAAGAACTGCAAAGTTGGTATTGCCAATATAGATGACAGCCATGTGTGGAAGGTTCTTGAAGGTCATATTTGTGAATTAGAAACTTACGGTATATCAGAAGCAGCAGACATACGTGCAGTTGATATAGACTTGCACAGCCTGGGCGGAAGTTTAGGGGTAAAATACAGGACAAAAGGCCTTATGAATTTTGATGTTAAGATAAATGTACCGGGAAGCTTCAGTGTGTATAATTCGTTGACTGCGATTGCTATTTGCAGGCATTTTAACATTCCGGTTGAAGTGATTCAAAAAGCATTAAGCGTGGTTAAGGTAAAAGGCAGGGTTGAGCCGGTAACAGTTTCAGACAAATTTACCGTAATGATAGATTATGCCCATAATGCCATGAGCCTGGAAAGTCTCCTCACTACATTAAAAGAATATGATCCAAAGCGCTTGGTCTGTTTATTTGGCTGCGGAGGCAACCGTTCTAAATTAAGAAGATATGAAATGGGTAAAATTTCATCTGAATTAGCGGATCTTACCGTTGTTACCTCGGATAATCCACGAAATGAAGAACCCCAGGATATTTTAAACGATATTATTACCGGTGTGAAAAAAGGAAACGGTGAATATATTGCGATTATAGACCGAAAAGAAGCAATTCGTTATTGCATTCAAAATGCCCGTGAAGGTGATGTAATTATCCTGGCAGGGAAAGGGCATGAGGATTATCAGGAAATCAAAGGTGTGAAATATAAAATGGATGAACGTGACTTAATTAAAGAAGTATTAACTGAATTAAAAGAGGAAGGTATTAAAATAATATAGACGCCGATTGACAACAGCAGTATCAGCACAAATAGCGGGTGATGGTAATCAATACTCAGCTAAAATCAGCTTAAAATTATTTTAGATAGGAATCAGAAAGCAGGAATTCAAATGGAAGCGTTAAGAGCAAAAGAAATAGCAGAAGCAGTCGGTGGAATTATTTTGTGTGGTGATGAAAATATCTTTATTACCTCAGTCGGGACAAATTCAAAAAATATGGAAGAACATTCCCTCTTTGTACCAATTGCCGGCGAACGGGTAGATGCCCATGACTATATAGAGAGTGCTTTTCAAAACGGCGCAGTTGCCTGTTTTACCAGTAGACATAAGGGTATTATTCATGATGCACCTGAGATAAACCGGAGTTCGGGCACACTGCCTGGAGTTAAGGTATATATCGGAGTAGAAGATACCCTTAAAGCGTTACAGGCATTAGGCACGTTCTACAGAAGCAGATTCAATATACCTGTAATCGGCATTACCGGAAGTGCCGGCAAAACTACAACCAAGGAAATGGTAGCAGCCGCCTTAGGTACAAAATACAATGTACTGAAAACAGAAGGTAATATGAATAGCCAGATAGGATTGCCGCTTATGATGCTTCGTATGAATTCACAGCATGAAATAGCAGTAATTGAGATGGGTATGAGTGAAGAAGGTGAGATGGCAAAACTGACTGAGATAGCAAAACCCGAAGCCGCTATCATGACGAATATCGGTGTATCCCATATTGCACAGCTTAAGACAAAAGAAAATATCCGAAAAGAAAAGTTAAATATTATTAATTCATTTCATTATGACTCTGTTTTATTTATTAATGGAAATGATGATTTGTTAAGTGAATTATATCAATCTGATAAGGAAGCCCTGACTGATTTGAATATATGCCAAAAAACAAGAGGAAAGTTTGTAAATACAAAAGTAGTTTCTTATGGTACGGAAGACTTTTGCGATTACCGGGCAGAAGACATTCATACGGTGAATGGAGAAACGCATTTTATATTAGGAAAGAACCCCGGTAATAATTCCATGCAGGAACACAAGCAGTTTCAAACCGGTTACAATAATCCAGGGGAAAACAGTAATAGCCAGCCTGGTGACGGAGAAGAAATTGCACTAAAAGTCCTGGGTATGCATAATGTATTTAATGCGCTTGCTGCCTTGGCAGTTGCCGAACATTATCATATTCCTGTAAACACTGCAAAGAAAGGTCTCTATGATTATCAGCCTATAGCTATGAGAGGGCAGATAAAAGAAGTGAATCAGATAAAAATAATAGATGATTCTTATAATGCCAGCCCTGACTCCATGAAAAGCGGTATTCATGTATTGCTGGAACTTGAGGGTATAAATAGAAGGATAGCCGTATTAGCCGATGTATTGGAATTAGGCGGCCTGTCTCAGCAATGCCACTATGATGTAGGTGTGTATATCACAGGGCAAAAAATAGATGAAGTAATTACGGTCGGTAAGGAAGCTTCTTATATTGCAAAGGCGATACAGGATAAAAATACCAATATAGCCACCCGTTCCTTTATGAGAAACGAAGATGCAATTGAATATCTTTTAACGCATTTAAAAATCGGGGACGGTATATTAGTAAAAGGTTCAAGAGGAATGAAAACGGACGAAATTGTTAAGGCAATCAGTCAGGAGAAGTAATGATTTTGTAAACATAAGGATTTGGATTAATCAAATAAAAACGATAGAAGTAAACTGATGTAAAAACTGCGATAGTATATAAAGGGGGTGGTCTGGTATGCCAAAATATGCAGATGTTATTGTAGATATTTCCCACGAAAACTTAGATAAATCATACCAATACTCCATACCGGAAGAATTCATGGACAAAGCCGTTATAGGTGCTTTAGTTAATGTTCCCTTTGGAAAAGGAAATCGATTAATACAGGGTTATATTGTAGGTATATCTGAGAAACCAAAATGGAAAGTGGAACTAATAAAACCGATTCATCAAATTGTAAATAATGGCCTGATTATCGAAAGTCAACTTATCAGTCTGGCATATTGGATTAAGGAAACCTTTGGCGCCACAATGAATGATGCTCTTAAAACAGTGATCCCGGTTAAAAAATCAGTTAAATCCAAAGAGAAAAAAACAATTAAATTAGTTGTTACAATAGAAGATGCACTGAAGTATCTGGAGAAATTCCGTAAAAAAAATAACAGGGGAAGAGTCCGTTTATTGGAAGTTATGATTGGCCAGGATACTGAAGAAAATTATATTGCAGGGGACATAGACTATGATCTTGCAATAAATAAATTAAATATAGCCAGAACTACAATACAGGATTTAGAAACCCTGGGTATAATTACTACAGAAGTAGAAAAATTATATCGGAATCCGTTAAGCAATAATTTAACAGAGAAAGAGCATATAATATTATCGGAGGAACAGCAATATATTGCAAATGAAATAATAAGTGAATATAATGAGGGAATACGAAAAACATATCTGATTCATGGAGTTACCGGCAGCGGTAAGACAGAGGTTTATCTGGAGATAATATCCTCTATTATTAAACAGGGTAAAAAAGTTATTATGCTGATTCCTGAAATAGCATTGACTTATCAGACTGTTATGCGGTTTTACAGACGGTTTGGCAACCGGATATCCATAATGAATTCACGTTTATCCCAGGGGGAGCGGTATGACCAGTTTCTCAGGGCGAAAAATGGTGATATTGATATTATGATTGGTCCAAGGTCTGCCCTCTTTACGCCATTTAAAGATTTAGGTTTAATTATTATGGATGAAGAGCATGAAGGTAGTTATAAAAGTGAAAGTCCCCCTAAATATCATGCGAGGGAAGCTGCAATTAAACGTGCTGAATTATCCGGATCCAGCGTTATATTAGGATCTGCAACCCCTTCACTGGAGTCTTATAAAAAAGCATTAGCAGGTGAGTATAAATTATTTTCCCTGCCCTCCCGTAATGGGGAAGGCAGGATGCCAAAGATTTGGATTGAAGATTTAAGGGAAGAATTGAAGAAAAAAAATAAATCTATTTTTAGTATACATTTAAGGAACTTAATTGAGGATAGACTGAATAAAAAGGAACAAATTATATTATTTATTAACCGGAGAGGTTATGCAGGTTTCGTATCCTGCAGAAGCTGCGGCCATGTAATGAAATGCCCTCACTGTGATGTATCCTTAACAGCCCATAATAACGGAACTCTCGTCTGTCATTATTGCGGTCATGAAGAAACCACGCCTACGATATGTCCAAGTTGCGGTTCGAAATATATCGCTGCATTTGGAACCGGAACCCAAAAAGTTGAAGAACTGGTAAAAAAAGAATTTCCTGGTTCAAGGGTTTTGCGCATGGATACGGATACGACAAAAACGAAGGATGGACACGAAAAAATATTATCCGCTTTCGCAAACCAGGAGGCTGATATTCTGGTAGGTACCCAGATGATTGTAAAAGGCCACGATTTTCCCATGGTTACTTTAGTAGGGATACTGGCCGCAGATTTATCCCTATATGCTGCTGATTACCGTGCCGCAGAAAGAACCTATCAGCTGTTGGCGCAAGCTGCCGGAAGGGCAGGGAGGGGAAGACTTCCCGGAGAGGTTGTCATTCAGACTTACCAGCCGGACCATTACAGTATAACTGCTGCCGGTAAAGATGATTATATTGGTTTTTATCATCAGGAAATGAATTTCAGGGATTTGTTAAAATATCCTCCGGCAGCCCATATTCTGGCCATACTGATTGCTTCCAAAGAGGAAAATAAAGCAATATTTGCTGCAAAACTTCTACGCGGTGCTGCCAATGAGTGGGTAGAATCAGAGCGGATAACAAAGGATACGGTTATCATTGGCCCCGCAGCCGCTGTATTATCCAAGGCAAATGATATTTACAGGTATATGATTTATATAAAACAGGCGGATTATGAATGCTTAATACATCTGAAAAACTATCTGGAAGGTTATATTAATTATTCTGATCGTTTTAACGGATGCAATATACAATTTGATTTTAACCCGATGAACAGTTATTGACAGAAACATAGAAAAAGGATATTATAATTTGTCCGGTGCAGTATTTTTTATTTGATAATATAAAGAATCAGCCTGGGTGAACTGAAATTAAATTAATATATAAAGCGGAAAGGGATGAAGATATGGCGATTCGTAATATTCGTTTAATAGGAGATAAAATATTAACAAAACAATCCAAAGAAATTACTGAGCTGACACCAAAACTAAAAATTCTTATAGAAGATATGCTTGACACGATGCATCAGGCAGAAGGGGTTGGATTAGCAGCACCTCAGATTGGGATTTTAAAACGCCTGATTGTAATAGATGTATCACCGGAAGGAGACAGCCCCATAATTTTAATTAACCCTGAAATAATAGAGACAGATGGGGAGCAGACGGGAGAGGAAGGCTGTTTAAGCGTACCGGGTAAATCAGGTTTAGTGTCAAGACCTAATTATGCAAAAGTAAAAGCCTTAAATAAAAACATGGAAGAAATCATAGTAGAAGGCACAGAACTCCTTGCCAGGGCACTTTGTCATGAAGTTGATCATTTAAATGGCGTGTTATATGTGGATAAAGTAATTGGCGGATTGCACTCCACTTCAGAAGAGGAAGCGTAATTGATTAATAATCTCTTAAAGTTTATAAAGTCTTTCTTAATATGTAGATTTTACCTGATTGTTTTTATATAATAGATGTAATCCATAAGCAGTGTCTGATGATAACGCTTAAGATTACAAAAGAATTTATGAGTACTCTCGGAAATGAAATAAGGTTTTAGAAGATATTTTATATGCCGAAAGTAGATTATGCACATTTTCGCGATATGATATATGTGTTTTTACTTGCCTTTCCTTCACTTCGTTCAGATGGTCTGCGCAAAAACACATATATCATATCACAAAAATGCTCCGCAGGATACGCATGACGTGCAAAAGGAAGAGTGTCACTGAAGTGACAGCGCGTCAGACTCTTTCTTATGACAGCATATAAAATATCAGAAAAACAGGATTTGATAATTTCTGAGAGTACTCTTAAGTTAAAGGAGGCATTAAATTATGAATATGGTTTTTATGGGAACACCGGATTTAGCAGCAGTTGTATTAGATAAGCTGATTCGTTCAGAACACCGGATACTTGCGGTTGTCACACAGCCAGATAAGCCAAAAGGCAGGGGTAAGCAAGTGCAATATACGCCGGTAAAGGAAGTTGCACTGCAGTATAATATACCGGTTTTACAGCCGAATAGAGTGAAGGAAGAAGGTTTTCTCCCGGTTTTAGCAGAATATAACCCGGAAGTTATTGTTGTTGCTGCATTTGGGCAGATCATACCGAGATCTATTTTAGAACTGGCTAAATATGGATGTATTAATGTTCATGCATCCTTACTTCCGAAATACCGTGGTGCTGCACCGATTCAGTGGTCCATTATCAATGGAGAAGATACAACCGGAGTTACCATTATGCATATGGATGTTGGTATTGATACCGGTGACATGATTATGAAAGCAGAAGTACCAATTGAGGCAAAAGAGACCGGAGGAAGCTTACAAAATAAATTGGCTGAATGCGGAGGAAATTTATTATTAGAGGCTTTGGCTGCAATTGAAAACGGAACCGCACCCAGGGAAAAACAAAATGATGCGGATTCAAATTATGTCAAAATTTTGGACAAATCAATGGGCCTTATTAACTTTAACCGCCCGGCAGTTGAAATAGAACGTTTTATAAGGGGGTTAAATCCCTGGCCGAGTGCATATACGTATTTAGACGGTAAAACACTTAAAATATGGGATGCTGACGTTATAGAAGCAGAAGCCCAGGGGATGCCGGGAGAAATAATTTTTATTACAAAAGATTCCATTATCGTCAAAACCCCACAGGAAAGTTTAGCAATTAAGGAACTACAACTGGAAGGTAAGAAGCGGATGCGTGTAGATGCCTTCTTAAGAGGTTATTCCGTAGTTCCGGGTGTAATATTAAATAAAAAGAATTGATGAGGTATAATAAGGTAATAGGTTATACAATCCGTCTGCATTAAACAGACGCAGTTGATAACTCACTATAAATGCGACGATTCAATCACAACGGTTTTTATGAACCGAGGCATCCAAAGATGCAAAAACGGCATATTCCTGCGCTATTTAATTCGAATTCTACGGATTTACCGGGTTAGCTGAATAGATGCCTATAAATTACATTTGCACTGAATAGTGCAGATAGGAGAATATTATGTATTTGCCTTTTTTTGATTCAACCTATTATTTGGTTATTATTGGTGCTTTACTGTCCTTAGCAGCTTCTGCCAAGGTAAAGTCTACTTTTGCTAAGTATAACAAGGTAAGAAGTTTATCCGGTATGACCGGTGCACAAGCGGCGGAGAAGATTCTTCACTCAGCAGGTATATACGAGGTATCTGTTCAGCATGTAAGCGGTAATTTGACAGATCATTACGATCCCAGAGATAAAACCTTAAAATTATCCGACAATGTCTATGGGCAAAGTACTGTAGCTGCAATCGGTGTAGCCGCTCATGAATGCGGCCATGCAATTCAGCATGATAAGGGATATGTGCCGTTAAAATTAAGAACCGCCTTTGTTCCGGTAGCTAATATTGGGGCGACCATATCCTGGCCTATGATTATTATAGGTATGTTTTTAGGTTATTCACAAACTTTAATTGATTTAGGTATTATCTTATTTTCCTGTGCCGTATTATTCCAGCTTATAACCCTGCCGGTAGAAATTAATGCCTCTGCCAGGGCAGTAAGGATATTAGATGAGACAGGTATTTTATATGGCGAAGAAATCACACATACCAAAAAAGTATTAACGGCTGCCGCTTTAACTTATGTAGCTGCAGCAGCTGCCTCTATTCTCCAACTCCTTAGACTTGTATTTTTATTCGGGGGAAGAAATCGTGATTGATAAAAATGACCACATGAATGCCAGGGAAATTGCTTTGGGGATTTTAATGGATATCTCCGAAAACAGTAATTTCAGCCATACGGTAATGAGCCGGGTCCTGAAACAGTATCAATATCTGGAGAAACAGGACAGAGCCCTGATTACACGAATTTGTGAAGGAACCGTGGAACGGATGTTTACACTGGATTATATCGTAAATCAGTATTCCGGCGTAAAAGTGAATAAAATGAAACCTCTCATCCGTAATCTCATGAGGATGAGTGTCTATCAGATTAAATATATGGATCAGATTCCTGATTCCGCAGCTTGTAATGAAGCTGTTAAACTAGCTAAAAAGAGAGGGTTTGGGAATCTTTCGGGTTTTGTTAACGGTGTATTAAGGAATGTAATCCGAAGTCCGGAGAAGGTGATTTTTCCTGAAGAAAATAAGGATAAAATACAGTACTTAAGCGTAGTTTATTCAGTTCCGGAATGGCTGGTAAAGCACCTGCTTTCGCAATACGGTTATACTGCCGTGAAGCGGTTGTTGGAGTCATCATTTCAAAATAAAAAAACAACCATACGATGTAATACGGATAAAGTAACTGTGGAGGAATTAATTCGCTTACTAAAACAAAATCAGGTTACGGTGGAGCGCGGTACATATTTACCTTTTGCCCTTAAAATAGCTGATTATAATTATTTAAGCGATTTGGGTTCTTTTAAAAAAGGATATTTTTTGGTTCAGGATGAAAGTTCTATGCTGGTCGGGTCGGTTTCCGGAGTAAAGAGCGGTGATGCGGTCATTGATGTATGTGCCGCCCCCGGTGGAAAATCCCTTCATCTGGCTGAATTATTAAAATCGACCGGACAGGTTGATGCACGGGATGTATCTGAGGGAAAGATTAATTTAATCCGTGATAATATCGGACGCTTAGGATATGTTAATATAAAAACTGATATGAAAGACGCGCTGCAACTTGATGCAGATAGTATAGATAAAGCCGATATCGTAATTGCTGACTTACCTTGTTCCGGTTTGGGCGTTATTGGTAAAAAACCGGACATTAAATATAATATGACTCCGGAAAAACAACAGGCCCTGGTTAAATTACAACGCGAAATTCTTTCAGTTGTACATCAATATGTGAAAAAAGGCGGTATACTATTATATAGTACCTGTACCGTTAATAAGAATGAAAATATTGAAAATGTCCGCTGGTTTTTATCACAATATGATTTTAAACTGGAAAGTATAGACGATTTTCTTCCGCCATCCCTATTATGTGACACAACCAAGGAAGGTTATATTCAATTATTGCCTGGAAGTCACGATACAGATGGGTTTTTTATCGCAAAATTAAGAAGAAATATTAATAAATTAGCTACAAACCTTATATGACAGTGAATTATTGGAAACATCACAGCCGGCTTTAAAGATATGTTAGATGCTGTCATAAAAACATCTTCATTTTTCAGCATCTAAAATATCTTTTGGAACATCCTTTAGTTTGCGAGAGTACGCTGATAATAAAAGAATAAAGGAAAAAATATGTCAAAAATTGATATTAAATCATTAAACCTGGAAGAACTGAAAGAATTACTGATAAAACTTGGGGACAAACCTTTTCGTGCAAAACAGGTGTATGAATGGCTTCATGTTAAGCTTGCAACTGATTTTGGGGAAATGTCCAATCTATCGAAACAATTAAGGGAACAACTTAAGGCAATCAGTGAAATTACCAATCTTACCATGGTGGATAAATTGGAATCCGGGGGGGGTGAAACCTCGAAGTTTTTATTCCGTTTATGGGATGGAAGGGTATTGGAGAGCGTTCTTATGAAATACCATCATGGGAATTCCGTATGTATCTCCTCCCAGGTCGGCTGTAAGATGGGGTGTAAATTTTGTGCTTCTACCATTGGCGGATTTGAGAGGAATTTAAGTACTTCTGAAATGCTGGACCAGATATACCGTATTCAGTGTATATCTGGCGAGAGAGTCTCTAACGTTGTGGTAATGGGTACCGGGGAACCTTTGGATAATTATGGTAATCTCTTAAAATTTATATACATGTTAACGGATGAAAACGGTTTAAATATCAGTCAGAGGAATATAACAGTTTCGACCTGCGGCCTGGTTGATAAAATTAAAGAATTAGCCGAAGAAAATCTTCAGATAACCCTGGCATTATCCTTGCATGCACCGAATGATACGGTAAGACGGCAGCTTATGCCCGTTGCTGAACGTTATACTATAGAAGCTGCAATGGATGCATGTGCTTATTATTATCAAAAGACAGGGCGTAGAATTACGTTTGAATATAGTTTGGTGGAAGGAGTGAATGATTTAGCAGAGCATGCCCAGGAACTTGCCAAACGCGTAAAAGGGATGAACTGCCATATAAATCTGATTCCGGTAAATCCTATAAAAGAGAGAAATTACAGGCAATCTGGAACGAAAAATATTCAAAATTTCAAAAATATACTTGAAAAAAATAGAATTAATGTTACTATTAGAAGAGAAATGGGTACAGATATTGATGCTGCCTGCGGGCAATTAAGAAAGAGTTATATGGATAAAACTTCTGATTAGGTAATAATTCTGTATTTCAAATTGTTTCCGTGCAGACAGTGAACGAAATGAATATAAGCTATTTATGATTTCATTTGCAAGCTGTCCGCAAGCTAACAGATTCATAATAGATTTGTGTGGTATTGAAATTCAAGGAGGTGTAAGCATGAGATCATTTTCAATAACGGATATTGGAGAAAAGCGGCAGATTAACCAAGATTACGTTTTTTGTGAAGAAAACAGTATTGGCGGGCTGCCTAATCTGTTTATTGTAGCAGATGGAATGGGCGGACATAATGCCGGTGACTACGCATCAAGATTCAGTGTTGAAGTCTTTACGGAAAAAATCAGGACAAATCAGCAAAAAACTCCAATTGGAATGATATCGGATGCATTACAATATACCAATGATTTATTATTGGAAGAAGCAAACGCAAAAAATGACTTACAAGGAATGGGTACCACTTTCGTTGTTGCGACCATCATTGATTCTGTTCTATATGTTGCGAATGTAGGGGATAGCAGGCTTTATGTCATCCGCGATGGAATAAAACAGATTACGGAGGATCATTCCCTGGTTGAAGAAATGGTTAAAACTGGTGAAATTGAAAGGAAAGATGTACGTACCCATCCAAATAAAAATATAATTACAAGAGCCTTAGGAGCCAATACGACAGTAGCGCCGGACTATTTTGAGGTTGAATTAGAGATAGGTGATATTGTATTAATGTGTTCAGATGGATTAACAAATATGATGGAAGATAAAGATATAGTGGATATTGTTAAGAATTATGCCGATGATTTGGACACGACAGCCAAAACCTTAGTTGACAAGGCTAATGAAAATGGCGGTAAAGACAATATATCTATCGTGCTTGTAAAACTGTAGAAAGAGGTGAGGAAGAATGTTAAAACCGGGTATGTTTATTAGTGACCGATACGAAATAATTGATAAAGTTGGCTCTGGAGGTATGGCAGATGTTTACAAAGCAAAATGTCACAGGTTAAATCGTTTCGTTGCCATTAAAGTGCTGAAACCAGAATATAGCGATGACAAAAACTTTGTTAAAAAGTTTAGGGGAGAAGCACAATCGGCGGCAGGATTATCCCACCCGAATATAGTAAATGTATACGATGTAGGTGATGATAATGGGCTTCATTATATTGTTATGGAGCTGGTTGAAGGCATAACTTTAAAGAATTTTATTGAAAGAAAAGGAAAATTAGAGGTTAAGGAAGCTGTTGGTATTGCAATTCAGATTGCAATGGGTATGGAAGCGGCACATATGAACCATATCATTCATAGAGATATAAAGCCTCAGAACATAATTATATCCAGGGAAGGAAAAGTTAAGGTAACTGATTTTGGTATAGCAAAAGCGACCAATTCCAATACCATAACTTCGAATGCCATGGGTTCTGTACATTATCTGTCTCCGGAACAAGCCAGGGGCGGCTATAGTGATGAAAAGAGTGATATTTATTCTTTAGGCGTAACTTTATATGAGATGTTATCCGGACAAGTACCTTTTGCAGGAGATAATACGGTATCAGTGGCTTTACTTCATATACAGGGTGAGGCAGCACCGCTGCGTGAGATTGATCCGGGTATCCCGCTTAGCGTAGACCGGATTGTACAAAAATGTATGCAGAAGAAGCCGGAGAGAAGATATCTCACTGCTTCTGACTTAATAGCAGACTTAAAACGTTCCATTTCCAATCCTAATGGTGATTTTGTTGTGATCCCGGCTGCAGTAGTCAGCGATTCGCCAACCATTACCATATCGGAAGATGAAGTAAATCATATTAAAAGTGCCTCCAAAATGTCAGGTGCGGGATATGATACTTCCAGGGACATTTTTCAGAATACAGATGGAAGACGGACAAATTCCGGTTTTAATCAGGAAACTGACGATGAAGATGAAGATCTTGATAGTGTAGATCCAAGAATAGAAAAAATCATATTAGTGGGTTCCATCGCTGCAGGTGTCATTTTAACAATACTTATCATATTTTTTGTTGTCCATTTCTTTAAGCTGTTCCCTGGATCAAATAATGAGACAGGAATCAATTCAGTTGAAACTGCAACAGAAGAAACAACAGCTTCCCCGACTCCGGAAACCAGTGAAACTGTTATTGTGCCTCCTGTTGTAGGATTATTGCTGGAAGATGCAAAGGATACTTTATATACCAAGTCAGAAGAATTTTATGTAAGCTATAATGAAGAAAAATATTCAGACAAATACGAAAAGGGAATGGTAATGGAACAATATCCGGCACAAGACGCTGAAGTGAAGGCTGATTCCGAGATTAAACTGGTTATCAGCCTTGGACCGGAATCTTTCCCCCTCCAGAATTTATATAATTATACGGACAGCCAGGCAGTTACGAAACTGACGGAAGCAGGACTTGTGGTTGAGCATACGTATGATTATAGCGACGAAATCGAAGAAGGCAGGGTCATCGAAACAAAACCTGCAAGGGATACAGCTGTTGTAAAAGGTGATACGATTACAGTTGTTATAAGCAATGGCCCAGAGATTAAAAATGTAAAAGTACCGAATATATTAGGATTAACCCAGGATAAAGCAATTAAGCAATTAGAAGAAGCAGGTCTTCAAAAAGGTGAGGTAGTCACAGATTATTCTGAAACCTATGGCGAGGGAGAAGTAATGTCCCAAAGCAAGGAGGAAGACACAGAAGTGAAAAGCGGTACAGCAATTGATTTTGTAGTCAGTTTAGGTTCAGGCGTGATTGACCCGCCGGAGGATACACAGACCTATATCGGGCATATCGTAATCGATGAAAATCCTTTTGATTATCCTGGGGATTCCGGAATTGTTAAAATTCAGTTCCTTCAGGATGATAAAACAACAACGATTCTAAAAGAAAACCTGGACTATGACAGCTTTCCGCTTGATGCAGGAGATTATACCAGTGACAGTGGTTCCCAGGGAACAGTTACCATGTTTATCGGCAGGGAAGTCAGCGAAGCAGGAGATGGAGTTGTCAGTGAAAACGGAAAATTTATAAAGTACGAAGAATACAGCACCTCATGGCCCGTTGAATTTACACCGGTGGAAGGATAATGGAAGGTAAGATTATAAAAGGTATCGCAGGTTTTTATTATGTGCATATAAAAATATTCGGCTTGTACGAATGCAAGGCGAAAGGGATCTTTCGTAATCAAAAGATAAAACCTTTAGTAGGGGATAATGTTAAAATCGATGTCATTGATGAAACAGGGAAAAAGGGTAACATTACCAATATACTGGAACGGAAAAATGAGTTAATACGTCCTGCTGTTGCGAATGTGGATCAGGCACTGGTTATTTTTGCTACAGCTGATCCAAACCCTAACCTGAATTTATTAGACCGTTTTTTAATCCTTATGTTGAAGCAACAGGTAACTACGGTTATCTGCTTTAATAAAATGGATATTGTGACTGAAAAAGAAATCAGGCTTTTAGAAGAAGCTTACTTAAAATGCGGTTGTAAAGTTATTTTTACGAGTATATTTTCAGAGACTGGAATCGGGATCCTTAAAGAATTGTTAAAGGATAAAACAACAGTTCTGGCAGGACCATCCGGTGTAGGTAAATCTTCTATTATAAATAAAATACATCCGGAGGCTAATATGGAAACCGGTGTCATCAGTGAAAAAATAAAAAGAGGTAAACATACCACGAGGCATTCAGAATTGTTTTATATGCAGGATAATACTTTTATTATGGATACACCGGGATTCAGTTCTTTGTATGTAAAAGAAATGGAAAAAGAAGAACTAAAAGAGTATTTTGCAGAATTTCATGAATATGAAGGTGAATGCAGGTTCAAAGGCTGTGTACACCAGAATGAACCCGGCTGTGCGGTGAAACAGGCCCTTAAAGAAGGAAAGATCAGTAAAATACGTTATAGCAATTATACTGAAATTTATGAAGAATTAAGGAATCAGAAGAAATATTAAGGAGAAAAGATTATGTTGAAGTTGGCACCATCCATACTTGCTGCAGATTTTGCCCGTTTAGGGGATGAGATTTTGCAGGTTGAAAAGGCTAAAGCAGATTATCTTCATCTTGATGTTATGGATGGAGTTTTTGTACCAAGTATATCTTTTGGTGTACCGGTTATCAAAGCGATACGCCCTATAACGAAGCTTTTTTTTGATGTCCATTTAATGGTAGAGGAGCCAATCCGGTATATCGGGGACTTTAAAGAAGCAGGTGCTGATTTAATAACGGTTCATGCAGAAGCCTGCAGGCATTTAAACCGGACGGTCGCTAAAATAAAGGAATCAGGATTAAAGGCATGCGTATCCTTAAATCCGGCAACCCCCCTTTCTGCTCTTGAATATGTATTAGAAGATGTGGATATGGTGCTTTTAATGAGCGTTAATCCTGGTTTTGGGGGACAAACATTTATACCATTCTTATTTGAAAAGATTAATTCACTCAATAAAATGGCTTTAGAAAAACACTGCAATATAGATATTGAAGTAGATGGTGGAATTTCTGCCTCAAATGTTAAGCAGGTAATAGAAGCCGGAGCTAATGTTATTGTTGCGGGAACGGCAGTATTTAACGGTGATATTGCTAAGAATATTTCCGGATTTAAGAATATATTTAAAGATATGGAATAGACATGGGACATGAGGCATGGTAATGGTATAAAAATATGCGAATAGGAGCCAGTGTGAAAAAGAAACTGCGAAGCAAAGCGCATCATGTTTGAAAGAGTGAAAGAAAATATAGAGAAAGAAAGGCTGCCACGACGTGATTCCCTTACCTTTTTATTTGTGGCAATATCGCAGGCAGATCTGTGATATGCAATGGGCGTAAATGATGAAACAGAATCGAATTTTAATTATAACCGGCGGTGCCATATCAATTGAATTTGCGAAGGAATATCTCCATAATCATAGGTTTGATATTGTAATAGCTGTTGACAGCGGACTGGTAACAGCCAGAAGCCTTGACTTACCGATTCATTATATTGTTGGGGATTTTGATTCTGTGCCGCGTGACCTGATAGATCATTACCGGAAGGATAACAGCCCGGTAATCATTAAGGAATATAATCCTATGAAGAATGCAACCGATACCCATATCGCGATTGATTTAAGTATTGAACTAAATGGAGGTGAAATCGTTATATTAGGGGCAACCGGTACCCGTATTGATCATATGCTTGCTAATATTCATTTATTATATTTATTTCTGGATAAGAATATAAAAGCATCTATTATTGATGAGCATAACAAGATATATCTGATTAATAAAAACACTACAATTTATAAAAATAAGCTGCATGGACCTTTTATATCGCTTCAGTCATTTACTGAGACAGTGACGGATATCACATTACGGGGTTTTAAATATCCGTTAACGAAACACACTATGAAGATAGGTGACAGTTTAGGGGTAAGCAATGAAGTGGTAATGGAACAGGCAGATATTATGCTGGAGAATGGAATACTTGTTGTAATAGAAGCGAAAGATTGAAAGGAAGACACATATGAAACTAGGTATAGTAGGTTTACCGAATGTAGGAAAGAGCACATTATTTAATTCACTGACGAAGGCTGGGGCAGAATCTGCCAATTATCCGTTTTGTACAATAGACCCTAATATCGGAATCGTAGCAGTACCGGATGAAAGACTTAAAGTATTAGGGGATTTATATCATACAGAAAAGGTGGTACCGGCAGCAATAGAATTTGTGGATATTGCCGGTTTAGTAAAAGGTGCTTCTAAAGGAGAAGGCCTGGGTAATCAATTTTTATCCAATATCCGGGAGGTAGATGCGATAGTTCATGTGGTAAGGTGCTTTGAAGATAGTAATATCATTCATGTTGATGGATCTGTTGATCCTTTAAGGGACATTGAAACTATTAATCTTGAATTAATTTTCTCTGATATGGAGATACTGGAAAGAAGAATTGCCCGTACTTCAAAAGGAGCCAAAAATGATAAAGCACTTGCTAAGGAATTAGAATTATTAGAACATTTAAAAGATCATCTGGAAGCCGGTAATATGGCAAAGAGTTTTGAGACGGAGGCTGAAGAAGAACTTACCTTATTAACCGGATATAATTTACTGACTTATAAACCGGTTATCTATGCAGCAAATGTGAAAGAAGATGATTTAGCAGACGATGGAGCATCAAATCCTAAGGTTAAAGAAGTAAGGGAGTTTGCAAAAACGGAAAAATCGGAAGTATTTGTAATATGTGCCCAGATTGAACAGGAAATAGCAGAACTTGACGATGATGAGAAAAAGATGTTTTTGGAAGACATGGGACTTACAGAATCAGGCTTAGAGAAATTAATCCGTGCCAGTTATCATATATTAGGATTAATCAGTTATTTAACTGCAGGCCCTAAGGAAACTAAAGCCTGGACGATTGTGAATGGAACCAAGGCACCACAAGCAGCCGGAAAGATCCATACGGATTTTGAAAGAGGATTTATCCGTGCAGAAATAGTAAACTATGCAAATCTTGTAGAGTGTGGAAATTATAATGCTGCAAAAGAAAAAGGTCTGGTACGTTCAGAAGGTAAAGAATATGTAGTTCAGGATGGCGATGTTGTTTTATTCCGTTTTAATGTATAAGAAAGTGGTGGACTAATATGGTAATAAGTACGGCAACTAGTATTTGGTTTCCCAATTTGGGTATTGAATTAAAAAATGTCGGATCCTCAATTCATGTATTTGGTTTTGAGATTGCGTATTATGGTATTGTGATTGCATGCGGAATGGCACTTGGATATCTGGTAGCGGAATGGCAGGCTAAGAGGACCGGGCAGGATAAAGATTTATATCTGGATTTTGCGTTATATGCAATAATCTTATCTGTAATTGGAGCGAGAATTTATTATGTGATTTTTGCCTGGGATGAATTTAAGGATAATCCAATACAAATTTTTAATATAAGAAATGGCGGACTTGCCATTTATGGAGGGGTAATAACTGCTATTATAACTGCTTTTGTATATACCAAAGTCAAAAAGGTTTCCTTTGCACTTTTAGCTGATACGGGCTGTTTGGGATTAATAACCGGTCAGATTATCGGCAGATGGGGTAATTTTTTTAACCGTGAGGCTTTTGGTAAATATACAAATAATCCCTTTGCAATGCTATTGGATCTTAGGGACGTAAGCAGTGATTATACCACACCGGTTTCATATCTGACACAGAAGTATGCAGGCAAGCCGGATGCACTCAAACGTATCATGGAAATCAGGGATAATCCGGTTGTTTTAAATGGGATTACTTATATACAGGTTCACCCCACTTTTCTGTATGAATCCGTATGGAATCTATGTGTTTTGATTCTGTTAATTATTTATTCAAAACATAAGAAATTTAATGGTGAAGTATTTTTACTTTATCTGTTCGGTTATGGTTTAGGCCGGGTTTGGATAGAAGGATTGAGAACAGACCAGTTATTTTTGTGGAACACCCCGTTTGCAGTTTCGCAGTTATTATCTGCTTTATTAGTGATTTCAGCCGGAACGATAATCTTGTATAAACGGATTACCATAAAAAAACTTAAGAAAGTAAGTTGATTTATGTCGAATAAATAGAAATATGATCGAAAGCATAATTTTGAGAATTAGTTTTCATATTATTAATTTAACTGGAGGAATAGGACTAAATGCCTATTCTTCCTTATTTTATCTACATATTGATTAAATTGAATCAATTTATATATTATGTACAATATATTGTAGGCAACATGGATTAAGATACAAACTGCCAAATTAAACCTGGTCAGCTTGTGTTTTTTTTATGCAGAAATACTTGATAAATTCTCATAAGTGGTATAAAATAGCCTTAGAAGTGGAGCAAAGTGGAGTGAAGTGGTGGAAAGTGGTAGTTAGGTGGTGGAATTCATGTTCATGGGAGAATACAATCATTCGATTGATACCAAGGGAAGAATAATAATACCATCCAAGTTCAGAGAATCGTTAGGTGATGAATTTGTTGTTACCCAAGGTTTAGATGGCTGCTTATTTGTGTATCCTAATGATGAATGGATGAACTTCGTCACTCAACTTAAAAATCTCCCCGGAAGTAAAGAAGCCAGACAGTTACAGCGTTATTTTATGGCTGGTGCTGCAACCTGTGAAGTGGACAAGCAGGGAAGAATTTTAATTCCAAATAAGTTAAGGGAACAGGCTGGTTTGGAAAAAGACATCGTGTTTGTCGGAGTCTTAAGCAAGATAGAAATCTGGAGCAAAGAAAAATGGGAAAGCAATAATGATTATGATGATATGGATCAGATTGCAGAACACATGTCAGGGTTTGGACTAAGCTTTTAGGGGGGGAATAAATTGGATACTTTAACAGAAGATTTTAATTTTAAACACAAATCTGTACTTTTAAATGAAACAATTGATATGCTTCATATTAATCCGGAGGGTATTTATGTAGACGGTACCTTAGGCGGAGGAGGTCATTCTTATGAAATATGCAGACGCCTTTCTACAAAAGGCAGATTAATCGGCATCGATCAGGATGAAGCAGCAATTCTGGCAGGCAGTGAACGGCTTAAGGAATTTACTGATAAAGTAACCATAGTCCGAAGCAATTATTCAGATATGAAGAGAGTTCTATCTGAACTTGGAATAGAAAAGGTGGATGGAATCTTACTGGACTTAGGGGTTTCTTCCTATCAGTTAGATACTCCGGAACGGGGATTTTCTTATAGGGAAAATGCACCACTGGATATGCGCATGGATACCAGGTTTGACAAAACAGCAAAAGATATCGTGAATGGGTACAGCGAATTTGATTTATACCGGATCATTAGAGATTATGGGGAAGACAAATTTGCAAAAAATATAGCCAAGCATATTGTGCGGGTAAGGGAAGAAAAAACCATTGAAACGACAGATGAACTGACAGAAGCAATTAAAGCAGCAATTCCTATGAAAATAAGAATGAATACAGGACATCCGGCCAAAAAAACTTTTCAGGCCATTCGTATTGAATTAAATAGGGAATTGGAAGTTTTAAATAAATCACTGGATGATATGATAGGAATGTTAGGAAACCATGGAAGACTATGTATCATAACCTTTCATTCCCTGGAAGACAGAATTGTAAAAAGCAGTTTTAGAAATAATGAAGATCCTTGTACCTGTCCTCCAAGTTTTCCGGTTTGTGTATGCGGTAATAAATCAAAAGGAAAGGTTATAACCAGAAAACCTATCTTTCCAACGGATCAGGAAATTAATGATAACAAGAGATCAAAAAGTTCAAAACTCAGAGTGTTTGAAAGATATTTATAGGAATCGAGGGGAAAAAGCATGGAAGCAAAAAAACAGCGTTATCAATACAATGATTATAACACTTACGGTAATACTGCAAGAAAATTGCAGGTTGGTCCGGGTTACGATGAATCTGAAGATCTGGAACCCCTGAAACGGCCGGCGCGGGAGAGAAGAAGAAAACCAAAGGCGAATATTGGAATTGATTTGTTTTCTGTTTTTTTTCTTACCATCGCAATAGCTGTAACACTTTATACCTGTATAGAATACCTGCAGGTTCAATCAGGAGTTACGGAGCAGAATAAAGAAATTGCTAATTTAGAACATAGTTTAGTGAAATTACAGAATCAGAATAGAGATGCATTATCAAAGATTAATACTTCAGTTGACTTAAATTATATTTATAAAATTGCAACAAAAGAACTTGGGATGGTTTATCCCAATGAAAATCAGGTTATACCCTATAAAAGTAATTTAAGTGATTATGTAAGGCAATATGAAAATATACCGGATGGAAATGCTTCAAACCTATTGGATAAAATTTTAAATTAATTCTGCCGGTAAATTTGCCGATAAATATATAGAAGATAAATTATATTACTATTAATAGAAGCAGATTGAAAAAAAGTACCGCATTATAGCTGAAGGTGTATTTATCTGAAGATGTAGTTTATCTTCTGATAAAGGTTATCTTAGATTGCAATATTGGTACTGAAATGAAAAAATTTGAGGTGAATCTATGAGAAACGCAGTGAGAGATAAAAAAGTTAAAAAGTTTACAAACAAAATGCAAGCAAAATTATTGCTTGTTTTTTGTATTATACTTATAACTATGGTAGGCTTGATTGCGAGATTAGTCCATATAAACCGCACAGTCGGAGAAAGATATGCTAAAAGAGTATTGTCCCAGCAAACTTATACCAGTACAGTGATTCCATTTCAAAGAGGAAGCATACTCGACAGAAAAGGAACTGTTTTAGCTGCCAGTGAAAAGGTTTATAACGTTATACTGGATGTTCAAAACCTGTTGGAAGATGAGGAAAATTTAAGCCCCACAATTAAAGCACTGACCGAATGTTATGACAGTATTACTAAGGAAAACATTATGGATTTAGTAAAAACAAAGCCGGAGAGCCGCTATGTTATCCTTAAAAAAGACATTAATTATGAGGCTATGATGACTTTTAAGGATAAAGAAGAAAAGAACAGTAATATCCAGGGTGTCTGGTTTGAGGAGGATTACGTCAGAACATATCCATATAAAACCTTAGGCAGCAGTGTCATTGGATTTACCTCCAGCGGTAATGTAGGAAACTGGGGAATCGAGCAATATTATAATAATCAATTAAACGGTATAAACGGCATTGAATATGGTTATATAGATTCAGAATTAAAATTGGAACAAACCACCAAACCTGCTATCAATGGGAATACAATTATTTCAACAATAGATGCCAATGTCCAGGGAATCGTACAGGAACATATAAAAACATATAATGCGGAATTTAAAACTGAAAACATTGGTGTTCTGGTTATGAATCCCAATAACGGCGAAATTTTAGCCATGGCTTCCAATGAAGAATATGATTTAAATAATCCTGCGGATTTAACTCCTTTCTATACAAAAAAAGAAATCAATAAAATGAGTGAAAAAGAAAGACTGGATGCCTTAAATGCAATCTGGCGTAATTATGCCATCAGTGATACTTATGAGCCAGGATCCACCTTTAAGCCTTTTACTGTTTCAGCAGGCTTGGAAGAAAATATTATCCACCCTGGTGATACCTATGTTTGTGACGGAGGTGAAGAAGTTGGGGGATATTGGATTAAATGCACCCACCAACATGGTACGGTTACCCTGACCCAGGCACTGATATTATCCTGTAATGATGCGTTAATGCAGATTGGGGCTAAAGAAGGTAAAAAAATTTTTTATGACTATCAGGACTTCTTCGGTTTTGGACATAAAACGGGAATCGATCTTCCCGGTGAGGCTGATGGTATCTTAAATAAAGGATTAAGTACAACGGATATAGCTACCAACAGTTTCGGACAAAACTTTACAACTACAATGGTTCAGATGGCCGCGGGTTTTTCCTCATTGGTGAATGGCGGTTACTATTATGAGCCTCATCTTGTTAAACAGATATTAAATCCTGGTGGGGCTATTCTGGAGAATAAAGATAAAATACTGGTTAAGGAAACAATTTCGCGCGAAACCTCTGACTTCATAAAAAATGCAATGTATCTGACAGTGGAAGAAGGAACGGCTAAAGGAGCACAGGTGCCGGGGTATAAAGTCGGGGGCAAAACCGGAACAGCACAGAAACTACCGAGAGCTGCAAACACCTACCTGGTATCCTTTCTTGGATGTGTGCCGTCCGATAATCCGGAAATAGTTATTTATGTTGTTATTGACAATCCGCAGAATGTTGTAGGATCAGTGAGTTCCCCTATTGCAACAAAATTTGCAGGCGAAATTTTAACGGATATACTGCCATTTTTAGAAATATATCCGGCTGAAGCTACAGACGGTGATGACCTGACTACATCAATACCGGTATTGCCAAGTACGGATACCAAGATAGATACTGAAGATAATGGTTCAGGGAATTCAACCGGAGAAATCGGTTCAGAGGAAGAAGAAAACCCGGATACCGGAGAAAGCGATGATATCAATTTTATACCTGAATCACTGGACGAAGGCACTCAGACGGTAGATGACAAAAGCAATTAATCTTTCTGGATAACGGAATAGTTACAAATATATATCATAACCTCATATGAAATGTAATAAAATAAAACGATAAGATAAATGAGGTTACCCTATGGCACGTAATAAAACCTTTAACCGTCGTAATGTACTCGTAATTGTATCAATCGTTCTGATAGCGGCAGTCGGATTAACTGTAAGACTAGGGTTTTTAATGGTCGTTAAATCAGCCGAATATGCAGAACGTGCAGAAGACCTGCATGAAAGAGAAAGAGCAATTAAGGCGGAGAGAGGAACCATATACGATAAAAATGGAATAGCTATTGCCACGAATAAACCCGTTAGTACTATTTCCGTTATACATAGTCAGATTACAGACCCCGAACGGGTAATCCAGGTACTATCAGATTCGCTTGGTCTTAGTAAGGATACGGTAAAGAAAAGGGTTGAAAAAAATTCTTCTATCGAGAGAATAAAATCCAATGTTGATAAAGAAATTGCAGATTCGATCCGAAATTATGATTTAGATGGAGTTATGGTGGATGAGGACTACAAAAGATATTATCCCTACGGCAGTTTGGCTTCAAAAGTAATCGGATTTACTGGCAGCGATAATCAGGGTATTATTGGTTTGGAAGTAGAATATGATAAATATTTAAAAGGAATTGATGGTAAAATATTAACATTGACAACCGCTTATGGAGTTGAAATTGATAATGCCGCGGAAGACCGGATTGAACCCAAAGCCGGAAATGATTTATATATCAGCCTGGACGTAAATATTCAAAAATATGCGGAACAGGCTGCCCAAAAAATCATGGAAGCAAAAAATGCGAATAATGTAAAATTAATACTCATGAATCCGCAAAACGGTGAGCTATATGCCATGGTTAATGTCCCGGAATTTGACTTAAATGATCCCTATACTTTAACGGATAATATGTTAAAGGGAATTGATCCGTCCTCGTTAACCAGTAAACAGAAAAATGATTTATTAAACAATATGTGGAGAAATGCGTGTATCAGTGATACGTATGAACCAGGGTCTGCTTTTAAGATTGTAACAGCAACTGCTGCATTAGAAGAAAAAGTTGTAAAATTAACGGATACTTTTTATTGTCCGGGTTATAAAATAGTAGAAGACCGGAGAATACGCTGCCATAAAGTGGGCGGCCACGGCAGCGAAACATTTGTGGAAGGAATTAAGAATTCCTGTAATCCTGTATTTATGGAAATCGGTGCAAGGGTTGGGGTTACTAATATGTATAAATATTTTCATAAACTGGGCCTCTTCAATAAAACTGGTGTTGATTTACCGGGTGAAGCAAAATCCATTATGCATAAGCCGGAAAATGTAGGAGCTGTTGAACTTGCAACTATTTCATTTGGCCAGTCTTTTCAGATTACACCCCTGCAATTATTGGTGGCAGCCAGTGCAGTGGTAAATGGCGGCAATATGGTAACTCCCCATTTTGGAGTTCAGGTAAAGAATCCGGAAGGCAATACCGTAAAAACCTTTAAGTATGAAGGTGCCACAGGGGCCGTGTCGAAGGAAACATCAGAAACCATGAAAACTTTATTGGAGGCGGTAGTTTCAGAGGGTACAGGTAAAAGAGCTTATTTACCCGGATTTAAAATCGGCGGAAAAACCGCTACATCCGAGAAATTACCGAGAAGCAGTAACAAATACATATCATCCTTTGTAGGATTTGCGCCTGCTGATAATCCACAAGTGATGGCGGTAGTATTAATCGATGAACCAACCGGTATCTATTATGGTGGCACGATAGCGGCACCGGTTATTGCAGAAGTATTTGATAACGTATTGCCGTATTTAGGGGTTGAGCCCAAATATACCGAAGCAGAGATAAAAGACAATAACATAGGTACGATCAAAATGCCTGATTTGGTTGGATTAAAGAAGGAAGAATTAAAGGAAGCCTTAAAGGATATTGATTACGGCGACATTTATTATTTAGGCGAAGGTGATACGGTTATGGAACAGTTCCCGTTACCGGGTGAGATGATAAATCTAAATAGTGACTTGATTCTATACCTCGAATAGAATATAATAAGAAAGTTGATTTTACGAAGGAAATTACATGAGGATTCACCCTGGAGGAAAGAAAAATGGATTTTAAAATATTAATGCCGGTTATCATTTCATTTGTTATTAGTGTAATTTTATGTCCAATTTTAATACCTTTTTTAAAAAAATTAAAATTTGGCCAGTTTGTACGCGACGATGGACCGGAAAGCCATTTGAAGAAGTCAGGAACACCAACTATGGGCGGAATTATTATTTTGCTGAGTGTTACCCTTACCTCTTTAGTCTATATTGGGAAATATCGGGATATGATACCGGTTTTATTTTCAACCGTTGGATTTGGCATTATCGGATTACTGGATGATTATATTAAGATAGTCATGAAAAGATCCATGGGCTTAAGGGCCTGGCAGAAGTTAGTCGGGCAGATACTGGTCACCTCAATTTTTGGATATTATCTGGTTAATTATACGGATGTTGGTTCGACAATGCTTATACCATTTACAGGTGGATTTCTGGATGGTAAATACTTAGACACCTCGTTTTTATTTATTCCATTATTATTTTTAGTAGTGTTAGGTACTGTAAACGGGGCTAATTTTACAGATGGACTGGATGGTTTGGCAAGCAGCGTAACACTTTTGGTAGCTACCTTTTTTTCTGTGGTAGCAATTGGTATACATAGCGGTATTTCGCCTATTACTTGTGCGGTTGCAGGCAGTTTGTTAGGCTTTCTGGTATTTAATATCTATCCGGCAAGAGTATTTATGGGTGATACCGGTTCCCTGGCTTTAGGAGGTTTTGTAGCAGCATCAGCCTATATGCTCCGGATGCCGTTATTTATTCTTATTGTAGGATTAATCTATCTTGTTGAGGTTCTGTCTGTCATGCTTCAGGTTGGGTATTTTAAACTAACAGGTGGTAAGAGAATCTTTAAAATGGCACCGATCCATCATCATTTTGAGTTGTGTGGCTGGGCTGAAACAAGAGTAGTAGCAGTTTTCTCGATCATAACAGCGATTCTTTGTTTAATAGCACTAATGGGAATATAGCATCAGGAGGATTATGGAAGATGAAACTTGAAAATAAACGGATTTTTGTATTTGGTACCGGCATAAGTGGTATTTCAGCAGTTAAATTATTACAGAAGCCTGCTTCTTATCTTATCGTATATGACGGTAATGATAAATTGGATAAAAATGAAATAATGGCTAAGTTACCTGGGAATTTTAAAGGATGTATTTTGCTTGGAACGATACCGGACGGCTTATGGGAGTCCATCGATTTGGTTATATTAAGTCCCGGAGTTCCCACAGATTCAGACCTGGTTAACCGGATAAGGGAAAAACAAATACCAATTTGGGGTGAAATTGAATTGGCATATTATTTTTCGAAAGGTAAAATAGTTGGTATAACCGGGACGAACGGCAAAACCACCACAACAACCTTGGTTGGTGAAATCATGAAGACATATTTTGAAAGCGTCTTTGTTGTCGGAAACATTGGTGTGCCTTATACAGAAATGGCCTTAAATACAACAGAAGAATCTGTAACCGTGGCAGAAATGAGCAGTTTTCAATTAGAGACCATTGAAGCATTTAAGCCGAATGTAAGTGCAATATTAAATATAACACCGGATCATTTAAACAGGCATCATACTATGGAGAATTATATTGCTGCGAAAAAGAATATTACCTTAAATCAGGATAGTGAGGATGTCTGTGTTTTAAACTATGAAGATGAAGTACTTAAAAAAATCGGTCAGGAACTGAAAACAAAAGTTTTCTACTTCAGTAGTTTACAAAGGTTAGAGCAGGGAATTTATCTGGATGAGGACAATATTATCTATAGTGCTGGGAATAAAAGGGCGTTAATTTGTAATATACATGAATTGAATATCTTCGGACGCCATAGTTATGAAAATGTTATGGCTGCCGTAGCTTGCGGTATATCACTGGGAGTACCGCTTGATCATATTAAACATGCAATTACTAACTTTGTTGCGGTAGAGCATAGGATCGAATTTGTAACAACTAAAAATGGTATAAAGTATTATAACGATTCCAAGGGAACGAATCCGGATGCTTCTATGAAAGCAATCGAATCCATGCAGACCCCTACGTTATTAATTGCAGGAGGGTATGATAAAGGTTCTGAATATGACGAATGGCTGGAGGCTTTTGGCGGTAAGGTCCGTTATCTTATTTTATTAGGCCAGACCAGGGATAAAATTGCGGAAACTGCCAGACATCACGGATTTAATAATATTATTATGGTAGACAGCCTGGAAGAAGCAGTAAATGTATGCGCAAGTAAAGCGAATCTTGGGGATTGCGTACTTCTTTCCCCCGCCTGCGCCAGTTGGGGGATGTTTAAGAATTATGAAGAACGGGGTCATTTATTTAAAGAATATGTGAAAAACCTGGCATAAATAACTTCACCGCAAGACCTAATAGGATTGATTAATCAAAAAAGTTTAATAAATCAGACTTTAATATGTACATTTCGTACAGATAGGAGCAATGAATGACAAGAGCAGAAAGAGAACAGGGAAAATTAAAAAAATTCCATAGCTATTACGATTACAGTCTTCTGTTCTTAACACTGTTTTTAGTTTGTTTTGGGCTGGTCATGATTTATAGTACCAGTTCCTATAATGCTAGCAGAGATTATGGGAATCCGGCTTTTTACCTGGAAAAACAGGGCGCATTTGCAGTGTTTGGTGTTATAGTTATGTTAATTGTATCAAAAATTGATTATAGGCTTTATATAACAAAATTGCCAGTCCTAAAAGTCAAACCCGTTACCTTGCTGTATTTATTGTGTGTTTTATTACAGACTTACGTTTTGATTTTTGGAACAGAAATAAAAGGAGCAAAACGTTGGATTGAGTTAGGACCTATTGGAAGGTTTCAGCCGTCTGAATTGTCCAAGATTGCAATTATATTATTTACAGCCTACATAGTTAATCTCTCTCCGGTAAAACTTGATAAATTCAAAGGGTTTATACGTGTTGCTGTATTTATTGCACCTTTAATCGTTTTGGTTTTAATCCCTAACTTTAGTACTGCGTTGGTAATGTCCGCTATCATGGTGGCGATCTGTTTTGTAGCCAGTAGGAAAAAGTTATATTTTATCGTAACCGGAATCATAATGGGAGGGATCGGGGCAGCCTTTGTATTCGGTGTAAGTTACCGGAGTACCCGAATTGATGTATGGAGAAATGTTGAAACCCATCCCAAGGGTTATCAGATATTGCAAGGATTATATGCAATTGCCTCCGGTGGAATTTTCGGCAAAGGACTTGGGGAGAGCATGCAGAAACTGGGATTTATACCGGAATCCCATAATGATATGATATTTTCGGTTATCTGTGAAGAACTTGGGCTTTTTGGAGCAGTTGCAGTTATCTTGCTTTTTGTTTTATTGGTCTGGAGATTATTCGTCATTGCAATTAATGCTTCCGATTTATATGGAGGATTAATTGCCACAGGAGTACTTACCCATATTGCTATACAGGTATTGCTGAATATCGCAGTAGTTACCAATACGATTCCTTCAACCGGTATACCGCTTCCTTTTATCAGTTATGGAGGCAGTTCTTTAATGGTTTTACTGTTCGAAATGGGTATTGCATTAAGTGTTTCAAATCAAATCAAATATGAAAGATAGGTATTTACTATTACCATTCAGCTACAGGCACAAAACAAAGAATGCATCATATAGTAATTGTATATTCTAGTTTTATGAGGTGCACCATGGCATATATTGAGATAAATGGAGGAAAGCAGCTGAATGGTGAAGTTAACATACAAGGTTCAAAAAATGCAGTATTACCGATTTTGGCAGCTACTGTACTAATAAATGGAATTACAAAGCTGAATCATTGTCCCAAAATATTAGACGTATTTCATATGATTAAAATTTTGGAGGCAATCGGTTGTAAGGTCCGGTGGGAAAAATCCTCCCTGACTGTTGATTCAACCAAGCTTGATACATCAACTGTACCGGAAGAATATGTAAAGATGATGCGCTCTTCGATTATATTAATGGGAGCATTGTTAGGCAGAACTCATTCGGTTACAATAACTTATCCTGGAGGATGTACCATTGGTGCAAGACCAATCGATTTCCATTTAAGCGCTTTTCAGAATATGAATGTCTCATTGGAAGAAGAGGACGGGCTGATTAAATGTACTACTACAGGTATGAAAGGCAATGATATATTTCTTAAGTTCCCAAGTGTGGGGGCAACGGAAAATATTATCCTTGCTGCAGTCTTAGCCGCAGGTAAAACAAGTATTTTAAATGCTGCAAAAGAACCGGAAATAACAGAATTATGTAAATTTTTAAATTTTGCCGGAGCTGATATTACCGGCGTCGGAACGGAAAAGATTGAAATTGTTGGAGTTGATTATTTAAGCCCCATCGAATACACAGCATGTTCTGACAGAATAGTAGCAGGTACTTACCTGGCAGCAGTGGCCGGCACCGGAGGGGAAGCAGTATTGACAGGTATTGGCGGAGGGAGTCTTCAGGCTGTTATAAAGGTATTAAGGGAAATGGGCTGCAGTATTTTAAGCGGAGAAAATTATATTATGATTGCTTCTTCAGGCAGGTCAAAACCCGTACCTTTTATCCGTACTATGCCATATCCGGGTTTTCCAACTGATATGCAGTCTCAAATCATGTCAGTTCTTATGACGGCAGCCGGTACCAGCAAAATAGTAGAAGAAATATTTGAGGGAAGATATCAGAATGCAAAAGAACAGATTAAATTTGGAGCAGATATTCATATCGAAGAAAGGGAAGCTATTATAAATGGTGTGCCTTCCCTGACAGGATGTGACGTATTTGCCAGTGAGTTAAGGGGTGGTGCAGCACTGGTTATTGCTGGACTTATGGCAAAAGGCAGAACAAATCTATATAATCCTTACTTTATTCAAAGAGGATATGAGGATATAAGCAGGGATTTAAAACAATTAGGTGCAGATATCAGAATGGTAACCTGATTTTTTATTCAACGTTGTTCAATATGCAGAAATAAAACAAAAAGAAAAAACTATATAAGTGTGAAATATACAAAGTATTGTCTTAAACGGAACGAGGCAGAAAAACATCTGCTTTCAGATCATATATGCAATGGGAGCCAGTATGAAAAAACAGAGGGAAAAATATCATAATAATGGTTTTTTATTGGGTTTGATGAAATTACTTATTCTCTGCCTTGTTATAATCATTCCTGTATTTATTTTAATAGTAACCTGCAGGCTGGACACGGTAATCGTGGAAGGAAGCAGTCATTATACGAATGAAGAATTACAAGATAAAGTTATTACCAAAAAGACAGATTGGAATACAATCTTTCTTTATCTTCGTTATAAATACGGAAAGGTAGATAGTATTCCATTTGTCGAAGATATAGATGTTGGGCTTGTTAATAAAAATACGGTCAAAATACATGTATATGAGAAAGTTATTACAGGCTGTATTGAGTTTATGGGCGGATATATGTATTTTGACAAAGACGGTATCGTAGTCGAGAGTTCTAATCAAAAAATTGATGAAGTCCCATTTATTACCGGATTAAGTTTCAATCGGATTATATTGTATGAAAAACTTGATGTACAAAAAAAATCATTGTTTAATGTCATTCTTAACTTGACCCAGTTAATTAGAAAATTTCAAATAAAGATTGATACAATTCAATTTAATTCTGATTTAGAGGTTACACTTTTTAGCAGTGATATGAAAATACTATTAGGAAAAAGAGATACCTACGATGAACAGATTGCTGAATTACAGAATTTATTGCCTAATGCGGAAGGTAAAAAAATAACGCTGGACATGAAGGAGTTTAAAGAAGGACAGAATGAAATAATTGGCCAAACCCGGTGAATAAAAAAATATAAATTTAGGGTTGATTATTTTAGGAATAAAAGATATTATATACTATAGGAATAAAAGAATAAACTCGTCTAATTATACATGAAAACAGGACAAGCTTAGAATGTATAAGTATAAAGATTAGTAACTATTTAGTCAATCCGGGAAATTCTCGTCAGAATTTCGAGTGTTTCAGTGCCGAATTATGTGCTTCTCAACATATTTTGTGGTGCAGAAGCGCATCAATGCGCTGGTTCGTAAGAACCGCCATTACTGAGTAGTCATGAAAGTTATCTCAATTAATATGATAATGTTATTTTGTTTATAATGGTTATTAAATATAGTGTAGAAAGATATGTATAGTGAAGGAGGAAGTACCTTGCTTGAGATAAGAACAAATGAAGCTGATTCAACTGCAAAAATACTTGTTATTGGAGTAGGGGGTGCAGGGAATAACGCTGTTAATAGAATGATTGAAGAGAATATTGTCGGTGTTGATTTTATATGTGTGAATACAGATAAACAACATTTAAAAAATTGTAAGGCACCACAGTGTGTTCAGATCGGCGAGAAGTTAACGAAGGGTTTAGGAGCAGGTGCACAGCCTGAAATCGGAGCCCAGGCTGCGGAAGAAAGCAGGGAAGAGTTAACTGACATTATCAAAGGCTCTGATATGGTGTTCGTAACATGTGGTATGGGCGGCGGAACCGGTACGGGTGCTGCTCCGGTGGTTGCACAGATCGCCAAAGAGTTGGGGATTTTAACGGTTGGTATTGTGACAAAGCCGTTTAAGTTTGAAGCAAAAGCACGTATGAATAACGCACTTAGCGGGATTGAAAAATTAAAAGAGCATGTAGATACCTTAATTGTGATTCCGAATGATAAATTGCTGGAAATTGTTGACCGTAGAACTACTATGCCGGATGCACTCCGTAAGGCAGATGAAGTATTACAGCAGGGTGTACAGGGAATCACAGATTTAATTAATGTTCCTGGCTTAATCAACTTAGATTTTGCTGATGTACAGACTGTTATGAAAGATAAAGGTGTTGCACATATCGGAATTGGTATAGGCAAAGGTGATGATAAATGCGTCAATGCTGTTAATCAGGCTATTACAAGCCCATTGTTAGAAACTACCATTCAAGGTGCTTCTCATGTAATTATAAATATATCGGGTGATATCAGCCTGATTGAAGCCAATGAAGCAGCTACGATGGTTCAGGAATTAGCGGGCGATGCTGCTAATATTATTTTTGGTGCCATGTTCGATGATACTTCTCCGGATGAGGCAACCATTACGGTTATTGCTACCGGCTTAGACAGTAAATCAAACGGATCCAGGGAACAGGTGAAAGGCCCCAGCTTTTTAAAACAACCTGTAACAAGACCGGATTATAAGTATAACAGTGGTGTGAATGCTTCTTCATCTTTTTCGAAAGCACAATCACAGATTGCTGCAACGGCAAGCAATAACAGCATAAACAGACCCCCTTCGCAAAATTTTAATAATCCGGTTTCTGCTGGGAATAGTAGTAATAGTAATAATGCTAATACGGAACCAGCCGGTATAAAGATACCTGAATTTTTACAAAAGAATCGAAATCATAAGTAAAACGTGAATATTTATATTTAATGAGCCTGTCCCAGCTTTAGATAAACTAAAGTAAGGGCAGGTTTTTTTGTTATAGTATATTTTGATGTGTGAACCAATAAATGGAATTATATGTAAAAACAATACATTTTAAAGCACCTTACTGCATATTTACTATTATTTTGTAAGTATGAGTAAATGAAAAAGACAAATTAATTACCAGAAAATGACAAAATATATATTTGAAAGAAGCTATAATAGGTTAAGAAAATACAAGTTATGGAAGCGGGGGTGAACTTGTACCTTGAGGTTTATGTTGATGTAATATTCATTATTAATTTTATTATGGATATCCTATTACTTCTGATAGTAAAGAAAATCATAAAATGTAAAAATAGATTAATCCGTTTGTTATGCGGGGCTGGGATTGGCGCTATAGGAGCCTGCATATTGGCAGTTATTCCAAAATTAAATGGATTGATACAATTTCTTTTTGCATATGTCATAATTTGCTTTGCTATGATTTTAATTTCTTTCGGATATAAAAAACTGGCAGAAACAATCAAAGCAGTTATATTACTTTATATTACCACATTTTTTTTGGGTGGGGTTATAAATTCTCTTTATTATCACTCAATGATAGGATATTATTTCGAAGAACTAATTCAGGGAAGATTATTTCAGAATCAAAATATGACTTATTTTGTTTTGGTAATAATGGTCGGAGCAGCCGCAATACGAATTTTTATTATAACTTTAAAGAACCTGCGAAGCGGTGACCTACAGACATATGAGATTGAATTGTCATATGGAGATAAGTGTATTCGAATAATCGGATTGTTAGATACAGGCAACAATTTATATGATCCGATTTATGGAAAGCCGGTAATAATTGCAGAATATTCTGCATTAGAACCGTTATTGACGGTACATCAAAGGAATCTGCTTCAAGTCATGTCAGATACTTTAGATGGAAAACATACCTCAGTAAATGAAAAGGATAATTCATTAGAGAATAGTATCTTACAAGATGAGGAAAAAGAGCATTTTAATATTATGATGATACCATATCATTCAATTGGTAAAAAAAACGGTATGTTGCCGGCAATCGTAATGAATCGGGTAGTGATATTTAACGGTGATGAAAAAATTTACAATGAAAAAGTGTATACAGCCGTAAGCAGGGGAAAATTTACAAAACAGAAAGAATACCAGGTAATTTTACATCGGGGTATTATGTAACAAGACAGTAAGCTGATTATCCTAGTTTGTATGCGTGCAATATACATAGATGGGAGTTTTGGTAGCAATTTCACTATATATTTTGGTGCATTGGGTGAAAGTGTAAAGGGAGGAAAAGTAAAAAATGTTATTAAAAATTACAATACCAAATAAAATTCAATTTAGGGTTATTCCTGACTTTAGAAGTATATTATTTAGCGGTCATGGAGATATACATTATATTGGAGGAGCAGAAGTTCTCCCCGCACCGTTAGATGCAGTCAGGGAAGCGGAGGAAATTGCAAAACTGGGAACGGAATATGATACAGAGGCTAAATCAATTCTGGTCGAACATAATTTACGGTTAGTTGTTTATATTGCAAAGAAATTTGATAATACCGGAGTTGGAGTTGAAGACTTAATCTCAATTGGAACAATCGGATTAATAAAGGCAATTAATACATATAATCCGGATAAAAATATAAAACTGGCTACTTATGCCTCAAGATGTATTGAAAATGAAATTTTAATGTATTTAAGAAGAAATAATAAAACCAAATTGGAAGTATCCATCGATGAACCCTTAAATGTCGATTGGGATGGCAATGAATTGCTTTTATCCGATATTTTAGGAACAGAAGAAGATGTTATATATAAAAATATTGAAGAAGAAGTTGACCGGAAACTTTTAGGGAAAGCTTTATCAAAACTCAGTGAGCGGGAGAGAATTATCGTACAACTCCGTTTTGGTTTAAATACAGAAGATGGTAATGAGCGTACTCAAAAGGAAGTTGCGGATCTTTTAGGTATTTCCCAATCGTATATTTCCAGATTAGAGAAAAAAATTATTAAACGTTTAAAGAAGGAAATGCTACGATTAGAATAATCTTTCAGTTATTTTAAAAAAGGAAATTATTACATCTTCATTTATCGTATAAAGAGCCCCCAAATAGTGAATCATTAGTTTATGTAAATATGATTTGGGAGGTTTCAATATGGCTCTTTATAAGGTAGAAATATGTGGTGTAAATACATCGAAATTACCGTTACTGAACAATAGCGAAAAGGAAGAATTATTCAAGCGTATATTAAAGGGTGACAAAGAAGCCAGGGAATTATATATAAAAGGTAATCTTCGTTTAGTACTTAGTATTATTCAACGTTTTTCCAATAGTAATGAGAATGTGGATGATTTATTTCAAATTGGTTGTATTGGTCTTATGAAGGCAATCGATAATTTTGACATTACCCAGAATGTTAAATTTTCAACTTATGCAGTTCCTATGATAATCGGTGAAATTAGACGTTACTTAAGGGACAATAACAGCATCCGTGTCAGCCGTTCCCTCCGGGATACTGCCTATAAAGCAATTTATGCAAAAGAAGCTTTGCTGAAAAAGAATGAAAAAGAACCTACTGTATGTGAAATTGCAGATGAAATCGGTATGAGTAAAGAAGATATTGTATTTGCCCTGGATGCCATACAAAGCCCCGTATCCCTCTATGAACCTGTGTATTCTGAAGGTGGAGACACCCTATATATAATGGATCAGGTAAGTGATAAAAAAAATAAAGAAGAAAATTGGGTAGAGGAAATTTCTTTAAAGGAAGCTCTGTCTAAGTTATCGGAACGGGAAAGGAATATTATCGAACTACGTTTTTACGAAGGTAAAACACAAATGGAAGTTGCCAAAGAAATCTGCATCTCCCAGGCGCAAGTATCCAGGCTTGAAAAATCAGCCTTAAAAAGTATGAAAAATTATTTAGTACAATAGAAAATCTATAGCGGGGCTGTTGTGAAATTTAAATGCAGGTAATGTAAAGTCTGAATTTCGCAACAATCCCTAATATTATAATTGTAAAAATTAATCAGCAACAATATTATCTATTAATAAATTTTCTGTAAAACTTATAAAAATGCTGATTTGATCAGGGCTTTCTCCGCATCGATATCCACTAGAATTACATCAGCACCTATTTGTTTTATACAATTAAAATCAATTACATATTCATGATCCCTGCCTAGAATGCCCCATATTTTACATGGGCCAGGAACTATAATCCGAACAACAATTCCGGTATGTATGTCAATTTCAAAATCACAGATATAACCAAGTCTTTCCCCATCTCTGCAGTTAATGACTTCTTTTTCCTTTAATTCACACATTCTCATATTGCAAACACCTCACTGAATAGGTTTAATAACTGCATTTATTTATTAATATATGTACGAAGCTATGGATATATGTAGAAAATAACTTGACCAATAAGCAAAACTTCAATATAATCGAGCTATAATTGTATTTAATATTTGTAAAGTCAGGAACATGAACCGGTTCAATTTAATTTGGCTGAATTTTAAATGTAAACATGATAGGTATGCTAAACAAAATTGATATAAAGAAAAGAGGTATAGTATGAAGTGTCCATTTTGCGGAAAAGAGAATACCCGGGTCATCGATTCAAGACCTGCGGATGATAACAGTTCGATCAGAAGAAGGCGGCAGTGTGATGAATGTTCTAAAAGATTTACAACTTATGAAAAAGTGGAAGCAATACCATTAGTTGTAATAAAGAAGGATAATAACAGAGAGCCCTATGACCGGTCTAAAATTGAGGCAGGAGTATTTCGGTCCTGTCATAAAAGGCCTATTTCGGTCGGTCAGATTAATGCCCTGGTGGATGAGGTCGAAAATGCAATATTTAATTTAGAAGAAAAGGAAGTACCAAGTTCCATTATCGGAGAAATATTAATGGATAAGCTCAAAGACCTGGATCCGGTTGCCTATGTACGGTTTGCATCCGTATATCGTGAATTTAAAGATGTAAATACATTTATGAATGAGCTGAAAAAGATTCTGGATAATTAACGGTCCTGGTAGACTGTGTAAAAAGATATAGGGGATTAATATTAAGATTCAAGCTAAGCCGCATCTAAAGTATTAATGAATAAAGTCTAAAAAAATATAAAATATTAGAAAAGGCAATACGGGGGGGAGTTATTTATGAAGGCATTGGAAACCGGCAGAATACTGCTCAGACAATGGAAAGAATCGGATTTATGGGATTTTTATGAATATGCGAAAAGTCCCAATGTTGGACCAAGGGCCGGCTGGAAACCTCATGATAGTCTGGTGGAATCACAGGTCATATTAGACTCATTCATTGAAAGCCAGGAAGTATGGGCTGTTGTTTATAAAGAAAATTGGAAGGTGATTGGTTCTATCGGCTTACATAAAGACACTAAAAGAGATGGTCCTAATGTAAAAATGATCGGATATGTCCTTTCGGAAAAATATTGGGGATTGGGGTTAATTCCAGAGGCAGTAAAAGAAGTAATCCGTTATGCGTTTGAAGAATTAAAACTTGATTTAATTACCGTTTATCATTATCCATTTAATTATCAGTCAAGACGGGTAATAGAAAAATGCGGATTTAAATATGAAGGAATTTTACGAATGGCAAGTCATATTTATAACGGGCAGGTTTATGATGATGTATGTTATTCCATCATGAAAGAGGAATGGATCCACGAAATAAGAGAGTTAGAAGGTATATATTAGCATATTCATTACCCTTTAGCTGAAATTTACTATCCCGATGAATCCAGGGATTTGTATGTTACTGTTCACCCCCCTGCCAAAAGCAGCAGTGTTGTGAACAATAACACGCTTCGCAATGCACACAAAACGCAAAGACAGCGTTTTGGCGCGGCAATTCTCCGGTTTTCTGTGACTTTCGCTTCGCTGCACTCACAAAAAACACGTCGCGTATA
>JBAVPE010000179.1:0-19656 GCA_049692775.1 Anaerocolumna sp. | reverse complement strand
GTTACATTGCTTGCTGCCAATACTTCCGGAATTGCCGGCACGGTTAAAATTAACGACAGCATAATAACACCCGCCAATAATACTCCGATTACTTTTTTTACATGTGAATTCATTTCCCCATCTCCTTATTAAATAATTATTCTCCATAAATCAGTTACTTTGAAAATATACTCCCCGGCTGACCTGGTTATAATATCTTTCTATTATCTATACATAGATTAACGCATTTACCATTTTTTGTAAATCTTTTATTTATTATGGTTTGCGGTGATAAATGGTTTTCCGGTCTGTTTAGGTTTTACATTAATCCGTCTCAAATGTTAATACAATCTTCATAGTTGTTTTGGGTTCATTCTTTAATTTTTCAAATGCCTTTTCAATCTCCGTAAAATGAAATTTATCCGTGATTATTTTGGCAGGATCTAATTGTCCACTTTCAAACCACTCAATTACCTGTGGGAACTTGTTGTTATTTAATCTGGAACCCCGGATATCCAGTTCTCTTGATGTTATCTGAAATTCTGTAATAGGTGCAACTGTATCATGAAATCCCATTGTAACAACCACTCCTGCGGAACGAACTGCCAAAGCCGCCTGTTCTAGTGTTTTACCCACACATGCCGCATCAATTGCCACATCTGCACCTATTCCGTCTGTCATTTCTTTTACTCTTGCGACTACATCTTCTGTTCCAGAATTGATCGTCTTATATGCCCCAAACTCTTTAGCCCGTTCTAAACGGTCCTCCACTAAATCTGTCATAATGCATTTTGCACCAAGTATATTACAAACCTGCAAAATAGTAAGTGCAATCTGTCCACTTCCGCAAATTAGTACGATATCTCCCGCTTCAATTCCACCACGTGATGTTACCTGTGCTGCAACTGTATATGGCTCAACTATTGCCGCTTTTTCCCATGAAATATCTCTATTGATTACATAAACATTTTTAGCAGGTACTTTTACATACTCACTGTAACCACCATCTCTATGTACTCCCATAACCGTAAGATTAGCGCATACATTTCCTCTGCCCTTCTGACATACACGGCATGTCCCGCAGTTACAAACAGGATTAATTACGACGTGATCACCTATATTGATATTTTCTACATGTTCGCCTATCTCTGTTACTTCTCCGCAAAATTCATGTCCAATTACTCTGGGATATGTCGCTACAGGAGAAGTACCTCTATAGATACTTATATCTGATCCGCATATTCCTGCTGCTTTTACCTTTATAATTACTTCTTCTTTCTCTATGATTGGTTCAATCTCATTTTGCACTTCAATTGAACCTGGATTTATTACCCGTAATACTTGCATATAATATCCTTTCGTAATTAGAGCAGGATTCAATTAAACCCTGCTCTTGTTATCAGCTGCTATTTAATTTCTGCAAACCATTTTGTTTTATCTTTAAAGTATTCTGGATATAGTTCACGAATTTGTGATTCGTCATCTACAGAATATCGACCCAGATGTTTTTCTATACATATTTTAACTGCTTCTTTATTCTTATTTTTAATAGCTTCCAGTATATCTTTATGATCCTTTACTATCTTCAGATCTTTGACGGCAATTAAACTCATATTTCTGACACGGTCATAATGAATTGACATAATATCCTTAATTGTAAATATTTCTTCTTTTTTACACATTTTATATAGTTTATAGTGGAATTCATTATCAAGCTGCAATAATTTATCCTTCATAGGGTTTTGAATACATACTTCCTGCATTTTAACATTCATATCCAATTCCGCAATATCTTCAGGCTTCGCTAAATCACATGCCAATTCTGCTATGGCCACTTCCAATATTTCTCTTAAGAATCTTGCTTCTTCCACCATATCAGAATCAATATATGCGATAATACTTCCTTTTTGCGGAAATACCTCAATAATTCTTGCTCTACTCAATTCTAGCAAAGCCTCTCTAACCGGAGTTCGGCTAATTCCAAGTTCTTCTGATAATTCGTATACACTTACTGAACTTCCTGGCTTTAACTCCATAGAAATAATATTATCCCTTAGCATCCTAAGAGCATATTCTCTTGCGGTTTCATTTGCATAGCGAGTAGTAATTTGCATATAGTACCATCCTTACTCTAAATATTTCGTTAATGTTTCTCTATCTGCATCAGATCTGGAAATCATCTCAACAAAGTAAGATTCTATCTTATCACCTGGGCCAGCTTGATATAAATCAACAGCAAATAATGTCTTGTTGCATAATAAAGTCTTTCTATATCCCTTTGTTTAACAAACTTTGCTGAAATTCAGCGATAAAAGCCCAAATATTTTTCCTATTCCAAAATGAATCCAAACCGGATTTTTATTAGTATATTTTACCACATTATCAACCTGGAAACTAGAATTTTTATATGAATCTTATTCCAGCTGTTTTGATTATGATGTGATTCTAAGTTCAATTTCAATTGTATATACCCTCTTAATAATAACCTATATTTTTACTTTACAAATAATCTTTTTCACAAACTCAGATTCCTTGTTTACATTGCAGAGCGGTTTATGCGGCTCAAATGGCCAAACCGCATAAAATTCACCCTTATCGATTACAACATAATTTGATCTTTGACTCTTAAAAAATGTGATATCTGCCGTATCATCGTAACTGTATTCGTCTATATCCTCAGGGGGATTCACCAGGCAGCATTTTTCTTTTCCCTTTAGCATATAATGAATATCCATAAACTTCTTATGAATTTCCATATCAGCAGTTATTTCATCTACCGTATCTTTTGATATTACAAATGCATTTACTTCATCTGCTGCAATCTCATACTTACCATCTGGCATATCCGCATCATCCTTATGGGAATAGATAAACTCCAATGCCTTTTTTATATTGGTATCTACACCTTTATATCTCTCAAAATTAACTATTTGATCTAATATCATGTGATACTCCTTTTGTACTTTTACAAAGATTTTATTTCTTCCCATACACTATCATCTACAAAAATACCATTTGCATCATGATCTTTTCTAAACTGGACATAGTCTTCACCTGGTGCAATAATTCCTGTAGAATGTTCAGACGGTGCCGAACTTTTAATATGTTCAATTGCCTTTTTAACTGTTTCAGACATATCTTCCATGGCAGTCGTTTTCTTTGGATCAATTATAATAATAACCTGAGATGCCCCACCGCAGCTTCCCATGTTTTTCTGATCAAGGTCAGCCGCACCGATACCTCCTGTCAATGCAGACCCCAAGATGTCAAGCATAAAGGAAAAACTAGAACCCTTCCAATAGCCAATAGGCATAATTCTCATAGATTCTTCAATTGCACCCGGATCATCGGTCACATTGCCATCTTTATCAAATCCACCAGGGAATGGAAGTTTTTTCCCTGCAAGTCTTGTTACCTGAAGTTTACCATAAGCATATTGTGAGATTGCCATATCCATCTGGATTGCATCTCCTCCATCCGGTCCGGGCATTGCCATTACAAATGGATTATTTCCGAGTTTGCACTCCTTTCCACCCCAAGGCGGCATACAGGATTCTGTGTTTGTCCACATGATTGCAATATAACCTTTATTTGCGGCATACAATCCATAGGTACCGCCTCTCATCCAATGCGTAGTATTTTTTAAACCAACCATACCAATGCCATATTGTTCAGCTAGTTCAATCGCACGGTCCGTACCCTTTAATGCATTAAGAATACCAGGTCCCATATTACCATTCATAACCTCAATTGCACCAAATGATTTTTCAACCGTTGGATCTGCTGCTACATCTACCCATCCTTTTTGAATATAATCTACAAATCTTGCCACTCGATTTGTTCCATGGGAATAAATTCCATCATAGGTGGATTCTGCGTGAATTCTTGCACATGTTTCCGCTTTTTCTTCACTCAAGCCGTATTTCATAAATACTTTTTTAATTTCACTTTGTATTTCGTCAAATGATAATCTCATAAAATAAGTCTTCCTTTCTTATTAACCATATATTAGATTTGGTATAAACAACACTATCTGCGGAAATAATGCCAAAATTACCAGCAAAGCAATAATAGCGATTAAAAATGGTAATGATTCTTTGGTATAAACTTCAACCGGGCATTCTAATATACCACATGCCGTATACATGGTTACTCCAATAGGCGGAGTCATGCCTCCCATTGTTACCAATATCATAAATAAGATACCAAAATGTACTGGATCAAATCCCAATGAAGTCATAATTGGTAAAAATATAGGTGTCAAAATCAATACATTAGCAGTCGCTTCCATAAACATTCCAACTATAAATACAAATATCATAACAATGGCTAAAACAATATATTTATTGGAAGAAACTCCTGAAATAAAAGAAGCTAAGGTCTGTGGAACTTGTCCTGTTACCAGCGCATATCCAAAAGCATTGGAACATATTATAATAAACATGATTACTGCCAAATCTACTCCTGTTTGTTTTAAAACATGAAATAATTTTTTAAATGATAACTCTTTATAGATAAAAATCCCAACTATAAGGGCATATACTACTGCAAAGGCACCCGCTTCTGATGGAGTAAACAATCCAAAACGGATTCCAACAATTAATATAACAGGGAACATAATTGCCCATATATTATCAACAATTCCTTTAAGAACTTCTTTCAATGTAGGGGCTTTTTCAAACTCCCTTGCATAATTTCTTTTTTTAGATGTGATATGCACCGCAACCATAAGGAATATAGTCATCAATAAACTGGGAATTACACCCGCCATAAATAAACGGCCAATTGAAACTTCACCAGTAACACCATAAAGAATCAGTCCTACACTTGGGGGAAAGGTAGCTGTAATCAGGCCGCCCATTGCTAAAATAGCTGCTGTAAAACCTTTATTAAATCCTCTTTTTGTCATATCTGGTCCAAGAATTCGACATTCCATGGCCGCATCTGCCGTAGCCGAACCTGAAATACCACCCATCAGCAAACTTAAAACTACCGAAACCTGGGCCAGTCCGCCAAGCATATGACCTGTGAGTATAGTTGAAAACTTAATTAATCTTTTTGTTATTCCTGTTTCATTCATTAAGTTTCCTGCAAGAACAAAGAAGGGAACCGCCAATAATGAAAATGATTGAGTACTGCTTACCATCCTTTGTATTACTATCTGTACCGGAACCTGTTCAACCACAAAATATACTAAACTTGATATTCCAACCGAGAAAGCTACCGGCATGCCAATTGCTAACAAAATCGCAAATGTTAACACTAACCATATCATAATATATCCCCTCCTTCCGCCTCTACTTTTATAAGATTTGAATAATCATTTTTAATGATATTCTTTATATATTTCATAATATTTCCACTCACAGTAAATAACATGAGTAATCCTCCAACCGGTCCACTTGCTGTTGCATAAGAATAACTTATCGGCAATGTATTGAACGTCCTCTGAAAGTTTGTAATACAAAGACTAGTTCCATAATATACAACAAAAAGTAAAAAACAAAGCATTAAAATATTATTAAAAAGATAGATAATATTTCTTATTTTTACTGGAAATTTGTTTACCAGCATATCAACGCCCATATGTCTGTTTTTTCGTATTGCCAAGTCTGCACCGATAAAACAAACCCATGCAAATGACAACTGTGCTAAGTCTGTTGACCAAGACATATCAATTCCAAAAAAGCGTAATATTGCCGCCGAAAATACTAATATAATTAAAAGCGACAATCCTATACTCTCAAATATCTCTTCGATACGTACTAACATCTTGACACCCCGTCCTTTATTTACCAAGCTCTTTCATTAATTTATCTTTTAATTCCCTATAACCAAGTTCATCATATGCTTTGTCAGCAGCTTCTTTAAATGCTTCTTTATCACATTCAACTACTTCTACACCACCATCAATACATGTCTGAAGATACTCATCATCTTTTTCAATAACCATTTCTGAAGCATATTTACCCGCATTATATGACTCATCTTCAAGAATTGCCTGGTATTCTGCCGGTAATTTTTCAAACCAGTCATTTGAAATAACTAATCCTGTCAATAGCTGAAAATGTCCTGTTAACGTTACATAATCTGTTACTTCATAAATGCTTGAACCTACAGCTGCTGAATTATGGACTTCTACACCTTCAATAACCTTCTGCTGTAATGCCTGATATGCTTCTGACCAAGCAAGAACTGTTGTATTTGCTCCCATCGCTTCAAGTGATTTTGTAACAACATCAGAACCTGAACTTCTAATTCTCATGCCTTTCAAATCTTCTGGTTTTGAAACAGGAGTCTTTGTAAAAAGGTTTCTACTACCCTGGTAATAATTAAATGATAAAATTTTGAATCCATCATTCTTAAATTCACCGGCAAGGTCTTTGTATACAGAGGTATCCATTAAAGCCAATGCGCCCTCATAATCATCTGCAAGATATGGACCACTTAGAATACCAAAATCTTTAATATAATTTGACATACGGCCGGGATCAGTAATTATACCTACTCCAGCACCAACTTTGGCCTGCTCTAAAACATCTTCATCCGCTCCAAGCTGTGAACCTGAATAAAGTTCGACTGTTACATTACCATCTGTCTTTTCTTCCACATTTTTTTTAAATTCTTCAAGTCCTAAATAAATTGGATCTGCCTCAGTTAGTACAGTACCTACTTTTAAAGTGTACTTTTCTGATTTTCCAGTTTGTTTCGCATCTGTAGACGTTGTTACTTCTCCTGTAGAAGACCCAGAATCATTTTTTGCCGTAGAAGCACATCCCACCATTGAGATAGTTATAAATGCCATTAATAAAGTTGCCATAAGTTTCTTTTTCATATTGATTCCTCCTGGTATATTTTATACAAACATACTAACATGTTAGTATGTTATTGTCAATATGTATATTATATATATTATTATTACTTTTTTTTGTTCATTTAATACAATTAATGTATAAATCAAAAAAACACGCCCTAAAATGGACGTGTTTTTCTATTTCGTGTTTAAATGACTTTCATATATTTTAAATCATAACGCATACTTTAAGTTTCATCATCATTAGCCGTCTGTTAATTTATCCGATAAACCAGGCCTTGGCACTAAAATCACGATCGATTACTCCGTATTCTTTTATGATTTATAATCCTTCAGGAAATATTTATGAATAAATATTAATTTTTGCAATTGCGATAGGTTCTTCCTGAAATTTTATCCGTAGATATCTAATTGATTTACCTTCCAGTGTAATATCCAGAAATGAGTTAACTACCCTGTCATTGCAGACCGTTAAAATTTCGAAATCAATTCCATCACTTGAAATACTTATTTCATACGGATTGCTGCTTACTTCTTCAAAAAATATTCCACACCTGCTTACCGGCTTAGCACCCTCAAGGTCAATCATGAGCCATTCCCCCGGTATCTTTGATGCAGCATGCCAGGGCGTATTAGAGTTTGTATCCGTAACATTCCTGGCAGCATAATCCGGATGTGCGCTGCTTGCAAATACCGGACGGCTGATTCCAATGTTGAATTCCTTATCACTTTTTGGCAGGGCCATTACCGACGGCGGCGGCATAAGCTCATTCAAAACCTGATTATTCCAGATTTCTTCCCCTACTGCATTAATAATTAGCTCTCTGGTGACCAGCCCGTCTGCCTTCGCAATTATTCTGTTCTCTCCGGCATAATAGGAACGTAACTCAATCGCTCCAAAACCCTCATAAAAATTGTGTTTTTCCAGTGACAGAACGAAAGTCCTGCCGGTCGGGAAAATTGCACCTCCACTTACAACTTCCAAAACAATCTCCATGGTATTGGCAATCCTGTTACCGTCTTTATCCGTTATCCCTGCCATGACATGGGTGTCTTCCGTACCATCGGTTGCAATGGTTGTCCTGTCGGCCGTAATCCGCACTCCGTATGGAATACCTTCTTCCACAGGTTTTGGTGGTTTCATTCCAAGAAGGTTTTCCCGGTACCAGTACCAGATATTCAATGGCAGCCTATAATAATCAATCATTCCCAAATATCCCATATCCCATAATATACTTCCATGGTGGAAGGCACACCACAGTGCCTTACCCGAACGCCAGGGATAATCCATCTTTGTATCGTTTGGGATACTGCTTCCGGGCCGGTTGCTTTCTTCATAACTGCCATATTCCGAAACAAAATTCGGAAAGCCCGGATCATGAAAGATGGTTGCCCCATCACCATTATAGCCCGCAATATCTCCCAGGGTGTCAAATCCCCCCCTTTGGGCTCCTCCTACGGCGGCAGGTCGAGTCGGATCCGCTTCATGGCTTGCTTTTACCAAACGTTTTACAAGTGCCCTGGCTTTGTCCATTACTTCAGCAGTTGAAAAGAAAGGCTCATTGCACATACTCCATACAATAATGCTTGGATGGTTACGGTTTGTACGTATCATTTCCTGCAGAGTTCTAATACAGCTCTCTTCGAATTCGTACTGATCCTCTTCGTTCACAGGATATCCGCTACTTGTCCAGTATCCTTCTACCTTGGGGCCACCGGTTCCCCAGAAACAATTTTCCGACCAGAATAACACTCCCTGTTTATCGCATTCATCTGCAAAAACAGTGTGATGCGGATAGTGGGAACCCCTTATAAAGTTCATTCCACAGTCCTTAACCATTTTAACGTCCCTTTGTATCCCGGAGTGGGTAACCGCATCGCTCCATCCGGCATGATCCTGATGGACATTGGCTCCATTTACATCATAACGCTCGCCATTGAGAAAAAATCCCTTGTCTGCTGTAAACCTAAACCAACGGATACCAAAGGTCGTTTCATAGGTATCATATAGTTCTTCTCCTACATAGACAAAGCTTCTTAACATATATAAGTTCGGTGCATCCGGATGCCATAATTCTGGATTCCCTATCCTTTCACCCTGGTTAAAAATAAAAATTCCCCCGGAATTAAGTATTCTTGTTACAGAGGTTTGAAACAACTCTTTACCCTGAAATTCAACAATGGATACCAAAGTACATTTAACTACAGAAGCACCCTCATTCTTTACCTCCGTAGTGACAGCCACAACTGCTTCTTCTTTTGATACTTCCGGAGTCGTAACACAGGTGCCATACCAGCCAATATGTACAGGCTCCGTAACCAGAAGGCTTACGTCACGGTATATGCCGCCATTGAACACATGCTCTCCCGCACGCGGAGCCAGCCTTGGGTTCCAATTATTATTCAGCCGTACAAATAACAGGTTGCTGCCTGGTACCGCATAAGAAGTAATGTCAATCTCAAAAGCAGTGTATCCTCCCCGGTGTACTCCGGCTAATTGGCCATTCAAATAAATTTCAGTTTCCTGAAACGCCCCCTGGAATTCCAGGGATATTTTTTTTCCGATCCACACCTCATCAATATGAAGCATCTTCCGGTAACATCCATATCCCACATAGAATTCGTTTTCCTGAAAATACGGTATTCCAAAAGAATGCGGTATTCCGATATCATACCAACTGCGGTCATTATATTGATATTCCCTTGCTTCAAGATAGTCTCCATGCATAAATTTCCAATTATTGTTTTGCAGAAGCTTTAACCTGCCAGTTTGTTTCTTCATCATTATTATTCTCCTTTAAACCAACTTTTTTCTTACCTTGCAAATTCATCCGTTAAACTGATTTATCTGCAAGATTTTAATGCTGCACTACCTTTTCCCCGATAGGTAAGATATATAGATTGAACACCATCAGGAATAACTATATCAGTAGTATATCTTTGCCATATATTCGAAAAAACAATCGGTATGCTTCCTTATGCTTTCCCATTCCAGACTCACTTGGTGCAATAAATACCGGTTCCTCCACCGCCACCTGGCTATGAGACAAAAAATACCTGGCAGTGTTTAATACACCGCCAGGTATCACTGCTGCGTAACTTCCTATGATTATTCAGTCAATTACTTGCCAGCTGCTGCCACATACGCATCATAACATTTCTGGTAGCGGGCAATATAATCATCTACTCCCATATCCTTTAACTTACTGATATAATTATCCCATTCTTTGTCAATATCCATATTACCTGTTATAAACTGAACCGTAGCCTGGTTTACAAATCCGCCGATTGTCAGTGTATATTCAGAAATGGCCTGACTGTCCTCCCCTTCGAATGCAAGGTTTGGAATAAGGGAATTAACATCAGGTGAATATTTTTCATACTTTTTAGCTGCCTTCTGAAATACATATTCCACATCAAAGTCAGGTTTATCTATTTTTAATGCTGAGCGGAAATCAACCGTACTGAATCTAAACATCGCATCAGATACATAGGTCCAATTAGCATATTTCTTAGCAAATCCATTGCCAATCCAGTCAAAATCATCCGGAATGGTATGCGATTCATATTTAGGTGTACCGCCACCCAATGAGGTTCCTTCTTCTGTCCAATCCCATCCAAAGCCTTCCGGTCCAAATGTCTGTACATTGGTTGCCTCTTCCGATGCTAAGAAGTCAAATAATGCTGCTGCAATTTCAGGATATTTACAATTGACAGATATACTTCCGATTGATGAGCCAAAATATGTGGTAATATTTCTGGCTGCGAGTCTTACTCCGTCAGGTCCGGCCACAGGCTCAAGGCATTCCCAGTTCTGCCAATCGCCAGGTTTTTTTGCCCAGAAATTATCACCGTCTGCATTGACACCTCCATCCGCATATAACGCTACAAGATGCTCATCATTATTCAAGACAGAATCAAATTGGGTATCATCCTGGGTAAAGGTCTGATTATCCAATAATCCTTCTTTATATAGCTTATTCATATATTTAAGTGCGTCTTTATACTGATCCTTCATTACAGAGTATTCAATTTTACCATTATTAACAACAAGTCCGGCTGCTATCGATGGGTTTGTATTACTTAAAGGATTGTTGTCCTGTACAAAGGAGTTAATCATCCAAACGGTAGGATCGGTTGCCCATCCTCCTATATAACCGGTCATAGGTATTTCATCCGCATTACCATTGCCATTCGGATCCTGTGTTTTAACCTTTTTCATGTAATCATACAGTTCATCTGTGGTCTGAGGAACTTTACCGCCGTTGAGTTTCTCTACCCAGGGCATATAAATCCACATTCTGTTCTGGAACATACAATGAAAGCATTCATTCTCATCACCATAAGTATAGATATTTCCGTCTGTCATTGTAATATCTGCCTTTCTGGTAGGACTCTTTTCATTTAAGGCATTCCAATTCGGCGCATCGGCCAGATAATCATTCAAAGGAATGATTAAGCCCTGCTGCCCATAGGACTGTACCTCTGATTTGGTCCAATTTGTTGCGAAAAAAACATCAGGCAAACTAGCCGAATCAGTCATAACAAGATTTAATTTGGTTTTCGCATCGTCACCATCCAAATCATATACAAAATTCAGGTGGATATTTGTTTTTTCCTCAATCCAGTCTGTTACGTAATTATCCTGATATGTACCTCCCCCTGTAGTAGTCGCATATACGAATACCGTTAAGTCAAGTTTTTGTTTTAAGGGAAATGTTACATCTTTAACAGATGCGAAATTAAATGGGTCTTCAGCAGAAGAAGTTGATTTCGTACCATCTGTCGTGGAATCGGAAGATTTCGTGCCTGATTTACCACAACCTCCCAATAACGATACCACCATGGCAATTACCGCTATTATAGATACTATCCTTTTGTTAAACAAGTTTCTTTTTTTCATTTTGTTCCTCCTTTTATTTATAGAGTATTCCCGGAAACTCCCATAGCCTGTTTTTACTGATATTTTAGATGCTGGCAATTTTATCTCCATTTTCGTGATATCCTGGGTATGTTTTTACGCAGACCGTCTGAGCATAGTGAGGGAAAGGCAAGTAAAAACATACCTAGGATAGACAGAAAATGTCTCAGGTTATATTTAGCATCTAAAATATTTTCAAACCCTTACTTAGTTTCTGAGAGAACTCTTATATATAAACCCAAATGGGCTCATATTCATCCTTTGACTGAACCAATCATAACACCCTTAACAAAATATTTCTGAACAAATGGATAAACTATCATCAATGGTAAACTGCTGATAATAATTGTCCCATATTTTAACATTTCACTTAAGTATCTGTTTTTTGCAAGTTTTATTGGATCCACATTTGAAGAAGTTAAATCCACCTGTGACATTAGAAGGATTTTTCTTAGTACCAGCTGTAATGGATATTTATCCACTGAATTGATATAAATCATAGGATTAAAATAAGAATTCCATAAGGATATTGTTACCCAGAGACAAAGTACTGCAATAATCGGCTTTGATAATGGAATAACTATCGCCGTAAAAAATTTAATATCAGAACATCCATCCATTTTAGAAGCTTCCAGTAATTCCTTAGGAATGGTCTGGTTGAAGAAAGTCCTTGCAACGATTACATTATAAGCACTGACAGCAGTAGGTAAAATGATAGCCCACATGGAATTAATCAACCTCAAATTCTTGATTAACAAATAAGTAGGTATTAACCCTCCTGAAAACATCATGGTAAACAGGAATATTCCTGTAAATATTTTTCTTCCCCTGAAATCATCCCGGGACAAAGGATACGCTGCGAACAGCGTAAGGATAATACTAACTACAGTGCCAAACACTGTATAGATAATTGAATTCTTAAACCCTGTCCATATTGAATCATATTTAAAAACAGCATCATAGCTGTCCAAGGTAAAACCTACCGGTAACAGCTTAACCTTTCCTGACATCAGTGCATTACCGTCACTAAAAGAACAGCTGATAATATAAATAAGAGGATATAAAACAACAATTAACAGCAGCGTCAGCAAGATGTAATTGACAAAGTAAACAACCTTATCCTGTGTAATTCTTTTACTTTTCATAAACCGCTCCTTTACATAAATCCATTTCCCGATACTTTATTTGCAATTTTATTTGCTGCCAGTATCAGAATCAATCCAACCAGTGACTGGAAAAGTCCTATTGCCGTAGAATACGGATAATCCGGGAAGGTGGAAACCAGGGATACCTTATAGGAATAGGTGGTAATAATCTCAGACGCTACTAAATTATTCTGATTCTGCATAGCAAGCACTTTCTCATATCCGACATTCAAAAGTGTACCCATGTTCAAAATCATCATAATAACCACGGTTGGTATAATAGCTGGTATATCCACAAACCGAATTCTTTGCAAAAGAGTGGCCCCATCGATAATAGCTGCTTCATGCTGCTCCATATCAACACCTGCCAACGCAGCAATATAAATAATTGCACTAAATCCTATCCCCTGCCAAACTCCCGTCCACACATAAAGTGAAGGAAAAATTCCGGCATTTCCCAGCACATTAATACCAAAATGGGTATAAAGATAACTGCCGATAACACCGATCCTGTTGTCCATTAACAAATTAATAATTCCCACAAATACAATGGTAGAAATAAAATAAGGACAATAAGTAATTAACTGGACTGTCTTTTTAAATACAATATTTTTGGCATAATTTAAAGAGAGGGCCAAAAATATAGAACACGGTATACTTATGGCCATGGAATAAATAGAAATTACTAAAGTATTACTAAGACATTGTTTAAAATTATAGTTTTTGAAAAATCGGATGAAATTATTTAAACCATAATGATCTGCCCATGGACTATCCCATATTCCCAAACTCACCTTATAATTCTTAAAAGCCAGCAAAACACCATACATCGGAGCATAGGAGAAAACCAACAATACGATTACGGGCAGTGCTATCATTATATATAACTGCCAATGTGCACAGAAATATTTTTTAAAGTTTCCTTTCTTTTCATGATTTGAAATCGCTTTATTACTGCCAGTCAATTCATTCACCTCTTTCGTTTCATTTTCTTCATCATTGCACAATGCCCTTTAAAAAGATATATACAATACTTTTTTTCACATTATGCATTTTTTAAGAAGACTCTATTTCCAAGGGTTTGCGGCTTCTTTTCAACTTGCACACCGAAATGGTTAATGATATAATAACTACATTATTACAGTATGCAGTATGACAAATGATTTTATTAAATCTATTTGTAAAAGAAAAAATCTGAAATAATGGAAAAAGGTGATGTTAATGTTTGCACTTAAGAATGGAAAAAAGAAAAAAAGATATATAGATATCTACAGCAATAATTGTCTTATTTATCAGGGGAGATGGGATGACCTTCCACTACTGGAAGAACTTATCATAGAAAAAAGTATCGCCTTTTTTAACGATCCCGAACCCTGCTACATCCATAGGGATGCGGTCAGGGTCCGGCTGCTTGCAGAATTGGAAGCTGAACTTATAGCTGATCATCCAAATATTCCGATACATTGGTTGGATAAATTAGCTTCCTGCACCGGAGTATCTTCCATTACCTTTGCAGAATTTTCAGAAAAATAATAAAAGTATAAATAAAAGCAGGAAAACGAATGCATATATGAGTTTTACAACCGTCATCCCCTGTAATGTAAATCTGGATACTGCCAAAAGATTCCTGCTCTTATTTATGATGAAAATCATAATAACCTGAGGTATGCACATGGCAAGTACATATACCAGAAGCATCCAGAATATCATTAACGTCATCTCGTGCTTTTGTTTTGTCATATAAAGAATGGATGCGGCATAAAGCTGCCCGGTGCAAAAGAATTCCCCTGCTGAAATAACTGCCCCGAGAACGAATAGCAACGGCAGGAAGATAGCCGTTGGAACTTTTCCCAGCTTTTGTATCATAATGTGATTAAAATGCCTTAACCTTTTTGGCAGTTGAACAATGATCCTACCATAATTTTTCTTACGGGCACTCCAGAAATCAACAAAATTCAAAATACTCAAAACCAGTGCCAGAAAGGCAAAACACATAGTTAAAATATGTTCTAGCCGGGCAACATAGGATTCTTCTATCACTGTAAAAAACCAGAAGATCCCCATTCCCATTCCCATATATGCAAAAAATTTTCCAAGTATATAACCAAGACTTCCTTTCAGGAAGTTATTACCTGTTACAAGTAACAGGGATAAAACCATTAGCAGCATAGATGCTGAACAGGGATTCAGACCATTCACGAATCCGGTTACTGCAATTTTCAACAGGCTGCTTCCATGCAGCACCTCCTTATCTCCTGTATTTTCTATTCTTTCTAAATGAAAGTCCATTGCACTGCCGTTTTTTATAATCTGCTGCAATTTATCTTCAATGGCTGCCCTTCCGGATAGGTAACCACCCTTATAAAAAATAATGGGAACCTGCTGATCTTCATTTGGAACAGCATATTGTCCCATAAGCTGATTAAGCAGCTCAAGATTCTCCGGTACTAATATATCGCTTTCAATCACTTTGACCTTCGATTTCATTTCACCTTGCTTATTAACAATTTCATATTCCTTTTTGAGAGAATTCTGTATAAAATTTTTAACCTCTGCACAACTATCACAAGAATATGTAGTGAAAAGCAAGACAACACTATCGGTACTGTCTGCACTGGCAATAATACTTCTGACATCCTTTTTCGTATTTAAATCGCCCTCAATCTGATTGCCGATTTCATCATAATCCCCCTGATATATTTTCCCATCTATCAAAGCAAACGGTACTTTTGTATCCGATAGGGAAAGCCCTGATTCTTTTACTCGCTTTTCCATATAATTCCTGTCAGCTTCTTTAAATATGTTGTAAGCGTTACAGGCCACTTTTGTCTCCTGGTTCGTCTCATTCATTTTTTTTCTAATTGCTTTGTCGAATTTCATATTTTCATGACAGGATTCACAGGGACTGTTATAAAACAATTCCACAATAATAACATCAGAAGTACTACGCTCTGTTACCTCCCGGTTTTTCATGGATTTTAGTATAGATAAGCAGGAAAAAAGAATGATAAGAATACCTGCTGTCACCCCTAATACCTTTATACTGTTTACTATCTTTTTATTCTTTCCCAAAAAATCACCTCCGATCGTATCTTTTATGCAACACAGACCTTATCCCCCACCTGCATGGCATTACTTACTTCTGTATTCTGAAGCACTGATTCCCGTTACCCTTTTAAACGCACGGCTGAATGAATTGGTTGAACCATAGCCTATATGCCCTGCTATTTCACCTATCGTCAAATTTTTCATTTTAAGGAACTCCTTTGCTTTATCAATCCTTACCCCTTCCATATAGGTAGAAAAGTTAATTCCCAGGGATTGCTTGAATATACTGGACAGATAAGGTTCACTTATTTGGAACATATCCGCCACACTGGTTAACGATAGATTATTGTCACCATAATTAGCATCAATATAGGATGCAATGACAGAAGTGAGTGCTGCTGAATCCTTCCTATGTTTTTTATCATTTACATCATTACATACAGTATGATACAGATTCAAAGTATTCCTTATCTGACTAAGTACTGCCTCATTATTATTTTCTTCCAGTTTATCATAATACTTCCGGTATTCTGCTTCATCTGTCCCGATGCGCCTGATAATTCTGAATAAAGTAGACTGTAACTCATTCAGCAGCATATGCTGCAGATATACTGGAAGGCTGTTCTCAATAAAATATGTTCTAATAACACCCTCCAATGCATCATGCAGTCCTTCATTATCACCTGCCATAACATAATGCGTAAGTTTTACCGAAAAATCCTGTGATGGATAAGAAGGAATATTTACTGCATTATTTATATACCAGATAACGGTATTCTCAATCTGGCCTTTTTCATTCTGAAACATAAAAGATGCGTTATTGTAGGAATCCCTAAGTTCAGTCAGGCAGACCACTTCATTACCACCATATACAAAAATTTTCTCAGAAATAGTAGATGGTATTGCTTCCTTAATTTTTAGAATCTTCTGCTCTGCCTCTTCTTTATAAAATTTCCTGTATTTCTCTTCTATACTCATCATAAGTACTACCTGATTACCATCAATGTTTATATATAGACTCTCCGGAAGCATCTCTTTTATTACTTCGATTAATGAAATAATACATGAGTTAATCAGTTTCAGGTCTTCGTCTACAATTCGGTCAATTTCTGTATAAAAGCGGAAAATAACAATTCCAAACACTCTGTCTTTATGAAGCAGACCGATATTATCAGCAATCTTTAAAGCCTCTTCCTCCGTTGTAAAGTTTCCATAGATCAGTCTATTAAAAAAAGCATTCCTTAAAAATGGTTTCTGGCTTTCAATCACCCTGGCCATGTCAGAATTGGTATTAATCAGATTATGGAAAGTCGTTCTCAGACTTAAAAAAACCGATTGATGCCCTTCATACCGTTCTGTCGTTTGAGAAACTTCTTTCAGGATATCGTTAATTGGTGTAGCACTCTTTAACGACATATAATAACTTAATGCAATTCCCACCGCAATCGCAGTAAGAATAAAAACTGCCAGCACGATTATACTGTATTTGCTTCTGTTATTAACCACAACCATAGGCTGCAGCATATAATAGATCAATCCGGAGTTGTCAGAAACATATCTGATTGTCAAATATTTCTCATTATTCAGAAGTACTATCTGCTGCTCTGTATTCTCTGCTTTTGTTGTAGCAGCATTAACAGCGTTGCTTACATACACAGGCTTTAACCCCTCCTGCCCTCTTTGCTCCCTGTAATATAACATACTATGCTGGAAATCTTCAATATATTGTATACTATTATCTGCCATTGCCGGCATTATAGTATCCAGTACTTTATCTTCAAACAAGATCTGAATCTCACTATTACTGTCATTATCACCATATATTAATGGCCGGGTATATGCTGTCATATTTAATTTTGTATCTTTCTTGTAAATATAGGGCTCCATGGGGCTTAGTCCATAAATTACTTTATCATTTTTTATATGTTGATACCATTCATCATAACTTGCATACTTGTCTTCATGCAGGTAAAGATTATAGAAATCCTTGTAGGTATAGGCAATCTGTTTATTTACCACGATATCGCTTTTATCAAAGAAAATAAAATAATCAAAAACAGATTGATTGATCTGATATAAATCAGGTAACTTGGAATGCAATTCATACACATTATAAGAATTCGGGTAGCCAAAAGCTTCCGTTATACCTTTAAAGGAATTTACACCTGAATTAGATGCAAGACTATCACCCAAATAGGAAAATTCATCCAACATGGTATCCACTAAAACCGCTGCATGCTTTAATTCGGTTTCCCTTGACTTGACATCATCATCACTGATTACAGAAATTATCCTTATATAATAAATACAGCAGATTAATAAGGGAATGAATAATACAATAAAATAGGTCTTCAGATACTGATATAATATAGTATGGTAATTAAATTTTTTTAGCAGTTTCCAAGTTTTTATTTTCATTAGTTTCATATCGGCACTCAATGCCTCCTTCTTATAATAGTATCTCTTATGTATACCATCATGAGTTACAAGAGTCTGGCAAACCAGACTCTTGCGCTGACGCGCTGTCACTTTAGTGACAATCTACCTATAGCACGTCATGCACATCCCCCGGAGGGTTTTTATCTCATAAGGAGAACTTTCCTATGAGATAAAAATAGATAATCTTAATCAAGATTATCCGCTGCTTTTTCATTGTTTTTACAAAATAGCGAATTATCCTGTTCTTAGAATATACCTGTCTGTCTGCATGTATTTATAATGTCTACGCCATTTTTTGATTTATTACTATAACACTTCCACCCCAATCTGCCAGTAAAATTCATATTATATAAAGTTGCACTATTCAATAATATTTATATATTTTTCCATATTAAATAAATTTAAACATTCTGATACAGTCTAATATGATGAATATTCCCATTATAAATTAAAATTTTTTATGAAACAATGATATATACTACGATTAATATGAACTATTTAAATTATAACTGATTTTATATTAAACATAATGCATTATTATTGTTCCTTATTTTCCATAAGCAAAAAGGGCATTATGCGTATTTATGCCAAAAGAAAAAGGCTGAAAAATGTACTTTTCCAGCCCTTTTTACTTATTTTTTTCAGTCTGACACCAATCCTGGCCGGTATCCAGCGTCTGGAGATTACCGGAATCTTTATTTCCGAAAATCCGTAGGATTCTTTCCTTCTATTTTTCTAAAAACAATATAGAAATAATTATAGTTTGCAAAACCGACTTTCTCACATATTTCTGTCCCTTTATCGTTCGTTGCAAGAAATAATTTCTTTGCTTTATCAACACGGAATAAATTTAAGCAGGAGGTAAAGTTCAATCTAAAAAGATTGAAGACAAAAACAATATTTTTAACAAATTTGTCGGCATAGTCGGCGGCTTTTTTTACGTCAGCGCTAGAGTCTAGCCTGCCCGACTCTAGCGCTGACGCGCTGTCACTTCAGTGACAAATTTCCTTAGCACGTCATGTGCATCCTGCCCGTAGGGCTTTTTATTTAATTGGGAAGTTCGAAGAACTTTCCTCGTATTAAACAAAAAAACTTTGAGATTATCAATATAATAATAATCTCAAAGCCAGGTTTATTAACACTGTATGGCAAATGCATGCAGCAAATAGCTAGTATTACCTTGCATAAATAATGCTTAATATCAGTGGCTGATATTTGCGCCAGGGCAAGACGGCGGAATGAGGCGTAGCGGTTCCTACGCCGATTGACGACAACGCAGCACGGGTGTAAATAGCAGATGCTGAATTAAG
>JBAVPE010000178.1:0-35152 GCA_049692775.1 Anaerocolumna sp. | reverse complement strand
CTGACTGTCTACGCTTAGTTTGCAATATTACTATTACAGACCCAAGACTCGCTACTGATGGTGTGGCTACACCTTATCAGATGGGGTTCTCACCCATTAAATATTTCGCCCTTATCTAGGCGCACTGATGCCCAAATCATACAATAATTACTTATGATACACAGCTATGTGAAGGGCTCCTCTTCCTTTTTATATCGACCGCTGATTACACGGTTAAGACCTGCAAAATCTTTTTTTAATTTAATATCCGTAATTCCCGCCTCCCGTAATAATTCACTGACAGCTTCCCCCTGGTTATAACCAATTTCAAAAAACAGATAACCGCCGGGGTTCAAATATTGTCTGAGTCCATCAATTATAATCCGGTAAAAGTACAGTCCGTCTGCACTTCCATCCAAAGCCAGGATAGGTTCATGGTTTTTAACTTCTTCCATTAAACTCCATATGTCCTGAGTTGGTATATAAGGTGGATTCGATACTATTATATCATATTTACCACTAATTTGTGAATACATATTACTCTCTATAAAAATAACATCCGCCTGTAACTGTTTAGCATTTTCCTTAGCTATTAATAAGGCGGCTTTTGAAATATCGACTCCCACTGCGCTTTTTATTTCACCTAGCTTTGCCAGGCTGATTATAATACAGCCGGAACCGGTACATAAATCAAGTACCTCAGCATCCTTAGAAACCTTTATAATTTCTTCCACCAGAATTTCAGTATCCTGCCTGGGAATCAAAACATCTTTCGAAACTAGAAATTTAAAACCCATAAATTCCTGCTCCCCGGTAATATACTGTAAAGGAACGTGCTCACTCCTTTTACCGATCAAATCCAGATATGCCTTATATTGTTCTTCTGTTATTGTCATTTGGGATTGCATTATAAACCGGGTACGGTCCATTTTAAAATAATAGGACAATAAATACCAGGCATCTAAATCACCTTCCGCTATTTCTTTCCCCTTAAGCAAAGACCTTCCTTCCTTCAACGCATCCTCTAATGTTCTCATAACATATCATTCCTTACTTTTCCTCTTCATCTATCAGATAACGATCAAGGGCCCTGAGTATTTCATCCTCTTCTTCAAAGACAGGATGAATCGGTGCCTTCACCACATCTTGTGAAGTAACAGCAGTTTCTTCCATTGCTGATTTAACTAAAAGTTCTGATTGCAGCTCTAAGTTAGCTTCCGTACTATGAATTCGGTTCTTCTTTTTATCTCTTGTTGATTTATTATACTCTGCTTTCGCTGCTGCAGTCTCCTGACTGCTCTTACGATTACCTGTTTGTTTATTATTTATGTTATTATTTGTATTTTTAGTCTGCTTATTATTTGATGCTTTATTATTTTGATGATTGCTATTCTTCATCCCATTGTTCTGATTTTTATTTTTACCGGAATTTTTTCTATTGTTTTTATTATTCCTGCCCTTATTCCCTTTTTGTTTAACCTGATCTAATTCCAGAAATTCTCTCCAGTCAAATACGGCATCGACAGATTGGATAGCAACTTCAATCATTGTTTCATCCGGTTCCCTGGTAGTAAGACCTTGCAGCCACATTCCCGGCTGACTTAGGATATTTACGATTTTTGAATTACTCTTTCCTGCAAAACGGATAAATTCATAGGATACCCCCGCAATAATCGGTATCAATAATATTCTTATGAGATAACGCAGCCATTCCTGGTCCACACGTATAAAGATAAAGAAGATAATACTTACAAACATAACAATAAACATAAAACTGGTACCGCATCTTTTATGTTGTTTTGACTGCCATTTAACGTTTTCTACCGTTAACTCAAAACCCTGTTCTAAACAGTTAATGGTTTTGTGCTCAGCACCATGGTACATAAACATTCTTTTGATATCCTTCATCTGGGAAATTGCTACAATATAGGAAATAAATATAAGGATACGGATACATCCTTCCACCACTGCGATTAAGGCGTCTGACTTAATGTTCTTCCCTAATAAATTGGCGGCAAACGCAGGAAGTACTATAAATATTCCCACCGCTAACAATATCGCGACAAAAAAAGTAATCCCCATAATAACACTTTCAGCTTTATCTTTAAAAATCTTATTAAAAGCCGTATTCATTTTACTTGGTTTTGCTTCCTCTTCTTCCTCAAAAAAGCTTGCGGAAAAGGTTAAAGTCCTGGTTCCGATTATCATAGATTCAGCAAAGGCAAGCATTCCGCGGAAAACAGGAAGCTTAAATATTTTATACTTCTCTGATACACTTACAAATGTATTTTTTTCTACTACGATTTCATTATCCGGTTTTCTTACAGCAATGGCATACTGATCTTTATTTTTCATCATTACGCCTTCAATAACAGCCTGTCCACCAATTCCTGATGGTTTCATATACCGCACATCCCTTCTCGCATTCTGCAGCTTCCCCAGCTGCAAAACAGTATATAACTGTTCAAAAGTTTCCCTTAATTTATCTATCCGTCCATTTTGTACTATCTTAGATCAATATAATCTATATTTCAATGCAAGCCAATTTATGGCATTCTAATCAGTCCATAAATTAAATAAAAAATTGACATGGCAGATGCTTCCCTATTTACTATTGTATAAAAATAGGCTGAGATTATGAAACCTCAACCTGATTTTTAACATTGGATATGTTACCTTCATTCTATTGTTCTTGACTAAGGCCATATCTACGATTGAACTTATCAATAGCTCCACGAGCTGCGGCAGCTTTCTGCTGTCCAGTGTAAAACGAATGGCACTTAGAACAAATTTCTACGTGGATATCATTTTTTGTTGAACCTGTAACGAATTCGTTACCACAGTTGCAGACAACTTTTGCTTGGAAATACTTAGGATGGATTCCCTCTTTCATGCTTTCACCTCTTCACAAACTAACATAATTTTTAAAAGTTGACCTAAAGTCAAACTATTATCATCTTTTAAACAGCTTTTTCATTATAACATAGGTTTAATTCTAATGCAATACCTAAAAAACAATTTTAGTTTTTTTGATGATTTCAATAAATTCGATATTTGATTTTGTTTTAATAAACATATCGATAATACGTTCCACGGCATCATCTGACTTCATGCTGTTAAATGCTTTTCGCATTAAGAAGGTTGCTTCTAATTCGGATTGGTTCAATAATAAATCATCCCTGCGGGTACTGGATTTAGTCAAGTCAATGGCTGGGAATATTCTTTTCTCGGATAAATTTCGATCAAGAACTAATTCCATGTTGCCGGTTCCTTTAAATTCTTCAAATACAACATCATCCATTCTGCTTCCCGTATCAACTAATGCAGTTGCAAGTATGGTTAAACTTCCGCCTTCACGCATGTTTCTTGCTGCACCGAAAAAACGTTTCGGCATATAAAGAGCCGCTGGGTCAAGTCCGCCGGATAACGTCCTGCCACTGGCCTGTACGGTTAAATTATAAGCCCTGGCCAATCTTGTAATACTATCTAATAATATAACTACATCTTTTTTATGTTCTACCAGACGTTTTGCACGCTCGATTACCATTTCAGAAACCCGTTTATGATTATCGGGTAATTCATCGAAAGTGGAATAGATTACTTCAACATTCTTCCCCTCTATGGATTCTTTTATATCAGTTACTTCTTCAGGACGTTCATCAATCAGAAGAATAATCAGACTGATGGCAGGATGATTTTTCGTGATGGCTTTTGCGATTTGCTTTAAAAGAGTTGTTTTACCGGCTTTCGGCTGGGAAACAATCATTCCCCTCTGGCCTTTGCCTATAGGAGATATTAAATCAACCATACGCATGGATACATTTGACCCCGGAGTTTCTAAATGAATTCTTTCATTTGGGAAAATCGGTGTTAATTCTTCAAATTTCTTACGTCTCTGTGCTTCCGAAGGATGAAGACCATTCACACTCTTAACAAATAATAAGGCACTGAACTTTTCTCCCTGATTACGGATTCTTGTATTTCCCGCTACAATATCCCCTGTTTTTAAGCCAAATCTCCGGATCTGGGCAGGTGATACGTAAACATCATTTTCACCGGGAAGGTAATTATCACAACGGATAAATCCATAGCCATCCGGCATAACTTCAAGAATACCTTCTTTTGCTTCCCCACTGTCTAATTGTTCTGCTTCTGTTGATGACATCACATTCCGTCTGACATCCGGTTCCTGCTGTGGCGTGCCATTCCTTCTCGTATCAGGTTCCTGTTGAATTCCCGCGTTTCTTCTTATATCACTGTCTTGTTGATTTGTGCCCGTTCTTTTTATATCGGGTTCCTGCTGGGTTCCTGTGCTTTTTCTTGATTCTGTCTCCTGTTGGGCTCTGCCGCTTTTAGCAGATTCTGCATCCCGTTTGGAGGAATTAACTTTTCTATTTCCTGCATCCCCGGATCGTTTTTTATCCGAATTACTTTTTACTGTTTCTTTTGTCCCAACAGTTTGTGCTGCTGTGCTAAGGTTTTCCTGTTCACCGCCTGATTGGAAATCCACCACAGTTTTCCCGTCTGCCGGATCATGTAATACCAAGGCATCAATCAGTTCCTGTTTCCGTAGTGCAGTTATACCTTTAATACCTCTGTTTTTTGCCAATGTCCTAAGATCTGCTAAGGACATTTCATTATACTGTGCTTCCATGTAATCTTGCTCCTTTACAAGTATAAAATTTTTTAGTTTCAATGGGAAAGGATTTCGATATGATCTAGACAGTTCTTATGATTTTTGCGCCCAAAATATATATTGCTTTTTATTATATACCTAAAGTACAGGAAAATAAAGCTTTTTTTCTATTATTTTAAAGATATTGTAAAGTTTCGTGTGTAGAAACCACTTTTTTGCCGGAAAACGGCCGGCAGTTTTATGCTTGATTTACGAAACTTTAAGTGATATGATAATTTTAGCTTATAAAAATACGAAATTAAGGTGGAATCATCATATGACGAATAGCGAAAAAGCTTTGATGCTGCATGAAGAATGGAATGGTAAAATTGAAACCACATCAAAATGCACTGTAAAATCCAGAGAAGATTTAGCACTTGCTTATACTCCCGGAGTAGCCGAACCTTGCAAAGTAATTGCAAAGGATAAAGAAGCAGCTTATAAATATACATTAAAAGCGAATACAGTTGCGGTTATATCGGACGGAAGTGCTGTATTAGGTCTTGGTAATATCGGTCCTTATGCCGGTATGCCGGTGATGGAAGGGAAAGCTGTACTTTTTAAAGAATTCGGCGGTGTTAATGCATTTCCCATATGCCTGGATACCCAGGATACGGAAGAAATTATTAAAACCATTGTAAACATTGCTCCAGCTTTTGGAGGAATTAACCTGGAAGACATTTCAGCTCCCCGCTGTTTTGAAATTGAGGACAGGTTAAAGGAGTTACTTGATATTCCGGTATTTCATGATGATCAGCACGGTACTGCAATTGTTGTTTTAGCAGGTGTTATAAATGCCTTAAAAGTTACCGGTAAATCTGCGGAAACCTGCCAGGTTGTCGTTAATGGAGCCGGCTCTGCCGGAATTGCCATTGCAAAGCTATTATATACCTACGGGTTTAAACATATTACTCTTTGTGATAAAGCCGGCATTCTTTCAAAATCAACAGAAGGACTCAACTGGATGCAGCAGCAAATGATGGAGATTACAAATTTATCCGGTAAAGAAGGTTCTTTGACGGATGCTTTAAAGGGCGCCGATATATTTGTAGGGGTTTCTGCCCCCAATATCGTGACTCAGAAAATGGTTGCTTCCATGAATAAAGACTCCATTTTATTTGCAATGGCTAATCCGGTACCGGAAATTATGCCAGACCTTGCTAAAGCTGCCGGTGCTAAAGTTGTTGGGACGGGCCGTTCCGATTTCCCGAACCAGGTCAATAATGTTGTTGCTTTTCCGGGAATTTTCAAAGGTGCCTTAGAAGGCAGGTCAAAGCAAATTACGGAAGAAATGAAATTAGCCGCAGCCCTTGCAATTGCAGGTTTAGTTTCGAAGGAAGAATTAAATGAAGATAATATAATGCCGCAGCCTTTCGACCCCCGTGTATGTGAAGCAGTAAGCAATGCAGTAAAATCCCATATCAGGTAGTTGAATAGGATTACCCTTATAACTAAAATAATATTACGGAGATTGTCTGACAAATAAAATGCAAACCATTAAAAAAACATTTTGGGGTGATAAGCGTTATTATTCCCTCGATTATTATTTAAAACAGAAATATGGAAGGAAGATTTATAAACTATCCTTAAATGGGGGCATGACCTGTCCGAACCGCGATGGTACATTAGGTACCAGGGGGTGTATTTTCTGCAGTGAAGGAGGCTCAGGAGATTTTTCTGCTTCTTCCCTATTATCTATTTCGGAACAAATCGAAGAAGCGAAAAAACTGGTATCAGACAAGATGAAATCTAAAAACAATCATGGGGATACCGAATATATCAATGAAACCGGCAGTCGGTATATCGCTTATTTTCAGGCTTACACCAATACTTATGGTGATGTCAATACTTTACGGAATTTATTTATGGAGGCCATTCTCCACCCGGATATTGCCGCCCTATCCATTGCCACCAGACCGGATTGTTTAGGTAATGATATCCTACAGCTGCTGGCTGAATTAAATCAGTTGAAACCCGTGTGGATTGAATTGGGGCTTCAGACCTGCCATGAAGCAACTGCTTTATTTATCCGAAGAGGCTATTCCCTTCCTGTTTTTGAAGCTGCGCTTTGCCGGTTACGTGAACTTAATATATCTGTTATTGTTCATGTAATTATCGGGTTGCCGAACGAAAATGTTTCTGATATATTAGAAACAGTAGCTTATGTATCTTGCTTACCCTTACAGGGTATTAAGCTGCAATTACTGCATATACTAAAAAACACGGATCTTTCAACATATTCCTTTCCCATTTTAACTTTGGAGCAGTATGTTGATATTATTATCAGGTGCCTTGAAATTATTCCGAAAGATATTGTAATTCACCGTATTACCGGTGATGGTCCTAAAAATTTATTAATAGCACCTTTATGGAGCAGCAATAAAAAATTAGTTTTAAACCGTATTCATCAGGAATTAAAAATCAGGGATACCTGGCAGGGCAGGAAGCATAACAGTTAAATTCGCCATAACTAAAGCCCAATCAGTTGATGTCTATAGGAAAGGAGCTGTCAGATGCAATCAGATGCCTTTACATTATACAAGTTAATAATTTTATTTTTATTGGACAAGGTAGATTTTCCATTAACCAATGCACAACTATCAAACTTTATATTAGAAAAAGACTATACCAATTATTTTAACATCCAGCAATCCATAGCGGAATTAATTGAAGCAGAATTTGTTACCGTAGAAACGATTGGGCATAGCTCCCATTACCGGATTACCGATTCCGGAAGAGAAACGTTATCTTTCTTTGGTTATATGATTTCTAATGCAATCCAATCAGACATAGTAGAATACTTAAAAAGAAATAAATACTCCCTTCGTGATGAAGTATCTACCCTATCTGAATATTACGAAGCAAAAAAAGGGGAATTTATGGTACATCTCCGGGTTGTTGAAAAAGAAGAATCTATCATCGATCTTAATATTGCTGTTCCAACAAAAGAGGATGCATCCAAAATTTGTAATAATTGGCGCACCCAGAGTCAGCAGATTTATGCTTATGTGTTAAGTAATTTGCTGAAAGAAGACGAATGATATTTATTTTATAATGTTCCTTATTCCACATTATTATCTGTTGTAACTTCCTCTTCATTTTCTTTTGTTAATATGGCTTCAATGCAATCCCATATTTCTTCCCTGCCTTGTTTGGACAAAGAAGAAAATGGGATTATTTTTGTTAATGGTTCCGTATTTAATCCCTTGCGTATTGCTTTTAACTGTTTATCGATCTGGCTACGATTGATTTTATCTGACTTTGTAGCAATGATAATGGGATGATATCCTTGATATACAATCCATTCATACATATTTCTGTCATTAGCAGACGGCTCGTGACGTATATCGATTAAAAGAAAAATAATTTTTAACTGCTGTGAGGTTTTCAGGTATTTTTCAATCATCTTCCCCCATTTTTCTTTTATTGTTACCGAAACTTTAGCGTAACCATAACCGGGAAGATCCACAAAATACAGTTCATCATTAATATTATAGAAATTAATCGTCTGTGTTTTACCCGGTTGTGCCGAGGTCCTGGCATATGATTTTCGGTTCATCAAGGCATTAATCAGGGATGATTTGCCCACATTGGACTTTCCTGCGAAAGCGATTTCCGCCTTATCGTTCATCGGCAAAGCACTGGTTATCCCACAAACTGTCTCCAAGTTAACACTTTTTACATGCATTATTTACTCCCATCTGTGTGCTTAAGCACTAAGGCGTGTTCTAATACTTCTTCCATCGTACTTACGAAATTCACTGCAATACCTTGTAAAATTTCATCTGATAATTCTTCTATATCTTTTTTATTTTGTTTCGGTACTAATACCAATTTAATTTTAGCAGCTTTTGCAGCAAGAATTTTTTCTTTTAATCCGCCGATTGGAAGTACCCTTCCCCTTAACGTAATTTCACCTGTCATGGCCACATCCGCCCGCACAGGCTTATTAATGATTGCTGACAACATGGCAGTAGCCATGGTAATTCCTGCAGAAGGACCATCTTTGGGAACCGCCCCTTCCGGAATATGAACATGAATATCATGGGATTCAAAATAATCATCTGCGATTCTATAATCTTTACTAACGGAACGTATATAGCTGATTCCTGCTCTTGCCGATTCCTTCATGACATCACCTAATTGACCTGTCAGTTCAAATTTCCCTTTACCGGACATAACGTTAACTTCTATTTGTAAGGTATCTCCGCCGACGCTTGTCCAGGCAAGACCTCTTACAATGCCAATTTCATTTTTTGTATTGGCTGTTTGAAAGGTGTATTTACCATTACCCAGATATTTCTTCAGATTTTTATCATTAACAAGGACTTTAGGAGTTCCTTCGGTAATTATTTCTTTGGCTGCTTTACGGCATATTTCACCGATCTTTCTCTCCAGGTTACGCACACCCGCTTCTCTGGTATATTCTGTAATTATCCGGTTCAGGGCTTTATCCGATATACTCAATTGCTTACGGTTCAGGCCATTTCTAATCAACTGCTTTGCGATTAAGTGCTCTTTGGCAATATGCATCTTTTCATTTTCTGTATAACTTGTTACCTCAATCAATTCCATTCTATCCAGCAGGGGTCTTGGAATTGACTGTACGGAATTGGCTGTGGCAATAAATAATACTTCTGATAAGTCTACCGGTACTTCAATATAATGGTCAACAAATTTATTATTCTGCTCAGAGTCCAATACCTCGAGTAATGCCGATGAAGTATCCCCTTTATAATCACTGCTTACTTTGTCTATTTCGTCTAACAGCATAAGGGGATTTTTAACCCCTGCATTTTTTAGTCCACTGACAATTCTACCAGGCAGTGCTCCCACATAAGTTCTTCTATGACCACGGATTTCAGCTTCATCCCGCACTCCGCCCAAACTAATCCTTACGTATTCTTTATTTAACGCTCTGGCTACAGAACGTGCTATAGAGGTTTTTCCGGTTCCGGGCGGACCCACCAGGCACAAGATCGGACTGTCACCTTTCTGGGTTAGTATGCGTACAGCAAGAAATTCTAAAATTCTTGTCTTTACTTTATCAAGTCCGTAATGGTCTTCATTCAGTATTTTTTCCGCATTGTTTACATCCGTTTTATCAACGCTCACCTTATCCCAGGGAAGTGCCAATAAAGTTTCTATATAACCCCTTGCCACAGAACTTTCTGAGGAATTGCCGGATAAATTCTTAAAACGTTCTATTTCTTTCATTATTTTATCTTTTACTTCTTCTTTTGCAATAAGGGATTTTACTGCATCCACATAGTTGTCCGCATCAGACTGGGTATTAGATTCACCCAGTTCCTCACGGATTAATTTAAGTTGTTCCCTTAATATATATTCCTTCTGGTTCTTGTCTACTTTTTCTTTTACTTTATTTTGTAAGTCTTTCTTAATTCTTAGGATATCTATTTCTTCTGTAAGAATAACTGTTATTTTCTGATATCGTTCCATCATATCTACTGCTTCAATCAGACTCTGCTTATCTTCTACCGAAAGGGGAATGTTAATGGCTATCTGATCTATAAGTTCCTGGACAACCTCCAGTTTCATTAACTGTTTGACTACTTCTTTCCCAATCTTTGTATTCTCAATAAAATATACCTCTAAGATATCCTTTAAGCCACTTAACATAGCCTTTTTTTCCGTATCGGAAAAATGCTGCTCACTCAAATCCTTTAACAAGCCTATTTCTCCCAGAAGAAATGGCTGTTCTTCAATCAGGTTTTCAAGCTGTGCCCTTTCTGTTCCCGATACTAAAACACGGATTATATTTCCGGGCAATTTAATAATCTGTTTCACTTCTGCTATTGTTCCAATCTGAAATAAATCCTCCTGACCCGGGATTTCTATTTCAGAATCCCGTTGAGTTAGCAGTAATACTAACTGGTCATTTTCCATGGCATTTTCAATTGCATCAATGGACATTTTGCGATTTATATCAAAATGAATTAACATGCCAGGGAGAACTGCCATTCCTCTTAATGCTACAACAGGAACCCTCCTACTATATTCACTCATCTTAACCTCCACTAACGTATAAGTTATCAGGGCCTTCCCATTATCCGGACTGCCTTCTTTAGTTAAAAAGGACTGCCTTAAAATGCCTTCATTCCTCTTTCCTATCTTTACGGTATGCAGCCCATAAAGGTATATCGGAACAATAAAGGTATTTTAAGACAGCCCCCTGTCTATAAATGATTTAAGCAATCTCGTTACTATTTTTTTTCGGTACCCGTTTTGAAATCGGTTTTCTTGGCTGATTATCCTCTGAGCTGATTAACATAGGTAAGGTTCCACCTTCTGCAGCTTCTTTGGTAATAATACACTTCAAGATTTGTGTATCCGATGGGACTTTATACATAGAATCCATCATAACGGATTCCATGATTGCACGCAACCCTCTTGCTCCTGTTTTTCTCTCGACGGAACGCTTCGCTATCATACGAATTGCTTCCTCTTCGAATTCCAGTTCAACTCCATCTAATTCAAACAGTTTTTTATACTGTTTTACAATTGCATTTCTAGGTTCCGTAAGGATACGAACTAACGCTTCTTCATCTAATAAATCTAAAGCAACCGTTACAGGGACACGGCCTACGAATTCCGGAATTAAACCATATTTCACGAAATCCTGCGGCATTGCCTGCCTGAACAGCTTTCCTATATTATCCTTTGCGCCTTGGGATATCTCTGCATTAAATCCAATTGATTTTTGTCCAATTCTTGCTTCAACAATTTTCTCCAGTCCATCAAAAGCTCCTCCACAGATAAATAATATATTCGTGGTATCGATCTGGATAAATTCCTGATGGGGATGCTTACGTCCGCCTTGGGGCGGAACGGAGGCAACCGTACCTTCTAATATTTTAAGCAATGCCTGTTGTACCCCTTCACCGGATACATCACGGGTAATCGAAGTATTTTCAGACTTTCTGGTAATTTTATCAATTTCATCAATATAAATGATTCCATGTTCTGCTCTTTCAACATCAAATTCTGCTGCCTGAATTAATTTTAAAAGAATATTTTCAACATCTTCGCCCACATACCCAGCTTCCGTTAATGCAGTTGCGTCTGCAATTGCAAATGGTACGTTTAAAAGTTTGGCCAGTGTCTGAGCTAAAAATGTTTTACCGGAACCGGTAGGGCCTACCATTAATATATTACTCTTTTGCAGCTCTACATCCAGATCCCTTCCGGCTAACACACGCTTATAATGATTATAAACGGATACGGAAAGAACCTTTTTCGCTTCTTCCTGTCCGATAACATATTGATCCAAAAAATTATTGATTTCAGCAGGCTTCAATAAATTGATATCGGCATCCTGGGTTGTTTCATCAAATTCTTCTTCCACTATTTCAGAACAGATTTCGATACATTCATTACATATATATACATTACCAGGTCCTGCAATTAATTTTCTGACCTGGTCCTGGGTTTTATTACAAAAGGAACATCTTACCTGTTTTCTTTCATCGGTCCTGTTTGCCACTATTTTATCAACTCCCTTCCTTTCTGTCCTTTACCAATCTATCTTTTAGCAATTACATTATCAATTAATCCATAAGCCTTTGCTTCTTCCGCACTCATGTAATAATCTCTTTCCGTATCTATTTCAATAACTTCCAGAGGTTTACCGGTATTGGCAGCAAGTATCTCATTTAATCTCTTTCTCGTTTTTAAGATATTTTCAGCCACTATTTTAATATCGGTAGCCTGCCCTTTTGCACCACCGGAAGGCTGATGAATCATAACTTCTGCATTCGGCATCGCAAATCTCTTGCCTTTTGTTCCGCCGGATAGCAGGAATGCTCCCATGCTGGCAGCCATACCGATACAGTAAGTACACACATCACATTTAATATAGTTCATGGTATCATAAATAGCCATACCTGCAGTTACGGAACCACCGGGGCTGTTAATGTATAAATGAATATCTTTTCCCGGGTCTTCAGATTCTAAAAACAATAGCTGGGCTACTATTACACTTGCTGAAACATCAGAAACTTCTTCTCCTAAGAAAATAATTCTTTCTTTTAATAATCTGGAATAAATGTCGTAGGATCTTTCACCACGGCTTGTTTGTTCAATGACATAAGGTACTAAACTCATAGCAAATCCTCCTTTTAATTTCTTGGTACTCTTTCTAATTATGCTTCTACAGCTGCTTCTACTACTAAATCTACTGCTTTTTGTACAGACATATCCATAACAATTTGTTCTTTCTCTTTTTCACCGATTAATTCTTTAATCTTTTCTATTTCCATTTTATAAGTTTCAGCCATCTGAACAAATTCCTTTTCTATATCCTCATCAGATACAGTGATATTTTCAGCTTTTACAATTGCTTCGAGTACCAGCCTGCTTTCAATTCTCTTCACAGCCTGTGGTCTCATCTGCTCAATTAACTGCTTGCTGTTCATACCTGTAAATTGGAAATATTGTTCTATGGTTAAGCCTTGGGACTGCATTCTCTGTGCAAAATCGTCTGTCATTTGTCTGACCTGGGTTTCAATCATGGCTTCCGGTATGTCCATAGTTGCATTTTCAATAATCTTTTCTACTACTTTATCTTCTTTGGCAGTCTTAGCTTCTTTTTCTTTTTTCTCAATAATTGTTGCTTTAATATCTGCTTTATATTCGTCTAAAGTATCAAATTCAGAAACATCCTGAGCAAATTCATCATCTGATTCAGGTAATTCTTTTGCCTTGATTTCTTTTACTTTTACTTTAAACATGGCAGGTTTTCCTGCTAATTCAGCTGCCTGATATTCTGCAGGGAAAGTCACATTAACTTCTACTTCTTCACCGATAGATTTACCAATTAACTGATCTTCAAACGTATCAATAAAGGAATGTGAACCAATCGTCAAAGAATAATCTTCTGCTTTGCCCCCTTCAAAAGGAACACCGTCAACAAATCCATCAAAATCGATTACAATCATATCTTTATCTGCAACCGGTCTGTCTTCTACTGTTATAACCCTGGAATTCTGATCCCTTACTTTATCAATTTCAGCAATAATTTCCTCTTCTGTTACTTCGATGGTTTCCTTTTCTACTTCAATGCCTTTGTAATTGCCTAAGGTGACTTCCGGTTTTACAGCTACTTCAGCAGTAAAAATAAACGGTTTCCCTTTTTCGATCTGTATTACATCGATTTCTGGTCTTGAAACAATATCTAAGCCGCTTTCCTGCGCTGCCTTTTCATAAGCATCCGGTATTACAAGATTAGCTGCGTCTTCATAAAAAACACTTGCTCCATACATTTTTTCAATGATTGTACGGGGAGCTTTCCCTTTTCTAAAACCCTGAACATTCATTTTACCTTTATTTTTTATATAAGCTTTCTCTATTGCAGCTTCGAACTCTGCTGCAGCAGCTTCTATGGTCAGCTTCACCATATTCTTCTCTAATTTTTCAACTTGCAAACTCATTTAAAATTTCCTCCTTAAATATGTGAACGTATATTCCTAATACGATCCCAGTTATTTTTCCGTCAATGTATTTTTTTCACTGGCTCCTATAGTAAATAACGAAGAATTTGGATAATCCGTATAAAACAGGGCAGATTCCCACTCTGACGTTTTGACATTAGTATATTATAACATAGCTATTCTGTAAATACCATAATTTTTTTCTTAATCGTTTATTACGTGTCCCTGCTGCCTTAAGACTTCTACAACACTTTCTACATAATGTTGACACATCTCATGGCTTTTCGCTTCTACCATAACGCGGACAACCGGTTCTGTGCCGCTTTCCCTTACCAGGATCCGGCCTTCATTACCAAGTTCTTTTGTTACCCGCCCTATCACTTCTATTACTTTTTCGTCTTCCCTGGCTGATTTCTTATCCTCTACTTTAACATTGACTAGAAGCTGAGGGTAAATATACACATCTTTAATCAAATCAGAAAGATTCATTTTCTTTTCCAAAATAACTTCCATGATTTTTAAAGATGTCAAAATACCGTCACCGGTGGTTGCATGTTTACTGAAAATAATATGTCCGGATTGTTCTCCTCCGATGGAATGGCCGTTTTCCAGCATGTTTTCATATACATATTTATCACCTACCGTTGTTTTTTCATAAGCTATGCCCTTTTCATCCAATGCTTTATACAATCCGATGTTAGACATAATGGTAGTTACGATTGTATTGTTATTAAGTTCTCCCCGCTCCTTCATATATACACCGCAGACATATAGAATTAAATCTCCATCTATAATATTACCCTTATCATCTACCGCTAAACAACGGTCTGCGTCTCCGTCAAAAGCAAACCCGACATCAAGCTTATTCTCAATGACTAATTTCTGCAACGTTTCTATATGGGTGGAACCGCAGCCATCGTTAATATTGGTACCGTCAGGTTCATTATGGATGGTAAAGGTTTTTGCCCCTAACGCATCGAATACTCCCTTGGCAATGGTAGAGGCAGAACCATTGGCACAGTCCAGACCTACTTTCATATGGCTGAAAGAACGGGTAGCTAAGGAAATTAAATAACCGATATACCGATTCCTTCCTATAAAGTAGTCTGTTGTTTTACCTATCTTTTCCCGTGTAGCATATGGAATACTTTCTCCCTTACCATCTATGTATTTTTCAATTAAATCTTCTATTTCTGTTTCTAATTTATATCCGCTGCCATTTAGGATTTTAATCCCATTATCATAATACGGATTATGGCTTGCTGATATCATAATTCCACAATCATAATTTTCACTTCTTATTAAATAAGATACGCTTGGTGTACTGGTTACATGCAGCAGATATACATCTGCACCACTTGCCGTCAGCCCTGAAACGAGTGCGTATTCAAACATATAACTGGATCTTCTTGTATCCTTACCAATTACTACATTGGCCTTATGATCCCTGCCATAATAATATCCCAAAAATCTACCCACCTTATAGGCGTGCTCAACAGTAAGATCCATATTGGCTTCACCACGGAAACCATCGGTTCCAAAATATTTACCCATATAAACAGCTCCTTTTTATCTGAAAATCAATTAAAATGCATAATCCTTCTAAGTCCTTTTTAATATCCCGCATATATAATTTTAGTTATTCTTTTGTTGTCACTTTTATAGAATCTTATAACCGATTGTATCATAACAAAACAATTATCGCAACTTATTCTGTATTAAGCTAAAACCTAATTGTTCACGCCAAAACGCTGGTTTTGCGTTTTGTGTGCATCGCGAAATGTGTTACGGTTCACAGAACTGCTGATTTTTGCAGTGCTGCAAATAGTAACCTCTTTTCTATCATATGTTTATTTCCTTCCTTTGCTCCCTATTCATAATAAAAACATCATCTGATATAAATAATTTAAGATGAAATGTTACCATTTGATTCTTAAACATTGATACAGATGATGTTTTATATGGTTAACTCATAGGTCAATTATGCAGCATTTGTTGTATAATTTAAGTTAACAGTTTACTTCGAATCTTTCTTCGCTTTAGAATGAACCGGAACTGGATGAACCGGACATAGATTCTTCTTGTCTCTTAATCATTCGTCTTACCATTTCTCCGCCAACAGAACCATTCTGTGCACTGGTTAAATCTCCATTGTAGCCCTGTTTTAAAGGTACTCCAATTTCAGATGCAATTTCCATTTTGAATCTGTCAAGTGCTTCTCTAGCTTGTGGGACTTCTGATCTGTTAGAACCGCTGTTATTGTTACTTGCCATAATAATTCACCTCCACGATAAGATTGTTTGTATCAACTAATTGCTTGTATGAAACAAGATACCAATTGATTAAGATAAGTGATTTGTTTTATGAATCATTTATCTTAATAGTATTGTTAACAAAAGAGGGAAATTTTATTATGGTAAGTAATGGAACTATTATTAAATCTTCTTATCTATTTATTATTATTTTCATATATTGTCCCTCTCAATTCATATACTATATAAATCGTTTTAACCAGGGAACTTTATGAGTGATATTCTATCTGTGATTAAAGATATAAATAAACTGCTATGGAACGGCCCGATGATTATTATTCTTTTAACTACTCATCTTTTTCTTACTTTCCGCTTAAAATTTATTCAAAAAAAAATCGGGAAAGGAATCCGTCTGTCTATCAAACCATCTTCCAGTTCAGAGGGTGAAACCAGCAGTTTTGGTGCACTTACCACAACTTTAGCCGCCACACTGGGAATTGGGAATATTATCGGTGTATCAACCGCTGTGGCTATGGGAGGACCCGGTGCTATCCTTTGGATCTGGTTAACCGGTGTACTTGGCATGGCAACTACATATGCAGAATGTTATCTGGGCATCTATTACCGCCGTCTGGCAAAAGACGGTACCTGTTCCGGCGGCCCCATGTATGTCCTGGAATATGGCCTTCATTCCAAACCTCTGGCTGTGTTATACTGTTTTCTCACCCTTGCAGCCTCTTATGGAATGGGATGTTCTACCCAATCTAATTCCATTACGGATATAACAACAACCCTATGGGGATTATCGCCTTATCCCGTTGGCATAATTACTGCGTTAATCACTGGTTTAGTAATTATAGGCGGAATAAAATCCATCGGAAATATATGTACAAAGCTGGTTCCTGCCATGGGTATTTTTTATATACTGGCCTGTGTTATCTTAATGGTATTAAACGGCCGGTATTTGCTGCCGGCAATCCAACTAATCCTGCGTTCCGCTTTTGTTCCCAGTGCCATGGTGGGCGGTTTTATCGGAAGTACGATCAAATCAGCGGCCAGATATGGTATAGCAAGGGGACTTTTTTCCAATGAAGCCGGTATAGGAACTGCCGCGATTGCCGCTGCCAGTGCTAAAACTGACAATCCCCATAATCAGGCCCTGGTTTCCATGAGTGCAACCTTTTGGGATACCGTAGTTATGTGCGGTGTTACCGGTCTTGTTATTGTAGCAAATATATTAAAAAATCCTCTTTCTGTTGAAGGCGCTTCCGCTTCGGAATTAACTACCATTGCTTTTGGGCAGATTCCTTTCGGAGGTTATATATTAGGTTTCTCCATCATTGCTTTTGCTACCGCTACCTTAATCGGATGGTCTTATTTCGGAGAAAAAGCGGTAGTCTATCTCTTCGGCAAAGAAGGAATCGGAACCTACCGCGTTTGTTATATCGTTATGATTTTTATTGGTGCCATACTCTCCCTGGAATTTGTATGGGAACTATCTGATTTAATTAATGCTCTTATGATTATCCCAAATGTCTTATCTATTTGGTTTTTGTATCGAAATATTAAACATACTGAATAGCCTCAGCGATTTTCAGGGCAGTTTCCTTATCTTTAAGCTCTTCTATAATACATAATGAAAATTCAATCGCTACACCCATACCCTTACCGGTTATGATATTGCCATCTTTTTCTGTTTTATTTCCGGTCACAAGGGCTCCGGAGAGTTTATCTTCACACCCCGGATAGCAGGTCGTCCTCTTCCCCTGTAATATCCCATTCATACCCAGCACACTTGGAGCGGCACATATAGCCGCAATTTTTCTTCCTTCCTTATTAAATTGATTTAGCAAGGTAACCAGCTCCTGGTGCTCAGCCAGGTGCTTGGTTCCGGGCATACCTCCCGGTAATATCAGCATATCTGCCTGACTATAATCCGGTTCCCCAAACAATTCATCTGCTTCTATCCTTATTTTATGGGAACCTATTACTTGTTTAGTGCCGGTAACAGATACCATATGAATGCCGATTTCTGCCCTTCTTAACAAATCTACTACCGTTAAACCTTCTATTTCTTCAAAGCCATCTGCTAAAAATATATATACCATAATTTACTCCTTTTTATTTTATTATACCACCTCTTTATTGATTGGCAAGGGCAGAAATCACACTCTTTTCTCACTCCTTCGAAAGTGTACACAACATGGAATAGTCTTATTTATACAGCACTATTTGCAAGATTTGAAGCATTATAATGGTATTTTAACAAAATAATGTTTTGTATAATAAAGTTATTAGTGACATTGTAAAACTCTGGTTTAGCGCATTAGGGCGCAGAAGGGAACTTGATATGAAAGTAGTAGTGTTAGCCGGGGGATTAAGCCCGGAAAGAGATGTTTCTTTATCTTCAGGAAGCCTGATTGCTAATTCTTTAATGGAATCCGGTCATGAAGTTTTACTTTTAGATGTTTATGAAGGACTTAAAACGGATGCAGGTAATTTGAATCTGTTGTTTTCAAAACCTTGGGAAGGTAAAAAATATGAGTATTCCGTCCCGGAAAAAGAACCTGACCTGGCGGAAATAAAAAAACGTAACAATGGTCAGCTGGCTTTAATCGGCGAAAATATATTAGAAGTATGTAAACTGGCAGATGTAGTATTTATTGCTTTACATGGCTCAATGGGGGAAAACGGGCAGATACAGGCTGCCTTTGATAATTATAATATTAAATATACAGGAACCGGTTATATTGGAAGTTTATTAGCCATGGATAAGGACCTGACGAAAAAACTGTTAGTGCAGGCAGGTATTCCTACAGCAGACTGGATTATGTATAGCATACAACATAATTGTTCCGAAGTAATTAATAATTACAATAAAACCAATAAATATGATATAATTATTGAAAAGACTGGTTTTCCCTGTGTTATAAAACCTTGCAGCTGCGGTTCCAGTATAGGGGTTTCCATTGTACATAACAAGGGGGAATTAAATAAATCCCTGCAATATGCAGCCAGATATGAAAATAATGTATTAATAGAAAAGATGATAAAGGGAAGGGAATTTTCCGTCGGTATATTATCGGATGAAGCTCTGCCGGTAATTGAAATTATGCCGGAAGAAGGGTTTTATAATTATAAAAACAAATATCAAGGCGGTTTAACAAAGGAAGTATGTCCTGCAGATCTTTCTATTGATTTAACCGGCAAAATTCAAAACAGGGCTTTATTTGTCCATAAAACATTACGGCTGGGAAATTATTCCAGAATTGATTTTATTTTAGATGAAAATAATGAATTCATTTGCCTGGAAGCTAATACATTACCGGGAATGACACCTACCAGTTTAATTCCCCAGGAAGCCCTGCGTAAAGGAATTTCCTATCATGAACTTGTATGTATGATCGCCAGACTGCCGTTTAAAAAATAATGGGAGCTGCCGCATAGAGATACAGGATGCACATATTATAGTCAGCAATCGTCTGAAGCGGAAGAAGGTAGAGGATATTATTATGAAGATTCAGGAAAATGTATTCATGAATGAAAAGCAATATATATTAATAACCGGTTATAAAGATGATGCTTACTATAGAAACAGCCTGAACCGGTTAACGGAAAAGATATATGGTTTTGATTTTGAACAATGGTATCAGAATGGTTACTGGCAGAATAAATATATCCCTTATTCCCTATTATATGAGAATGAAATAGTAGCAAATGTTTCGGTTAACACCATGGAATTTTTAATGCATGGAAGCCATGTCTGTCCCCCTACAGCTAGGTACCGTAATGACAGAGGAGTCTCATCGAAACCAGGGATTAATCCGGATATTAATGAATTCAATCCTAAGAGATTATGAAAAGACTTGTGATTTTATCTATTTATTTGCAAATAGCAGTGTACTTGACTTTTATCCCAAATTTGGTTTTGTAAAAGCACAGGAATATTACAGCAGAAAAAATATTGATAAAGGGAAAGCGTATTATGACTTTCGCAAGCTTCATATGGATAATGAAAAGGATAAAAATCTCCTCCTTAGCCTGATTCATAAGGCTTATCCGAATTCAAAAGTAACTATGGTAAACAATACGGAGCTTATTATGTTTTATTGTGATTCCTTTTTGAAAGAGAATATTTATTTTGTCGAAGCCCTGAATACAGCCGTAATTGCTGAAAATAATGGAAATCAATTAATGATTCAGGATGTATTTTGCGAAAAGCCTGTGGATTTAGACCTTATTATAAATACTTTGATGATTACCGATACCAGGAATATTCTTTTAGGTTTTACCCCTATAGATGAGAGTTCTTATACAAAAGAGAATCTGGAGGAAGAAAATACCACCTTATTTGTCAGAGGTAAGAACATCCTTTCAGATGCCATGTTCCCCGTATTATCCCATGCTTAGTTTAACCAACTGCAATAGGAGGTATACTACCTTTTTAGAAATGATTCATTAATCTATTCACTGCCTGTCTGCCCTTTTTAGCTGCTTTTTCTTCGTCGATTAAGGCCAGTTTACCGTCTCTGACAACGACTTCCCCGCCTATCATGGTAAGCGCTGCATTCCCTTTTATACCAACGGTTGCGAGCATGGACTTCGGATCATAATCCGCCCCTGTTAATTCCGGATTATTACTGTCAATCATAAATAAATCTGCCATTTTCCCTACTGCCAGCTGCCCGATATCATTTCTTCCTAATATACTGGCGCTGCCTTTTGTTGCTACTTTTAACAAGTCATAACCGCTTGGTGCATCCTTACTTGAGTTCAGGCAGTGGAGTAAATAAGCTACCCTGATCTCCTCCAACAGATTAGAACCATCATTACTGGCACTTCCATCCACGGCAAGACCTACCGGAACTTTTAACTTTAGCATTTCGGGAATTTTAGCGATTCCGGAGGATAATTTCATATTCGATATGGGACAGTGTGCAACACCCGTACCAGTTTCGGACAAAAGCTTTAATTCTTCCCCGTTAAAATAAATACCATGGGCAAACCAGACATCTTCTCCCAGCCAGCCAAGCCTCCTCATATATTCCAAAGGTCTCATATTATACTTCTCCAGGGTATATTTTTCTTCATCCAGAGTTTCAGCTAAATGTGTATGAAGCCGTACCCCCAGACTCCTGGCCAGTACTGCACTTTCCTTTAATAAATCAGCCGATACACTAAAAGGAGAACATGGTGCTAATGCCACCTGCCGTTTTGATCCCTTCTCGTTCCTATGAAACTGTTTTACTAACCTTTCACTGTCCTTTAATATGGAATCAATATCCTGAACCACGGAATCCGGTGGTAATCCGCCGTCCTTAACACTTAAATCCATGCTTCCCCGTGAGGCATGAAGACGGATACCTAATTGATCAGCCGCTTCAAATTGTACATCGATTAGTCTGCTGCCGGTTTTATCCGGAAAAACATAATGATGATCGAAGCAAGTAGTACAGCCATTCTTCATCAATTCTCCCATCCCCAGAAGGGAGCTGTAACGAATGGTCTCTTCATCAATATTCTTCCAGATTTCGTATAGGGTTTTCAGCCAGGGGAACAATTCCAGGTTCTGAACCTGGGGCAGGTTCCTGGTAAAATACTGATATAAATGATGATGGGTATTAATCAATCCGGGATAAACAATCATATCCCTGCCATCAATAATTTCATCTACTTTATTTTCACTTAATTTATTTTTAGTTACTTTATTCTTACTAACTTTATCCTCATTAATTTTCTTATCACTAAAATTACAATTTTCAGGCTGTCCATCCAGAGAACCGATCTTTTGAATTACGCCATCCTCAATATAGATAAAGCCTTCCTGAATCAGGTTATCTTTATCATCACATGTTACAATATATTTTATATTTTTAATTAAGATTTTTCTCATAGCCTGCTCCTAACTCCCATATCATACTGCAGCACTGCCACACTAAAACCTCCTGAACATTAATTACTTAAATTACAGAAATTGCGCTTAAGACCGGAAAGGGGAACTGTTTGAACGCAGTGAGTTTTCCCCTTCCCGGTCTTTCTTTAAGCAATTATTGTAATTTTAGTACCATAGGGTTCTTTCCCTACAAAAATGGAAAATCGGACCGGTCAGCTGCCGCAAATTTAAAAGAATAATATTTATCGATCTTCCCTAAAATAAGCCTCACCCAGACTTGCAGGCGGCTGATTTTCCTGTTTGTTACGTTTACTTGACAGTATTAACACAATAATTGTCGCCACATAAGGCAGCATTTTACAAAGTTCCTGTGTCGCTCTTGTCAGTCCCGGCAGGTAAATATAGAGAATGTAGAGTCCTCCAAAGAGAAAAGAACCCCAGATTGCATTTACCGGTTTCCAAAGTGCAAGGATTACCAATGCAATTGCAAGCCATCCTCTGTCGCCGAAACCGTTATTCGTCCAGGTACCGCCCAGATACTCCATTACAAAATACAAACCACCTAAGCCTGCAATGGCAGCACCCGATACGGTAGCAACATACTTATACTTTGATACGTTAATACCTGCCGCATCCGCAGTTGCCGGATCCTCACCAATAGCACGTAAGTTAAGACCTTTTCTGGTCTTTTTCAGAAAATAGGTAAGCAATATGGCAAGAATAATTGAGAGGTAAGTTAAAAATCCATAAGAAAATAATAAATCACCAATAACTGGTATACTTGAGAGTCCCGGTATTTTGGCGCTGAAAGCCGAAGCCGTTGTTTTTACGGAAATCTGACCGACACCGCCTGCTAACTTTGAAATAGATCCTCCGAAGAAATTACCGAAACCAACACCAAACGTAGTAAGAGCCAGCCCCACAACGTTCTGGTTTGCACGAAGGGTTATGGTTAAAACACTATAGATGAGACCACCAAAAGCCGACGCTAAAAGGGTCACCAAAAGTGATACAATTAAACCGATAAAGGCATTGGGATGTTCTGTGGTTTTCTCATAAAAGAAAGCACCCATCAGTCCGGAAATTCCACCCATATACATAATACCCGGTATACCAAGGTTTAAGTTTCCTGACTTTTCTGTAACGATTTCACCGGAGGCACCGTAAAGTATACTGATTCCCTGTCCGATCGCATTTTGGATAAATGTTAATAGCAATGACATATTATTGTACCTCCTTATGCTTTTTACGGAATTCCAGCTTATAACTTATAAAGAATTCACATCCGATTAAAAAGAATAATAAGATTCCTGTAATGATATCCGAAGCATTTTCATTTAAGCCATACTGGGACGCTATCTGTATGGAACCCTGCTGCATAAATGCCAGGAATACTGATACGGCAATCATGGCAACCGGATTAAATTTGGACATCCATGCAACAATGATGGCCGTAAATCCCCTTCCCCCTGCCGTACTGGTTGAAATCGTATGACTTGCGCCGCTTACAATGATACTGCCGGCAAGACCGCAGATGGCACCGGAGATCATCATAGTCCGTATGATTACTTTCTTTACGTTAATTCCGGCATATCTTGCGGTGTTCTGGCTCTCTCCTACCACGGCAATTTCATAGCCTTGTTTGCTGTGTTTCATATATAGATAGACACCAACCGTCATTACAAGGACTATAATGATATTTAGTCCATACTGCTGACCAAATACTTTACCAAACCATCCCTTACCGGAAGCTGCGTTTATGATCCCTACCGTATTGGAACCCACTGGGCTTTCCCAAAGGACAATACAAAATGTTACGACCTGCATGGCAACATAGTTAAGCATCAGGGTAAATAAAGTTTCATTGGTATTATAATAAGCCTTAAAAACTGCCGGAAGCAGACCCCATAACATTCCTGCAAGACTGCTCATTATGAATATCAGAATAATTAACAACCAATTAGGCATCACATCCCCAAAATAAATCATCATGGCTGCCGTTGCTGCACCACCCATTATTATCTGACCTTCTGCACCGATATTCCAGAATTTCATTTTAAAAGCAGGTGTTAACCCCACTGCAATAATCAGTAAGGTAAGTGCTTCACGGATCGTTACCCATAACCGGCGGTTTTTACCAACCGCTCCATCTATAATTCCCAGATAAACCTGGATCGGATTCTGGTGTATCACTGCAACGATAAAAAGCGCACATACAATTAGGGATAGTGCAATTGCCAGTATACGGATGCCCCAGACTTTTTTCTTAGAAATCGTATCCCGCTTTATCATTCGGACAAATAATTCCTTATTTATTGCTTCTTTGCTCATTTGCATGTGCCCCCTTTCCGGAGCCGGTCATCATAAGACCCAGTTCTTCTTTTGTGGTTTTGCGTGCATCTACAATACCGGTAACCTTTCCGCTGTTTAATACAATGATCCGGTCGCAAAGTTCAAGTAAAACATCCAGATCTTCACCAACACAGACAACCGCTACCCCTTTTTGCTTCTGTTCATTTAAAAGGTTATAGATCGTATAGGAAGAATTAATATCAAGCCCTCTTACCGGATATGCCACCATCAATACCGTTGGATTTGAAGCAATTTCACGTCCAACTAACACCTTCTGTACATTTCCGCCGGAAAGTCTCCTGACAGGGGTATCTACCCCCGGTGTAGCGACACTTAATTTATCTACAATATTGATTGCCAGATCCTTAGGTTTTTTACGGTCTACAAAGAAGTGTTTTCCCTCTTTATAGCTACGAAGCATCATATTGTCCGTTAAATCCATGGAGCCTACGAGTCCCATCCCCAGCCTGTCCTCCGGAACAAAAGACAGTTGAATCTTAAGATTTCTGATTTCTGCCGGTTTCATGCCTGAAATCTTTTCTGTATTACCATCCGGGGCATAATAAAGAATTTCACCGCTGTCTACCGGTACCAGCCCTGCAATCGCTTCTAATAGTTCCTTCTGCCCGCTGCCTGCTATTCCTGCTACTCCCAGGATTTCGCCGCTGTAAGCTATAAAAGAGGCCTGTTTTAATAAGGTAAGTCCTTCCTTGCTTTTACAGGTAATTCCCCTCATATCAATACGTTTCTCGGGTTTAACAGGCTCGCTGCGGTCGATATCTAACTCCACCTTTTCACCTACCATCATTTCCGTTAATGAAGATACAGAAGCTTGCGCAGTATTTACAGTTCCAATGTATTTACCTTTTCTAAGTACGGCAACCCGGTCAGATAATTCAAGGACCTCATTTAACTTATGGGTAATGATGATAATGGATTTGCCGGCTTTTCTCATATTACGCAGAACATCAAAAAGCTTTTTCGTCTCCTGGGGAGTTAAAACAGCTGTCGGTTCATCCAGTATCAGTATGTCTGCTCCACGGTACAATACTTTTACAATTTCTACTGTCTGCTTCTGGGATACTGACATGTCATAAATCTTCTGGGATGGATTGAGTTCAAATCCATACCGGCTTGTGAGCTTATTGACCTCCTCAGTTAACTGGTTCATCTTTAAACCCTCTCCGCCGGACAGTCCTAATATAATGTTTTCTGCAGCTGTCAGGATATTAATCAGTTTAAAATGCTGATGAATCATTCCAATACCCAATGTAAAGGAATCTTTTGGGGAACGGATGGTTACCTCATTTCCATCTATAAAAATCTGACCTTCATCCGGAAAGTAGATTCCCGAAAGCATGTTCATCAACGTAGTTTTACCGCTGCCATTCTCTCCTAAGATAGAAAGAATTTCACCTTTCCTTACCGATAAATTGACATTGTCATTTGCTATGACCTCGCCAAAGCGCTTGGTAACATTTTTTAATTCAATCGCGTTTATCTGTTCCACAAAAAGACCTCCTATACATTAAATTTGCGGAACTGCATAAACGCAGTCCCGCACAATTGACAATAACATAATCGCCATACATTAGAATGCAAGAACAAGTTTTATTTCACATTAATACTACTGTGTTAATTCTGTGATACCATCTATTCTTAAGTCAAATGCCGGAGCAGAAATTAACTCTGATTCATGGAAGTATCCGTCTGATACATAAGCGGAGTATCTAGAGAAATCCGCATTATCTTTAATTAAGTCTTCAATTTTGGAACCTTGTACAGTAAAAGTACTTGTATCAAATACTTTCAGAGTACCATCTTTAAGGGCCGCTTCCACTTCAGCCACCTTATCTGCTGTTCCTGCTGCCACTACTTTGTCATTTAAAGGAGATATGCCCACTGCTCCGTCTGCATAACCCTGACACCAGTCAGTATCAATCGTTGTACCATCGATTATACTCTTAACTGCATAGGTATAATAAGGCCCCCAGTTAATGGTCGCTGAAGTTAAGGCCGCATCCGGTGCTACGGAAGTCATATCTACATTATATCCGACAACCGGGACATTTGCTTCTTCCGCAGCGGTGGGGGCTCCTGTGGTATCAGCGTGCTGGCTGAGTATTACGCAGCCGTCTGCAATCAGCTGTTTTGCAACTTCATTTTCACCTGCCATATCAGCCCAGCTGTTGGTGTACTGTACTTCCATGGTTACAGAAGGGCATACGCTTTTTGCTCCAAGATAGAAGGAGGTGTAACCGGAAACCACTTCTGCATAATTATATGCACCTACATAACCCATCTTCGCCTGATCTGCTGTAATAGTTCCATTTTCAATCATTTCGTTTAATTTAAGACCTGCAACTATACCGGATACATAACGTGATTCATAAACTGCCGTAAAGTAGTTATGTACGTTTGGTAAACCAGAAGAAGCTGCTTTGTAGCCTGTTGCATGGCAGAACTGAACATCCGGATATTCTTTTGCGGCCTGAAGCATATAATCTTCATGTCCGAAACTATTAGCAAAAATTATATTACATCCTTGTTCCGCTAAATCCACTGCTGCATCATAGCAGGATTCATCTTCTGCAATATTGGTTTTCTCAATAACCTGACCCTCTGATAAACCAAGAGTCTTAATCATATCCTCAATACCTGCCATATGTGCTGCCGTATATCCTTCATTCTCATCACCAACATAAATTACACCGACTTTGATACCGGATACATCTGCACCTTCTGATGCTGTTTCTGGTGCTGCTTCTGTGGATGCGGTGTTATCTTCTGCCGCTGCACCCTCAGTGGGTGTAGTAGTTTCACTGTTGTCTTTCGTATTTGAAGAACTACAGCCGGTAACCAGTCCTACTGTCATGGCCAGTACCATTAATAATGTTAAAACTTTTTTCATAATAGCTTCCTCCTAAAGAAATATTCATGTTGTATCGACATATATCACATTATGCTCTATGATTTTAACCTTAAGCATATGTACAAAATTAATTCGAACTTATGATAAGTACCTCTAAAATAATAAAAGAGCTACATGTACTTTGAATACATGCAACTCCCTTCATTGGGCTTATATCTTCCATTCGGCGTGATAATTAAACAGATTTTTATGCGCATATTCCAGCAAATATAAGCAAGCCCTGCCAATCACCTTATCCTCGAAAATATTCTTACGGCATTTCCGTTTTAATGAACGAAAACGTTGCTGCAGATGTCTTTTCTACATACAACGCCTGTGACGGACGTTCAACTTTAATAAGTATTTAGTATATCATAAAAATGATTTTTGTCAAACCTTTTTGATGAATTAATCAAGCAAATTTTTTAAGTCCATTGCTTACCGCAGACCTGTCTGCGGTACTGCCACATTTCTTCCAACCTTACAAACAGGAGGCCGCCCTGGCAGCATCCCATATAATAGATAACCTACTTCCTGCTATATGGAGTATCCTCCAGGGGCAGGCTGGTCCTAAATTTCCCGTCCCATTTATAATAGGCTGCCTGGGCTGCCGGAGATGTAGGGATTAACGGGATTTCCCCGATACCCTTAGCACCGTAAGCCAGCCTGGCGTGATTCTTTTCGATAAGGATTGTTTTAATCTCCGGCACGTCCGGTGCGCGGAAAAGCCCCAGGGTTCCATACTTTGCAGTGGGTCTGCCATTTATGATTTTCGGATTCTCAGTAAGGCCAAAACCCAGTCCCATAACAACGCCGCCCTCGATCTGACCTTCCACATTGTTTGGATTAATGGCACGTCCCACATCGTGGGCAGCTATTACTTTTCCAACCTTTCCTTCATCGTTTAAGATAACCACCTGGGTTGCATAACCATAGGCTAAGTGGCTGACAGGATTTGGTTTATCCGTACCCATCGGGTCAGTAATTCCTACAAACTCCTCATAAAACTCCTCACCCTCAAGTTCCTTAAGGTTGTGGGTTTCCAGTGCTTTTTTAAGCAATAAGGAAACTTTCCTGGTGGTCTCCCCGGTAATAACCGTTTGCCTTGAAGCAGTACTGGTACCGGAATTGGGGGTGAATTTCGTATCCGGCCTTGCAACTATGACCTCCGCCGCCTTTAAGCCTGTGGTTTCACAGCAGATGGCACGCATGGTAGCCGCAATTCCCTGACCCATACAGGAAGCACTGGTGCGCAGGGATACCTTACCATCCACTATCTTAAGACGGACTCTTCCCGTATCAGGAATTCCTACTCCCACTCCCGCATTTTTAATGGCACAGGCAATCCCGGCCCGGTCATAATTGTTATAGTATTCTTCCTTAACTGCCTCTAAGGTTTCTGCCATTCCGGTGCCTTCGTCAGCAAGCTGACCATTTGGCAGGGACTGTCCGGGACGTATGGCATTTAAATAGCGTATCTGATAGGGATCAAGGCCTGCCTCCTGTGCAAGGAGATTTAAATTGCATTCCGTTGCGAACATGGTTTGTGTCACGCCAAACCCCCTAAAAGCACCGGACGGCACATTATTTGTATAGACTGCCTGTCCAATAATATCAATATTCTGATAATTATAAGGTCCTGCCGCATGGGTGCAGGCCCTTTGAAGCACAGGACCTCCGAGTGACGCATATGCACCCGTATCCGCTATCAGCCTCAGCCTCATCGCTGTCAGTTTTCCTTTTTCATCACAGGCGGTAGTCAGTTCCATTTCCATTGGGTGACGCTTGGGATGGACCATAAGGCTTTCCTCCCTGGTCAAAGTCACCTTAACCGGTAATTTGCATAGATAAGCCAGCAAAGCGGCGTGGTGCTGAACGCTCATATCTTCCTTGCCGCCAAAACCCCCTCCGACATAAGCGCTGATAACCCGCAGCTTCTCCTGTGGGATGCCAAGAAGCATACCGATTTCCCGATATTCATCATAAATGCCCTGACCTCCCGTATATACGGTCAGCGTATCGCCCTCCGGCACCCCAAGGGCACTTTCCGGCTCTAAAAAAGCATGTTCCTGAGCTGGTGTATTATAAGTCCTTGTAACCACATGGGCAGAATTTTTAAGTGCCGTTTCCACATCACCCCTCTGGATTAATTCCCTCCGGTAAATATTTCCGCCCTCATGGATGAATGGTGCTTCCTCCTTCATAGCCTCCCTGACAGAAAGAAGCGGCGTTCGTTCCTCATATTCTACATGAATTAAGTTCCTGATTTCGTTTAAGGCATTCTTCGATTTTGCTGCTATCAGACAGATGGAATCCCCCGGGTATCTGGTTTCTTCACCAACGGCAATTATTGCTGGCCAGTCATGGGTCAGATGACCGATAACCCTCTCACCGGGTATATCCTCTGCAAGAACAATTTTAACCAGTTCCGGGTGTTTTAGGGCTTCTTCCAAATGGATCGCTTTCACCAAAGCTCTGGGATACTTAGCCCTCAGGGCAGAACCATATACCATGCCGGGGGCTTTTAAATCATCAGCAAACTTAGCAGTACCCAGGACCTTACCTTCTGCGTACGGTCTATGGCTTCTTTCTCCTACCTGACCGCTAAATTCCCTCTCAGGGATTTCCTTCCCTTCCCTGATATATTCTGCTGCCAGAAGTATAGCCTGCTCAATCTTTACATAGCCTGTACAACGGCAGATATTCCCTCTGATTGCCCTCTTAACTTCAGCCTTGGTAGGATCTGGTGTTACATCAATCAGCCCCTTTGCACTGATAATCATACCGGGAATGCAGAAACCGCACTGTACGGCTCCGGCTTCTGCGAAAGCCCAGGAATAAACCTCTTGCTCCCGCTTTGATAAACCTTCTACCGTAAGGATTTCTTTCCCATTTACCTTAGCGGTAGTTAACAGGCAGGCCCTGGAAGCTTTCCCTTCCAACAAAACCATACAGGCACCGCAGGCACCCTCCATACAACCGTTTTTTACTGAGGTAATATCCAGGGAATCCCTCATGTATTCCAGGAGGTTTATATCTTCTTCTACTAATATAGGTTGGTGGTTAATAAAAAATTGAAACATTCTGCTCCTCCTATTTTTTATGAGTATCTTCGAAAAATCTCAAACCTGCTTTTTCTGATATTTTAGATTTTGGTATTAACTATATATATCATACGACGAAAATGTCCATAATCTATTTTCAGCTTCTAAAATTTACTCTTCTTATAACCTGTCCGGCACGCACTCCTGTATGCTTTCCATCTCTTACGGCAATCTGGCCGTTTACAAGCACATACTCGATACCTGCCGGGTATTGTATAGGATCGGTGAAGGTACCCTTATCAAGTACCGTATCCGGATTAAAAAGGGTGATATCGGCATAAAAGCCCTGTTTTAATAATCCTCTTTGTTTTATATTCATGGCCTCTGCTGCTTTATATGTCAGCTTATATACAGCCTCTTCCAGACCTAAAGCTTTTTCTTCCCTGGCATATTTGCCAAGGATTCTAGGAAAGGCGCCGTATACCCGGGGGTGGGGCTTACCCGATAACAGGCCATCGGTGCAGGCATTCATCTCAGCCCGTTTCATAAATTTTATGACGGCCTCTTCTGATCCGTAAAAGTCTACCATGCCTACTGCATTATTCTCTTCTGCCAGAAGGTCAAAAGCTGCATCCAGTGGATCCTTTCCCTTTCGCTCACCGATTTCCATCAGGCTTTTACCTACCAGTTCTTTATTTTTTTCAGAAGCAACACTGGTAATAAAGATTCCCTCCACACCGGCAAATCGGATAAAGTTATCCCAGCCTGGAATACCCTTTTTGATATCCTCTTTCATTTTAAGCCGGAGGGACCCATCCCCTAAGCGTTTGATCAATTCATTGGTACCTCCGTCATGAACCCAGGGGGGCAGGATAATCCCAAGCATGGTGCTGCCCGCAACATATGGGTATTGATCGAAAGAAACTTTGATCCCCTCTTCTTTTGCCTCATCGAGAAGTTTTAACATATCCTCTGATTTATCCCAGTTTTCCTTACCGCAGACTTTAAAATGGGAAAAGTGTATCTTAACACCTGATTTTCTTCCTACCTCAATAATCTCCTTCATAGAAGTGATTATGGCATCGGCTTCGCTTCTCTGGTGTACAACAAAGACCCCGTCGTATTCCGCCACAACCTTACACAGTTCTATGATTTCTGAAGTTTCTGAATAGGCGCAGGGGGTATAAATTAATCCTGAAGATAAGCCAAAACAGCCGGCTGCCATTTCACGTCCGGTAATTTCACACATTCTTTCGATTTCTGCTTTGTTAGGCTGTCTGTTATCAAGTCCCATAGCCTCCATTCTGACATTACCGTGGGGTACCAGATAAGATTCATTAATACCGGGCTTCACTGTTTCTATCATTTTAAGATAATTTCCGGTAGTTTCATAGCCCCAATGAATGGAATCACTCTCCCCGTCAAGGCCTGCAAGGTTTTTACGCCAGGAATCAATATATTCTTTGGGAAGGGGTGCCATAGCAATTCCATCCTGACCTAAAACCTCCGTTGTGATTCCCTGCATGACTTTTGGCAATACCTCCGGTTCTGTCAGTATTTTTAAATCACTGTGGCTGTGGGTATCAATAAAGCCTGGTGCAGCAACCAGCCCTTTACCATCTATAAGTTCTGTAACCTGATCCGGGTTCCCAGTAATTTTGCTGCCGATTTCTTTAATAATCCCATCTTCAATCAATATATCCCCCTGATACGCAGGCGCCGAACTTCCATCTATGATTGTTGTATTTTTTATTATTATTTTCATATAGTCTCCCATCTTTTTCAGGAACAGCGGATTGGCAGTCCTAATCCGTTTCCGTACCATGGATAAACGTTACTATACTCCGGTTTTCTGTGACTTTTGCTTCGCTGCACTCACAAAAAATACGTCGGGTATAACGGCTGTGAATAGTAACGGAAAAACTGCTTTATAATAACTATACCAGCAGTGCTTTCATAATCCCATAATAAGCCTCTGTTACCCTGGTTAATTGTTCAATCTCAATATATTCATTAATGGTATGGGCAAGGTTCTCGAGGGATGGTCCCATTCCCAATGTCATTATTCCTGCTTCGCCGGCATAATGACTTCCGTTGGTACAGAAATTATATTGGGTTATTTCCGGATTAAAGCCCATACGGACCAATTCTTTCTGTACTTCGGTAACAAATGGTTCTTCCTTGTCAAAGAGCCAGCCCGGGAAAAACCGTTCCCCTTCAATGATACCATCAGTATAACATTTTTCTTTCCCAACCGCATAGGAAACCTTAACTTTTAAATCTGTATCCTCTGCCCTTAATTGATCCAATAACTCTTCAATGGGCTTTAATACACTTATCTTTGTCTCGCCTACCAATAATCTTCTGTCATAGGTCGCTGCACAATATTCCGGTACCACAGAAGCACCGGGATACGGGTTTGATTTAATATCCGTCAATTCCAAAATACCTTTGCCGAGAACAGGATGAGTAGTCGGTTCTAACTGTCTTACTGCCTCAATTACCTTAGACATCTTATAAACCGCATTCATACCCTTTTCCGGATTGGCAGAATGTGCCGGAATACCAAAAGTTTCAATTTTAATCTCCGCACGCCCTCTTTGTCCGGTTTTAAGATTAAGATTCGATGCTTCCCCAATAATCACATAATCCGGTTTCACAGCTTCGCTGATACTTCTGGCCGCAATCCCTTCAAAACATTCCTCATGTACCACGCCGGCCACATAAATTTCCCCGGTAAACTCCCTATTCTTATCCCGGGCAAAATTAGCAGCCGCGCAAGCCATAGCTGCCACGGCACCTTTCATATCAGAAGTCCCCCGTCCATAAATCTTCTCATCATGAATCTCAGCCCCAAAAGGCGGGTACCTCCAATCAGCCTCATTACCCACAGGAACCGTATCCATATGCCCGTCAAAAACAATCTTCTTCCCAGGATACTTTCCTTTCATCACACCTATGAGATTGCCATATTTATCAACACGGATATCATCAAACCCCTTACGCTTAAAAAATTCCGAAAGCTCTAAAGCCACCAGGTTCTCTTCCCCTGAATAACTCTTAGCCCTTACTAACCTCTGGCATAAATCTATAACTTCACTTTCCCTGCTTTTTTCTAACACAGTCATTCCTCCTATATAAGAAAATATCCATAGCCTCTGTTTAACATTAGAAACGCCTTCTATACCTTAAAAAGTTTACTATAATACACCTATTTAACTGAAACGGGCTGAGAATATAACCCATCCCAAAGGATTCTCCTGTAATTCTCTTTATCCGTATCCCCTTCACTGTTAAAGAAGAGTAGTACTGAATTATCATCAATCATCAGTTCTTTCTTTAGCCAGTCAAGTTCAGGATTTCTTAAAACTTCACTGATTAATCCAAAGCCGGCAGCACCGCTTTCCCCGGCAATGATTTTCTCATCACCATTTAATGGATTGCCTAATATACGCATTCCCTGGGCTGCGACGTAATCCGGACAGGATATGAAATTATCCGAATAATCCTTTAATACCTCCCATCCTATGGTAGCCGGTTCACCGCAGGCAAGGCCTGCCATTATGGTATTCATGTCACCAGTTACCGGATGAATCCTGCCGTCGTTTGCTTTCGCAGTCTGAAAGATACAGGCTGCTGCATTTGGTTCCACAACAGTTGTAATCGGCCTGTCTTCGCCATAAACACTGGCAAAAAATCCCAGAACCGCCGCAGCAAAGGAACCTACACCTGCCTGAACAAAGATATGGGTAGGTTTTACTTCCTTAAGCTGAAGATATGCTTCATAGGCCATGGTGGTGTAACCCTGCATAATCCAGGTAGGAATCGCCTCATAACCTTCCCAGGCCGTATCCTGTATCATAACCCAGCCGTTTTGTCCGGCATAGTTATTAGCCAGGCGTACTGCATCATCATAATTCAAATCAGTAATGGACGCCTCTGCGCCTTCTGCCCTGATATTTTCAAGCCTTTCTTCTGCACTGCCCTTTGGCATTAAAATTACGGATTTCTGTTTTAATTGATTTGCGGTCCAGGCAACCCCCCTTCCGTGATTGCCGTCTGTTGCAGAGATAAAGGTAATCTCCCCTAATTGATCCTTTACTTCCTTTGAAATCATGGTCTGGTAGGAAAGTTCATCAATATCCTTCCCTAATTTTCCGGCTATGTAATTGCCGATGGCATAACTGCCTCCTAGCACTTTAAATGCATTCAGGCCAAAACGGTAGGACTCATCTTTCATAAATATGTTTCTTACCTTTAATTCTTTTGATAAATTATCTAAGGTTACAAGAGGTGTTTCCTTATACATATCAAAACTACCGTGGAACCGCTGAGCCTTTTTAGCTGCTTCCAGGCCTAAATGCCCCAAAGATTTTTTATTTTCTTTTTTTCTTTTATAATGTATGATTTCAAACTGGCTCACTGCTTTTCCTCCTATTATTAAGTGTGAAAGAAAAACGCTTTCACACTGGAAGAACCTTACAATGAGTGCGGAGGGTACTCATTCCAAGCTTCTTCATCTATTATTTGAGATGCCGCCAGAGCGGCATCATGTTTGAAAGGTTAAAATGAATATTGTCTTTACTTTAAATGTAAC
>JBAVPE010000177.1:0-66681 GCA_049692775.1 Anaerocolumna sp. | reverse complement strand
CATTTTCGTGATATCATATGTATGTTTTTACACCGACCGGCCGAACGTAGTGAGGGAAAGGCAAGTAAAAACATACATATGATAGTTATAAAATGTCCTCAACCTATCTTCAGTATCTAAAATATCTTCTATATGCTATTATTAGTTTCCGAGAGTACTCTAATGAGAACGTTATAAGAAACTAAGAAAACATTATAATTTACTATTTAGAATAATTATACTGGTAAACTAAATTTTACTAAATAGATTATATATTATAATTTAACCAATAAATGTGTATTCTATGTGATAAAACTGTTAAAATTTTCAAACATAGGAACTATTTTGTTAAGGAATCTCTTTCCCTAAATTATGCCCAATTTGGTGAAAGCTTTCCCCAAAATAAACTCCCCATAATATCAAAACAGGCGTTATCATAGCTTTCGTTTATATGCCATGGATGGTGGCACTATTCAAATTCCAAACCTTTACTGCTTTTATGAAAGAGATTCTACTAAAATACATATGGATTATCTTCCAACTTGTTCCTTTCGAATCGGTCTGCTATAATTAAGCAAGAAGCTAATAAAGTAATCGCAGTCAATTCTTCCAATATCAAGAAACATTCGTATCAGTCCAGTCGAAGCTTTATCCTATTAAGGATAAAAAGTCTTATTGTTTTTTACTGAAGTCCAATGAAAGTATAGCAAAGGAAACGATTTGTTCTTTAATAGAAGAGGGGCGAGAGTACTTTCTATCATCCGCCCAAATAGAAAATATTGAAGATATCGAAAACATACCCGGCATCGATATTATACTCATAAGAAGAAATGTATTTAAAGCTTTGTATGTCGTATGGTATACAAATAAACGTTTTTCAATTCATCGATTTTTTATGCATTTGTTGTGAGGATTCTTAAGGAGTTTGTGAGTTTGATATATTACTTATTAGAAAAAATAGATATGAAAACGAGCCTGATATATTATGTATAACTTAATTAAAATATTTATTATTTATTAAATTTTAAAAAAAGGTTCTAACCATTTCTGGTTAGAACCTTTTTATTGGCTATTATTGTTCAATCCTTACAGATTTATTAACATCAACTTCTAATAAGATATATTTGCTACCGCCAATTGAATACTTTAATTTAACAGAATCAATACGAACTGTATTACCGGCAAAAACACTATCGTCTTTATCTTTTTCGTCGCTTCCTACATGAGCATCTATACTGTATAAAGTTCCAATTTCATCTCCGTCAAATTTGAATGTAAATGCTTCACCAATAACGGATTCAACATCACTGATATCATCATCACTCAGACTTAAAGTAGTTTCATCTTGAGTTACTTTGACTTTATCCTGTGAATCAGTTACTTTGAATGTTAATGTATCTGTACCCAAATTAACATGAGCTTCATCAGCATCAATTATACCATTTCCATTTGAATCTGCTGCCACATCTCTTACATCTGCCTTAATCTTGTAAGTTCCTACGGATGCCTGTGAAACAACCTCAGACCCAACATTAATTGCTGTAAAAGTCACAACACCACCGGCTGTACTAAAGTCAAATCCTTCATCCGAAAAGTCTTCACTTCCTAAAAGATCACCATCTTGGTAAATTGTAAGAGCAGTAGCAGGTACATCAATAAGGCCTACTCTATCTCCATCTTCATTCAATCCATACAAATAGAATGTAATTCCATCATCACTGAGTCCGACACCATCACCGGCTTCGAGTGCAACATCAAATTCATTATCACTGTCATTAGATACAAGTTCAACATCTGTTACAGCTAAATCAGTCACATTAATTACTTTGATATTTACATTTACAGTTTTGTCTTCTGCTTCTATCTTATAAGTATATGAACCATCATTATCACGATCTACCGATCTATCAAGATAAAAAGTAACTTTATCTCCATCAGTAGTGCATTCTATAGGACTTGCAGACGGACCTGATTTCTGAGTAACATCACTTTCAGCAATATCTAACTTCATATCATCGCCGTATTGATCCAATACATCTACATCTACTGTAACACCATTTACTTCACCAGTTAATGTACTGTATAATTCAATTGAGGAATCATCAACCTTAATTGACTTAGCTTTTGCTTCGCTGCCTACTGTAACTTTTAACAATTTGGTTGTATCACCACGAACTGCTTTGATGTAAGCTGTTCCCTCGTCTTCCGGATATACATTTATTTCAGTACCCGGATCATTATCATCGAGGTCATCTGCATTATAACTTACTGTTAAGATGTCATCATCTGTAGATGTAAAGCTATCGAAATCAACTTCTGTGATATCATCGCCATTCTCATCTTCAGCGGAAACAAATAAACGTAAGCCACTAGAATCAGCTGCAATATTAGTTGTTAAATCACCATCCCAATCGATGTCATCATTGCTGTCAGCATCATCAGAATCAGCTAAAGTATACTGAATATCATCAGCAACTTTTGTAATTTCTTCAACAGACTTAATAACAGCTTTTGAAGTAAATTCTACAGTGTCTTTAGCATCTTCATCATAATAAGAATAAGTCATCTCAACATCAATTGAATCAGGATAATCATATACATTTATCTGATATCCATCATCACCATCTTCATCAAGATCCCAGCCGAGGTCAGCATCGGAGTCTTCATAATCAAAATCTACGTCAGATTCCCAATCAACATTAGAGGATACATCTACGCCATTCTTGTCATAAGCTGCATAATCAAGATCCGTATTCGTATCATACTGTACGGTCTTGCCCTTTAATTCAATTTTAGCAACATCACCAACACTTGCAGTGAAGGATTTCTCTGTATCAGCATAAGCTAATTTGTAAGAAGCACCATCTTCAAAGTCAAGGTAGAATTCTACTGTAGCAGTCTTGCCATCTGCTGAGAAGCTAATGTCTTTAACTACTTGTTTAGCACCATCGCCATCAGTAACAATAAGATTACCTGTTGTTAATTTTTGGCTTTGGTCAGTACCGAATGTTAATTCTACTTTATCGGTTGTAGTTTGTTTGATTGACTGGATACCGTCTTTTACAGTAACTTTAACGGCATCAGTTCTGTTATATTTGCTTGCAGTTGCTGTATTCCAAGCAGCCTTAGCATAAACAGTAATTGTAGCTTCACCAACGCCTACAGCTGTAACAACACCATTTTTGGCATTAACTGTTGCAACTTCCGTATTGTCAGAATAGTATCTAATAGAATCAGTTGAAGAAGCAGGATCCTTAACAGCATTTAAATCCTTTGTTTCACTAATAAATAATGAAAAATCCTCTGCTCCTACATCAACGCTATCAACACGTTGTTTAATTGTTAACTTCTTAGTAAAAGCTTTAAGCCATGTGCCTTTAGAATTCCTTGCTGTACACTTGATTGTTACTACACCAGGTGCTTTTGCTGTAACAACACCGGCTTTGTTAATTGTAGCGATTGCTGAATTGCTAATTGTCCAGGCATATTTATTACCTTTGTACACTTTACTCAGGCCGTAATCTGTGCCTTTAGTACCAACATATAAAACTGTTGGTGCTGCTGCTCCGCCTTGTTTAACAACTTTAGTAACTGTAGCCGCTGATGCGCTTGTAGGTAAAGCTAAGCTTGTTACTACCATTGCTAATGCAAGTGTGGAAGCTAATTTCTTTTTAAAGAAATTTTTCCTCATATTCTTTCTTCCTCCTTAAAATATAGGTTTGGTTTGGTATTATATTTTTTGCAAATATAATCATTCCAATAACAAATTGATTATAACAATAATCAAACAAAAGGTCAAGTCCTTTTATCTATTATTTTACTTTTTTTATAATCATATCAACTGGCTGTATACCCCGGGTTTTGCCTTATTTTTGACACATTCCAGCCATTTTTACAGCATGGCTTTGGCGTCATAAATTTGGATTTTACTTCCAGATATATCAGGTAAATTACACCCTGTTTCTATGTTATATTTGTATTGAATTGATTATACTCCAGTCGTAAAGAGCAAACATTAATAATACTGTTATTATGTTCCGCATCTGTCTGACTTGTTTATATAATGCACTTTGAATGTGTCAGATTTATGTCATGGTTTTGTCATATTCCGTTTATTTTTTTGTAATAATTTTGTTACTTTTAAATTTTTAACTTTCAGGGCATAAAAAATGCACTTCAAAAGAACTTTAAAGAACTTAGCATTTGAAGTGCATTCAGGAAATTATCATTTTATTTATACCCTATAGCAAATTATAAGGTTCCGTAATTATATTTAATATTTTTTATTTTAATATATTCTCCACCGTCTCCTGCATCTTATCGGAATCGCAGACCGTATCATGCAGTATAACAGCAAAACGGATTTCTTCAATTGCCTGGGGTATGGCTGTATGGGATATCTTACTTAATTCGTCTATCAGTTCAAAGTCGCTCATGTAATCAATGCTGCTGTCTATGGCATTCATGACACTGCGTGCAAACTTATAAGGACTTGCGGTAGATGCAATGAGGCTCTTAGTCCGGTCACCGCTCCCTGCGAGGTATTTCTGAAATACACTCTCTGCCACTGCCGTATGGGTATCCATAACATAACCGGTTAACCCATATGTTTGTTTTATGGCTTCTGCGGTTTCTTGTTCAGAAGCATACCCACCAATGAAGTCTGACATATTGGCTTTCATCTCCTCCGTAATGTCATATTCACCTTTGGCACTTAAGGATTTCATCATGGCAAGGGTTTTGTCCGAATCCTTTCCGGCAATCTGGAAGATCAGTCTCTCTAAGTTACTTGATATTAAGATATCCATGGAGGGGGAAGTGGTTAATATAAAATCACGGTTTCTGTTATAGGTGCCGGTCCGGAAGAAATCAAACAATACTTTGTTCTCATTGGAGGCGCAGATTAATTTGCCAATGGGAAGCCCCATGGATTTTGCATAATACGCCGCTAATATATTGCCGAAGTTACCGGTTGGAACAACTACGTTGATTTTCTCCCCTTCTGCGATTTCACCGGTTGCAAATAGTCTGGCATAGGAATATACATAATATACGATCTGAGGTACCAGCCTGCCGATATTAATTGAGTTGGCGGAAGAAAACAGGTATCCTTTTGCTTTCATGTCTGCTGCAAGCTTTTTGTTATTAAACATTGCCTTAACACCGTTCTGGGCATCGTCAAAGTTACCGTGGATTCCGATTACATAGGTATTATCACCCTTTTGGGTTACCATCTGCCTTTCCTGGATAGGACTTACACCATCCTTAGGATAGAATACAATAATCCTGGTTCCTTTTACATCTGCAAATCCTTCTAAAGCTGCCTTACCCGTATCTCCGGAGGTCGCTGTTAAAATTACAATTTCATCTTTCACCTGGTTCTTCTTAGCCGCTGTCGTTAACAGGTGGGGAAGTATGGAAAGTGCCATATCTTTAAAGGCTATGGTAGGTCCATGGAATAATTCCAGGTAGAATACACCGTCTGCTTTCACCAGCGGGGCGATTTCTTTCGTATCGAATTTCTCATCATACGCTTTGTTTATACAGTTTTTTAATTCTGCTTCCGTGAAATCCGTAAAAAACAATTTCATAACTTCATAGGCTGTTTCCTGATAAGTCATTTTTCCCAACTGCTGTATGGGAATCTCCAGTTTTGGAACAGTTACCGGTACATATAATCCACCGTCGTCTGCAAGTCCTTTCAGAATCGCCTGGGATGCCGTTATAGGTTCACTATTACTGCGGGTACTTTGATACATTAGATTCATATGGCTTCATTCCTTTGTTATATTATTTGTTATATTATAATTGTAAATAATTTTGTTTAAATTTTCTGTATTATAACATGTTTAAGTTTCATGTACAATACTTAAATCTCATTTCCTATGGGATAAAAAACAGGCCTGATTTTCCATACATCGTTTCTCCTTTTCAGGATAACCCGGAAAATACAAGCCTGTCTTACTTTTGAATTACTCCAAATTATTATTTGAAGAACTCATGGCCACCATATTGGAATAAGAAATCAAGATGATTATCAAACCATCTCATGCTGCTCTTATCCGCTCTTAATCTTGCTGAGAAATATAAGGCCCCCTTGGAATAATCTTCACCCTGCATTACCCTCTCGACTGCTTTCTTTGCATCCTTTGATATCTTAACCGACCAGTACCGATTATCCTTTATCGGGGAGAATTGGTAGGTACTTCCATCTTTTTGGAATACAACACCTTTGATGGTATTTGGGAAATCATCATCCCCTACTCTGTTCAGGATGACATTTGCTACCAGGATTTTACCTTTGATGTCTTCTCCTGTAGCTTCTGCTTCTACGATTCGCTGTAGTATCTCGATTTCATTCTCAGATAAATCGATGACATACTTTTTCTCTTTATCCTTATCGGACTCTTTCGTATCTTTTGATTCTGAAGCTTTCGAATTTTTCGTGGAATCTTTCGAGTCTTTATCAGAATCTTTCGAGTCTTTGGATTCTGTTTCCTTTGTGTCTTTTGCTGTAACGGTTACAGCCATAACGGTTTTTGTTTTATTCCCTTCCCTGGTTGAACTGCTATCAACCTTAAGTTTAGCATCTGCTCCCGCCTGATTGGAGTTTGCTGTTGTGTTATTTACCGTCTTCTGGTTATTCGAATCGTCTTCCCCTGTACTAACCACTAAATCATTATATGATTTTCCTTCCGGAAATAAGTTTTGGTCTGGGTGACCCTGTAACTCCGGCAAAGTACCCTTTGCGGTTAAATCGAATAGTATGAATTGACTTTCTAAATTGTTTTGATTGGTTCGTACTATTGCTTCATTAGCTGTTTCTTCCGCTATTTCTTCCGGTACATTATGTGTTGTCTCAGCTTTTGCATAAGATTCCACACCATTATTACCTGTACCGTAGATATAGTCCGGGCTAAGTAAAAATAAGACCGTGATCATAGTATAAGCTATTACCACCATGCTTGTCTTATATTTGTGAATATCCGATGGCAATACTTTGTGTATCGGCTCCTTAACCCTTTGAAGAAACGAGTGTATATTTAGCATACATACATCCTCTTTTCTTTTTTATAATAACTCCAACCTGTAGGAGTTTAACCAGCGTCTTAAAATATTAAATCCAGGCAAACCTCTTTTTAACGCTTATCATGCATTATATCATCTCACTTTAACCTGTCAATAAGCTTGTCTCATTTTTGGAAGATACAGCACAATTTCTTTGCCATTATTTTCCATGCAATATCTTTATGCACAAATGTAGAGCCATTTATTACCATTTGTTTATTGATAATGCACAAATATATTTTAACTAATTATTAAGTATTTATTAACTATTTTTCACACCTTGTTTTCATTTTATACATTTGGTAACAAAATTATTTAACCACGGCTGCGAAAAGTGTTGATAACAGTAGTTTTTCCTGTGTAACGCCTGTTATACCTGTTAATATTTGTGTAATATATATGTAACATTTCATTTTAAATGAAACAAGGCATCAGTACTTAGTTTTAGCGAGATTTTACTATACGAATCCAAACTATGTAAATTCATTATTTTCTATTCTGATAGAATATATTTCCCCGTTCTATTGACATCAATTTATTATTATGTTGTAATTAAAACTGCAACAGGCAGATAAATCCACAATCAGGAGGAACCATAACTTGTCCTCATTACCAGGTGTTTTAAAAGCAGTTAAAAAAAATGGAGCTGTCTATTACCGGGCTTCCATCACGCATAAAAATAAGCATATCAGTTTAGGCAGTTATTCTTCGGAAAATTCAGCAAATCAGGCTTACCTGACTGCCGGAGAAATTCTTCATGATTCCAGCTATCATATAGAGGGTTATGATTCAGGCCAGACCCTGACCTTTGAGAAATGGGTTGTCCTTATAAACTTGCGGGATAGTGGTATGTATTTTAAAAATCCTATCTATTTAAAAAACCGGTATTTTATTTACTATATTAATAAGAAGATTCTCTTAAAATTTGATATCGATGACTTGTTTTATTATGCACATCATAAGATCATGAAACGGGGAGGACACCTGTTTGTATCAGATTATGGAATGCAGGTTACTATATTGTCACGATATGGAATAAAAAACTATGCCATCGCCGGTCGTGATTACCGGTTTGTCAATGGTGATAATACCGATTACCGTTATGGTAACATCGAAATCATTAACCGTTATCACGGTGTAACAAAGTCCTTTCGAAAGGGATTTCCTATCTATACTGCCAAAATACATATCAATGGTGACTATATTATCGGACGTTATGCAACCGATATCGAAGCCGCCATCGCTTACAACAAAGCAGCCAGGTTAATGAGGGAGAAAGGAATCGCAAAGGAGTTTCCGGAAAATTACATCAGCGAACTTGATGAAATTGAATATGCAAGACTCTATCATATAGTAAGAATATCAAAAAAGCTGCGGAATTATACCTCAGCTCCCACCACACGCCCCGCGGTGGATACGAATCAGGATGGTGGCAAATAAAGTTTCTTTTTTAATTTTTAGTAACACAAAAATGGCTTAAATAATATTTTTTAAAAAATTTAAAAAAATGCTACCTTTTTTTAGATAATGTGTTATAATAAATTTATATTATTCTTCTTCCATTTTCATATTTCAAAAAGAAGCCACCGGAAATATCTTAAATAGATCCGGTGGCTAATTTTATATCCTGATTTTTACCCTGATTCAATATAAGCAATCCCCAATTGAGTTCCGTCCATACCGTCCCTCATCTTCTCCTTTTCTTCTTACAAAATCTATCCCGCAAAGGATCCAACAGTTTTGCCGAGCCCACTAATAAAATAGCCGAAATTCCTAATTGCAGAAAGATACTGGTAAAAAACCATTCCTTTTGGATCTCCATGGAAACAGTACCGAAATTGCCAAAAAAAGAAATTAATCCGGAACCGGTTCCTATCTGGTCTTCAAGCATCGAAAAATACGTAACCCCCGGATTAATCAATAAGATAAGTATCCAATTACCGACATCCGGTGTCTGATAAAGTGTATTATCCCCGGAGAATTTATTCATTTTTATCTCTATAATAAGACGAATAGCCCAAAGAACAGCCAGGGTACCCAAACCCAGTACCAATAAGATTCCATACGTGGATACGGTTGCAGAGGTGGTCTTTTTAAACAATGTTGAAAAAAAGATACCGATACTGCCAATAAAAACAGCCGTTACAACAACTAAGAGTATAAATTCAATAAAATCCTTTAAAGTAACACCCCCGATCGTAAATACAATAGCTAAAATCGGAAGACTTGAAAATGCAAGGAATATCATCATACTAATGGAAGAGGTTAATTTGCCAAGTATAATCTGAAGTGGAGTCATTTTGGTGGTGAGAAGTATCTCCAACGTCTGTTTTTCTCTTTCCCCGGATATGGAACCTGCCGTCAACGCCGGTACGGTAAACAATACCAGACCAAATTCTGCTGCCGTAATAATAGCATATATCTGGAGTATAGAGGCATAATCCACCGTACTGCCATACCTGCTGTCATACTCAAATGTAATATAGAAGGCGAAAAGACCAAATAAAGCGAGAATACCATTGTAGCCTAATAGTATTAAGGCAGTCCTCATACTCCGCACACTTGTTTTTAATTCCTTTTGATATACCGGATTAAATCTCATCCTCACACCTCCTATTCTTCCTTGGTTGTTATCTGCATAAATAACGATTCCAAACTGCTTTCTTCTCTGTTAAAGGAGGATAACATGGCTCCATTTTGAATCATGGAAGCAAGAATATCCGCTTCGTCTGTTTCATTTCCTTTAAAAAGTATGGATATGCTGTTATCACGAATCATAATATTTTGAACGAAAGGATTCTGTTTTAATAACTCAACTGCAATTTCCTGCCCCGAAGTAAATTTCATTACAATCGGGCTGGCAGCACCTCTGGCTGACAATATCTCTTCCACCGTACCGGTTACTACCATCCTGCCTTTTTCAATAATTCCTATGTTACTGCACATCTGTGCTAATTCAGGCAGAATATGTGAACTGATCAGTATAGTTTTCCCCTGATTATGAAGTTCCTTTAAGATATCCTTCATTTCAAACCGCGCCCTGGGATCTAACCCTGAAGCCGGTTCATCCAAAACTAATAATCCGGGATTATGAACTAAACTCCTTGCCAAACATAAACGCTGTTTCATTCCACGGGACATTTCATCTACATAACTGTCTGCCTGGTCTGATAATTGTACCAGCTCCATTAATTCGAGACATAGTTGTTTTGCTTTTTTCCCGGTTATTCCATAGATGGAAGCATAAAATTCCATATATTCCAACGCTTTTAGGTTATCGTAAACACCAAAAAAATCAGGCATGTATCCGATTTTACTTTTTAAACCTTTCGGATTCGCTCTGGCATCCACTCCATCCACATAGACGGTACCGGAATCCGGCTTTAATAATCCTGTTACGATTCGCATCGTAGTAGTTTTTCCGGCACCGTTTGGCCCAACGAATCCAAATATTTCCCCCTTTTTTATTTCCATATTCAGGCCGCTCAGGGCAGTAAACCTGCCGTATTTTTTCGTGAGATTTTTAATTTCCAGCATTGGAATCCGCCTCCTTCCAATATGAAATATAGGGCAGTACCATTTGGTAGCCTTTCAAAGACATCTTGGTACTGTATCGGACAGTAATTACATTTTGATCCGTAAGATAATCACTGATATCCGTTACACTGCTGCCCGGTCCCTTCCCAAATACTTCATCGTAATTACCTGTTTTCAGATTTAAGAAATAAATATTTCCATCAAATGCGCTCAGGTAATCACTGCTGCTTTCCTGATTTCTTTTGGAAAGGTATTCGAAAGAAACTATAGTATCCTCATCCGGAAGGTGATATTTAATTGTCATGCTGTCGTTGCTTAAATAACGTGATTTATAGTATTTATCATAGGAGCCTTCCGACATTATAATATAAGGATCGATGGAAGGAACAAAAACCTTATTTCCTGTAGTATAATCTACTTCAACGGGTAGTTTTACAGTTGTAGTCCCATAAGACTTCATATTCCCGGTTAATTTACCCAATAGGTCGGCCTTGCTGTCCTCTCCCACTTCGCTGTCTTTCACAAATCCGATAATACAGCTGTTATGCTGATCATTTAAGAGATTATTTTCCGTCAGATAATATAATACATTGGATAAGCGGTTGATCTCAGCTGTATTATCCTTTGCATCCCCGGTACCTCCTGCTATCCGGTTAATAATATCCGTATTATACAATTCGTCCCTGGTAGTCATAAATATGGCATATTTGCCAGCTAACGATACGGTTTTTCCTTTTTTAATATCGCCAATATTTATTACATAACCGTCACTTGTAAGCATGGCATTGGTTATATCAAAATCAAAGCCATTGGTAACGGTTCCGTATACCTTATCTCCCACATAATGAATATCGTAAGTTAATTGATCCACCATCGGATAAGATCCGGACCACTGGTAATACACGGGCGAAAATGCAGGATTATCCTTTACCCCAAGCAAAGTATCCTGATTACCATAATCAATGGTTGTTACATAATTGTCGTAATAGACCTTATCCTTCTTCTTGTAATCGTAAAGGTAATTATTATCATTATTCCCGCTCAGCTCAACTATATTATAAGTATTGCCAATAGGAACAGAATAATTATGATTGTAAGGGGCAGTAAGGGAAAAGTAAAGTTCTTCATTCACTTTATGTCCTCCCATAAAGTTAAGTAGTTTTACATATCCTACGTAAGGTTTATTAATCCTTGTATCCGAACCGATCAAATAAACTAACAGGGTAAATAAGACAGCCATTAACGGAATTATTCCCCAAGTCAGGCTTCTCTTATCTAATTTTTTTAACAGGATAAAAGTAAACGGACCAATCATGCAAATGTAAATTACTATTATAAAAATATATCTTCCGACTTTGGGAATATTTCTTGCATCGGTATATGACAAGCTGTTATAAATACCATAGTTTAAATAAGAGCCATAATATTCTTCTTCCAGCTGCGTAATCTTTGAATTACTCATGTTTTTGCGGATTTCATTTAGGATGGCCAGGCCGATTGTCTGATTTTTCTCATGTATACCCATATCAAAACTGTACAATTGTACCTTGCCAAGTCCAACCGGACTGGACTGCATTAATTTATAGCTGCCTTCTAACGTAATGGCTGAGCTGCCTTTCATAGATACCTCAGCTATATATTTATTTGCTGATTCCAATTGCAGCTGGTTAATTTCATTTTTCGTCCATTTTGTAAATACAGAATTATCAATAACAATCGGACTGTCACCATATGCTTTGAGCATTTCATTACGGTCTTTAATGATTTCCAGAAAAATCTTTCTTTCTTCTTCATAATCAACCATATCCTGTTTTAATTCCTGCAGGGTTTCAGTGTTCAGACCAAAGGTAGTATTACTCGTTATTCCAGTTCCGGTATTGGTTATAGAGTAAACCCCCCCTAATTTAGATAAGGTCTCCCCCGCATATTCACCAGTCCCTATAACCAGGGTTCCTCCGTTTGAAACCCACTTTTCAATTGCTTTTATTTGTTTATCACTTAACAGACCGGTATCATAATGATTTATAATTATGACATCCAGCAGATCAAGTGCCTGAAAGTCATCTGACAAGGTATTTTCATCCAGATAAAACGTTCTTGTGCCAAAACTCTTAATATAATCCAATTGTTCTTTCTCATCACTTATAATACCAATGTAGGTAAGCTTCTCGTAATTTCCGATCTTTAACTCATACTTATGTTCTACAACTGTATTGCCATCTTTATCTACCAGCTTAGTCTGCATAAAACCGGTGTTATCCACTACTGGAAGCGAAATAGATACTTCTTTCGATTTATGGGCTTCGAGTTTTATCTCCCTGCGGTAAGCAACATTATTCTTCTCTTTTGGTACAATTACCTGCAGCCATCCACTAAATTCCGTTCCACTGTTTGTTATGACTGCAGTAACATTCATATAACGCCCATATTTCACGTACTGATCATATCCGTACTGGACTTCCATTGACAAATCAGAAGCCTCTGCCGAGTCAGAATCTTCCTTGTCCGCGGCCAAAGCAGTAAGACTACCGGCTTTATAAAGACCCGGGGACAGGTGTAAAGAAATAATAGAAGGTAAGTCTTGAACAGCCCACAAACCAATATTTAATGCCATTACCGCAAATATAACCGAAAAAAGAATTTTCTTAACATATGATTTATGCCTTGGTCTGATGCTGTTTTTATAATAGCCTTTCTTCATCCTATATTCCTTCCTTCTTTTCATCCAAAACCACTTCAAATACTGTTCCGTTAAAATCGCTTCTGACTTCAATCGTTCCACCGTGCATCTGAATTATACTTTTAGCAATTGCAAGTCCCAGCCCGGTTCCTCCTGTTTCACTGGATCTGGAACCTTCCACCCGATAGAAACGGTCAAAAATATTCTTCAAATCTTTTTCCGGAATTATATTGCCATAATTAGTCACCGATACGATTACTTTATCCTTGTCTTTGATTAATTTCAGTTTAACACTTTTTCCGTCCCTGCCATATTTAATTGCATTACTGATCAGATTCGCAAAGGCCCTGGCCAGCAGGTTTCCGTCTGCGGCAACGGTTGCGGAAGTTAAATTTGTATTGAATTCATACTCCAAACCACTTTCCTGAAAACTTGGATAGAATTCGTCCAGTAATTGATTGATAAATTTTACCATATCTATTTCTGAAAACTCCATCGTGACTTCGCCAAAACTGAAATTAGTATAAGCAAATAAATCCTCGATAAGCTTTTCCAGCCTTTTGGACTTATTATATGCAATTTCCACATAATGCTGTTTTATATCGGGGGTTAATTTATCCTTATCCGAAACCAGTTCCAAATAACCGATAATCGACGTAAGCGGAGTCCTTAAATCATGGGCCACGCTGGTAATTAATTGATTTTTAGTATATTCGCTTTTTCGCTCATTTTCAATTAATTGTTTAATATCCTCTGCCATCTGGTTTAATTTTGATGAAATAAAGCCAAATTCATCATCGTTGCTGATTTCAATCCGTGTATTAAAATCGCCGGCCGAAATTTCTGAAATTCCACCGGCTATTTCTTCAAGATAAGTACCAAATTTTTTCGTTAAAAGTAAAAAATAAGTAGTAAATAATACTACACCTGCAATTAAGGCAATACTTACCACTACAAAGATAAACCCTTTTCCTAACAGCATGCTTTGATCCATAATACTGTTCTGGGTATTATTAATCTGGTAGCGGTTTAATGAGGCGCCATTATCCAAAATATAGTTATTCAGGAGGTTTTCAACTTTCTCCTGACTTTGGAGCCTGTCTACATTGCCGCCCAGTATATGATATACCAGATATATTCCAAAAAATAAGGCTGCTTCCGATAGAATGGTATATACTAAACTAAGAAGGCTATATAATACGATTTCAAAACGGAAGCTTTTAAATATACTATTTTTCAATTTTATATCCAACTCCCCAAACTGTTTTTATGATCTGCGCGTTACGGGAATCCATTTCGATTTTCTCCCGCAATCTACGGATATGAACCATTACGGTATTATTAGCCTCATACATCTTCTCATTCCATACCCTTTCAAATATCTCATCGGTACTGAATACCCTGCCGGGATTGCCAGCCAGCAGATAAAGGATATCAAATTCGATCGGGGTTAATTTAACTTCTCTTTCATAGGCAATAACCCTATGGTCTTCTTTATTAATCACTAAATGATTCACAATAATTTCTTTATCAATCCTATCTTCATGGGAATTGGGATTAAACTTAGTATACCGTCTTAATTGGGATTTTACCCGCGCCGTTAATTCCAACGGATTAAAGGGCTTTATCACATAATCATCCGCGCCGGTACTAAGTCCGATTATCTTATCGATATCTGCAGATTTGGCGCTTAGCATTATAATGGGAATGGTGCTGTTGTTGCGGATCGTCTTACACATATTTAAGCCGTCAATTCCCGGCATCATAATATCTAAAATAATTAATTTGATTTCTTCTTTATCTAAGATTTCGTAACCCTCTTTGGCACTAAAAGCCTTGAATACCTGATATCCGTCACTAACCAAATGTATTTCAACAAGTTCAGCTATTTCTCTGTCATCGTCAACTACCAATATACTGGTCTGTTCCATAATCTGATTCTATCCTCTCTTTGTTTTATTAAGTGCAATTCAAAACGGATCTCCTAAATCCACTTGTTCCCTAAACTGGAATAAAACACGGACCCAAGACCGGAATTACATAATATAAAAGGCTTTACACCCTGTTATTTTGCATTCCCTATTTAATTTCATACTAGCATATATGCCTATAAAAGTCTTTACTTTTTTCTTACAAAACCTTTCTATTCCATGTCGGGTTTCTGACAGACCGTTATGACTAAAGCCACGAACATAGAGATTTACTTAAAAAACACTACTCAAAAGAGCAGTGTTTCGTTCAATTTAAATGAGCAGCACTATAAGCCGAGTTCTGTATTAAATGATCATCTATCTTTGCCATATGTTACCATATGGCTCATTTGCTTAAATTAGTCATCTGCCAAGGCAGATGCCTTATACCGCAAACCGCGACCTACCCTAAAGCACGACGGGCAGCCGTATCGCTTTAAATTCGGTCTTGCTTCGAGTGGGGTTTACATATGCCCTGCTTGTTGCCAAACAGGCGGTGGTCTCTTACTCCACCTTTCCAACCTTACCGGCATGCTGTAAACAGCAGTGCAGGCGGTATATTTCTGTTGCACTATCCTTAGAGTCGCCTCCACCGGACGTTATCCGGCACTCTGCCCTATGAAGCCCGGACTTTCCTCACCTAAGGCCTTTCGGCACTAATAGGCGCGATCATCTGTGCTACTCACAGAATGATATTCTAACATGAAAGAGCCTGAAAGTAAAGACTGAGGTTTTATAATTTCATGGAAAACGCAGGAAGGAATATTCTGTAAATGTTGACCACTGTTTGCCGTGTTCATAATTTTTATCCGACTAAGAATCCGCTGAGAATCCAAAAAATTAATCAATTCCAAAAAATTTATAGTTTAATTCAATCCTAATATCCGGTCTGTTTCTTTTTTAATCTCTTCCGCAATCTCCAAACACTTTAAAGCTTCATCTTTTGAAACTTCAATAAAATTATATCCGGGGTACCTTGCATCATAATAATAAGTAGTTAGAAATGAACAATCGGAAAAATCCAATTTAGTTGATTCAAGGTTTTCTTTTATACACTTAAAAAGTCCCTTTAGATTATGGGTCCTCATAATGTCTATGCCATTCATATTGTTAAAACCCATTTCTTCTATAATAGCTTTTAAAAACTTTTCCGATGCCTGATGACAGCGGACTCATCCCTTTCCCAGATAGTTATCCCATGCTTTTTTACTTCATTCGTAAAAGAATCCTTCGCATTCTTAAACATTATACAAAATACATTGACCAGAATCAATTAAATTTTCCTTCCTTCTTACTTCCAATTTCAGCTTTGCCCCATAAACCTATCTAATCCAGGGGAAGCCGCCCGTGTATTTACTGTGAATCAGAAAGAATCCGCATCGTTTCTTATACTTTGATAATCGTGCCAATATCAGCGGTGCTTGCTGTCTGACGAATGGGTTGGAACAACCCATGAGGAGTTCAAGCATAGCTGATATGTCCTAAACGATTACCAAAGAATTAGAAACGCCGGATTCTTACTCTGAACAGTAAATACACGGGCGGCTTCCCCTGGATTTCAAATCCTCCAAGGGCAAAGCGTCAATCCCTGGGGTTTCAAAACCTCCAAGGGCAAATTGTCCGTCAAACTTTAAAGCAGCTTCCCCCCACAAATTCTTTAAGGATCGAATTCTGCGGTACAACTTCACTATTTATCCCAAGAAAATAATCCAGGAACTTAAGCAGTCTTTTGGCTTCCACATACTCTTGCGAATCCCTGTCAATACCAAATAAAATCGGTTCCGCATACTGCTTTAAACTGGCCAGTTCATAAATTAAAGCCGAATTAAACATGACATCCGCATCTTCCTGAAACGGGAAGATATTCTCTTCCTCCCCCCGCCTTACGGATGGCCACATACTGATGGTTTTCTGCCCTGAGGCACCCCTGGTCCTTGCATCCCTTACCATTCTCCGTAGGAGACGTAAATCTGTGGTAGGAATCCGGTTATGTTCATCAATATTAAGGGAAGTTAATGCACTGATATATATCTTAAATTTTCTCTCCCTGGGAAGGCTGTAAGAAAGTTTATCATTTAATCCATGAATGCCTTCGATAACAAGAATGTCATTTGTACCTAACGTCTTGTAATTGCCTTTATATTCCCGGTGTCCTGTTTTAAAGTTAAAGCTTGGCAGTTCCACTGTCTTTCCCTGTAATAAATCAGTCATATCCCTGTTAAAGGTTTCCAGGTCAATTGCATTAAGGGATTCATAATTTGGTTTTCCTTCCTCATCCAATGGAGTTTTATCCCTTTCCACAAAATAATCGTCCACCGCAATGGGATGGGGATTTAAGCCATGGGTCTTAAGCTGTATGGACAGGCGGTGGGAGAAGGTAGTTTTACCGGAGGAGGAAGGTCCGGCTATCATCACAAGTTTCTTCTCCGATTGTTTAATCTGTTCCGCTATTTCTCCTATCTTCATCTCCTGTAAAGCTTCCTGGGTCAGGATTAAATCATTGATTCTTCCCTCTACAACGGCATCATTCAAGGCACCGACCGTATCGATCCCCATTGCCCGGGACCAGCGGCTCGCTTCCTGCAACGTATGAAATAATTTATCCTGAGGCTTAAAAGGTTCCAGGACACTGGGATTATTTTTCTCCGGTAGAAGTAACATAATACCCTCTTCATATAAAAAGAGGTCAAAATATTTTAAATATCCGGTGCTGGGTGGCATATAACCGTAATAATAGTCCTCAAACCCTTCCAGATTATAAATATTTGCTTTGGATACACGGCGGTAGCGGAATAATCGTTCTTTGTCACACATTCCATATTGTTTAAATAATTCCATTGCATCAGTTGTACCAATGGACTTTTTCGTAATAGGAAAATCCTTCTCAATTAATAACTGCATTTTCTCCTTAATTGCCCTGCATTGTTCTTCCGTAATCGGTTCTTTTGTGTCTGTCTGACAATACAGCCCGTTTCCCACAGAATATTCAATGGATATTTTACGGATATCAGCCGATCCGATTACACTGTAAATTGCTTTTAGCATAACTAACGTCAAACCCCTGTTATAGGTTTTATGGCCCGCGTCCTCGGCGGCAGTGACAAAACGTATCCTACAGTCATTCTGCACTTCTTTTCGTAATTCCCTTAACTTATTGTCTACAAATGCCAATATAATATCTTCATTATAATCCTTCTGATATTCTTTACTGATATCCAATAAGCAGATACCTTTCGGATATTTCCGGATGGTACCATTAATGTTCACCTGTATTGTCTCTTCCAAATTAAACCCTCCTCCCAAATCCGAGAATATTTATTACTTAGGTATATATTTGTATCACCTTGTTATTTATAATAATACGATGCTTCTTCAATATACGCAATCTCCTGATTAACCTCTTCTAACCTTACTTTTGCTTTTTCAGTAGGGTTCGCTTTCAGTTCTTTCATTACCTCCGTTCGGATTCTGCCCTCCCTGTCCAGATATTCCTTCATAAGAGGTTCTCTTTGTTCCAATAATAATTTACCATACTGATAAAATACTTCCCGGTCATACATTTCATTTTCTACAATAGTTTCTGCTTTTATGGCTTCTGCTTTTATAATGAAGTAATACTTTCCATCTTCTTTTACCATCTGTTCTTTTTCTATACAATATCCAATTTGGTGTAAATATTTACGAACCAGAAAAATTTCAGACTGTGGCTGAAGAATCAGTTCCCTGCTTTTATGAACAGCTCCCATTCCTTCTTCCATTATCTTAATCATTAAGGCTCCCCCCATACCGGCTATTAATATGGTATCTGCCTCACCCGGTCCTAATTGGTGTAATCCGTCTGAGAGTCTGGTCTGGATCCGATTCCTGTATCCATGGGAATCAACATTCTCGGCAGCCCGTTTAAGGGGGCCTTTATTTACATCCATTGCAATTACATTCGGTGCTATGTCATTTTCTATGAGGTATATTGATATGTAGGCATGGTCGCATCCTACATCGGCAACCCTGTTTCCTATTGTAACAGTATCTGCAACTGCCTTTAAACGCCTTGATAATTGCATGGTATCCTCTTTCTTTTGTTCATTTTATTCCTTATTCATTTTCTTCGCCCTATTTACTCTAAATAATCCTTTAATTTGCGGCTTCGGCTTGGATGCCTTAATTTACGCAAAGCTTTTGCTTCTATCTGGCGGATTCTTTCACGGGTTACATTAAATTCCCTGCCTACTTCTTCTAAGGTACGGGCTCGTCCATCATCTAAACCAAATCGAAGTCTTAACACTTTTTGTTCCCTGTCGGTCAAAGTACCCAACACATCAATTAACTGCTCTTTTAACAAGGTAAATGCAGCCGCATCGGCCGGTACCGGTACATTATCATCCTGGATAAAGTCCCCCAAATGGCTGTCTTCTTCTTCACCGATAGGTGTTTCTAAGGACACCGGTTCCTGGGAGATCTTTTGTATTTCCCTTACCCGTTCTACCGGGATTCCCATTTCTGCCGCAACCTCCTCCGGAGAAGGTTCCCTGCCTAATTCCTGGAGCAGTTGCCTTTGTACCCGGATTAATTTATTAATGGTTTCAACCATATGAACCGGAATACGAATGGTTCTTGCCTGATCGGCAATGGCTCTGGTAATGGCTTGTCTGATCCACCAGGTTGCATAAGTACTGAATTTAAACCCCTTAGTATAATCAAACTTTTCCACTGCTTTGATCAATCCTAAATTGCCTTCCTGAATTAAATCCAAAAACTGCATACCTCTGCCCACATATCGCTTCGCTATGCTGACAACAAGACGGAGGTTCGCTTCTGCCAGCCTTTTCTTGGCATCCCCATCCCCGGCTTTCATTCTTCTTGCCAGTTCGATTTCATCATCCGCATTTAATAAAGGTACTTTACCGATTTCTTTTAAATACATCCGGACCGGGTCATCGATACTGATCCCTTCGGGTATAGAGAAGTCAATCTCCTCTAATTCCTCCTCGTCCTCTAATACAATGTCATCTTCTTCACTGGTAATTCTTAATACGTCGACATTGTTTGCCTCAAGAAATTCATATATTCTCTCAACCATAACAGGATCCATTTCGAAATCAACAAAGAAATCATTTATTTCTTGAAATTCCAGGACATTTTTCTTTTTTTTGGCAAAAACTAATAGTTCTTTCAGCTTTTCTGAAAACTTAACCATGCTCTCTTCCATTATTTATCCATCCTCCTTTAAAATTACTTCCATATTAAAAGTTAACTCCCTTTGTATATCGCATCCGTCAAGATATGATACTGCCATATTGGGCATTAAACTTTTATACTGCCGTTTAAACAGGGGGTTCATCTATATAAAAAAGGCTTGTTTTCAATAATCACTTACTATCTTTCGTATTTATGACTATTCATTCACAGCGGTTCCTACGGACCGATGCACACAAAATATGCACAAAAACTGCATATTTTGGAAATATTTAACTTTGGACAACTGAATTGTTACTAGTATTTTAACCATCATGAAAGGAAATATGCAATTTCTGTAAGTCAGCCTGTTCCCGGATAATACTCTGAAGTGCCTGTATATCGTTATTCTCGATGGCTTTTTTACTTTGTTCGTCCAAACTGTTCTTTTTGATACGCATCACTGTTTCTTCAAGAGCTTTTCTGCGTTCAGAATCACTCATCTCTCCCCGTATTGCCATATTAAATAAGGAAGCCGCTTCATTCTGCTCCTCTTTGCTTTCGAATCGATTGATAATTTTAGCCGGCGTTACCATGTGTTCTGTCTCATATTGGTTAAAAAGCATTCCTGCTACCTGCCGATACAGATTTTCCGTAAAATCCTCCGGTCCGATAATCCCCTTAATGTCATCAAATATTTTCGTATCTTCTATTAACCAGGTAAGGAGTATCTTCTGGGATTGTTTCATACCACCTTCCGGTATACCTTTTTGCCTTCCCCCATCACTAGTCCGCTCCCTGGGTTGATCCTTCTGCCCTACGACAATCTGGGCACCGTAACGATTTACTAATTTCTTTAAGTTATCAAAACCAATCATATATTTGGAGGCAACGGTTTCTATATAAATGTTTCTTTCAATTTCTTCTGTAAATACAAGCATTTTCTTGGCTATTTCATTAAAAAATCTGGTTTTCTGCTCCGGATCGCTTAAATCATACTCGTTTTCCATAACCTCTACTTCAAAGAGAAAAGCATTTTTAGCCGTGTCCATCCGTTTTTTAAATTCCCCTGCACCCAGTGCTTTGATAAATTCATCCGGATCTTTATACGGTTTCATATCGATAACTTTAGCAGATAATCCTGCCTCTTTTAAGATTGGTATTGCCCTTAATGCGGCTTTCACTCCGGCTTCATCACTATCATACGTTAATAATACTTCCCCTGTATACCGTTTTAACAAGTTAGCCTGAAGTCCTGTAAATGCCGTACCCAGGGAAGCCACGGCATTGGTAAAGCCAGCCTGGTGCAAGGCAATTACATCCATATATCCTTCACAGATTATCATATTAGACTTTCTGGAAACTCTTGCAAAATTAAGTCCATACAGATTTCGGCTTTTATCAAAAAGTTTGGTTTCAGGAGAGTTAAGATATTTTGGCATCCCATCTCCCATGACACGGCCGCCAAAACCGATTACCCGGTTGTTGACATCCATAATAGGGTACATAACCCGGTTCCAGAACTTATCATAAACTTTTTTGGTTTCATCAAAACTGATTAGGCCGGACTCCCTTAAGATACTGTCCTCATATCCTACATGTTTTAAATATTGATAAAGATCATCCCCGGTTTTATTAGAAAACCCGAGTCCAAATTGTTTTATGGTATCATCGGAAAGCTCTCTGTTTTTTAAATATCCATACGCTGCTTGTCCACGTTCCGATTTTAATTGATAATAAAAATATTTGGCTGCTTCTTTATTTATTTCATATAGTCTGGCCTTAAGACCTGCTTGTTTTTTTGCTTCTTCGCTGTATTCCGCTTCCGGTAAGTTTACCCCGACCCGGCCGGCTAAATATTTTAATGCATCCACAAAACTGTAATTCTCATATTCCATAATAAAAGTAAAAACATTACCGCCTACACCACAGCCAAAGCAGTGATACATCTGCTTTGGACCGCTTACACTAAAGGAAGGGGATTTCTCATTATGAAAGGGGCAGAGCCCCATATGGCTGCCGCCTTTTTTCTGAAGTTTAACATAAGAACCTATAACGTCCACAATATCGTTTTTTATTCTAATCTCTTCCACCAATTCTTCAGGATAAAACATGGAACTCTCCTTTCTTGTATAGAGTACTCCCGGAAACTCTCACATGTGGACTTTAACCCTCTAATTATTTTAATAGATACTCCATGATCTTGGTATGGATAATTCCGTAAATTTAGCAACTGCATAACGGTCCGTCATACCGGCAACATAATCGCATACTACCCTGGTCGCCGTCTCACCTTTATGCTGCATCATATACAGATACTCCTCCGGCAGCAGTTCTAAATTATCAATATAATATTCAAACAGATGTACTAACATTGCCTCCGCCTTCTGTTCTTCCCCCTTCGCTACAGGATTAGTATATACACTTCGGAACATATATTTTCTCATCTCAAATATCGCCTGTTCTATCTCCGGAGACATGGTTATGCCATTGGTATCCTCACTGTGGCTTACGATATCATGGATAATCTTATTCAGCCGTTCTCTTGGACTGTGTCCTAATATATCCGTATATTCCCTTGGAATTTCATCCTCTGTAATAATATGCCCACGGATGGCATCGTCTATATCATGATTAATATATGCTATTTTATCAGACAGACGGACTATCTTCCCTTCCAGCGTACCAGGACAGCCTTTCGTCTGATGATTTAAGATACCGTCCCTGACCTCCCTGGTAAGGTTTAAGCCTTCGCCGTGCTTTTCTAATAATTCAACTACCCGGATACTTTGAATATGATGTTCAAATCCTTCCGGACATATTTTATTCAGGGCCCTCTCTCCTGCATGCCCAAAAGGGGTATGCCCTAAATCATGGCCTAATGCAATTGCTTCGGTTAAATCTTCATTCAGACGTAATGCCCTGGCAATGGTCCTGGCATTTTGGGAAACCTCCAGGGTATGGGTCAATCTTGTACGATAATGATCTCCCTCAGGAGCTAAAAATACCTGGGTTTTGTGTTTTAATCTGCGAAAGGATTTGGAATGAAGAATTCTGTCACGGTCTCTCTGATAGATCGTCCGTATATCACAGGGTTCCTCATAAATATCCCGTCCCTTGGAGCTGTCACTGAAGGCCGCGTAAGGGCATAGATACTCATGTTCTCTCTGTTCTAATTTCTGGCGCATATTTAATTTTTTTTCTAAATTGTTATGTTCCAATTGTTCCTTCATATTACTCCCGTCTGCGTGCTCCGGCACATATAAAAATCAGGTTGGGCGAAAATAATTCTGTCATTTTTCGCCTGGTTTCATCTGCATGCCTTAGCATGCACTTTTATCAGGATCAAACATGACCTTTCCTATATAGATTAATTGCCTATATTATTATATATTCTACCAAACCTGTTTATTTCCTTTTTTATTTTTGTTTTTTTTATAATTAGGACAAATGGTCTGACGCGCTGTCACTTTAGTGACAAATTTCTCTTGCGCGTCATGCGCATCCCCCGGAGGGTTTTTATCTCATAGGGAGAACTTTCTATGAGATAAAAAAAACGTCGATTAAGATGCCTCCTGCATCTTAATCGGCGATAATTCCATGAAAGGCCCATAACTTAAAAGTCCAAATCCTCATTTTTCCCATAATTCCAACCATTATCATTATGTTAAATGATCATTTTTATTATTACTATTTATTTATCATCCATACATTTTACTTTGGAAGGGCAGTCTCTACACCCACAGCTGCAGAACTTTCCTGCTTTTACAGCCTTAACCTTCCTGTAAATTACAAAACCCGCATAGATTACGATCAAAGCTCCTATGATATATGGCATACTCTGCTCCTTTCTACAGAATCAGACTTCCAACCTGGAAGACTAAGACTGCTGCCAGCCATGCAACAATCAGCTGGAAAAATATTGTGAACAAGGTCCATTTGACTGATTTTAATTCTCTTGCAATAACCCCTATTGCAGCCGCACAGGGAGTATATAATAAGCTGAACACCATTAATGCATATGCATTCAAAGCTCCAAAACCTGCCGGTTTTAATATCTGTACCAGACTGTTCATACCATCGGCCGAATTAATATTGGTAATTCCATATAATACACTGAAGCTGGATACAACAACTTCCTTCGCTGCAAGTCCGGAGATTAAAGCTACTGCAACCTGCCATAATCCCAATCCGGCAGGTTTTAATACAGGTATCAATAATCGTCCTAAAATTGCCCCGAAGCTCTCAGACATATCATTAACCATACCCTGGAATCCAAAATTAAGTATAAACCATATTATGATGGAAGCTAAAAATATAGTCGTCCCTGCCTTGCTTAAATAATCCTTAACTTTATCCCATACATAGATAAGTATGGTTCTGCTATTCGGTGATTTATATTCGGGTAATTCAATCAGCAGGGTGTTGGTGATTTTATCCTTATTCTTCCTTCTATCCAGCTGATTCATAATATAAGCAGACAGAATTCCGATTACCAAACCGATAATATACATGGAGAAAGCCGCAAGTGTTGCGTATTTTCCGAAAAACATACTTGAAATTAATACATAAATAGGGATTTTGGCACTACAGGACATAAATGGGGTTACCATTATGGTCCTTCGCCTGTCCTTCACGTTCTCTAAAGTACGGGAAGCCATAATAGCCGGTACCGTACAGCCAAAACCTAACAGCATAGGTATAAATGCCCTTCCTGATAAACCGATTTTACCCATTAACCCATTCATTACATATGCCACACGTGACATATAACCGCTATCCTCTAAAATGGCCAAAGCTAAAAATAGGATAAAGATATTAGGTAAAAAGGTTAATATACCACCTACACCGGCTATGATTCCATTGATAATTAAGGAAGTCAGCACCGCTCCGGCCCCTGTTACCGTTAAAAAATCCAGCACGATATCCGAGATACCGTTTAGAACTAATTCAAAGACCCCTTTTAGTGCATCCCCAATCGTAAAAGTTAAAAAGAACACCATGGCCATAATCAGGAGAAAAATTGGCATCCCAAAATATTTATGGGTCAATATCCGGTCAACCTTATCGGTTGATTCTTCTTTTTTATTTTTATTTACCAGTACTTCCTCTATAATTTCCTCTATAAAATCATATTTCTGGTTAATAATATCGGTTTCATAACTACGGCTTACAAACCTGCCCAGATTGACCGGGTATCGTTTCATGATCTCCGGGTCCTGCTCTAAGTACTTGATCGCATGCCATCTTAAGTTCTTGAGCTTTGGATATTTTTCTTCCAATATGTCTGAAATCTTTTTGATTTTATATTCTATCTCATCCGTATAAACGATAGCTAAATCCTTATGTTGATTGTGTACAGTGAAACCATCCCCTGTTATGCGTTTCCCATGATGATGTTCTAAATTAATATCTTTATCTTTCGATTTATGATGTGCAACCGCATGCATTAATATATCAAGACCGGTTTTCTTTCTTGCAGAAACAGGGATTACCGGTATTCCAAGCATCTCCGGCAGTCGGTGGAGATCAATTTCCATTCCCCTCTCTTCCACTATATCCATCATATTTAACGCTAACACTACTGGTTTTCCAAGTTCTATTAATTGTAATGTTAAATATAAATTTCTCTCTAAACTGGACGCATCCGCTACATCGATAATTACATCTACATCATCGTCGAGTATATATTCCCTCGTCAGCATTTCTTCCATTGTATAAGAAGTCAAACTATATGTACCGGGCAAATCCACTAGTTTAAATATATGATTATGATACTTAAAAGCACCTTCTTTTTTCTCAACTGTTACTCCCGGCCAGTTCGCAACTTTAAGCTTGGCTCCTGTATAGGCATTAAAAAGAGTAGTCTTTCCACAGTTTGGGTTACCTACAAATCCTACCTGCAGTTCTTCCTTCACCCCGCTACCTCCTCAATATAGATGGCTTCCGCTATTTTATTACCAATTGCCAGCCTGGTTCCTCTTACTTTAAATACTACGGCTCCGTCTGTATTCCGGTTCATCATTTGTATCGTGGTCCCGCCGATTAAACCCAATGCTTCCAGTCTGCGGCTTACCTGTGGATCTAATTTTAATTCTTTTACTATATAACTGTACCCAATCTGCCCATCATTAAGAGTCATAACCGTTCACCTTTCCAGCAATTTCTTATTGATAATAATTATCATTTGCTTTAAGTTTATTATAACCCGGTATTACTGCAATGTCAACTCATGTTCTACATTGTTTCATAAGTTTTTATTTAAAAAAATTGCCATACACTTATAACTTTTAAAATTTACCTCTTGACTTCCGCTTACAGGTTTTATATAATTAGTTTGAAACCGTCGAACATTTGTTCTGCTTCCGGGAGGATAGATTACATTATGTTTAATCATTCATTTTCAATTGATTTTTCAGCCGGTGACTCACGCAACGGTAATCTTTATTCTAAGCTTGAAACCGGTGTTATTGCTGCTTTTAATCCCGAAGGGAGAATTAAGCCATTGTATTTTCAATATAAAGATTCTTACGGCGATAACAACAATGTTAAAATTGAAAGCGTGCTCACATTTAAGGATGACCATTATGCAGGTCTTCCTGTAATTGTTTATTCCTGCATGGCAATTGTCCAAAACAAAAGGCTTCCATGTAATCTGCGGTATCATATTGCGGAACACTATTGGGAATTACTATATTAGGGCGAATTTAATCCATTAAAATCCACAAGTATTGGGAAAATTTAATCATGAATCTAAATAGTTATAGAGTCTGATCAATTAAAACATCAGATTTATGATATGCCATTTATACTTTTCGAAATAGCATCTGATTATGGATTTGATTTAGATGAAGAATAGGATAAAAGGAAAATACATAAGAAAGAAAAATATATTTCTAAATTAAACTTATAATGCACTTGTTTGTTCTTATAAATAAAAAATCGAGGCGACAAGATTTGAACTTGCGACCTCTGCGTCCCTAACACAGCGCTCTAGCCAAGCTGAGCCACGCCTCGATTATTACCTTGTGAAATATCAGTTGATTTTCACAGTAGATATATAATATAATATTCCGAGAGGAAAATCAAGTTAAAGTTTTAAATTTTATAAAAAATTTGAATTAAAACTAATCTTTCCGGATACCATGGAGGTTCTTTATGGATATACAAAGAAATTATCAAAAAGAAATGGATCAACTGCTCTCTGAGCTGATTCAGGACAACATTACTCCCAGCTTACTGCTGCATAGCTGTTGCGCTCCCTGCAGCAGTTATGTATTGGAATACCTGTCAGGATTCTTTCACATTACTATATTTTATTATAATCCCAATATTTCCCATGAAGAGGAATATCTTAGACGGATTGAGGAACAGCAGCGTCTGATCCGTGAATTGCCGGTAACAGATCCAATTCATTTTCATCAGGGCATTTACGATCCGGAACGTTTTTATGAATTGGCGAAGGGCCTTGAAGCATCTGTGGAAGGCGGTGAACGTTGTTTTAAGTGTTATGAACTGCGTCTTCGGGAAACTGCCAAACTGGCAAAACAAGAAGGTTTTGATTATTTTACCACTACACTTTCCATAAGTCCCCATAAAAATGCTGCCAAACTGAATGAAATCGGGGAACGGTTATCGGAAGAGTATGGTACCCCTTACCTTGGAGCTGATTTCAAGAAAAAGAATGGTTATAAACGTTCCATCGAACTTTCCAAAGAGTATCAGCTCTACAGACAGGATTATTGCGGTTGTATCTATTCAAAAGCAAATAATCCTGTCCATAACGAATAGTATGCTATTTTATTACAAGCACCCAATCACTACCTCCATCCGGGCGTTTTTGGGGTGTGGCCGTTATATCATTTTTGCCTATTATATTTCCAATAAAGCTATAGACACCTGAAGTCGGGTCATACCAATAAGCTTTTAGTTCTTTTTCTTTATAAGGCGTTAAATCAAGGGTAAATTCATTTCCGTTATAGTCATAGCAGAGCACAAATTCTTCTGATGCAAATACAGAAACCCTATCATATTTTTCTTTCTGGCCTGACACCAGTAATTCATCGGCAGGTTGTCCCTTCATAAAATTTACGCTTGTCATTAATTCTACTAAATGCTTCATCTGTGCTGAACCGGCATGATGAAGCGCTGCCTGCCATATGTCCTTAACTCCATAAGCTCCCTTTATGCCGGAATCCTGGTAGAATTGCATAATTGAATTATCACCATAGGTATGCCCCATTGCACCGGCGAACACTGACCAATACGCATATCTCCTAACATCCAAAGCTTCCCAATATGGCTGTGCTTCATCATGAAGTCCTTGTAAAATCCCTTCATAGGACGGTTCCCCATCCACAGTAGGTTTTATCGGCGACTTACTGTGATCCCGCAATACATATTTCCAATTGTCTTCACCAAAATATCCTTCTGCGGCAGCATTATCATCCCAGGCACCAAGGCTCATCTGATCATATCTCCTATGCCCGGATTGAAACATATTGAAATCCAACCACTTTCCTTCCTGAAACCAAAAAGAAGAAGAGGTCCTTCCAAAGGGATGATAAGTTATGAGATAATCTGCATTCACCTTTTTCATAATCTCCGCCATTTTAACAAATACTTCAGGGTTAACATCAGCCCTTACATCACCACCTGTAATCCAGATAATATTAGGGCGGTTGTTATATCTTTTAGTTATAAATGTTGTAAATTCCCCAACATTGTCTAAAGTTACATGCCCGCCTTTAACAAAGCAGCTTCCCCATATAGGAAGCAGCCCCATATATAAACCTAAAGCTTCTGCCATGGATATTACTTTATCAATATGTGTCCAAAAGCTTCCCTCCAAATTTGGTTTCCTAAAATCCTCCCCGTGTAATGCCAAGCTGCCCTCTGCATTGGTTTGATACCTGTCTTGGATCATGACTGCCTGAATGACATTAAACCCTTTTTCTTTTCTGTTTTTTAAATAGATATAAGATTCTTCCAACGTCAATTTTTGAAATAGCAGCCAGGCTGTATCACCCATCCAAAAAAACGGCACTTCACCATTTTGCAGGTACTTCTTATTGCCGCTAACTTTTAATTTTCCATTATTCCAAGGTTTTTTAATCTCTGTCATATAAATTTATCCTCTTTTATCCCTGATTCTTAACCTTTTAGCGAACCAATCATAACACCCTTTACAAAATGTTTTTGTACAAAAGGGTACATAACAATAATCGGCAAACTTCCAAATACAATGATTGCATACTTTAACACTTCAATCATTGCCGCACGGTTGCTTTGATCTGCCGTGGCATCAGCCATCTCCTGAAGTGACGCCGCTGTACTCATAATATTACGAAGAACAACCTGAAGTGTAAATCTTTTTTCAGAACTTAAATAAATATATGCATCGAAATACGAATTCCAATGCGCTACTGCGTAATATAGTGCAAGTACTGCCATAATTGACTTTGATAATGGCAGCACTAAGTGCAGAAGTATTTTTAAATCACTTGCACCATCGAGATTTGCTGCTTCCAGCATTTCTTCCGGAATGCTATTTTGAAAATAAGTTCTGGCAATAACCATATTATAAACCGAAATTGCTCCTGGCAATACCATAGCCCATATAGTATCAAGCAAACCAAGTTTTTGAATATTTAAAAATGTAGGTATTAAAGGTGCTGTAAAAATCATTGTGAATATAAATAATCCTGTAAAAATCTTACGTCCGGCAAAATTCTTCACTGACAACGGATAAGCAGCCATTATCGTCATAATAATATTAATAACCGTACCAACCACGGTATAAACAATAGAGTTTTTATATCCGGTTAACAACATTCTGGATTGAAAAATCTGTTTATACGCATTCACATTAAACCCCTTGGGAAATAATGTAACCTTCCCGGTTATAACCGCACCCGGCTCTGAAAAAGAGGATGCTATTACATTGAGCAACGGGATTATTACAATAACAAAGCAATATATTAAAAATATTGTATTTACTGCATGAAACGCCCTATTACTCGAAAGAACCTTGTTTATTTTTTTTGATATGTACATATTTTATACCCCTGCATACCGCAGGCCTGTCTGCGGTACTGCCACAAATTAAAAGGGTTGGAAGAATCTGAAATGTGGCGTCCTTTCTTCTACTTTATTTTCTTCCAGTTTGAAAGCGCAGAAACTGCTTCACAGTTTCTTTTTCATACTTCCCTTTACCATAAACTAGTCTCGCCGAGTTTCCGTGCCGCTTTGTTGACAGCACAAAGCAAAATTAAAGATACTGCCGATTGGAATAATCCGATTGCTGTTGAATAACTATATTGCATGGAACGAAGTCCAATACGATACACATACGTAGATATAATATCTGAAGTTGACATATTCAAATCATTTTGTAATAAAAGTACTTTTTCATATCCTAAGGACAATATATGTCCGCAGGCTAAAATCAAAAGGATGACAGCCGTAGGCAGAATACCTGGTATATCAACATGGGCGATTCTCTGCCAAATGGATGCGCCATCCACAATGGCAGCTTCATGCTGCTGCTGGTCCACTGCTGCTAACGCAGAAAGATATATGACTGCACTATAACCCGTTGACTGCCATACTCCGGACAGGACATAGGTCGTTTTAAATAACTTAGCTTCTCCCATAAATTGTATTTTGCTGCCCCCAAGGGCAGCAATTAAATTATTTACCGGTCCGTTTAATGATAACATCTGAGACAGAATTCCAACAATTAAAACAGTAGAAATAAAATATGGCATATAGGTTACCATCTGAACCGTCTTACCGAAAAATTTATTTTTAACATAACTTAAAGCAACTGCCAGTAAAATTGGAGGCAGCACCCCAAGCAGGATATTATAAATGGAAAGTCCAAGTGTATTGATTAGTAAACGTGAAAACTGTGGTGAATTAAAAAATGTTATAAAATTATCAAACCCGATCCACGGACTTTTCCAGATACCATCCTTAAAATTGTAATTACGAAAGGCTATTTGGGAACCAATTATCGGCACATATTTAAATATTATAAGGTAAATAATAGGCGGTGCAATAATTAAATATAGCTGCCAGTGGCGTATAATACGCTTTATTAATGTTTTCTTGGAATGTCTGTCCCAGATGGTCCTATTATTTTTCGCAGACTTTATCATTGTCTATTTATTCCTCCTTTTAATTACCGAGCACTCTCAGAAACTCTCATAGCCTGTTTTTACTGATATTTTAGGTGCTAACAATAAAATTTTATCTCCATTTTCGTGATGTCATATGTATGTTTTTACGCAGACCGTCTGAGCGTAGCGAAGGAAAGGCAAGTAAAAACATACATATAGCAGACAGAAAATGTTCTCAGCCCATCATCTGCACCTAAAATATCTTCAATAACCTAATTAGTTTCCGAGAGTACTCTTATCGAGCACTGCCCCATTGCTTACCGGTCTGTTACTGATTTACAAAAGGTGATTCATCATATGCACTTTGCAGCAGCTCAAGGTACCGGCTAAGTCCAATATTTTCAAGCGTTGATTTATAAGATTCCCATTCTGCATCCACATCCTTGACACCCGTTATAAACTGTACCATTGTCTCCTTTTGTGTATCCATTATGGTGGTATTAAGTAACGACATTTCACCTGCATTATCTTCTGACATGTAAAGATCCGGCATAACACTTTCCAGTGGCTGACGTACTTTTTCGTGTTCCAAAGATGCACGGTACATAACCAGCATCCGGCCGGTAAGAGGTTTTACATCAGCTGCATAGGGATCCTGATTTGTTGTTTCACCATTTATCATCTCAGGTAAACGGATTAAGCCGCAAAGCTGACCCCAGTTTGTATTTGTGGAATCTGCATCCGTACGGGTATAAACAGCCGGACTTCCATCCATGCCATATTCACCGTCCGCGGCTTTATTCCAATGAACTCCTTCAATACCAACCGCAGAACGCATACTTCCTTCCTCGGTTGCAAGATAATCAAGAAAACGGAAGGCCGCTTCCGGATTAGAACAAGTCCTTGAAATAAATGTCATACCTGTCTGATACATAACATATGGATTCCATGCTGCTATACACTGTCCGTCAGGACCGGTTAAAGGTGATAATGACTCATATTGTTCCCATTTCTTTGAATTAGGCTCTGTTGCCAGGTCACAGGCATAACCCGGTCTCTGTGCTAAAAACGCACCAATGACACAATCTTTTCCTGACTCATTTAAATTAATCTGATTGTCTTTATCCTGTGTAAATGATTCCGGATTAAGTAAGCCCTCTTCATACATGGTATTTAAATACTTAAGGCCCTCTTTATATCCGTCTTCTACCGGTGCAAACGTTACTTTGCCGTCCTTAACATAAAGCTTATTTGTTTCAGGTGTCAGCTGGAACGGAGCCATTAAGAAACCATCCAGCTGTGTACCTGATCCTGAAGTAACCGTAGATAATGGAATTTCATCATTTGGATCACCATTTCCATTTGCATCCTTCTCCTTAAACGCTTTCATTACCTGATAGAATTCATCTGTAGTCGTTGGTTCTTTTAATCCTAAATTATCAAGCCATACCTTATTAATCCAAAGTTTCATATTATACTGAACGTGTAAAGAGCCATCCACATTGGGAAGCGAATAAATATTTCCGTCCGGGGTCGTAATATATTCACGCATACCGTCTAATTTATCAAATGCATTTTTATATCCTACGGAAACCGTATCAATATAATCATTCAAAGGAAGTACTAACCCCTGTGCACCAAACATTGCTTCCGATGCCTTATCATAACGGTTAGCGGAAGCAACCCCTGTTAAAATAATATCCGGCATTTTATCAGATGCGAACATCGTACTAATCTTATCCTTTACATTATCGGAAGAAGCTGCAACCTGCCATTCCAGTTTAATGTTTGTTTTTTCCTCTAATTCTTTTGTCTCTGTATTATCCAGCCAGCTGTATTCCCCATTTGCCGGTGCAAAAATTGTTAATGTGATTGGTTCTTTTACAATAGGCAATGTACCTGGTTCGTTAAAATCCGACTCTTCCATCTGTGCCGTTTGCTTTCCGTTATCCTGCGTTGTTGATTGTTTTGTTGCCGCAGTATCATTTGTATCTTTTTTACAACCGGACAACACTGTCACACCCATAACCATAACAAGAGTTAACGCCACCAATTTGCTTTTTTTCATAAATACTTCTCCTTTCATCTCTGGATTTTCACCAGGCTTCCTTTATTTACATCCTCATCTTAACAAATTTTAGTATTCCATCAAGCTGCAATTCACCTTCACCATACAAATTCCCATATTTGCAACGTACACTTTTCCATTTAAAGTACATTTCATTATATAAAGCTCCTGAAATCCTTGTTTTTACTGACTTTTATAAGATAGCGTTAATTCCCGGTTCTAAAGGATTATTATTTTATATATGGTTTAAAAATGGCAGTCTTCCCTTTTTACGAAGGAATACTGCCTTGATTTTACATAGTATCATTTTGTTTCCAGGCTGATGGTGAAATACCGTTTACCCGTTTAAATGCCCGCCGGAATGTTCCGCTATTATTATATCCGGTCATGGATGCGACCAGCTCTATATCATATTTACCACTGCCTATTAATTCTTTTGCCTTAGTTAATCGTATTCTTTCCAGGTAACTGCTAAAAGCCTCTCCCGTCACTTCTTTAAAAAACTGTGAAAAGTAACCTTCTGATAATGCAAAATTCTCTGCTGCCATAGATACACAAAGCTGTGAATTAATATAATTAAGTTCTATATACTCTTTTAATTGTCTGTGATAAGTTTCTTCCCTTTCATCCCTGGAGCATTGCAGACGATAGCTGACTTGTATAAACTGTTCCTTTAGCACTAAAAGTGCCTGGGGCAATTCCTGATAATGACATACCATTTCTATCATCTGATTTACCTGGGCATCCATCACCAGATCATTATAAATCTTAAAAAGTGTTGCTGCCATATTAGAAACTAATACTCTTTGCATTGTTTGGGATAAATGCCGTTTTTCTATATTTTCGTTATGCAGACACTTAAAAATCTCTTCAATCTGTTTAATTTCCGAATATTTCGTACTATTAATCAGTTTTATTTCCAGTTCAGTTGGATAATAAAGTGCATTAATATCTTCTGAAACCTCCGAATATTTTAATATCCCATCTTTTCTTCTATCTGATGTAACACAGGCACAATAGCATGACTGCATATAGGAGTATGTAATGTTCGTTTCATTCTCATAGGTTGTTCCGATACCAATATTTAACTGCTGTCCATACTTTTCCAATATCATTTCCATGATTTCATGAACGATTGCAGCAATACAACCGGTATCTTTTTCCGATTTGGGAATGCCGGACAATACATGAATAAATTTGTTATCTGTTACATGTATTGCCAGTACATTAACAAATTCTTTTTCGTTTAATTCCTTCATTATTTGCTCCGATCGTTCCCCTGTTAAGAAAGAAACAACACAATACTGCTGATTTCCAAATGGGAAGCCTGCCAATGCTGCTTCTCTGCATACCTCTTCGTCATAACGGAACTGTCCGTCAAATAAACAATTTAAAAAATTAATTCGTTCCCTGATCTTGCGTTCCCGTAAAGTAGACTCCATTTTCTGATTTGTCTGTATCAGATGTGATATACTGCTTTTTAAGTATTCGTACTCGTTTACAGTTGTTTTCATATCCTCAGCTTTCGCTTCTTCCTGTAATGATTTTTTCCCATCAAGCGTATCTGCGCTGAAGATCCGTTGTATATTCTGAACAAGATTACGGATTGGTGTTGTATATTTCCACGCAAAATAAATTCCAAGCATAATCTCGATAAACAGGCAAATCAAAATCATGCTGACTGACATCCTCCGGATCTGCCTTGCATCACTCATAACAACCTGTTCCGGTAATACTGCCGCAAAAACAAAGTCATTGTCTGATGAATGTTTATATACGATAATCTGTGACTCATTTTCAGAAACACTTTGAAAGTTTCCCTGATCATCCGTCATCTTAGCAAAGCTTGGAATCTCTGCTGAATCCTGATGATTTAAAGCTGCCAGACAGTTTCCCTGCTTATCAAATATATATATCTTACCTTCACTCCCTGATAATAAGGGCAAAAACCAATCCCTTATGGTATCATAAGATATAAGAAATTGTATCACACCATCTGTTTTGGCAAGCTTTGAAGTCATATTAATAATAGGATAATTATATGTCATTGCCATAATGGGAATACCGTTAATCTGTACATTCTGCATGGGGAGCATATTCCGGCTGTTTTCGTCAAAGCTTTGCTTCTCCCATTCTTTTGCTGTCATATTACTGTAATTGCGCCAATGCTGATAATAAAAATCAAGTCCAAAAACTACCGTATTGCTGTTAAAAATGAATTCATTTTTAAGAATCAGACTATAATTGCAGAAAGTTGCCGAATCAGACAGCTTCTCATTTAACTGTTTCTGAAACTTTGCTATGGTATACGCATTGGTACCTCCAAACTCCTGCCTGTCCATTTTTAAAATCCATTTTAAATTATTGTCATTTGTAAATTCCATTGCTTTTAAGTCTAATATACTTATCTGTTTATCAAATAGAAGTTCTCCCTGTTTCAGTGCATTCAAACTATTCTCCACACAACTGTTATGAGAAAGATTATACGCATTTATGTACAAATTCCATATTAAAATCCCCGGTAATAGTAATATAATAATATAGGAAATCAGCAACATGGAAAATGCTTTTTTTAATTTAAAATATCTATTCATGCTGTTCCTTTCCGACATATCGTATGATTTCTGTCGCTATTCAGCCGCTGGTACCGTGAAGTGTCCTGCAACGCAAAACCCAAGGGCAGCAGTGCAAAATCACAATAAATTCACTAAATTTCTATTAATATTTAGTAAATTCATATAAATAATAATATATCATTAAATATATAATGTCAATTTATACTTAACTTCAAATTAAAAAAACTCATGTAAAGCTTATTCTAATTAAGAATAAGTAATATATGAGTCTTTGTTTTTCAGAATAAGCCGGAACAATAAAGCATTCTTAATTATAAATTTCCATTTTATCTACCCGGTCAACATCTATGGTTTCTCCCCTATTGCCTTCTATCACAACCTTTTTCATTGTTAGTTTTTTTACATTTCTTACAAACATGCCTGTTTTACTGGTTTTATCGCAATCAAGCATCATGGCGGCAGTACCTTCTATTGCATTAACCGCATAGGATATGTGAATATTCTCCATCTCAATGGAATCGATTTTTTTCTCCGGGAGACCATAAAAATATCCACCGGCAACATGGCAATCTTTACAATCAATATTTATAAATTTCAAATTTTTAATACCTGGTGTATGTTCATCCACCGGCAAAGGTTCTTTGCAGGATACATAATCTGTTTTACCGTCCGGGTCACAATAGTAGAAACTATTCACTACAAAAGGCGTTTTTACGTTATCCATCTGAATATTTTCAAACACAATATCCTGCAGTACAGAATCCTCCCCACGGCCTCTTCTGGTTTTGATACGAAGCCCCCTGTCCGTTTGGTAAAATATACAATTCTTTACTTCAATACCTTTCACGCCTGCTCCGATTTCACTGCCAACTGTTACGGCACCATGTCCCTTTTCCATATAACAATGACTGATACTAATATCGGCAGACGGAGTTTTATACTTTTTCCCCATATAGATTTTTCCGGATTTAACTGCAATACAATCATCCCCTACAGAAAAATATACACCAATAATTTCAACATTATTACAGGATTCAGGATCCAAACCATCTGTATTATGTGACTTAGACGGTGATTTTATCGAAAGATCAATAAATCTAAGGTCTTTTGAAAAATAAGGATGAATATTCCATGCCGGGGAATTCATTACCGTAATTCCCTGTATCGTCACATTCCTGCATTTATTTAAAAAGAACATTTTGGGACGGGCAGGATCTGTCTTTCTCTTTTCCCCATCCCACCAATTATCAAAATCTGCACATCCATCCATGGTTCCCTGACCGCATATAAGGACATTTTCAATATTAATTCCTGTAATAAGACTTGCATAGCTATCCAGGGGATTTCCCTCCCAGGAGGCCAGTAAATATTCTGAGTTTTCCTCATAGCTTTCTATTCTGCCGGGTAAAACAGGGATTCGGCTTTTATCTGTAAATGCTGAAAGGACAGAATTCTCATCAAGTTCCAAAACCATATTACTTTTTAGAAATAAATTCGTAAATTTATAGATTCCTTCCGGTAAATATACACGGCTATTTTCCGGACAACTCATAATAGCCGCCTGAATGCTCCCTGTATCGTCTGATATACCATCTCCTTTCGCACCAAATTCTCGTACATTTAAGGTAACAAATTCCGATTTCGTACAAAATTCTATTTTTTCAGAAATTTCATCTTCTCTTTCCAACCATATAGTATATGCTGTATCCGGTTTCAACCCATATACTGTCTGAACCATTTTTTCCCCTGTAAGTACCTTTTTCCCATTGATATAAATATCATACCCGTTCGTGTAAAAGTATCCGTCCTCAAGCAGTTCCAATACAACACTGCGTGCCGTTACTAATATCAAATGATAATTCACTGGTTTACCCCTCCCGGTTTCATCAAATATTGTGCATATGCCATAAACAATGCTGCAATACCTTTTTGGTCGTTATCGGTTATCGGTTCAGACAAATAGTATGCGATTGTTCCATCACGGCGGTTTTCGTCCGGACCAAGCCCTGCCACCTGGCAGTTATCCTTTAAGGTTAATCTGCCATCCACCATTACAAGTTTTTGTTCTATCAGGTTATGTAAGATTTCTTCACCTCTTTCCCAATATTTTTCATAAAGTAACACTCTCATATGGCAGGCTTTTAAAATTGCCGCAGATAGCAGGGCTGAACCGGAAGTCTCCAGATAGTTTCCTTCTATTTCAGGATGATCAACAACCTGGTAAAACAGCTTGCTTTCAGGATCCTGATATTTCAGGATACCTCTAAGTGCTTCCTTAAATATATCTTCTAAATCCGTATAATCTTCATAAATTGCTTTGCACATTTCTTCCATCGTATCAATAATCGACAGCTGATACCACCCAATAGAACGAAGCCAAAAGTTTTTAGAACATCCGGTATCCTTATTTGCCCAAACTATTTTGCGGGATTCATCATAACCATGATAATATAACTCTTTTTTATCATGATACATAAATTTACATACATTTTTAAACTGGGTAATAATATCTTTATAGCCTTCTTTTTTGCCAAACTTCGTTTCAAATGCCATGTAAAAGGGCTGTGCCATAAACAAACCATCCAGCCAGATTTGTCCGGGATAAATTTTTTTGTGCCAGAAGCTGCCTGATTCTGTTCTTGGCTGACCCTCTAATTGTCCTTTTAAAAGCTTTGCTGCTTTATAATACTTCATATCACCGGTTTGTTCATAAGCAAAAATCAGAATCCGCCCGGGTGCAATATTATCTAAATTATACTCCTCTTTTAAATAGCACCGGATGGTTCCATCCCCTATAATATATTGGTCTATATAATCCAACACAAAGCTTCTAAAAAGCTCTTTCCCAGTTGCTTTGTAAAGCTGCGTGGCTGCAATGAGAATACATCCGTCTTCATAATTCCATTTGTCCATTCTGACTTTACCCATATCTGTATAGTAATTCTCTATAAAATTTTCTATCTTTTTCCTATCCACTAAATTTCTCTCCTAACTCCCATTTGCGTGCCTGGCACGCATATACTTCAGGATGGTGAAAAAAGTTTTATCTTTTTTCATTTTGGCTCCCATTTGCATACTTTAAAAAAAAGATTCTATATTTTCATATTCTATATCCCACATACCATTCTTGGGAAATCCCGGTGTTTCTTCCGTACATCCCGTATAACCTGCCACCATTAACGGTATCGCTAAAAGCAGGGCTCCGTTTCCGGGAAGATATAACGGCAAATCCTTTCTGAGTTTTTGCCGGTTATTTCCGCTCACTACATAATCATTTTTTGGTGTTTCCAGCAATAATATATTAACCGCAGTTTCCGGGTCTTTAAGACGGGTAGCAGTCATCGCCATTACCGCAAAATCCCATCCCCAGAGCGTTGGGTATTGCCAACAGCCAATGACCTTTTTCAGGGTGTTTCCCATGACCTTTTTGTCCACCCGTTCACTTGGCAGCAAACCATATGCAGCCAGCATGGATGGATGATCCAGGTTATAATTTTCATATGTATCCGGGCAATTCCCGTGAGCCAGATATAACTCTCCCCGGATAGGAAGCCCTGCCAGATTATCCCTTACTGATTTCCAGGCAGGATCATAGTCCTTATTCAGTCTTTCCGCCCATTTTACCGCCACGCCTAATGCATAGTGCCAATATTCCAATTCAAATGCCGGATTTTTCGTAATCTCCGGTCTGTGACATTCCTGTACGGGAATGACCGGAGGCACTATATCGTATTTTCCTGTTTCGTTGTTATAAACAACAATATCTGTCATAAACTCTGCTGTCTTTTTTATAAGTACCCAATATTTTTCTAAAAACTCTTTACTTTTATTATTACGATATATTAATTCTAATATGAATATGATATGGGGCTGCTGCCAGATAAGCAGCGGTGCTATTGGTGACGGGCAGTCAATCCCTTCTGTTGCGATCATTTTGGGCCAGCGGCATCCCTTATATCCGTTCTTTGCCGCATTCTTCCCCGCTTCTTTTATATGGTCAGTATACCAATGTAAGCTATGTTCTAAAAGTTCACTATGGTTCCATAACGGCGCCCATGCACAGTGCCATAAATACATTTCCAAATGCATCTTACCGTACCAGCTGTTACAGGTTAACCCAGTTTCCTGCGGAGGTGAGGAACCACAGGAATTAATCCTTAATAAGTATTGTGAAAGAATAATCCTTCTCTCCAGTTCGAAAGCCCTGGGATCCTTGCTTTTATTAAACTGAATAATCCCGCCTGCTTCCCAATACTTTTTCCAGTATTTTTTACTATTTTCGAATACATGGACTGTGTTATTATAGGTTTCTATTTTATTCAATGAAAAACTCACTGTAAATTCAAATCGTTTTGCTTTTATACCTATTTGTATATTGTGTTTTTTTATGTTGAATTTCATTGATTCACCGCTGGAAAAGTTAACATAATAGTTATCTTTATCCAATGTCCGCTTTAAAGAAAGTTCATGTTCATTCTGCTTTTGTACCCGGGTCACATGCAAGTCCCCGCGTTCCCAGTCCGATGCTGAGATATCCGCAGATCCATAAGGGAAATCTAAAAATACCATAAGGTCCCCGGTTACGAATGCCTGTGATTCTATTATGACTGCTAAGGTTTCCCTTTCATAATCACAAGCGGTTTCTACATGACAGGCCACTCCCTGAATTTTAAAATCACTGACAAGGATTCCCTCGTAAAGTATTAGCTCCTGATGAATATGGGTCAAATCCTCCTGCTTTAATTTTTCCCCTTTATATAGCAGTCCGATTCTTCCCAAATTCAATCTATGGGGATTTTTTCGGAGCCATTCATATACCTCTTCATTTCCAATCATCTTTTTTACCGGATATTTGACCAAACGGCCTGCATAATCGTATTCGGTCATTACCAGATCATCCATTGTATAGGCATATTTTTCAGCATTTACAGGCTCTGTATGCCACCCCCATTGTGACATCGTACACAAAGGAAGTATACTTTTATAATCCTCATATAAACTTTGTAAACCGGTAACATCTGCCGTAAAAGCAAATTCACCATTACCAATTGTCAGTGGTGATGAATAATCAATCTTATTAAGTACCGGATTATGTCCGGAGACTAACTTGTATCTGTCAATCGACACTTTTACACCTGAACCTTTCCTGATCTTTATTCCGGCAGTAAAAACTTACTTGCTGCAAATTTATTATATCTTTACTTTAATTCTGTAAAAACATTCTGTCAAATAACTAACCATATCTCTCTTCTGGTTTTCGTTTTCACGACAATCAAGCTTGTTGTTATTATTTTCATTAATCATAGCATATCCTGTTTTTTCTTCAAGCAGCAATTTATTTTATACCGTCCAATAGACTGTATTTACAGCATACACTTTAATAGTCAAGGTACATTTCGTCATTTACAGCAGGATTTCTATTAAGACCGCGGATAAACGGATCCATGCGAAAACACCGGAAGTATTAATCATACAAGAAGCACCGTTACAATTCAGCCTATGGTACCGTGAAGTGTTTTTTGTGCATCATAACAACTCACCACAAGGCTGAATTTTAAGAAAGCACCCGGTGAAATTAATGATTGAAATAATTTCACCGGGTGCTTTCTTAAAATTTGTATTAATCTAAATCTTTCATACTTCCCATATATAAAGCTTCTTTCCGTGACGGTACTACATCCAGCAGCTTGACATCTTTATAAAGCGGATAATATACCCCGCCAGGAGATATACTTATTACATTATCTCCCGCCCAATTTGTTTCAAAAACATCATCTACCGCAGTTTCCACTGTTTTTCTCATGATAACCGGAAATACCACTTCAATTTCTTCCTGGTTTCTGACCTTTTGAAGTTTAATAAAGCAATTTTTAATCCAGGGCAGCTCCCTTGCATTCATAGTTTTTACCTCACCATTTAAACTTCTCTTAATCGTTACTGCTCCGAAAGGCACATACTCCGGTATTCTTACACATAATTCATTGATGTCCGTTTTGGCCGTGATTTCCACTTTCCCTTCATGAGGCAGGTAACTGTATACATCTACCCACTGGGAAGCTTTGTTAAGAAGCATATTCACGCTTACTCTTCCTCTTTCTTCCGTCACAATATTATTCCATCCGTTGTAAAGTCCCCTGGCACCGGAGGCAACACAGCATACCTGGACGTCCATAATATGCCCACGGCCCTTCATTCCGCTGTATACAAAATCATTAGGGGCAGAATATCCTGCAAAGGCCCCCCTTAATCTGTCTGCTACTTTATAATACGTTTTTTCCTGTGGGATATCATTTTCCTTGGTATCGGACTGTTTAATCCAGCTGGTGTCAAGGAGCTGGGCCTGCGTCAGCTGATTACGTAAAAACCGTTCTGCCTTCCCCCAATATTCTGTGTATCCGTTTTTAGCCAGGGTTATGGCTGTTCCTATTGCATCTACTAAGGTACAGGTTTCATGTTCATATCCCTGATCTTCTAAATCTCCGGGAGTCCAGCCAAAGGTTGTGCATTTTGAAAGCCCCCAATCATAGCATCTCTTTACCCAATTCATTAGCAATGAATCATGGGTAAATTCTGCATATCTGGCCAGGGAGGCAATGGTTCCCATCCGGGTATGGAAATGACCGTTACGGTATCCAAGTCCTGCATTAAAACTGCCGTCTTCTAAAAAGGCACCGCTGCGGTATACGATATTGGAGACAAAATTTTCGCACAATTCCAGTGCATCCTGATTTCCTGTGTTTTGATGGTAACGGATTAACGGATTAACCTGTCTGCCCCACATAGCACAGGGATCCGGGCAAAGTCTTGTAACCACGGCATCAAAGGAGGGCCATCCATGTTCCGTATATTCGGAAGCCGGATAATACCAGGAGGTTCTTTCTTTTCTTGCAATCCTCTTTAAGGCCGCAACATGCTGATCCGCCCGTTCCTTAATTGCCTCTTCCCCGGTATCAATAAACCAGGAGGTAAGCCCTAATAAAACCGCCCTTTGATCAATCATGGAGGCACTGTCTTCAAATCTGGAATCACAGGCTTTTACGAATTCTTCCGTAAAATTATTATGCCTGTAGCTTAACCCGTCCTTTTTGAAAAAAGACAAAAGATTTTCCTTATAGTGATTTTCAACTTCTCTTCCCTCTTCCGTTCCGGTCATGGCCCGTACTAAAGTCATGGAATCCACAAGACGTCCGTGACTTGAACCATAATCCCAGTTTCCATGGCTCATCCAGGCAGGATCTGATGCAAAGAAACCACTAAAGAATGGAATATATCCTTTATCTTCATCTGCAACGCCTATCATTGCATTCAGGGCAATTCCTGCCCGGTCTGCCAGATTAAGGGTATCCGGTATTGCTTTATTCTTATTTATCGGCATAACTTCACTCCTTTTGTTTGTATAATATAAATACACTAATTATTATCGATTCCTATGTGGTAAATCTAATATCTTTCTGGCTTCCCCCGGCGTGGCAGGCTCCAGTCCCATGGCACGTATCAGATGAACCAGCTTTTCAACCACCTGATAATTATACCGGGCATTGACACCCTCCCCTAAGTAAGGACTGTCTTCAAATCCGATACGTACCACTGTTGCCCCCATGGCAATCGCTGCTGCAAGAAAGGTCCAGTTATCACGGCCAAAATGAGTAACCCCCCACAGACAATCACCCGGCACAAAGGAACGAAAAGCCGCCAGGGCTGAGGTAGTAGGCTGCATGCCGCCCTTATGTCCAAATACCAGATTAAAAAGAACAGGATCCCTAAACGGAAACTCCTTTCTTACCAGGTTTATATTATGGATCATACCAATATCAAAAACTTCAATCTCAGGCAGTATCTGCTTTTCATAACAGGTTTTAGCACAATAGCGGATGTCCTCAAAAGAGTTTATATAAACTGCTTCCCCTAAATTCGTAGTACCTCCATTAAGGGATGCACTTTCTACCTTTTTGTAATTTAAGGGATTACATCTTTCCTGTATATTCATAGAAGAGATACCACCGGTTGAAGCCTGGACTACTACATCCCTTTTTGCGGTAATGGCATCAAATAGTTCCGTAAAGACTGTAATATCAGGGGTAAGTACACCCGCTTTATCTTTACAGTGAATATGGCACATACCTGCACCGGCGTCAATACTCTTTGCCACATCCTCAACCAACGCTTCTATATAAATAGGCGCCGCCGGGCCTATAACCGGAGCTAAAGAAATAATTACCTTTCCCATTGTATTCCCTCCCTTTTTATTTTGAGTACTCCAGAAAACTCTCACAACCTATTTTTACTGATATTTTAGATGCTGTTAATAAGAGTACTCATTTTGAAGTAAACATCGCTTCCCTTGCAGCTTCATAGCTTAAACGTCCGAATTTCAGTACAGGGATTTCATATTCCGGATGTTCCACCAACGCCATGGATATTTGTGCAAATACCACTACATCCACTTCTTTTACTAATTCAGCCAGGGCTTCCCGGACTTTTTCATCATGAAGCTCCCGGTTTCCTTCCATTAAAGCTTCAAAGGCACCGTCCGCTACCCGGATACTTACCCCGGCTTCTGCCCCTGCCTTTGCAGCCTCTTCTAATATAGTCTGCTTAACCGGTTGTGCACTGGTTGCAAGGGAGGAGAGGATTCCTATTTTCTTTCCGGCTTTTACGGCACTCTGTGCCACCGGCTCTTCAATGCTGATAACCGGAATGGGAATCATGGTTCTTACTAATTTTGTTACCGTATTTACGGAGGTACAGGTTACAAGAATTGCATCTGCACCGGCATCCGCGGCACACATCATATAATTATACATTCTCCTTGCCACTGCCGGTGTCGGATAGCCTGCTTCCTGGGTTTCTTTGATAAGGGAACTGTCCGCAATATCCATCTGCTCAATTTCCGGATGTTCTTTCAAAAATGGCTTGGTAAACGGGTCTGACATCAGTTCCATAAATTTATCCGTTGTGTGTAAAGTACATAATTTCATACTTAACTCCTTCCTGCCCGGTTCAGGCATAAAACTATTGTTTAATAGCTTCGTTATCCTAACTTCAGGGTCTATAAACCGTATTTAAACAACCTCTAATCTTTCAACTACTTCTTTAAGTGTATTCTTATCTCCTACATTTCCGGGGAAAATAATATAAGGGATACCAGGAAATTTACTTTCTTCGTCTGTTTCCCATACCGGGATACCAGGCTTTACCTGTCCTAATACACGTGCCTTTTTTACCCGCAAAGCCTTCACTCCTACATCACTGGAAGTAATCCCTCCCTTGGCTATGACGAAGCTTGGTTTTACCGGTAATCTTCCGACAAGGGCTTGTACTGCTTCTGAAATTTTTACGGAACGAAGCAATGCTTTCTCCGGCGTATCATCCTCTAATATAAGGACCTGACGTTTAGTATATATTGCCACTGTATTACCTGCATCGATTTTTTTTGCTGCTATACCAACCACTCTGTCTACTTCTTTCTCTAATCCATCAATAAGTACCAGATCTGAATCAAACTCAATAAAAGTGATATGATCCATACCTTTCAACCGGTTTAGCTGCTCTGTGGTTTTCGCCGTATGGGAACCTACAATAATAATACCGCCCTTATTATCTCCCTTTTGTATCATATCTGATCTGTTTAAAAACGGCTTATCCGTAAAACCGCCCATGATTTTAATAAAAGAAGCTGCTGTCCGGAACATAAAGTTCTTTCCCTTGTCTAAGGCTTTATAAAGTGCAATACAGAACACAAAAACATCTTGATAATCCAGTGCGTTTACAATAACTTTATTAAATTGATTTACCTTCATAAGCTGCTGTTCAATAAAATCTATTTCTATATTTCTAAGACTTTGCAGGCTGATACGAATCACTGCCCCAGCCTTATACCGTCCTCCGGTCTTTTCCTCAATATACTCACAAAGGTCAGATTTGGTATAACCAAAGGTTTTATCCTTGGCAAACTCTGTTTCCCCTGCCGGTATCAGGGTTCCGTCATAATTTACATAATGGACATCCCCTGCCGTAAAGCGTCCGCCTTCTTTAAAAAACGGGAATATAATTTCACCGTCTATTTCACAGTCCGTTCCTGCTTCCACAACCTCCTTTAAAACCTGGGTTTCCAAAGGAAAATGTCCTCGCAGGGTAGAATCCCCGCGGCTGATAATCAGAAATTCCTGCCCCGTCTCTTTCGATACCTGTATAATATTATTTGCAATTTCCGTATGCACTTTGATTGTCTGGCTTTCGGTTAAACTTCGTGAGTTCGTTAACAGGTAAAATAATTTTTCCGGTGCCAGGAAACCTTGCCTTATACTATCAACAGACCAGTCCGTATATACATAAACATCATGAACTGTCTGGACCCCGGTGGGATCATCATCTAACACAATGATTTTTTTATTATTTATAGCAATCTCATTTAATAATAATTCTTTCATATACCCGGCATTATATAACTCATTATCATATTTCTTTAATATATCCTGTAGTACTATATGTTCCAATTACGACCCTCCTTTCTTAAAATGAGTACTCAGTCCGAAAGCCCAAATTCCACAAAACTGTAGGAGTCCGTCCAATAGTTCTTGTTCCTGTCAAAAATTTCAGTAGCGTCTGCTTCTGATTTACGTTCGACCCAGCTCCATTTACCGGTAAAGCTTTCCGGTCCCACATTATAGCACTCCCCGTCAATGTGATGATGAGGACCTAGTAAATTACGGTTGGAAGCAAATACCTGTAATTTAATATGATTCATACCGTCTTTTACATAATCCGTAATATCGGCAGTATACGGTGCCCACAAGGAATGCTTCACTAACTTATTATTTACATATACTTTGATAAGCGGTGCTTTTTGCTTTTTAATATCTAACAGGACTCTTTTTCCCGGCTGTGCCGTTATCAGAATGTCCTGACTGATTTCTAATTGTCCCGCAAAGAAAGTAAGCCCGCCTTTCGTAAATTCGTTACCCTCAAACCTTTCCGGCTGACCTGTAATGGTAAAAGGGCCGTCTGTTACCAGGGCACCCCGGTCAATCGGCCTGTAAGGAGTGTCACTAACTACACCAAAATCCCCCAATAAATAAATGCTTTCAAGTTCAACATCATAGGTTATCTTGTTTTTTTCTGTTTCATATACATTTTCTCCGTACAGCACATCATAAACCTTTTGAGGCTGCTTAAATGTGGCTTTTAAAATAATTTCATTTTCTCCCTTTACAACAGCAGGTTTAATATTGATCTTTTTAAAAGACTTATCTTTCCAATAACCGGCATCTTCATAAGGAATCTGCTTACCATTAACATGGATGCCATAAATCTGTGCATCTTCTATTACAGCATAAAACTCTTTATTTGTTGATAAATCCATGGCTATATTAAATTTAAAAAACAACTCGGCCTCGCAAGGTCTTTGTAAATCCATTAAAATATTCTGTAATTTAATTACGGAAACCGGTCCTTGTAATTCTTTCCCATCTATCCGGTAGGTGCAGCAGTCTAAAGTCATGGAATTAAGGTCCATATGGTCCAGCTCCCAATGGTTCCCTAAATTAACCGTTTGGACCACTGACTCTTCTTTTTTATGTTGGTTACCGGAAGCCTCTTTTAAAAGACTGATGATGTAGGACTGCATGGGTTCAAAGGTAAGTTTAAAATGGGTGTCCCCCTCTTTTGTATTATATTCAATTTCCTCTGCTTCACCGGATTCTGCAATTAATCTTGTAACTTTAAAAGCCTGGCCAAATACAGTAATATCCGTGTGATACGTAACTTTTTGATCATGATTTACTAAAAATAATATGGTTCCGTCTTTCGTATCACGCTGCTGATAAGAAATACTTTGTACTTGCCTTTCCTGTTCTGTAATACTAAGTGCGACCAGATTTTCTTTTTTCATCAGCACACGTATATTTTCTTCTGAAGCTTTTACAATTTTAGTTTCTAACAAAGCCAGCTCTTCCTTATTACCGTTTGTAAAAGTCGGGAAGCTGCCCATACGAAATACTGCTCCGCCGTTTTGTATAAAGGTAAGGAGTAACTTCACCGTATTACCGTCAATCGCATACATATGAGGTAAAATCACGGTACGGTATCCGATTTCACCCACAATAAAAAGGTCATTATCCACTTTCCCATGTCTTTTTATAATGGTTTCATCACCAAAATGATAACTGATATGATTTCCGGATAAAGTTTCTGAAACTTTTGTAAAGGCATCATCCAACTGAATGATTTCCTCTGTCCTGGTTCCGTCATAAGCAACATAGCCACTGCGCATAGGATGTAATAATAATACATCTGCCGTCTGATTTCCTTCCGACAATACAACACACAGCCTTCCCAGATAATCATTAAACTTCTTATATTCCTCCCACCAGGTCTGCTGTATAAATAACGACGGGGGATAATCCCTTTTGCGGGAGCCTTTTATGGTATAGGCTTGCAAATGCTGGCAAATCTGATTAACACCGTTCACAAACTGCCACTCCGCTATCCACTTTAATTCTTCAAAGGATACATTCCAGCCGCAAAGGGCGAAGGATTCTGTCAGGACCTGCTTTTTACCAAGCTGGCAGGCAACCGAACCGACTTGTTTCCCAATGACAGGTGAGGATATGGGTCTTCTAAGCCAGTCAATACCGGGTATATGAAGATATTCATAAAACGGCATAACCCCGGCCGTACTTGTCATCTGACTGAAAATGCTCTCTTCCATCATAATATGTCCCGTTGCCTTACAATCGTGTGCTTCACACCAATCATAAATCGTTTTCATATAATTCTGAACAAACATTTCACTGACTAATTCCCAGAAGTCATAGCGGTATTTTTGGCAATTCCCTGTTTTCTTATATAACGCCGGGATATGATCCCTGATATCATAACCGTAGTGTTTTATGAATTCGGCCGGCAGATCATCCGACCAGGCCAGATCTCCGAAATTATTGCAGGTAAGTCTGGGTTCATCCGTAAAAAATCCTTTCATGTAAGTACCAAAATCTTCTCCGAATTTTTCATAATACACTTCATGGGTGGTTTGTAGAAAAGCCTCCACAGCCCTTTTATTCATGGTATCGATATAATATTGGTTCGTATGCCTGCGGACGGCTAATAATTCTTCCCCTTCCTTACACTGATACTCTGTATCCGGATCCATTCTTTCATAAGTATCATCCGCGCTGTGATAAATATAGGAAGCAATCATAGCCTCTTTTTCAATGGCGTCTGTAGAAGCATGACTTTCCATCGTCATGAATTTAGCATGGTAATCCGGGGAAAGAGCTGGGACAATACCGCCGGCGAACCCGCTGGGCCAGCCTTCTTCATCATAAGTCCATACATCTAACCCAACTTCTTTACCCTTTTCAAGCCCTGTTTTTATGCAGTCAAACCATTCTTCGCTCAAGTAATCTACTTTAAGTCCAGAACGTGCATGCATAAAATAACCGCCAACCCCTGCCTTTTTCATTTCTTCGATTTGGTTTGCCAATTCATCCTTCTCCAATTTGTCATTCCAGGACCAAAAAGGAATTGGCCTGTATTGATTAGACGGATTTTTAAATTCAATTAACATAAATACTCCTTTCGCATATCTTCTAAGTCTAAATTAGTTCCCCATTTATTTTATCTTTAAACAATAAGTTCAACATCCGTTAATCTTAAAGCAATATATTCTTTACCAGGTAAATCTATTTTAAATCTGCCTTTGTATATTCCCCTATCCTCAATCGTCATGTCCCAGGTATCTATTACTTCGACTTTGTAGCTTTTATCCGGCGCAAATTCAAATTCTTTGAAGGCAGGGCGGGTATGGTTGGTATAAAACAGGTAGTATTTATTACAAAAGCCCGGATGGGCTGCGGTGGCGCTGTTCTCTTCCCACTTTTTAATTGCTGCGGGTTCTAGACCCAGACCTGGTACTTTACATAGGATATCATGTAAGAATTTTAATCTGGGGGCAGATTCACCGTAAAGGACCCCTCCATGGGACCACCATAATTGATCATTCAGGTTCATGTAGGTTTCTCCATGTCCGCAGTATCCGCCGCGGACAGCCGCTGTCCAGAATAGTCTTACCATTTCCTCAGCGGTGAGATTACCCCAGGAATGATTGATATTTCCTTCGTATCCCACTTCATCTAAGACAACCGGTTTGCCGTATTGTTCTCTCCAGGCTTTGGTATTTACTGCCGAGAGGTAGATTTCTGTCCTTTGAATACTGCAATGGGTTACCCAGGGTCTCGTAAAATCATAAATAGCCTTACAGTTATGTATGGATCGGAGCCTGTGGTAAGGATCTTTTCTACAAATGATATCCGCATATCCCTCCCAATCTTTTATGGTCTTTTTCTCACACAGGTCATATTCATTGGCAAGGGACCACCATACATTACGATAGGCTGAGAATCTTGCAGTTATATAGTTTAGATATAAAGCATTACTTGCTTCATCCATTTCCGAAAACCCCCATCGGTCATAGGGGTGCATTAAGATCAAGTCTGCTTCAATTCCCAGTTTCATTAAATCAGAAATTCTGTTTTCGATGATCTGGAAATGTTTCGGATTAAAATGGGTAAAATCCCATTTATTTTCAGAATTGGAAGGTTTATATTCCTGGAAATTTTCTTTTGATAAGGCAGATATATCACAAGGGATACCTTCATAGGGAAAGTTAAGAGGTTCATATAAGTTATAATCATAATGTTTTGGGAAAATGCAGAACCTGATCTTATTAAAGGGGCTTTTCTTTAAAGTTTCTAAAGTCTGTTCCTGCATAAAATCAGGCTGATGGGTCCAGGCATAGCAGGTCGTACCTATGGAATAATAAGGTGTTCCGTCTTCATAGGTAAAGTGATACTTAGATGCCACCCGAACCGGCCCATGGTTTCCTTTAGCAGGGGGAAGGACTTCAAAGTTTCCCTCAAAACATTCCTTAGAGAAGGAACCTTTTATACTATAGGCGTAATCTCCTTCAAAAGAAGGCATAAACCTTATACGGTAAATGCCATCTCCGTCATAGAAACCATCTATGGTTTTTGTTTCGTTTTCACCTGTAAAAGTTCCTATGATGTCATAATCCGTAAAAGGGTTCTTGTCTTTATTACCATCCAAAACTAATTCAAAAACGCTCCATTTTTCAATCTTTGTATTAATTATTTGCTCCATCCTCTTACACCATAGTCACTTTCATCGGTTCTTTACCGTTTAATTCATCAATCATATTTAATACAAGTACATTCCAATTTATAAAGCCGCCGTTCATAATCGGCGCACCGGTAAAAGGATCATAATATTCATGGAGACTTCCCGTCTTTTTTAAGTCACTACCCAACAGGTTTAAGGTCCGGTCACAGATTATTTTAGCTTCTTCTGTATAGCCGTAATTCATAAGACCCCTGAATACCACGTAATTAGCTACTAACCAGATCGGTCCAAGCCAATTGGACGGATTGTTTGTTACAGATAAGTCAAACATTTTTTCATCCTTTGCCAGGGTTGTCAGACCATAGTCACTAGAGAAGGTATCTTCATCAAATATATGTTTTACCATTTCGGCTGCCTGTTCCTTTGTGGCAATTCCCGCCCACATGGGTATAAATCCAGACCATACCCGGATTTTAATAGGCAGTGTTTTCCAGAAAACACCCAAGCCTTCATGGAACCAGTCGAACTTCCTGGTTTTAATATCTACATCCACGGAATAAAAGAACTTATCTCTTTTATCCCAGCATTCTTTCTGGACCGCTTGCGTTAACTGTTCCGCTTTCATCAGGTAATCTGCTGCTTTTATGGAATCAACCTCCAGCAGGTGAAGTATTTTAGCCATTGCCTGGAGTTCTGTTACCATGAAACTGTTTAAGAAAATATTAGCAGTAGAAAATTTAGGCCTTCCAAAAGTAGCAGGATCATTGTCCATACCAATCATAATATCATCACACCACACGAAAAGGCCGCTATTCTCAAAATAATAATTGTTATAATAACATTCAAAATATTTATATAGTTTATTAATATCATTTTTTATCCAGGTGTAATCCTTAATATAATCACTGATTAAGCAAATCTGATTACATAAAAAAGGTTTATGCATGTTCATCAATACCCCTTCTTTATGTTTCATATTGAGGTAAGGTTCCTTCCATTTGCCGACTTCAATCATCATGGGAATATATCCGTCTTCCAATTGGTGATCTAAGAAATTATGAATATTCCCTTTTGCATGTTTTATTATCTGTTCCCGCATATCGGGATTCTCATAGCTTTCCATAAGATTTAACAATCCATACACGGACCAGAAGGTGTCCCAATCCCAGACATTGCCGTCATAGACAGAACCTGGGTCAATAAAGGGATATTTTATAAAACTTACCGGCTTTTTTAATACCTGCGGGGTATTCTCCCGTATATAGTTTCTGATCATTTCTTCATACTCTTTCATCATTGTATCCATTGCATATCTTTCCTTTCAACTTAAGTTTAATACTCTGCCCATTTTATTTTCAACGGTTATTGAGAATTTTCCGGGCAAAAAAACACTCAACCCTTTACGGCTCCTGCCGTCATACCTTCAATAACCGCTTTATTTAAAATCATATATACAATCAGCATCGGTATAACGCTCATGGAAACCGAAGCAAAGATTGCTCCCCAGTTCTTGGAACCAAATTCGTCCTGAAAATATAATAAACCGGTTTGTATGGTTTTTAATTTAGTATCATTAATAAAGGTCATGGAAAATAACAAGTCGTTCCATTTAAAGAAAAACTGCAGAACCAATACAGTTACGATTGCATTCTTCATAAGAGGAACCACAACCTCCCACATTAATCGGTATATACCGCAGCCATCCACAACGGCCGCCTCTAATATTTCATCCGGAAGGGACCTTAAAAATCCGGTAATGAGATAGATTGACAGGGATAAACCAAAAGCTATATAAGCAAGAATTAAACTTGTTCTTGTATTTATCAAATTCAATTTATTATAAATCTGAAATAATGGAATTAATGATGTTGCAATTGGTACCATAATACCAATTCCAAAATACTTAGCTACTTTATCTTTATATTTCCAATCCATTTTCGTTACGGCAAAACCTACGGTAACAGCGAAAATAACAATAAATACCAGTGCAGCCAATGTATTAATCAAACTATTTTTAAAAAATATTGCCATATTTCCTCTTGTCCAGGCATCAATGTAATTCTTAATATAAAAACCATCATTTAATGCATATGCCGGTTTATTAACAAATTCAGCCGGTTGTTTCAGTGAAGCAGTTACCATCCAGAAGATAGGATAGACTTCTAAAATAACGAGGGCAATTGTAAACAGGGCGATTAATACCGACTTTGGTTTATATTTTTTTCTATTCATTGTCTATTTCCTCCTTCTTAATTTTTCTTATCAAATCGGTTGATGATACCGGAACCTGCAATACACATTAAGAAAATAAATACTGCTATTACACTTCCATATCCGACCTTTCCATAGGAAAAAGAAACATTATACATATACATGGACAAGGATCTGGTAGCATTTCCGGGACCGCCTTTTGTCAATGCTAAGGCTGATTCAAACATTTTTACGGTTCCTGTGAAACTAAACACCAGACAGGTAAGAATAATAGGACGAAGCAAGGGAGCTAATACACTCTTAAATAAATTAACTGCATTGCATCCGTCTATTTTAGCAGCTTCAATTATTTCGCCGGGAATATCAAGCAAAGCGCCATAAAAAATAACAGAATAAAATCCCATGGCAACCCAGATATCCATTACACTTAAGGCCCCCAATGCGGTAGAAGCCTGCCCGATCCAAGGCTGTACCAATTTTTGAAGTCCGATATTAGATAAAATACTATTCAGTAAACCATAGTTCGGTTGAATTTCATAAATTTTAACAAATAATTGCCCTACTGCCACAGTAGGTAATACAACCGGGAAAAATACCAGGGTCCTGACAACATTTTTAAAACTTTTTAACCAGAACCGGAAGAATAATGCCAAACATAATCCTAATCCTACCTGACCAGCCATAACAATTGCAATATACTTTAAATTAACAACTAATGCTGCGGTAAAATTCTTATCTGTAAATAATCTCTTATAATTATCCAAACCGGAGAATTCCCATTTTAATCCCGGTGAACCCGAATACAGTGAATAGTATAATGACCAGATAACCGGTAAAATAACAATAACTGTATATAAGATCAATGCCGGTACAACGAATAATGCGATTGCTTTTTTATTACCTAATACTCTCTTCATTCATCTACCCACTTTTCTGCGAATATAAGCTTTCAGTTTCTATTTTTCCCTTAAAAATTGGAGTTGTTGCAAAACAGCCTTAATTAACTCCAACAATCGTATCGGGTGTATAATACGATAGCCACCAAATGTATCATTATGCCCCAATCCATTCTAAAGAATTTATTAAGCTATTTTGTACAGCTCCTTTACTTCTTAGAATACTCCCGGAAACTCCCACATCCTGATCTTACTGATATTTCAGATGCTGCCATAGAAAAAATTTCTCCATTTTCGTGATAGATAGAACACGTATGTGGCTTTATTCAATCTCTGAATTTCTTCAGAAACCTCATTGGGTTTCCGTGAGTATTCCCTTATACTAAATTAATTTATTGCTGACTTCCGTCGTATGCATCCTGGATGGACTGCATATAATCTTGCGGAGTTACATCCCCATTAATGAGGGTTTGGACATTATCCTGTGCAACGGTTGATGTTTCACTGTTCATAGCTGCTTCAAACCAGGTACTTGCTTTCGTAACTTTTGCTAATTCATCTGCAACTATTTTAGAATATGTGCTTAAATCACCGGCTACATCATATTTATAACCTTTTACTGCACCAAATTGCGTCATCGCTTCATTGCCGATATTTTCAACCATGTATTTTAACCATCCGGCTGTTCCTTCATCATACTTGCCCTTATCTAAAGCAAGGATGTTACCGCAGTTCATAGAGTATTCTGTAATGGTACCTTTTGTTTCATCTACAACCGGGATATTAAAGAATCCGATTCCGTCATCGCCTGCAGGGTTGGTATCTGCCGTAAGCGCTTCGGTAAACCAGCTTCCATTATAAAACATAGCTGCTTTGCCGGATAATAACATATTGCCTGCTGTATTCTGATCTACGGTTGTTACACCTTCACCAAAATATCCTTTATTTGCTAATTCCTGAATTTTCTGGGCTGCTGCTACATAGCCCGGATCTGTATATTTTGCTGTTCCATCTGCTGCCTGCTGCATTGCATCAACACCCATGCTTCTCATTACATAGGCATTGATTAAGCGGGTAACAGGCCATTTGTCGGCACCGCCTGCTGTCAGAGGCTGTATTCCTGCTGTCTGTAATTTCGCACAGACTGCTTCAAAATCATCCCAGGTAGTTGGAACTTCAACGCCTGCCTGGTCAAAAAGTGCTTTATTGTACCAGAAACCTTCCACATTCATGCCAAGAGGCAGATCATATAACTGCTCTGTTCCTGATAAAGTTTTTAATAAGGAAACTGCACCTTCATCCAGCATATCCGCTACACCCAAGTCCTCAAGGGCTTTTCCTACGTCCAATAGTTTATCTGCTTCAATTAACTCAACAATTGGTTTACCTGATTCATAAACGAATACATCCGGCAAATCATCTGATGCTACTAAGGTTGCTATTTTTTGTTTTAAATTATCTGCTGACACTAACTCAAATTCATATTCAAAATTAGGATTCACTTCATTAATATATCTCTTCGTTAAATCTGTTATTAATTTACCATTGTCTTTGTCTTCCGCCCAAATAGATAAAATTTTAATTTTTTTAACTATCTGTTTATCATCACCGGTTGCGGTATTTCCTGCATCTGTTGTTTCTGCTGTCGTCTTTGTTTCTGTGTTTGTATCACCTGTAGATGTCTCTGTTTTTTTGCCGCATGCTGTAAGCATTACTGCAATCATGGTTGTAATGAGTAAAATTGATAATATGCGTTTTTTCATTTTGGACCCCCTGTGTTGTAAAATCCTTCTTCATAGTTTTTTGTTGATTACTTATAGAATTTTCCGGAATTTCTTCTATGCATATACATTATCACATATGAAACACTTTTTTTAGTCTATGATTTCTTATAAATTGTATAATTTTTTTAGATTTTCCTTTGAATTATTGAAATTTTCATTTTTTTCTGATACATCCCTTAAACTCGTTAGGTTTCTGGCCTGTATTTTTCTTGAATATATTGCAGAAATAATGATAATCATTGTACCCGACCATCTCACTTACTTCCATTACTTTATGGCCCGCTAACAATAGTTCTTTAGCATGATTAAGACGCAGCTGCGTCAGATATTTTATATATGACATTCCCACTTCATCTTTGAATAGGACACTTAAATAAGCCGGATTCATATTTACCATATCAGCTAACTCATTCAGACCGATATCCTTATTATAATTTAATTTAATATAATCCAGTAATTGTATTATAATTCTATGGCTGCTTCCTGATTTGCCGGCCTCTATTCTTTCGGCTATTTTATTAATAATTTCCCGGACATATTGATTGATATCTTCATAAGTTCCCAGCATTTCTATATCATTATAAGAAGCCAAATTCTCCCTTTCATATTGTTTTTTCTGCTCTAAAAATACACCCAGGGTGACACAAAGGAATTTGTAACACTCGTTTTTATATTCATCTATGGTGTTATTTTGATTTCTGATATCACATAAGATATTTTCAGCCTGTTCTTTCACAATCTTTACATCTTCCTGAATAACACCATGGATTAAATGATCTATATGGGAATTTAATACCTGTTTATCAGCAAGCTTTCCCTGTTTCTCATGAAATGCCTGCTCATGCCCCTCAAATTCTTTCTCTGCCGCCGACAAAACTTCCGTTAATTTTTCCATGGTTATAGGCTTATCAATATACCCCTTGACCCCTAGTGTTATTGCCCTTCTGGCATATTCGAATTCATTATAACCGCTAATAACAATAAAAACCGTGTTTGGGAGAAATTCCTTAGCCTCTTCAATAAGGGAAAGACCATCCATTCCCGGAATCCGTATATCCGTTATCACTATATCCGGTCTGGTATTCCTTATCACTTCCAAAGCTGCAATCCCATCATAAGCGAACCCAACTATTTCAAATCCCAGTTTCATTCTGGCCATCATAGCTTTTATTCCTTCTACTACAATAAACTCATCATCAACCACTACTAACTTATACACAGTACCTGCCTCCTAACTCCTAACTGTGTGGCATATATACACTTTCGGACGGTGAAAAATTATATTTACTTTCGTCTTAACTCCTGGCTTGTACAACAATTGTTACTGTTGTACCAACATTTAGTTCACTTGCAAAAGATACTCCATATTCATCACCATAAAATAATTTAATGCGTTCTTTTACATTATTTACTCCGTAGCCGGTATCCAGAACTGAAAGATCCGCAATTCCAACTCCGTTATCTTTTATGGTAAATATTAATTTACCATCCTTTAAACAGCCTCCTATCTTAATATATCCTTTACCAATTTTTGCTTCTAATCCATGATACATGGCATTTTCCACAAATGGCTGCAAAATAAAAGTGATAATTTTATAATCTTCAATTTCTTCCAGGTCAAGTATGAGTTCAAACCTGTTATTATACCGCATATTCTGTATAATCATGTATTCTTTAATCCGGCTGATTTCATCCCGTACCGTTATAAACTTATCCCCCTTATTTAAGCTCAGCTTAAAAGTGTTAGAAAGGGCAAGGACCATTTTCGCAATATCATCATCTTGTTTGATAATGGCCATAAAATATAAAGAATCCAGTGTGTTATACAAAAAGTGGGGATTAATCCGGGCCTGTAAGAGCAGTAATTCTGCTTCCCGCTCATTTAGCTGGGCATTTAAGAGCCGTTCACTTAATTCCAGGTTATTGTTTACCATTTCCTTGAATTTATTACCTATTTCACCAATCTCACTATAATCAAATTCGTCTTCTATATGCCTGTTGCCTTCGCCGACCGATTCTATCGTCTTCTCCAGAATATTCAAAGGTTTACTGATCTGATTCGAAATAATTCTGGAAATATAGATACTTAGCAGGATTAAGATAATAACTGCAATCAGAATGACCCCGCCGATATAGGCACTGTCCCGTTTAAGCTCTTCCTTCTCTATTACGTTTACTGCCATCCATCCGGTTGAATCATTTAAATAACTGCTGAACAGATATTTTCCTTTTGTATTGTTCCTTAAATAGTCATCTAAAATAATTTTCTTGGCAGATTGGTCTCCATTAAAATAAACACTGGGATAAATGCTGTCCTGGGCTATAATCATATAGCGGTTGGTAGCATAACCCTCCTTTAAAGTTCCAAAGGCTTTGTCCAGCAGTTTTTTGCTGATGTTAACCACCATAAAGCCCATGGATTGCCTTGTCCGGGGATTAATTAAGTTTTTAACATAAGAAATCGTATCTCCTTCCTGGTCCGGAATCAACACATTATATCCGTAAAATACTTCCTTACCCTTTGCTTCACGGGCTTTCTGCACCCAATCTTCCTCCAGGAAATTATCTTTTGAATAATAATACCGGTAATAACCGCTGGGAATACTTCTCTTTGAAAAAAACAATACATTACCGGATTCATTTACAATAGAAATCCCATCAATTAATACATCATGTGACGCTATTTCACTAATGGCACGGTTAATGGTGAGGCTGTTAATACTTGAGAAATACCTGCTGTTTTTATTATTCTCTTCACTGGTTAACGCTTTCTTAAAAGCATCGTCCGTCAGAACACTTCTCCCCAATTCAACAATGATTTTCAGCTGGATATCTATAATATTACTGGACACCTGCAGATTATAGGTGTGGGAGTTTTTATAATTATTTTCTATCGTAATTTTTGATATATTATATATGGCCACACCAAGTATAGTACTTGATAATAAAGTTCCTATTATCATTGCCAATAATATCTGGTCTTTAATCTTTATTTTTTTTAAAAACTCCATTATATCAGCACTCCTTATTTTTTCTTAATCCTTCTTTCGTTAAGGAACTGTACCTCATATTCTAGTACTGCCTTGCGTAAATAACACTTAATTCAGCATCTGATATTAAGCATTATTTATGCAAAGTAGTACTAGTTCTTTTATTATCTGACCTTAATCCTATTTTTAAACGCTTCTGTTATTTATGTAAATTTTTTATATATATTTAAATATTGTTTGATTATCATTTATCTATATGGATATTACCAGCAGTAACTTTATGTATATTTGTTAATTTTATGTTTAATATTATTGTACATTATTTATATAAAAAATCAATAAGTATTTAATTATTCATTGAAGTTAATTAAATTTATATTATATTTTCAATTTGTGTTCATTAAATTCGTTAATACCATTACTATGATTCACCCTCATGACTAATATACTATATCTTTTCAATGATATGACCAGTTTATATCATGAAAATGATTCCCCTTTAAAATTTTTAGGTTCGTTTGATGAAGGTACACCGCAAGAGCATTTTTTAATTACAACTTTTAGGAAATTAAATGAAAAAGATCAAAACAAAGTGATTGATTATGCGGAAGATGTTTCTATAACTAAAGAGTATACAGAAAAGAAGTAGGTAATGAGTTTATTTAAGAAACTAAAACAGTTAATGTCCGGGGTGGTGCTTATGTACATTACATATAGTGATTTATTTACTTTTGTAATTATGCTTGTAGCTATAATAACATTTGTCAGAAATGACAAGCACAAAAAATAGCCGTCCTAATCCCCGGTAAAGGTTAGACGGCCATTTTTGTAGTCTTATAATTTTCGCCGAGGCGGATAGGTTTGAGCTATCCTCCGGCTGTCTTGCTAAATATGTTATAAACCACATGACACTGTGGTGTCAATGATAAAATAACGCATCGTTATAATGCGTTCTATTTTTTTATAGATAAACCCCATGCAACCAAAAAGGCACTCAATATTGAGTGTCCTTTTATTTAATATATTCGCTCCAACCCTTGATTCTGCCAGGTCTTCCAGAAAGCTCCCGACGGGATTCGAACCCGAGACCTCTACCTTACCAAGGTAACGCTCTACCGACTGAGCTACGGGGGCAATGTAGCATCTAATATAATTCTTTTAATACTTTGTTAAGTTTTAGTTTAATACGCTGCAGGGCATTGTCAATTGACTTAGGTTCTTTTTTTAACTTGTCTGCAATTTGTATATAAGTAAAATCAAATAAATACAAATCTAAAACATCTTTTTCGAACTGGCTTAAATGCCTTACGAGTTCATATTCTAACATATTAGTACTCTCTTTGTCAATAACTAATTCTTCCGGATTTGAAATTTTATTTTCATACATTAAATCCACAAGTGATTCTTTTTCTTCTAAGTCCGTACTTTCGCTATATGCAGGCGTATATAAAGATACATAAGTATTGAGAGGGAAATTCTTCTTTCGGTTAGAAGCTTTAATAGCGCTGTATATCTGCCTGGATATACATAGATCTGCAAAATTGTGGAAGGAATTATCCTTGGCAGGATTATAATCCCGAATGGCTTTATAAAGTCCAATCATACCTTCCTGTATTAAATCATCCTTGTCACCTCCAATTAAATAAAGAGCCTTCGCTTTCTTTCTTACCAGGTTTTTATACCGGTTGAGCATATAATCCATGGCATCCGGGTCATTATTACGGATCAGTGCAATAATATCCTCATCGGATAAAGCATCCATTTTTTCTTCAAGCATGGTATCACTCCTCTCATGGATTTATCAAAGTTTTTTAATTAATTTTCTTTATAAGATAAGATGAATGGACATAATATCTTAACCGCCGTGGACACCTGTAATGAGCTGTCTTTTGCTGTATACAGTTTAGCATAGGAATCTTTTATTTTCAATAAAGATACGTCTTATTTTTGAAATATATGTTACAGTCCAACTTATGGTTATTTTTGGATAAATCGCAATTAAGCTATCCCCGTCGCGTACTGGTTCAATTCCTTTTCTGTCACTCTCACCCTTCCTTCCAAAATTCACAATAATTTCATTAACCATACAAACCCTGTACACATATGAACGTTATACTTAGTTCATAGCACAAAACAAGGTTCCCCAACCTTGCTAACATAAAATTTTTTTCATAAATGGCCAGTAGGATAACCTGCTGGCCACCTCTCCGTTATGCGGTAAAATTTACCTCACTATTTGTTCCTAACAGAAATAATTACTGACGAAATACGGCATGCCGATTATGCCCTGTGTACCCCCCAAAACAAATAGGGCTATTCTATATTATTTATTAAAAACAGTGCCAGCCGTCTGTGTAAATCATATAATATACTATAAAAATATATTGGAGTTATAAATTGAATTATAGTAATTACTTATTTTCCTTTTATGTTCCCCCCATCATCTTACTGTGAAGGTCTGAGTAAAGTAAACTTTAGAGAACAAATGAAAGTCCAAATTTTCATTCCGTTAATAGCAGTTTTTTGTAAATCAGTATATAATAACATAAAGGTAAATTTTATGTGACTATTCAGTACCCCTGAGAAATTCGCAGAATTTCGAGTTAAATGGTGCCAAAATATATATCTTTGCATATTTTATGTGCACCGGTTTGTCAGAACCGCAGTGACTGAATAGTCACATTTTATCTTCAGCCCAGGAAATAATGAAACTCCTGACCAGAAAGGACTAAAAAAATGGATCAAATATTAATAAAGCAAATGAAAAAAATAAGCAGAAAAGAAGAAGCTATTTTAAATGCGAAAGAAAATCCTCTCCTGAAAAACAAAATATTACCTTTTGTAGATAAAATACAGGAAAAAATACCCGATCAATTAAATTCTACTTTGGAGACTGCTTTTTATAAAGGGTTTCGTTTATTTTTCGAAAAAGGCAATAAATATATTGAAAAAACTTATAGCAAAGATAGTAAACAATTTGAATTTGAAATAAATGATTATGCCATAGGTAAAAAATTAAATAATAAATCCATTAAGATGCTTGATAAACCCTCCAATTATTCCAATGTTATCAATACTTCCTTTTCCGTATTAGAAGGCAGCGTATTAGGTGTATTAGGCATTGGCTTGCCCGACATACCTTTATTCATTTCACTTATAATTAAAACGATTAATGAAGTAGCTTTAAGTTATGGCTTTGACTATAATGCCACCAATGAAAAAGCCTATATCCTCCTGTTAATCCGTGGTGCCCTATTAAAGGCAGACCAGCAAAAGGAAGTAAATAAAGAAATTGATTCTTTTGCTGACAAAATTGATCAGCAATTAACCTGTGACCCGGATTTAGAAGAACATATGAAATTAACTTCCAAAGTTTTATCAGATACTTTATTAACTGCTAAATTTATTCAGGGCATACCGCTGGTGGGTGCTGTAGGCGGTATTGTAAATTATAATGTGATCCAAAAAATCGGACGTTACAGTAAGCTTAAATATAAAAAGAGATATTTCTTAAAAAAATTAAATAAGAAAGAGTCTGGCTTGCCAGACTCTGGCGCTGACGCGCTGTCACTTTAGTGACAATCTACCTATAGCACGTCATGTGCATCCCCCGGAGGGTTTTTATCTCATAGGGAGAACTTTCCTATGAGATAAAGAATAGAACGGAAATTCAAATTATTATAAATTTAAGATACTTCATAAACTCAATTAATAAAGCTGTCAAAATTTAACGGTATTCAAACCGTAACTATTTTGGCAGCTTATAAAACAGTTATTCTTATGTCAAAATCAGGCCATCCTTTGTCTTACAATCTCATATGATAAGATACCCATAGCTACAGAAGCATTTAAGGAATCTATATTACCAAACATAGGAATCTTAGCAGCAAAGTCACACTTTTCTTTAATTAACCTGCCAACTCCTTCTCCTTCGCTTCCGATTACAAGGCCGATCGGGCCGCGCAGGTTAAGTTTATACATGGATTCGCCCTCCAGGTCAGCACATACGAACCATAACCCTTTTTCTTTTAATTCCTCCATGGTGGCTGTTAAATTTGTTACCTTGGCAACCGGGGTATAATTAATTGCTCCTGCAGAAGTTTTTGCTACTGTAGCGGTTAATCCTACTGCACGCCTTTTTGGAATTATTACGCCATGGGCACCTGCCTGATTCGCAGTACGTATAATTGCCCCCAGATTATGAGGATCTTCGATGCTATCCAGTAATATTAAGAAAGGAGGCTCTCCCTTTTCTTCTGCGGCTTTTAACATATCCTCAACTTCTGCATATTCATAAGCTGCTGCATAAGCGATCACTCCCTGGTGTTTTCCGGTTTCGGATATCTGATCCAATCTCTCCTTTTTTACAAAGGTTATGATGGTATCCCCTTTTCTTGCTTCCCTGGTTATGGATTTAACCGGTCCATCCTGGCAGCCATCCAGGATAAACAGCCTGTCAATGGTCTTTCCTGCACGAAATGCCTCCAATACTGCATTGCGGCCTTCTATGGTAAATTCTTCATATCTCATTTATAATTAAATCCTTTCCCGTTTCATATTTTCTTTTAACTTTTTACTATATTACAAACAGTTTATCACAAGGAGGGCTGTTATTATAACCCTGATTTTATTATATCTAATATGCGGGTAAATTCATTATTCAGGTACAAATACCCAATTAAAGCTTCAAATCCGGTTGCTGCCCTATATTCCGTTATACTGGCATTCTTAGCGGAGGTAAATGACTTCGCATTACGTCCCCTTTTAAAGATAGCTAACTCTTCTTCTGTCAGCTTGTCCTCGATCTTATGAAACATCTCCATCTGGGCAGGAGCTTTAACTAAATTACTTACCTGTTTGTGTAATTTATTTACCGGTGCATTCCCATTCTCCACAATCAAGGTACGTATGATTAAATCATAAACCACGTCACCGATAAAGGCAAGAGTCAATGGAGAATAGGTTTTCAGATCCGCATCCGGTAAATTCATCTGCATTTTAATATATTGAATCAGATTCAGCTCTTCTTTCACCTGAAAATCCGTCTGCTTCGGAGTATTATCCTCTATGCTCTTTTCCATCGTACGCCTTCTCTCGTATCTTCTAAAATAATTCCCTTTTCCAGCAAAAGGTTTCTGATTTCATCTGCTTTGGCAAAGTCCTTACTCTTCCTTGCATTTTGCCGGTCCCGGATGAGCTGATCAATTTCTTCATCCGGCAGTTCTGCTTTTTTCACAGCATAAATACCTAATATATCACTTAATGCTGCGATTTTATCCAATACTTTTTGAATCAGCTCTTTTGAATTATCAGAGGTAATATTGGTATTGGCTGTTTTTACGATTTCAAAGACAGCCGCTATGGCATCCGCAGTATTAAAATCATCATCCATGGCAGTCTCAAATTTTTGATTTAATCCTTCTATTTCAGCCAGAATAGTTTTCTCGGTTTCCGTCAGTTCTTTTGTCTTTGCAATTTCTAAAAGATGCCCTAAATTATAGGTGGCAGTAAGAATGCGTTCTAATCCGTTTTTGGATGCTTCCATCAGGTCTCTGCTGAAATTGACCGGGCTTCTGTAATGTGCGCTTAGCATAAAGAAACGCAGTACCTGAAGTGGGTATTTTTCACTGACTTCCCTTACCGTAAAAAAGTTTCCGTCTGATTTGGACATTTTTTTATTGTCAATATTTAAAAATGCATTATGCATCCAATACCTTGCAAATTCTTTTCCGTTGCAGGCTTCACTCTGGGCGATTTCATTTTCATGGTGGGGGAATACCAAATCCTCTCCGCCGGCATGGATATCGATTTGTTCCCCTAAATATTTTTTACTCATAACCGAGCATTCTATATGCCAGCCCGGCCTGCCGTCGCTCCAGGGAGAAGCCCAGAAAGGCTCACTTTCCTTTTTCGGTTTCCAAAGCACGAAATCCATCGGATCTTCTTTTTCTTCACTGACCGCGATGCGGCTTCCGGCTTCCAGATCATCTATATTTTTCTTGGATAATTTGCCATACTCCTTAAAGCTTCTGGTTTTAAAATAAACAGTACCATTTTTCTCATAAGCATGACCTTTCTGAATAAGAGTTGAAATCATATCAATCATACCATCAATTTCTTCTGTTGCCTTAGGATTTGTCGTTGCCGGTTCTACATTCAGGCCATCCATATCCTTACGGCATTCCTCAATAAATCTTTCTGATACTTCTGCAGCAGATACACTTTCCTCATTTGCCCTTTTAATTATCTTATCATCCACATCCGTAAAATTAGATACAAAATTCACTTCATAACCTTTATATTCCAGATATCTTCTTACCGTATCAAACACTATGATAGGTCTTGCATTGCCAATATGAATGTAATTGTAAACCGTAGGACCACAGACATACATGCGGACTTTACCTTCTTCAATCGGAATAAATTCTTCCTTTTTTTTCGTTAATGTATTGTATATTTTCATTTTTATATCCATTGCATACCGCAAGCCTGCTTGCGGTACTGCCACAAATAAAACGGTTGAAAGAATCCTATTGTGGCATCCTTTCATTATTTATATTTTCTTTCAACCTTTCAGACATGATGCCGCCTTGCGGCATCTCAAATAATAAGGGAAGAAACTTGGGATGAGCACCCTCTGTGCTCATTTCGAGATTCTTCCAGTGTGAAGATTTTTTTCTTAACACTTTTCCAAAATATGCAGTCTATTACAGACCTGCCTTAATTCTTCTTTTAACTTCTCATTCTCCTGCTGCAGTTTAATTAAATCATTAAAAACCGGGTCCGGAAGATGTACCTGATCCATATCTTCCCTTGGTATTCTTACATTATCCCGTTTCACTACACGGCCCGGTACTCCGACTACAGTGGAATCAGGTGGAATTTCGGACAAAACTACCGAACCTGCACCGATTTTAGAGTTTTCACCAACGGTAAAGGAACCTAAAATTTTGGCACCCGCGCTAATCATTACATTATTGCCTATCGTTGGGTGTCTTTTCCCGCACTCTTTACCGGTACCGCCTAAGGTAACTCCCTGATATAACGTAATGTTATCTCCAAGAATTGCTGTTTCACCAATGACAACTCCGTGTCCATGATCTATAAACAGGCCTTTTCCAATAGTTGCCCCCGGGTGAATCTCAATTCCGGTTTTTCGCGCAGTCCTCTGTGAGAACCATCTGGCAAGAAAATAATGTTTATTCTCATACAATTTATGGGCAATCCTATATCTTATAATAGCATGAAAGCTTGGATATAAAAATACTTCAAAAGGTGTTTTAATTGCCGGATCTCTTTCCTTTATAATTTGCATTTCTTCTTTAATATATCCGATAAAGCCCATGATTTCAACCTCCTGAAATTTACTGATAAGAAAGACTCTGCAAAGCGGACTCCCACGCTGACACCTGGTCTCTTTGCGACATAATTCCTCACAAACGTCATGCGCATCCCCCGGAGTTTTTTTATCTCATAGGGAAGTTCTCCC
>JBAVPE010000176.1:0-40116 GCA_049692775.1 Anaerocolumna sp. | reverse complement strand
CAAAAATGTCCTCAACCTATATTCAGCAACTAAAATATCTTCAATTGCTACTATTAGTTTCCGAGCGTACTCTTATAGTCACTTCCTACCGTAATATCCTGGTTGGAACCTAAGTTTACAATTGAATTGGACTTTTCATAAAAATGTACTGCATGTTCCTGAATACCTTTTGACGTATAATAAGGGTCATCTTTCTTAATTGGCAGATCAATCGTTTTCTGCTCAAAACCGGCTTTATAAATAGCTGTTATAAGTTCTATGGTCATCCGTCCGCTTTCTCCGGTAATAAGCGGCTGGCCTCCTGTTTCAACAGCAGTCAGGACATCATCGATTTCTCCTTCATGACCGGTATGCGCCAAAGGGGGCTGGCCCTCATAATATTTCGTCAACTCCTTTTCAAGCTTTTCATTTCCATCCGGGAATCCGTTATCCTTAGAAACGGAAGCACTGACTTTCCAGGGTGCGGAGATTCTCGCTTTTTCTCCCTGGAATATAATCTGCTGTTCTTCCCCATGATGGATAACCGAACTGGTTACCTGGGCAACCGCACCATTCTCATAATGGAGGGCTGCAATCGATATATCTTCCACCTCTGAATTATCATGAGCTGCATTGCTTAACAAAGCCTGTACCTTAAGAGGTGTCCCCAGCATCCATCCTAACATGTCGATATGATGCACTGCATGATTGAGGGTACAGCCACCCCCTTCTTTATCCCATAAGCCACGCCACCATAAATCATAATAGCAATGCCCTCTCCACCAGAAAGAATCCACCTGGGTATGCAGTACCTTTCCTATTTTCCCGCTGTCCAGCACTTTCTTTAAATTCATAATGGAATCTTTAAAGCGATTTTGTGCAATGACGGCCAGAACCTTATTACTCTCCTTTTGTACTTTAATCATCCGGTCACATTCTTCTAAAGAAGCCGCCATTGGTTTTTCTACAATGACATGTTTACCAGCTTTCATAAAATCAATGGCTATTTCTGCATGGCAATATGGTGGTGTACATACACTGACTAAATCAATGTCTGTCCTTCCCAGTAATTGTTTGTGGGAATCACAGATATCAGCGTCCAGTCCATATTGTTTCGCTTTTGCCCTGGCTTTTTCTGGGTAGATATCTGCCAAAGCTACGATTTTGCACCTTTTAGGAAATGCCAGGTATGCCTTAATATGCTCGGCTGATATATTACCGGTTCCAATTATCGCTACATTAATCATAGTCTCCTCCTCTGGTTATCTATAATAAATTACTACTGCTATATACTTGTATTTTACAGATTTACCTTTGGATTCACCATAAATTAATTATATTTTATTTATAAAAATTAAAGATTCTAATGATTTTTTTTTTAACTAGTGCTATGCTAATAAAGTAATTCTTACAAATGTTTATTTGTGGGTAATTGCGAAACAAAATTATTGTGTTTATATACCATGATTCGAGTGTCAGAAGGTCAATTTAGTGTTTTGAATGAATACGAGCGTATATATATTTAATTTAGCTGCCTTTCCCTCGAACACTATATTTTTTACAAGCCTCTAAATGGCTCAAAAATCAAGCCAGCAGGCATGATTTTTGGCCAGAGTCTTGACAAAATATAAATAGTGTCCTCGGCCGGTCGACGCAAAATTGAATATATATACACTGTATTCATAAAAAATATTTTATGAGACCTTTTGACACTTGAATCATACCATGCAATTACCTAAATATCTACTATGGGAGAACTATATATGAAATTTTCAACCTATCCTGACATGATTTATTTTGTTCAGAAAGAATGCTCCGCAAACTGGAGAATCACAGATAACCGTATTACTTTTTGCGATTTGGTATTTGTTCAGGACGGCAGTGCCGATTACAGAATCGATCAAATCCCTTATCATGTAAAAGCCGGTGACGTTGTATGTATCCAGCCGGGAAGCATCCGCACAGCAAGGACTACGGGAATGAATTGTGTGTCCATTGATTTTTTAGTTTCTGATAATGATTTACCCCTTTCCCTCCCTCATGTTACCTCCGGAATTGATTTAACGGATTATGAGCCTTTGTTTACATCAATAAAATATGAGTGGCTCCAGCAGGCTGACGGTTATCAGCTCAAATGCCAGGCCTTTTTCGGACTTATCTTACATAAACTTCTGTACAGCAAAAAAACCCAGGGAGAAAACTTTTATATACAAACCATTAAAAGATATGTTATAGAACATTATCATGAGAACCTTACAGTAGCAAGGCTTGCCGGAATTGTTAATTTGAATGCGGTATACTGCGGTTCCCTCTTTAAGAAATCAGAGGGGCAGACTATCCAGGAATTCATTACCCAGGTACGCATCAACAAAGCTGCCAACCTCCTGCAGCTGGGGGAACACAATGTCAGTGAAGTTGCTGTCCTGACAGGATTCAATGATATTTATTACTTTAGCAATACCTTTAAGCGAATCATGAAAACTTCCCCTGTCAATTACAGGAACAGCCATCCAAACATTCAAATATAGACTACAAATGATAATAAAAAAATGCCAGAATATTTTTAATTGACCTACCTTAAAATTACTCTGGCATAGATTCCTATCTGCCGTTAAACTCCCCCCTGTTTTTCTCTTCACAGACCTTAATTCCATGGTAAAACATCCAGTTCAACGGTGTTTCAATACCGAGTTTCGCACCAAGTTCCACTACTTTACCGGCAAACATTTCAATTTCAGTCCTACGTCCGTTTTCCAAATCCTGCAGAGTGGAAGGTTTATTTCCAAATGGTAATCTATTAATCGTAGTTTCCTGATACACTATGTCTTCTTTTCCCAAATCAATACCCAGGCGGTTTGCAATTTTAATAACTTCCCACATTGCTTTATATCTGATTTCATTCGCATGGTCACTCACCTGAAAGGCACCAAAAGGAATGCCAAGCATTGCACAAGTCATATTTTCGCCAATATTGCACATGAATTTAAACCACATACCCCTAACCATATCCGGTTCAATGTTGTACTTAATATCACAGACATCAAATAACTCCCTGACAGCCTTAACTCTTTCTGTCAATTCATCATTCTTTGCTTCACCAAAGTACACCTTGCCAAACTCAGGATCAAAGTCCGCAATTCCGTCTTTCATAATTATGGAAACCCTCATGTAAGAATAGATAATATGTTCCCAGCCATAGACCGCCGCAATCCTTTCTTCACTATCTATTCCATTCATAACGCAAAGAATCTGGGTATCTTTCCCAACCTGATTCCGGATGTCAAGAATAGCCTGGGAAAACCCGGTATCTTTTACAGCCATAATAATCAGGTCGGCTGTGTCGCCTTCCGCATCCGGAGTGATGACTGTAAATCGATGTTTTATTCCGTTAACCGTAACTCCTTTAGCCTGTAATCTTTCCTTACGTTCTCCTTCGGCAAGTACCCGGAAGTTCTCTTTACCTAAATATTGCCCTAACTTAGGAGCAAAAAATACCCCCATAGACCCTAATCCAATTAGTGTCAACTTTTTTATTTTCATTATTTTCTCCTTCACTTTAAATTATACTTATCAATGCGTAGGCAGATCCCCGAAAGGGAACCAGATATGTAATATTGTAAACATAATAATTATAGGATTGTTCTTATAAACTTGTCAATCATTTATAAAAGCCTGTGTTTAATATAGTTCCAAAATGTAACCAAAAAAATTTATCAAATCCAAAATGAAGGGGTTGTACCCCAAAATACGAATGCCGGGCTTCGAAAAGCCCGGCAAAAGGTGTATAAAGTCTATGCAAATAAACAAATCAGTACAAAAGTAACGCTTATAGAACCCTTTTCGCTTATGGGAGAACTGCACACCCTTCTTGGCAGGCTCTGTCTAGGTACCAAAATCAATGGACAGGTATTACATTTATCTTCATCTCCTTCGGAACCTCAAAGGGTCCACTCACTGGATGGATGCCTCTGTGCTGTCCCAGATAATCTTCGTCAATTGTAATGAGTGAACCATCAGGGTGTTCAAATTTTTCTTCTGGTTCAAAGGCTTCTCCTAACACCTCCGTTGTGATGACTTCGTTTGAGGAAGCCGGCAGATACTGGAACAAATTAGTTTTCAGGAAGATACCGTCTTTCTCTTCCACCAGCTGCAATTCGATGTGATGCAGGTCATCTTTCACGTAGTCTTTTTCCCCATCATAAGGCTCTGCCCCGTTAAAGTAGACATTTCCTCCTGTATATACCGGAAGATGATCGTAATATTTATCTCTCTCCTCACGGATCTTATAATTGTCTTCCTGGAATTTTGCAAAATAAGTCCCTGCGTCCGGATATCCATCGTATGGCTTGGTTCCCGTGATATAATTCATCTGATCTAAGGAATCCAAGTGTCTCTGCCTTGCATAATCCATAAGAAGCTGTCTTACCGGCTGCTGTACAAAAATATTATTATAGAATCTCGCATCGCCATGGAGGATGGTCATAAATCCGTCCACCTCTGTTCTATGGGGAACATGGTAAGGCGTATAACGTGGAGATGGGAATTTCTTACCTCCATTGTCCACTCCACTTCCGATACCTGCAAAGGAGCCTGCAATCAGGTTGTGCACCAGGGCAATTCCCTGGGTACAGAAACGTCCTGCGACATCGGATAACAGGATATTGTTATCCACTAAAGTCAGACCATGGGACACTTCAATAAAGAGATCCTCCGCTACGGATAAATGCTCTGACATAACGGTTCCATCCGGCGGTGTATTGGCATAAAACAGGTTCTGTGTCACACGCGTTCCCTGTGCCTGCCAGTCGAGCCATAATCCATGGGTACAGTGATGAAAACGGTTCCGTCTGAAGATAACATCAATGGCCGCATGCATCTTGATTCCACCAATTTCTGCACCGGCAAGGTCCTGCTTGTTATTGATATGATGGATATCATTATCTTCTATGATTGAAAATACGCCTCCCAGATGACCTACAACACCGGTCTGTCCACAATCGTGGATATTACAGCGGCGTATGACATGAGAACCGATTTTTTCTTTTGTCCAGCCTTCCCGCTGCGCCTGACAGATTGCATCACGCTCTGTCTGTGTTCCTGTCTTGGTATGTTTTACAGCCCATTTATTATCATTGTTCGACTGCAGATATTTTCCAAGTGAAATACCGCTGCATTTGGAATGGGAAATCTCACAGTCTTCGATAATCCATCCTTTCGACCAGTGGGGACCTACCATACCTTCCTGATAGGCAGTTGGTGGTGCCCATTGGGTAGCTGCCTTGGTAACTGTGAATCCGGAAAGAGTGATATATCCAACACCTTCCCTGGACGGATAGAAGCAGTTTCTTCTTACATTTATTTCAACATTTTCTACATTGGGGTCAAAGTCATGAAAATTTGCATATAGGACGGTATCATTTCCATCCTGCATGGTATACCATTTATATAAAGAGCCCGGCTGGTCCCAGGAGCCCCTGCACGGAGTGGGATTTAATACCTCCTCCAGTGTATCTGTCTCATATAAGGATTTATCATTGAGATATACTTCCCCTGTATGTACTGGTTTTATGGCATCGCACCAGTCACCAAAGATTTCAACGATATAAGGATTATAGGTTCCAAAAATACCATTTGGAATTCTGGCTGTCCACACAGTGCCTTTATACCGTATCCAGGTCTGCACCCGTTCTGCGCCTGAGATTACGGCTCCATTTTTCACTTCTGACCGGTAAATGATTCTCTGTTCTTCGGTCCCTGCAAACGCCGGATCCACATATTCCCTGTAAATACCAGGTGCTGCAATAACCTCATCCCCAGGGCGTGCAATGCGTGCCGCCTGTGCAATGGAGTTCATCGGATATTCTTTGGTTCCGTCTCCGCCCCTTGCTTTGTTTGATACATAGATTTTCATGACAATCTCTCCACTTCTTCATACTATATATAGATGTATTATTTTTCTTTCAGCATCTGCCAATGGATTCCATCTTCGGAAGATAACAGTCCAAATGTCGTATGATTGTTTATATCCTCACCCATAAGAATCATCATCCAGCACTCCGCTTCCTTCCAGACAAAAGGTGCTCCATATCTTACTGTAATCCAGCTCTGTGCCTCAATATCGATTTTGCCCTTCTGCTCCCAATGCATAAGATCTGGGGAAACCGCATAGGCAAGATGCTGTTCTAACAATCCCTCACTAAAAATCATGACCCATTCATCCTGTTTCCGGTAAACAGAGACATTTTCCGCTCCGTCCGGCGCTGCCTTACTTGCACCAATCAATGGACTGTCTACCGTTGTAATGATCCATTTCTTAAGCTCCGGGTCATCCGTGTACGCGTGTCCTACCAGATTCGTTGCTCTTTCATAATGCATACGGTCGGTGCCTACGAAAAAGCAATGCAGTCTGTTCCCATTCACCACAAACGCAGGATCTATAACACGCTCTGCCTGATTCCAGTGCAGGTTTCTTGCTTCCTCTAAGAAGAATACTGGTTCTGACCAGTGTTTTAAATCTTCCGATACACTATAGCAAAGCATCGTTGGTGTCTCGGGATAGGATTGGTAGGGAAGAATAAATTTTCCATTCCATACAATCAGATCTCCCGGTGATGCAAATCCCTTTGCGGATATATCACGATCCTGTTCATAATGAACAAAATCCTTTGTAAAGGTATAGCCAATGGCCCAGTTCTCTGGTCTGGTCCAGTCTTTATTGGAATAACGGGAATAGAATAAATGATATCCATCTTCCGTTTTGTATATCGACGGATCCCGCAAATTGTCGGATCTTTCCCATACGGGGTTCGAAAGCTGTTTTAAATCCACGATTATTTCCTCCTTTAATCTATCGAATACTCCCGGAAACTTATTCATGGCTTTATTCAGCAGCTAAAATATCTTCAATTGCTATTATTAGTTTCCGAGAGTACTCCTATCACGCTTTACTGTTCCAATTACCAGGGCGTACTTACTATGAACGGCACGTCAGCTATAACATAATGCATCGGAGCCGTTCTGCTGCCCTTCCTTACTGAATGTAGCGGTCGTAAGCAGACTGCTCTGCCGCGAGAACATCTTCAATTCCCATGCTTTCAAGTTTAGCTACAAAGGAATCAAAATTGACCAGAGATTCTTTACCTATGATGAACTTGTTGATCATTTCATCCTTATAGGTCTGAATTTCTGTGTAAGTACTGTTGATGACATCCCTTTCCTCTTCCGTGAAGGAAAATGCAGGGATGGTTGGACGGATATACTGTTCCATCTGATTTCTATATATGACATAGTAAGGATCGAGTAATGCATCTTCATACCCGATATCCTGCTGATATGCCCATTCCCTATGTCCATAAATATTCAGCATGGAAAGAATAGATCTTCCTTCCGGGTCATGTGCGATTGCATCGGTATAGGCAGGTTTACCATCTTTCATGGTGTAGGTTTCGCCTTCGATACCAAAGTTCATTAACCGGCTTCCTTCCTCACTATAGAAATAATCGAACATCTGCACAATTTCTTTGATATATTTAGAATCTGCACTGATTGCCGTGTAACCTCTGATTGGCTGCATCTGGCTGGTAGTCATCTGTGTTCCATCCGGACCCTTTGGAGGTGCTACTACTACAAAATGTGCGTCTTTAGAACCTGCTGCCTGTACCTGTGTTCCTAAAGAATAGGCACGTGCGGTGGTATCCTGGCATGCTCCGGAAACTTCATTGGTGATACGGGAAAGCCATACATTGGTATCGTTGGTAGCGTATTCCGGATCAATTAAACCTTCATTGTATAATTTGTTGATAAAAATTAATGCTTCCTTGCAGCGTGGGTCTGTGTATGCATATTTTACTTTATCGTCTTCGATAAAGAACTGCTCATTTGCCTCAAAACCACTGATTCCAAATGCTTCCATGAAAGAAAGAACACCAGCCTGTGTATTTCTTGTGGTATAGGGAATCTCATCTGCTTCTCCATTACCGTTTGGATCCTGTTCCTTGAAGGCTTTTAATACATTATACCAGTCATCTAAGGTCTCTGGTTCATCCAGGCCTAATTTTTCCAGCCAGTCACCACGTAACATCCATACCTTGAAGGTTCTTACCGCACCGATAAATGGCAGGAAATAAATCTGTCCATCGGTAGATTTTAAATCTCTTATATATTCCGGATGCTCGTCTAAGACTTTCTTTAAATTTGGTGCATACTGGTCAATATATTCATCTAATGGAGCAAAGGTTCCCTGCTCTGCTACTTTCATCATATCATCACGGTAGGTGCTGACCATAACGTCCGGTATCTCACCAGAAGCAACCGTAACATTAAATTTTTCACGGAACTGATCCTCCGTATTAGGTGCTGCTACGAAATCAAAATTCACACCTGTTCTCTTTGTGATCTCCTGAATGATTGGTAAGTCTGTACTGATTGCCTGGTCTGCAGAGTCCTGCAGGAACAGACTGATCGTTACATCCTCTTTTTTCTCATCATTTGTGCCGGCAGCTCCTGCCTCTGTTGTGTTTGCTTCATTTCCTGCATTACTTCCATCTTTAGATGCTGTGGAACCGCATCCGAATAGTGTGGACATTGTAACAACTACTAACAATATCAATGCAATTGCTCGTTTCATAAATACCTCCTCCTGTTTTTACATTCCTGATAGTTTTTACTTTACTTCCTGTTTCTCCTCACTACAGCCTCCTTTCCTTTCTATTACATCATGTTTCCAGGCGCACTCAGCCTTTCACAGAGCCAACCATAATTCCTTTTACAAAATATTTCTGGACAAATGGATATACCAGCATAATTGGAATTGTGGCAATCATGATTGTTGCATATTTAACGGATTCACTGATCTGGTCGGAACCATTGACCAGATCGATGGATAACTCATTGGTCTGATTCTGAATAACAATATCTCTCAGTATAATCTGCATAGGAACCAAAGTCCTGTCACGCAGATATAACATTGCCGGGAAATAACTGTTCCACTGTGCTACTGCGTAAAACAATCCAACCGTAACCAGTCCCGACATGGAAAGCGGAAGGATGATCCGAAATAGAATCATTATCTGACTGCAGCCATCCAGTGAGGCTGACTCTTCCAGCTCATAGGGTATCTGCTGAAAAAAATTTTTCAGCAGTACCACATTAAAGGAAGACACTGAGGCAGGCAATAATATAGACCATACCGTGTTATACATATGCAGTTTTGTAACCACCAGAAAAGTTGGTATCATTCCGGCACTGAATAACATTGCCACCACGACTACGCTTGACATGAATTTCTGTCCCGGAAATGGTCTTCTCGACAGCGGATACGCAGCCAGTGCTGACAACAGCATGCTGATGAAGGTTCCGGCAATCGTATAGAAAAATGTATTTAAATATGCCCTGTCCAGCATAGGGTAAGACAATATTCTCTTGTATGCATCCAGGGTAAAGCCCATTGGAATAATTCCTACTTTTCCCCGTGCAAGGAATTCGAAGCTGCTTAAGGATGCTGCCAGTACATATAGTACCGGGTATAAGGCAACTGTCATCAAAAGAAACAAAAAACTATAATTTATACATTGAAAAACAATCCGGCTTTTACTATCTTTCATTTTTATACCCATTGCATATCGCAAGCTCGCTTGCGATACTGCCACAGAATTATATGCGAAACATAAGTTTCGCAGGTTGAAAGAATCGTATCGTGGCATCCTTTCAGTTTTTATATTTTCTTTCAACCTTCCTCCTACCAAAGACTTGCCTCTGAATATTTCTTTGCAATTTTATTTGCAAATACAACGAGCAACAGACCTATGATGGATTGGAAAAATCCTACTGCAGAAGAAAAGCTGTATTCTCCATTCAGGATACCTCTTCGGTATACATAGGTTCCAATAACATCGGCAGTGGAGTAGATGCTTGGATTATACATAAGTACGATAGTTTCATAACCTACATCCAGAATCCCTCCTATCTTCATTAAGAACATCAGGATAATCGTGGAGGATATTCCAGGAAGCGTTACATACCATAACTGCTTCCATCTTCCTGCTCCATCAATCCTGGCTGCCTCATACATATCCGTGCTGATTCCCGTTAACGATGCCAGATAAATAATAGCACTGTAACCTGCCATCTGCCATATCGTCATCAACGTATAGATAATCCAGAAATAACCAGGTTCTGTCAGAAAATTCACCCGTTCCATCCCAAAGGCTGCCAGAATGTTGTTGACCAGACCTGTGCTTGGTGATAAGAACGTAACCACCATACCAACTACTACTACGCTTGAAATAAAGTTTGGAAGATAGGTAACTGTCTGTACCGCTTTCTTATACCGTGTTCTTCCCACTTCATTTAACAAAAGCGCCAGGATGATTGGAGCAACAAATCCTATCGTCAGCTGTAAAAAATTGATTCCTAACGTGTTCCGGATCAGTCTTACAAAAAACGGCGAACTGATAAATTGGTGGTAATATTCCAGACCAATAAATTTACTATGTAAGATTCCTTTCGCTGGCTGATACTTTACCACTGAAATGATAAAAGCGAAAATCAAAGGTACATATCGGAATACAACATAATATATCAATACCGGAAGGAACATGATATAGAATGGAAGATATTTCTTTAGAGCCAGCTTGTGGCCTTTTTTCATTCGATCACCAGTGGCCTTCTTTCTTCTCCACATATTTTCCATGCATCACACCTCACTTTTTCTATTAAGCATTTCGCTCTGTTCCTTGCTTGTGACTTAGATTAGCATAGGGCACCCTTTCTGTAAATCTTCCGTTTTTTAGGATTTGTGGAAAATCTTATGATTGCAGGTGTCCATTTTTTAGATTTTGTGCAAGGTAGTTTCCCGCAGATTTCCAGGGTTTCTGTTTGACAAGTGTTTTTAATATTTATATGTTTAGCAAATATAAAATAGAGTCTGGCTTGCCAGACTCCCCCGAGGGTTTTTATCTCATAGGGAGAACTTTCCTATGAGATAAAAATAAAACGTTTACATCTGCTTTTATCGATGTAAACGTTCTGTTTTACTAACTCTCACAGCCAGTATTTACTGATATTTTAGAGGCTGGCATGTGCTTCACAAACAATACCGTCTTTATTCTTCCCCTGTTATATTTTCCGGAATTGCCCGGGTGAGATACCGACATATTTTTTAAATACTTTACTAAAGCTGTTGGAACTGTTATAGCCAACCTTTTCCGCAATCTGTGAAATATTAAGTGAAGTCTCCCCCAGAAGTATTTTGGCCTGTTCAATACGGAATTCATTTACATAATCCACAAAATTCTTTCCTGATATCTCTTTAAAAATAAAACTTAAGTAAGAGGTAGAGAGATTAACCACCTCCGCAACTGTGTCCAATGAGATATCTTTGCTGTAGTTTTCCTCCAGATACTGATGAATATTCTCCAGAACATGGCTCTGCTGGCTATGCTTGTTCTCTCCCGCAAATCTGGTAATCATCTCAAATACGTAGGAGATATATCTCTCTTTCTCTTCCAGGCCTTTTTTGTTATCTATTTCGTTATAAATATCTTCCTTCTTTCCAAAAATCCTGTCACTGGTCAGCCGCATTTCAAATATGGTTCTGATCGCTGTCCCTGTCAGCGCATGGAATAGATTGTCCACCTGCTCAGGAGAAACGTTTTTCTCTTTAAAGTTATCCTGATATACATTCTGCAGGATACCAGAGACTGCTGCCCAGCTGCCCGATTTGGCCACTGTAATCAATTGCATCTCTTCCTCAATCGGATATAAAATCACAGCATTGGAAATATTATTGACTTCATCGATATAAATGACGGTGTTCTGTCCCTTCACACTCTTATATTTTAGCGTTTCTAATGCATCAATGAAAGAAAGATAACAGTTTCCGATATTTTCGTAGCCCTGACCCACCCCTATCGTATAAGGTGCATCGGAGCTTTCCTCCAGATATGTCTGAATCTTACCCAGATAATCATTGATTCCGCTTAATTCGTAGAACGATTTCTCTGCGTTTAATAAGGATACGATGGTCTGGCCATCCTTTTCCAGAAAATAACACTTACACTGTTCTCCCAGTGAGTCTTCCGCAATTTTATTCATCTCTTCCACATATTCTTTACAGGACTTCCCGTATTTCTTTAACTCAATAGAGGTCCTGTCACCAATTTCATAAACGACAACCTGATAATAGGGAAACGGAAATACAATCCCTACATCGGCACCGGAATCCATAAAATTATCCTTCTGTATCTGCCCGTTAATAATGTTATAAATATATTTATCCTGGAGCATAAATTTATTCTTTTCAAAACTGTCCTGCAGGGATTGATTTTCCTTATAGACGTAATCGATGATTCCATTGATTAAGGTAAATTCGTTATTCTTCTTCCCATACCGCATCACAGATTTCTTGCTGCCTATGATATTGATATAATTCATGATCTTATTCATTGGCTGATAGAGTCCCGCAACAATATAATAGGTAAGAATTACTGCCAGGAAAAAACTGATTACAGATATCAACATAGTAACCTCTTTGATCTGGTTTACACTTTTGGTGATATATTCCGTTGGTATCACAGAAATATACAGCCAGTCAAATACATTCGATTTCACATACTGTACCGTAAAGGGGTTTCCTTCAATGGACAATTCCATGGTATCCTGCGGTTTTTCCATCTCTGCAGACCTGCTCCCAACGGTTTCCCGGATTAATCCCAGATTCTCAAAATCAGGATAGGATTGCTCGTTGGTGTATATCACGTTCCCATATGCATCAATGACATAATCAAATACAATTTTCTCATCGTTGGAATTGGCCATTTCTTTTTTGAACAGCGATTCACTGAGATTGACGACAATCATCCCTTTAGGATTCTTATTGATAAAAGGTAATGACTCTGAAAAAACCAGAACCGGAACATCAAACATTCCATGGTGAACAGATTGCTTTCCCAGAACCCGGAAGCCGCCCTTGCTAAATATCCCGTCCCAATCCATGTCACCTGCATACTCGCAGACATCCGAAAAAAAAAGGGACTTTTGATACTTTCCCCCTGTTCCCAACACAATATCCGCCTTTTTCTGGTAATACCATATATCTGTAATATAATCACTATTGGATTTCAGTGCACTTAAATATGCAATAGAATCCTGAATCAGTTCCGTCTCCTGGTAGCTTTGCTCCAACGACAAATAAAGTACCTTATTCAGGTTGCGCGCCAATGCCATCTGCATCAGATCTGACTGCAGTGCATTGATTTCCTGATCTATACCTTTTTGTGCCTGCGCAAGAATCAGCATATTATTGACCTGCACTTCTTTGATCAGCGTACCAGAAGATTTCCGGTAAGAAAAAAAGGACACCAGTCCAACCGAGCCAAGTACCAGTATGATAATATACAAAAAAATTCTGACAAATACGCTATTCATCCGAAATTCTTTAATACTCCGAAAAAAAATTTTCATGCTCACCCAACCATTCCCCAATTATGTACTTCTGTCTGTAACTATATTTATTAACATAACGTATTTTCTTTTTCTTGTAAAGTATTTTCTTTTAGTTGGACAAGTCAATTAATCTTAATCCCTGCCAGGGTATTAATTGACATAAATTTTTAGGAATGATATAATTCATTTAAGAATTGCAGGTAATCCTGCAGCAAATCGTCGATTCATTCTGACGCCAAAATTATGTTAAGGCGAAAGACAGCTTCTCATAGGAAAGTAACCATGCGTCCTTTGTGAGACTGCTGAAAAATCCCCTATACAGACTTCAAATGAATAACGTTGTATATATATTTGGCTTGGTGTCGCTGGCTGACAAGACTGCTATTGTTCGACTAGGGACTCAGTTAAAAACAGGGCAGATGCGATGCTTTTCACATCTTTGAGGTTCTACAAAGAACATGCCGCAGGAGGGTACGGCAGCCAAATGAATCTATATACACCGTCATTCATTTAATTTCCTAAAATGGGACTTTTTCAGCAACATCTTCCTTTGCCGGACGTATTTTTTCTTGGTGGTTCGTGCGAACCGGGAGCTAAAGTTACAAAAATTCAGGTTTTAATGGAGGTATAACTATGGGACTTAATGAAACCCCATCTGCAAATAGAATACACATCGGGTTTTTCGGCAGGCGGAATGCCGGAAAATCAAGTCTGGTAAATGCTGTTACGGGACAAGCCCTCGCTGTGGTTTCTGATGTAAAAGGTACAACAACAGATCCTGTTTATAAAGCCATGGAATTGCTGCCAATGGGACCGGTAATGATAATTGACACGCCAGGTATTGATGATGAAGGCGGTCTTGGAGAATTGCGTGTTAAAAAGGCAACACAGGTGTTAAACAAAACTGATATTGCAGTACTTGTGGTAGATGCAGCTGAAGGGATACAGGAAACTGACCTTGATCTAGTAGCTACTTTTACTGCTAAGGATGTACCCTATCTCATCGTTTATAATAAGATAGATTTACTTAACAATATTCCTGTTGCCAAGCCGGATGAAGTATATGTCAGTGCGGAACAATTAACAGGTATATATGAATTAAAAGAAAAAATTGCACATTTAACTTCGGTGGATGATGAAAAATTAAAAATCATTGCTGACTTGCTTCATCCCTCTGATTTTGTTGTACTGGTTACTCCTATTGATAAAGCAGCTCCTAAGGGCAGACTGATTTTACCCCAGCAGCAGACAATTCGGGATATTCTGGAAGCAGATGCCACCGCAATTGTTGTAAAGGAATACGAACTTAGGGACACTCTTTCTAATCTTGGCAAAGAGCCGGCAATGATAATTACAGACAGTCAGGTCTTCGCTAAGGTTTCTGCCGATACCCCGCAGCATATTCCCCTTACCTCTTTCTCTATCCTGATGGCGCGGTATAAAGGCCTGCTGGATACTGCAGTGAAAGGTGTCATTGCCGTTGAGCAACTTAACGACGGAGATAAAGTATTGATTTCAGAAGGCTGCTCCCATCACCGGCAATGTGATGATATCGGAACAGTTAAAATTCCACGCTGGATGAAAAACTATACGGGTAAAAATATAATATTTGAATTTACTTCCGGCACAGAATTCCCTGAGGATTTATCACCCTATAAAATGATTGTCCACTGTGGCGGCTGTATGCTTAACGAACGTGAAGTACGTTACCGCATGAAATGCGCTGTCGACCAGGGTATACCGATTACTAATTATGGAGTAATGATTGCCTATATGCAGGGTATATTAAAACGAAGCCTTAAAATTTTTCCTCATCTTGAAGCAGTACTTGAGGCATAGAATAAGACTACGTGCTAAAGCACGTAGACGGGAGTATGGTTTATGAGAGTTGAATCCGATAAATTGGGTCAGGTAGAACTTGATGATAACGAGCTGTATGGCCTGCAGACCAAACGGGCATATGAGAATTTTAAACTAAATTACAAATCAACAAATCTTCATCTTATTTATGCCATTGTAAAAATAAAAAAGGCTGCTGCCTTAACTTATATCAACATTGGTGCAGATAAAAAGGGAATCTATCCACCGGTAATTAGTGCCTGCGACCGAATTCTTGCAGGTGAAGCAGACAACCAATTTATTACACAGTCACTTCAGGGCGGAGCCGGAACATCTACTAATATGAATGTAAATGAAGTTATTTCCAACCTGGCACTGCAGCAAATCGGGGAACCCCCGGGTTCCTATGACTTAATACATCCCCTTGATGATGTAAACCGCGGACAGTCCACGAATGATGTCTATCCTACAGCCTTACGTATTGCTGCAATCGATACTTTAAGGGCCTTAAGTAATGAATGTGCTAAACTCCAGGAAGTGCTTCAGCAAAAAGAGAACAAATTTGAATCCATAAAAAAAATCGGAAGAACTGAACTTATGGATGCGGTTCCCATAACTCTTGGTGCGGAATTCGGAGCTTATGCCCAGGCAATTGCACGCGACAGATGGCGCCTATATAAAGTGGAAGAACGTTTACGGCAGGTTAATATCGGCGGGACAGCCATAGGTACCGGGATGAATGCTGATAAACAATACCGTTTTGGCATTATTGAAACCTTAAGAAGTTTAACCGGCATTGGTCTTGCAGTTTCTGAATATTCTTTGGATATAACACAGAACAATGATGTATTTGTTGAAGTTTCAGGCCTTTTAAAAGCACTTGCCGTCAATATGATGAAGATTGCAAATGACTTGCGCCTGATGAATTCCAATACCTTTGGTGAAATCAGATTAAAGCCAATGCAGATGGGCAGTACAATCATGCCGGGTAAAGTAAATCCTGTCCTTCCGGAAATGGTGATCCAGGTATCCATGCGTATTATGGCAAATGACTATGCTATATCCTCAGCGGCTGCCCATGGAGAATTTGAACTCAATGCATTTCTGCCCCTCATTGCAGACTCGTTACTGGAAAGCCTGGAATTATTATTGAATTCGGTAAAACTGTTTCGTGAAAAGTGTATTGAGGTGATTGAACCTAATGTGTTAAGATGTAATGCTTTGCTTAACTCTTCCTTCGCTTTTGCCACGGAATACACTACGAAGCTGGGATATGAAACGGTCAGCCAGGTTCTGGAACAATACAGGGATGACAATGTTAAAGCAAAGCAAATCCTGGATGATATGGTAAAGTTATAACTATACCATTAAAATCATTTTACTAAGGAGAAAACTGATTTGAAATTAAAAAAACTTAATTTAAATAAATACAAGGGAATTACAATCGTTTATTTCATATTACGAATGTCCGTTATCTTCATAATGCTGGCCCAGCTGCATGACCGAAATTATGAAAATGTATTCTTATGTATTCTGACTTTAATACTGTTTTTAATACCCAGCTTTATTGAGCACAGAGTACATATAGAAATTCCGGACACCTTGGAAACGCTCATGTTATTATTTATATTTTCTGCAGAAATCCTGGGAGAAATAAATTCCTATTATTTAATTTTCCCCTATTGGGATACCCTGCTGCATACGATTAATGGTTTTCTGGCCTCTGCCATTGGGTTTTCCCTGATTGATATACTTAATAAAAATGAACGGTTTTCCATCTCACTTTCCCCTCTATTTGTTGCCCTGGTTGCCTTCTGCTTCTCCATGACAATAGGTGTTATCTGGGAATTCTTTGAATTTGGTATGGATACTTTTTTTGATATGGATATGCAGAAAGATACTTATATTAATTCTTTTCAATCAATACTGTTAAACAAGGGCGGTTATAATATACCAGTAAAGGTAAATATAAACCGTGTGGTTATTAACGGAGATACCTGGAAATCTTACATTGATATTGGTCTGATTGATACTTGATGGATTTATTAGTTAATTTTATTGGTGCCATTACCTTTTCCATTTTCGGATATTTTTATATTAAAGGAAGAGGAAAAGGTCATTTCTTAAAAAGATTCATCTTAACCTCCCAATCCGACGAAAAAAACAAATGATTTTGAAGATTGCATATGGAAACTCAGACAAGTTTAATGATCCAGTTAATTTAAATACGCTGTACTAGGTACAAACATTTTAGTCATATAATTCATATAAGATTAAATTTAAGGTATCTGTATGAAAAAAAATATTTATTATAAACATTATAGTAAAGTTATATTATTAACTATAATATTTAGCCTGTTAACTATTTCTATAGCAAGGAGTTTAATTGATATTTATGCCGTATCCTCAAACAAACAGCTGGTATGTGTACCAATCTTTATGTATCACCAGGTAAAGAATATTAACTTGGGTAAAGATGTTATCAGCCCTGACGAATTTGAAAGCGATCTGAAATATTTATCAGAAAACCATTACAATACGATAACCATGTCCCAATTAATTGATTATGTGTATGACGGCAAACCATTACCGGAAAACCCCATAATTTTATCTTTTGATGATGGCTCCATAAGTATATACAAAAATGTATTCCCATTATTAAAACAATATAATACCAAGATCGTATTATCCATTGTGGGAAAAAGTACTGACGATTATTCTAAAGTATCGGATGATAATATTAATTATGCTGTCATAACCTGGGATGAAGTTTATGAAATGGATAAATCGGGTCTGGTTGAAATCCAAAACCATTCTTATAATTTACATAGGATTCGTAACGGCCGGTATGGCTGCTACAAAAAGGATGATGAATCCACTTCCCAATATGAAGAAGTTATAACGGAAGATATTAATACCTTGCAGGAAAAGATAAAGACGATTACGGATAAGGTCCCAACTACATTTACATATCCCTATGGGAAATATAATGATTTAACTGAAAATATATTAAAAAAATTGGGCTTTAAAGCAACACTTTCCTGTACCTATGGGGTTAATCTGATCGATAAAAATCCTGAAACATTATACGGCCTGAAAAGAATATGCCGTTCCCATAATCAACCCGTCGATAAATTAATAAAAGGTGGAATGAAAACTATTAAGTATAATGAAGATAAAAAATAATTAATACTTATTGTATTATGCCATTTTGTAACGAATTTTTAAAAACGTCATAAAATAATAGTGATAAAAAATAATATCCGGGTTTTTATAGAGGGGATTGATTATAAATAACTTATTGGTATGTTTTTTATCGCTTTTTTTTACTTGTGTCCGTTTAAAATAACTTGTATAGGCATCAAATGCAATATTCTATATCTTTTATTCTTCTTGCCAGGCGATAACTCAAAAAGCTGGAAGGCAGGTGATAGAAATATGAAATATAAAAAAGAAAAAATCTTAAATAAGCAAGTTAATTTAAATGAAACAACAAGAGAATCAAAAACCGATTCCGATTCCATCCGTAAGGAGATTGTAGACTATGCACTACAATTCGAAGGGAATCCTTATGTTTGGGGTGGAACAAGCTTAACAAAAGGAGCCGATTGTTCCGGATTTACTCAATCCGTATTCAAAGATAAGGGAATCAACATTCCCAGAACATCAAGGTTGCAGGCGGCTGGAGGCAGAAAGGTTTCTTTCAATACTATAAAACCCGGAGACTTACTCTTCTATAGAAAAAATAATATCATAAATCATGTGGCAATTTATATAGGTAATCAAAAGGTAATTTCTGCAAGCAGTAAAAGTACAGGAATCAGAATATCCGAATATAATTACAGAGAACCTTATAAAGCAGTCAGCTATATAGACTAATAAAGTTAAATTATACATGATCAGGGCGCTGTCAACCTGAAACTGGCAGCACCCTCGTTCCTATTTGCAATAATGTTCTGTTTATTAATCTTCCATAAAAATAAAGCCCTATTAATGAGTATTTATCTCTGTAACTGATGGGTGGTCGATATAATTAATATCTACATAACTCTGACCTTCACTCAGGAAGACAGCATGTGCATCCATACTATCCAATTGACTTTTAATCAGACTTTGTTTTTCATGTTCCTGTAATCCTTCGGTATTAAGCCTTACACTCTTCATGTTCGATTGCCTCTCTTTTTATATAGTATATTACAAATAAGATACAATACTATTATCTGTTACAACAATTTATTTATACCCGGATATAAGGTGAAAAAATTTAGTGCTTTTGGCGGTTGCAGTAATCATCGAAGAAGCTTTTTTTATAACCATATTCTTTATATCTATTTCAATCCCATATAATCCCCTGCACTTTTTCGAGTTAATAAAACGCATGTCTCCACATGCCTTGAGTAGACAAAAATGATGCCATGTAAATGCTAACCCGTCATCCCTGTTGATGTTAGTCTATAATCTTCTTAATCAAGTCATTATATTCTTCTTCCTTTTCAATATTGGCAATATGGCCGGTATCTTCAAATACTACGACCTTTACTGAGTCATTTTTGTCTAAGTACTTTTGATATTTCTTCAAATATTTATTATTATCTATATCTTTGGGATTCTTAATAATTGTAATTGGCACGTTTGTTTTTTCTAAAACTTCTAAATATGAATAATCTCCTAGCAGTATATGGGACGTAATAACGGCTTGGGGTGTTGTCTTAATCATAATATCATATAGCTTCTCTTTCGCTATAGTAACATCTGCCGCATGTGTAGAAGCATAACGAATATACCCTTCAAAGCCCATAAGTTTAATTAACTCATAAGTGTTAGCACCCCAAAATATACGCGACATACTTCGTAACGAATTAAATGAAATTATCAACAAATATTCAGCGGCGATTCCCAGGAGAAAACACCATGGCATATTCTGCAGCCTAAGCCGCACTGGCAAATTACAGTAAAGCACTCGCAACTATTGAATCTAATGCTTATACTAATATTTTTCTTCACTATTATCTAAATAATTTTCTATTTTGCATTGTTCCAAAATTTTTTTCCCTAAGAGAGTAATTGCTCGTTGTGGGCAATTATTAACACATCGGTAGCACATTGTACAATTCCTTCCTGAAATAGCAATTCCGCTAGTTATGTTCAAATTATTCATTGGGCAAATGTTTACACATTTACTACAACCAATACATTTTTCACTATCAATTTTAAGTTTTTCAGTGTAGTTCAAAGTTTTATTATAAAACCATAATCTTTGTCCAAATAAACCAGCTAAATGATAAAAAATTCCCAGACCTTCATTAGGAGGTGTACCTTTTTTTATATTATCAACTGCAACCTTAATCTTTGCTTCGGCTGCATAAATGATTTGCTTATTTTTGTGCAATGGCTTTTTTAGGAATTTCACATCACCAACGCAATCAGGCATTTGTAAATGGAGGCCACCAAGAATATTAGCATTATAACGCTGTAATAATCTGGCTGAACAGCCTGTTCCATCGCCACTAAATAGTCCCATTGTCGCAATAATGAAAATATTTTTGTTATAAAATAATTCCCGATTGAAAGTTATAAAATCTCTCACAATCTTTGGTAAGTTACTATAATAGATAGGGTATGCCAGGACGATGTCCTTATTTCTTTTAATTTCGTCAGTTACTGTTTTATCTTCGATCGATATAACTTGAGATTTTTCGTCATAATAATTCATGAATTTTTCAATACAATATTTTGTATTGCCTGTCCCGCTAAAATATACTCCGATCATTTCTTCCCTTGTATGCTATTTATAGAAGCTAAATAACATACTTTCCTTTCTTTTTAGATTTATGATTATAATAAATTCAGATGCTGTGGACTTTAGATTATTTACCTAAATCAGCCTTCATAAAAAAATTCAATTTTTCTATATTTATTATATCTATTATTTATAATTTGGTTAATATCCATCGTATCAAGTTGTATCAGAATATTTCTAATAAAGACTGATATTTTTCCTATTGTGTCAGTAAAATTTTTTTGGCAGCCTCCTTCAGGTTCAGGAATAATAGCATCACAAACACCAAAATTCAGCATATCTTCGGCTGTTATTTTTATTAAATTTGCTGCCTCCCTTTCACGACTGGAATCTTTCCAAAGAATACTTGCAAATCCACGTGGTGAAATAACAGAATAAATAGCATTCTGCATCATACCCAATTGATCACACACTGCCATAGCCATTGCTCCCCCACTTCCACCTTCGCCTATTATAATTGAAATTATTAGAGTTTTTAATTGCATCATTTCTGCAATATTCCGAGCGATTGCCTCATGCTGACCTCTTTCCTCTGCTTCTTTTCCGCAATAGGCTCCAGGTGTATCTATTAAACAAATTATTGGACGATGAAATTTTTCAGCTTGTTTCATCAGTCTCAATGCTTTTCGATATCCTTCTGGATGAGCCATGCCAAAATTAGACTTTTTATTATTTGCTAATCCTTTTCCTTTTGCATTCGCTATTACTGTGACCGGACGATTTTCGAAAAGTGCTATACCTCCAATAATTGCCCCATCATCTCCGAAGCATCTGTCACCATGACACTCAATAAAATTTTCAAATATTTTTTCTATATAATCACTAGCCCTTGGTCTTTCTTGACTTCTAATTAAATCCATACGCTCCCATGCACTTAATTTATTATCCACTTATTTTCTCATCTCCTATTCTATGAATGCAATCTCAATAAACTTCCTATTACCTTTCTCATATCAGAACGTGATACAATCATATCAACAAATCCATGATATAAAAAAAATTCTGCGCTCTGAAAATTTTCAGGGAGTTTTTGATTAATAGTACCTTCAATTACACGCTTTCCAGCAAATCCAATTTGAGCATTTGGTTCTGCAATGATAATATCTCCAAGTGAAGCAAAACTTGCTGCCACACCTCCCATTGTAGGATCTGTCAACACAGCAATATACAACAAACCAGAAGAATTATGCCTTGCAACTGCTCCAGATGTTTTAGCCATTTGCATAAGAGAAATAATTCCTTCCTGCATGCGCGCTCCACCAGATGTTACAAATAAAATTACCGGAATATGCCCTTTTGTTGCTCGTTCAAAAACACGGGTTATTTTTTCTCCAACAGCCGCTCCCATCGAAGCCATCATGTAATTTGAATCCATTATTCCAAGCGCACAAGTTATTCCCTCAATCTTACATTTGCCAGTTATAACCGCCTCATTCAATCCTGTATTTTGCTGCAAACTTTTAATCTTTTCATCATATTGGGGAAATTGTATGGGATTCACTCCTACTAAATTTTCATCCCATTCTTCAAATGTTCCTGCATCAATCGTTATCCCTAATCTTTCCCTGGCTGATAACCTGCTGTGATGATTACATATTAAACATACTTTGTTCTGTAATAAAAAATCGTCCATAAATTTCACGTGATTACATTTAGGACACTTATTTAATAAATCGTCAGGAACGTTTATGTGCTCACTATTATTAACTTGATATGTACTTACCCTTGTTTTTACTATAGTAAAAATATTCCGCAACTATTTAACCTTCTTTCCTTTCCATTATATACTGGTTCAACCATTGGATGTTATAATCACCTTTTGTAAAAGTCACAGTATTTATAAGTTTTAATAAAAAATCAATATTTACATCCACCCCATCTATAAGAAATTCAGACAGTGCCCATTTCATCTTTGCAATCGCCTCATTACGCGTCGGAGCATAAGCAATTAGTTTTGCTATCATATTATCATAATGAGGCGGAATCGTATAGCCTGCATAAATTGCATCATCAACCCTTATTCCCGGCCCTCCGGGAATATGTATATCTTTAATCGTACCTGGTGATGGTCTGAATTGTTTTTCTGGTGATTCTGCATTAATACGGCATTCAATAGCATGTCCCCGCATAACAACATCATTTTGCGAAAACTCTAAAGTTTTCCCTTGCGCAATCTTTATTTGGGATTTAACAATATCAATGCCTGTCACCATTTCTGTAATGGGATGTTCAACCTGAATGCGGGTATTCATTTCCATAAAATAAAAATTTCCATAACTATCTAACAAGAACTCAATTGTACCTGCATTTTGATAATTGCACACTTTAGCTGCCTCTACTGCCATATTTCCCATACGCTGCCGTAAATCTTTCGATAATTGTGATGCTGGTGAAGGGCTTTCTTCTAAAACTTTTTGATTTCTTCTTTGTAAGGAACAGTCTCTTTCTCCTAAATGCACAACATTTCCATAACAATCCGCCAAAATTTGTATTTCAATATGCCTTGGTGACAAAAGATATTTTTCTATATATACACTTTTATCTCCAAAATAATTTTCCGCTTCTTGCTGGGCAGCAAAGAAGCTCTTTTCAAGGTCTGAGTTCTCCAGTACCAAACGTATTCCCTTTCCACCACCTCCTGCACTAGCTTTTATTAAAATAGGATATCCAATATCTGCTGCTAAAAGTCCTGCATCTTCGACATTATCAATTATTCCCTCTGAACCTGGTATTACAGGTATGCCATTATTATTCATCAACTGCTTTGCATGAATTTTATTCCCCATCTGTTCTATCACTTCTGCTTTTGGGCCAATATATTTAATTCCACATTGTTCAAGGCGTCTGGCAAATTCTGCATTCTCACTCAAAAAACCAAAACCGGGATGTAATGCTCCTGCTCCCGCTATAGAACACGCTGATAATATTGCAGGAATATTTAAATAACTTTCTCTACTATCTGCAGGTCCAATACAAATTGTTTCATCCGCAATCTGAGCATGAAGTGCCAAACGATCTGCTTCTGAACATACTGCGACTGTACTCAATCCCAATTCGCGGCATGAACGAATAATTCTTACTGCTATTTCACCTCTATTTGCAATTAAAACTTTATTAAACATAAGTAATCTCCTTATAAAGAACTACAATGGTTCAATGATCATAATGGGTTGTCCATATTCAACCGGCTGACAATTATTTATCATAATATCTTTTACTATCCCATCATATTCACTTCTCACCTCATTCATTAACTTCATTGACTCAATAATACATACGATATCTCCTTTTTTAACCGGACTTCCAATATCTACAAATGGAACAGTATTGGGATCAGTAGATGAATAAAACGTCCCCACAATTGGAGAAACTACCATTTTATTATTACCAGCATCAATTGCATCGCTGTATAAGTCTTGCGTTTTGGTATTAATACCTATATCACTGGATTCTTTTTGTTCTTCATAATTAAATAACGTTTTTTTGTCTTCTCCTCCAAATTGTAGCAAAAAATCACTTGACTTAATTAAAAATGTATTTAATCCATAGTTATTAAAAGCCATCATTAATTTAATAATCTCTTCTGCGCTATAAGGCATTTTATCCATAGTTTCAACCTCCTGTATTTCCAATACTTTAATTAGTAATTTTAATTTAATTCAATTTTGCTTTTAACATATCCAGAATACCATCCAGGTCATTAAAAAAATTCCTTTTTGTACTTTAATCGTTTTTATCAATGTACTTCTTAATTCCAAGTATTCTTCTAATTGAAAGTTTTTCTTGTTCGCCATATTCCACACCTCTTAGTGTAAAAATAGATGCTAACCCCTGTACTAACGACCACATAAACAAAATTTGATCCTCATATTCTTCTTTTGCAACTCCAACCATATCCATAAAATTAATTGCTGAGCTTTTAAAAATTTGATATGGTGGAAAACTATTAATTGGGGATGCCAGGTCCGATAAAACAATTCCGAAATCCACCTGATTATGAAAAAACATAATGTAGTAATAATTGGGGTTTTTAGCAAAAAAATCTACATATCTTATACCTAGTTCAGTCATTATATTAGTTGTTCCACTATATTCATCAACAATTCCTGCTAATGTATCAGTAAACTTATCTACTACATAGATAATTATTTGATTAATAAAATCCTCCTTATCTTTAAAATGCTTATATGGAGCTGCATGGGATACATTACATATGGATGCAAGCCTACGTAAAGATATACTCTCTATTCCGTGCTGATTTATATATTTAATTCCCTCTTCTATCATAGTTTGCTTTAGATAACCATGATGATATCTATCTTTATTTTCCACTTATAATACCTCTTTACGAATATATTTTTAATGTATCTTGTATTGTAAAAAGAGTCTGACTTGCCAGACTCCAGCGCTGACGCGCTGTCACCTAAGTGACACTTTTCCTTGACGCGTCATGCGCATCCCCCGGAGGGTTTTTTATCTCATAGACGCAATTTCCTATGGGATAAAAAAATCTTTTAAATTATCATATAATAAATCTAATTAATCAAATTTTTATTCTATGGATTTGATATATCTTATTGATTATTTACCTGCCATTTTTTTATTTAATAATATTATTCCAACTAGAGAATAACTAACTACAAATATTTCCATAAACCACATTGGATTAGAAAAATTTTTAAGTAAAATCCAATAAATCATAGTCAACAAGTTAATACCTATTGATGCAGAAAACGTTACTATTAATAAAATTCTCCAGTAAAAAATATTTCTTAAATAAAAAAATAAGGACATCATATATAATATACCTACTAATGGATCTATTATTGAAAATGACCACTCAAAGGAAAATAAATCGATATTTCCTCATAATTTTCTCCTGGCCTAATTCTTATTTAAAATTTATATAACCAATGCCTTCCTATTCAATAGTAAAGCTGATTTATTATCTGAGATTTTAATAAAACGTCAGTTTGCGGAAGACCTGATTTTACCGGACTGCCAGCTTTTGTTCAACACATAAATTATTCAACATATACATGACAAAAATCCCTATGTATATTCCAATAATAGTAAATATTTAAATTATTGATATGTTCATAGCCTATAATTTGCGGATGTATATTTAAATCAACAGACTTAGCCTCATTGAATATAACTTCTATAGTAGCAGGACCATACACCAAACCACATCCTAAATATTTCGATACGGCTTCCTTTATTCCCCACATCAAAGTCATATATTCTAATTTTTCAGAAACTGTTTTATCTGACAACTGCATTCTTTCACCAGCACTGAAAGCATAATGAATAAATGATTCTTCCATGTGTTCTTGGGGAGTAAATAATTTTACAATATCAAGTCCGCATAGATTTGTTCTCAATGCTACGCCCACCCTTCCATCACAATGAGAAATTGATAATCGAACAGGACATAACTTATTTTTATAATTCATATAAGGCAAGCCCCTTATATTTTTCTCATTACTGTTAACAATTGTAATATATTTAATATCATTCTCTTCCATGTTGCAGCTTTTTGTATACAGTTTTTTCAAAAGGATTCTTGTCCATAACTTATCTGCTCTTACTTGAGAATTGATTGGTAAGCGTTCAATCCTCTTTCTTTCATCACTATCAAGAAATTTAAGACTTAATGATTCTGATCTCTCTAATATATTCAGTGGAGTATTATTTACTATAATGTTTCGCTCCGTGAAATTTTTTTCAAAAAGTGGTAAATTACTGATTTTTGATATTATAATCACCTTCCAGTTTCCCAATTCTTGTTAATGTCATATTCTTAATGATAAAAACAATTTCATTGTTTTTATCATAGGCATTAGCGTCATAGGTTACTTTATTATCCTGTTCAGATATCTTTATACAATTCACATGCAATATTTCTCCGATAATAAAATCCCTAAACTTTTGAGCACTTTCAATATGGGTTGGAACAATTGAATAGCCATATTTATCAAATTCATTTAATAGCATCAGCCTTCCAATGTTATCAACTACAATAGGATTTATACCAAAGCTGCCATATTTTTCTCTGCTTCCGAATACTAAACCCTCATCTGTTACTATCACTTCTCCTATTATACAATCTTGATATTCAGATATTTCCACATTCCTGATATTTCGAAATTCCTCACCAAAATATATAAGTTTTTCACTGATTTCATAATATTTTTTTAAATCAAGGGATTTCATACCTTCTGTTTGGATCACAGTTTCATATTTATAATTGACATCCTGTAAAGTATTATTTTTTGAAGGCTCCTTTCTTCCAATAATGATTCCTTCTGAGTGCACTCTATCCTTTCTCAAAACCATGCCCTGCTTATTTACGAAATCAGACTTAATTTGGACCTTCACAGTCAGTTGATTATCAGTTTCGTCAATAATTTCTCCGTAAGCTTTCATTGTTAATGGATTGCCTTCAAAATATTTAATAAATTCATAAAAACTAAAATTACTGACTGTACTGATTGTATAATCATCTTTATGGTTTAACCTTGAAAAAAGCTTAAAAACTTCACATGCCAACTCAATATGATAAACACCTGCTAAAACTGAGTGACCATCTACTTTATGCTGTTCAAGATGCATATCATTCTTTTTATCAAGCTTTCTCTCAACGCTGATATAATTTTCCCCGCAAGATATTAAACGGTCAATGAACCAGTCTTTATCCTGTTTCCCACGCAGATTATCCAACTGCCCTAAAGGCATATTTAATTCGCCTAACTCACCAAAATATAAATATTCGCACTTACTACTAAAGTTACTAAGTAATTCTTTTAAAAATTGTGCACGACCTTCTTCTACACTTATATAGGAAAGCCCCCTAACTTCTTTCTGCACTTTCATAACCTCTTCCGAGGCTGCCATTCCAACAGAATCCCATGCTGGCCAGCCAATACATATGAACTTGCACCCTTCATAATCTTCCGAAATGTTTTTAGTGAGTTTAACAAGAAGATCTGCCGCTGCCGAATAATCAACCTGTCCATCCATACCAAATCGTCCGCTGATGGAACCCATGCTGATTACAAATCCAATATTCTGATTCATAAAATACTTATTTATAAAATACATGGAATTTGCTTTTAATTGAAGCACCTTATAGGCTGCCTCCTCATTTTTTCTCGGAATCTTTCCGAAAGAAGGAAGTCCGGCTCCATTAATAATTCCCATAAGATCCGAATTATTATTTTTAATTATTAAATAAAGCTTCTTAACATCCTCTTCTTTGGAAAAATCGCAAATAATATAATCAACCAAATGTCCTTCTTTTCTGAGCTTATTCAAATTTTCCTGTAATTTCCTTGCATTTTTAAGCTTTTCGTATTCCTCCACAATTTCAATACCATTATAATTTGGATGTTCACGCTTTTGTTCCAGCATAAACTTTGTTTTATAGTTATTGAACTCCATTTCAGACATATTTAACCATTCTTCTGTTCCAGATGGTATTGCCGTCCTTCCTGTTAAATAAACCCTGATTGGTTTATCTATCCGGGATAAAAATGCTTCTGCACATTCAAATGTTATACCTCTTCCTCCTCCGGTAACCAGAATGGAATCTCCATATAATTTCATAGTCCCGGAATTCTCTGTTTCCATGTTTAACTTATCATCTTTCACCGTAATGATACACTTGCGGATTCCGTTGACATAACCGATTTCCACATAATTTCCAAAATGAGAAAATTCACCAATAAGCAATTTACATAATTCATCATCATCATGCTTTTCTACATCAATAACTTTAACTGTAAATGGCCTTAATTCTTTTTCAAGGGCCTTAATAAAACCAGTCGTAACCGCCCCCAATGACCCATGCAGCTTCTTATGTTCAACACCAAAATAGTCCCCTATTGAAGTCACGGCAAAATAGGCTGCATTCTTATTGCTTTCAAGAAATTTATAGCAAATTTTTGAACTATAGAATAAACCGTTATAAATGCTTTTATATGCCTTTTCAAACTCTTCGCTGCTTGAGTAATCATTGAGATTTCTATCTTCTCCTAATGCCTGTAAATTTATGATACAATCTACTTCACCAAGTTTCATGGTCGCATTCTCAAGAGCATTAATAAGCTGTCTTGAGTCTAAAAAATCTGTATAAAACTCTTCATTTTTATTACTGCCAATTGCAGCTACCATGTTATTATCCTGCAGTAAGCTTATAATTCTTTTTGTAATTTCTCCAGATGATTCACCAATAACAAGGATTCTTTTTTCATTCATGGAATAAGGCAATTCATTGGATAAATCAGCTAATACAGCAGTAGCTGAATAACGGGATGTCACATAGTTTAAATGATTATCTGCAAATGGTAACATCAATATTTCATTCTTTTTTTTTTCATCATTATTATTTTGGTCCAGACGTGATAAAACGTTTTCAGAGATCAGCCTGATATTTGGAAATTCCTTTATTTTTGCATTTGTATCGACTTCATAGCCAAAATATTCCCGTATCTTTCCAAGAATCTCTGCCTGCTTTACTGAATCTATACCTAAATCTGCTTCCAAATCTGCCTCATTTTCAAGTAATTCCACGGGATAACCTGTTTTCTCAGATATGGTATCCTTAATGATTGAGACTACTTCATCATAAGATTTTATAACTGTATTTTCCGCTTTTAATGAATTATTATCAGGTTCTTCTTCATTACAATTGTTTATTTTATTAATGATATAATTTGAAATCGACAAAATATCAGGATAATCTTTTATCTTAACATTCGTATCTTTTTCATATCCATAATGCTCTCTCACTATACCCAAAACTTCTGCCTGTTTTACCGAATCAATGCCAAGATCCGCTTCCAAATCCGCCTCATTTTCTAAAAGTTCAACAGGGTAGCCTGTTTTTTCCGCGATTGCTTTCTTTATAAAACCAATTACTTCCTCTAAAGAAACATCCTCACGCTTACAGCTATTAACACTTGGAGCCGAATCTGAAAATATGGAATTTAAACCATTCTCTGAATAAATAGAAAATTCAGCTTCCATATATGTAAGTATTTCCTTTTCTTTCGTGGAGTTAATTGCCAGTTTTTTAGCCAGATCTAAATTTTTGTATTGCTCTGTATATTTCTCTATAATATCAATAGGATAACCTGTGAATTTCGATATTGCAGTATACCAATTTAATTTCATACCACTTTGACCCCCTTCATTTCCATGCGCTATATTAAGAGCTGCTTTCGCTTTGAACTTTTCAATTGTTAATTTTTCATCTTCACGTTTTGCATTCATGTACATAACTACTTTATTTCTATCCATGATTATATCGTTTACAAGTGCAGATAATATGTTATTAGGCCCGCATTCTAAAAACACTCTTGCGCCTTTATCATATATATCATTTATGCTTTTCACAAAACTAAATGGTGTAAAAAGCTGAGAAGCTAAAATCCTGGCTATGTTTGAGTCATGAAAATCATCTGGCACATAAAATCTTTGAAGAATATTTGAATATACAGGTATTTTATTCGTAACAAAGTTTATAGATTTTATGTTGTCATAAAATTCCTCTGATACATTTTTTAGCAATGGAGAATGAAATGGAAATGGTATTGGAAGGATATGAGAAGTAATTTTTTGTTCTTCACATATTTGTTTTAATTTCATTATTTCTTCCGTATATCCTGAAACAACAAATTGATTATGATTATTGACGATACTGACACAACTGTTTTTATTATTGTCCAAAAAATCAATCAAATAGTTTTCTTCAGGATTTCCTTTAATTGACAACATCTTTCCTGATTCCTCTGGCAATAGCTTATCAAGAGACTTAGCTCTGTAATAACATATTCTCAGTCCTTCTTCATAATTTATTGTTCCTGCGGTTGCTAAGGCAGAAATCTCGCCTAAACTATGTCCCACAAAAAAATCTGCTGATATATTTTCTTGTTTCAAAAGACTATACATTGCCAAGTTAGCAGTATAAATTGAAGGTTGTAATACAACCGCTTCGTTCGTTATATCTTCTGCCCAATTTTTTGTTAATGGTTTTCCTGCCAATGACTGAAAAAGGATATCCGAAGTATCCATTATTTTTCTAACAGCATCATAGCTTTCCCGTAATTTTAGTAACATGGATGGATACTGGGCGCCATGTCCCGGAAACATTACTGCTATTTTTTGTTTTTCTAACTCATCTGTGCTTTTTACTATAATACCCTTTGCTTCCATAAGTTGTGTATATTGACCTTCACCTATTAATTTAACCATTTTATTCACCCTCCTTTATGCAAATCAAATTAGATTGTACTTATGCCCAATTTTTTCAATTTTCCCTAATGCATAGTCAATCTGCTGTTCATTCAAAGAAGCGGTGATTGTAGCTCTAAGCCGGCTTTCGTTTTGAGGTACCGCTGGAAAAACGGCAGTTGCTATGTATACGCCTTCCTGTAAAAGTTCTTTTGTAATAGACATGTTTTTTTCATCATCGCCGATATAAATCGGAACAATTGGCGATGTGCTTCCCATTGTATCAAATCCCATCTCCATTATCCCCCGTCTAAAACGAATTGTATTCTCCCAAAGTTTATCTATTCGATATTTTTCTTTTTCCAAAACATCAAAAGCTTTCAAAATTCCCGCAGCTATTGCAGGCGGCATACTGGCATTAAATATATAGGGATGTGCCTGATGTTTAATATATAAAGCAGTTTCTTTATCTGTGGCAATACAGCCGCCTACATTAGCAAGGGATTTGCTGAATGTAGTCATTCTCATATGCACTTTGTCCTCAACTCCGAATAACTCCGATGCCCCTCTGCCGTTTTCCCCGACAAATCCCATTGAATGTGCTTCATCTACTAATACACTAACTTCATATTCTTCTGCCAACTTCATTATCTTATCCAAAGGAGCCAGATCACCTTCCATTGAATAAACTCCTTCTACAACAATCAGCTTATTTACACAGCTTTGATTCCTCTCTAGAATATACCTTAATTTTTCAATGTCATTATGAGTAAAAATTCGTATTTTAGCTCCCGATAAAGTATTGCCATCAACAATACTCATGTGGTTTAATTGATCCGTAATAATCATCGCATCATCTCCTGATGCTACAGACGAAATTGCAGCTAAATTGGCTAAATACCCCGCACTTGTAATAACTGCTGCTTCTGTATTAAAAAAATCCGCACAACGTTCTTCTAATTGCGTATGCAAAATAGTAGTACCATTATGAAGTCTGGCTCCACAAGTTCCTGTCCCATATTTTTCTAATGCTTCCTTTTCTGCTTCAATTATTTCCGGATGCGTTGATAAACCTAAATAATTATTGGACGTAAGCATCACCACTTCTTTGCCATTAATAATAGAAGTACCATTTTGTGGAGCTTCAAATGCTGGTTCAAAGACATAATTTCCGCTTTTTTTGCCCTCAAAAATGTAGCTTGTAGCTTCTTTAATTATAGTGTTAAAGCCTTTCGATTTAATCATAATGACCTCCCTTATATTACATTTTTTCAAGTGTTTTTATAAAATCTATTTGTGTTTTTAATTCATCATAATCTTTAAAAATAATTGCAACTTCAGCTTTCTCATTTCTGCAATTTTCAGGCATTAGCTTTTCTCTCAATATATTTTCCAGTGATTCAATAACCTGCGATATGTCTGTTGTATCTGTGTAAAAAGTAAAGTATTCTTCTGGGCATAAGAAACTTGTACCATCTTGAAATGGAATAATGTCATAAGTAAAACTACGCCCAGACAATGAGGCCGATACATGATGAATACATTTCTTTTCCAACGAAGATTTTCTTATATTATCCAGAAGCCTGAATGCCTCCGTGGCACCTACATAATCATTGTCATTGTCGTTATATTCCATAGAAGCTGTTTTATGATATTCAGGGATTGTAATGTATGCATATACTTTTTCATTTGGTTGAACATCCTCCCCTCTTTTGATAATATAAAAGCACGCACCTTTTCGAATATTATCACTTTTTGAACCGGCTGCATTATATATTTGATAAAACTCATCCAAATCATTACAATTTGCGGCTCCAACTATTATCATATCATTTTCGAAATTATTCAAACTTAACAATCCCTGATGCAGCGCTGCAACAAATGATCCTATATCCATATCGTACGCAGCATTGATTCCTTGGGTATCATAGTAATTGGCTATACGGCCTGCGACAATATTATCCATAAAACCAGGTAAAGTATCTTCTTCAATTGATTCATAATCTTTTTTAAATTCTTCCTCTATCTCCTGGTACTCCTTCGTGGTCAAAGCATCACCTAATAGCTCTTTCAAAATTGAAGAATATTCCGCTGTCCGTATTCTAATATCTGAATTATACGCATTTTTCAAGCCAAAAACACTTCCAACAAAAACTCCTGTCTTCTCCTTTGCTAATTTAATATTTTCTCGTTCTAATGCATTAGAAACTGCCAACAGACTGATGCGTTGTGCCTCATCCAGTTTGTTTAGGATTCTTGGGGGAATTTTAAATTTAATAAACGGAAATACAAAAGATTTATGATTAATTACCCCATCTAACTCATCTGCATTACTATGAGCAGCTCTCCCGTCATACTCATCTTCAAAGTATCCATAGCTTAATATTGCATACTTATTATTTTTCATAGAGTTATTATCTTTTTTCAATTCTAACAATAATTTATTATGATACTCATGTTCAAATTCTTCTAAAAGAATGTTTGCATTAATTCCTCCAAATCCAAATGCATTAACCAATGCCCTGCGTGGATGACTGGTTGGATGTATCCACGTTCTTTTTCTATCATTTACATATGCATAACGCGATATATCCCCAAACTCCTCATGCAAAGCATTAAACTTGTGTGTTGGAGGTAAAATCTCATTCTGCATGGCTAATAATACTTTAAACAAATTAGCCATACCGGCACCCGAAAATGAATGTCCTATTTGTGCTTTTATAGAACCAATCGCAATTGGATTTAGTATTTTATCTTCTTTACACAATTCCAAAATTGACTCTATCTCTACTTTATCTCCAATGCGCGTTCCTGTGGCATGCATTTCTATATAGGCAATATCCTGCATTGTCATATTGGCCCTATCTAATGATTTACGCATAGCTGCACGTTGCCCTCTTGAACTAGGTGCATAAATAGATTGTCCGCCTCCATCACTGGCAACACCGCTTCCTCTTATGACACCCAATATAGGGTTCCCATCATGTACTGCATCAGAAAGCCTTTTAATTATAATTGATCCGGCACCCTCACTCGGTGTTAATCCATTCGCATTTTTGTCAAGAGGCACCGAGCCTTTGTCCGAAAGACCGCCAATTTTGGAAAATGCAACATTGCCTGAAACTCCCATATTTCCAAGAACACCAGATACAATACACATATTTACTTTATTCTGATGAATGCATTTAATTGCTTCATCTATTACAATAAGTCCTCCTGAACAAGCACCATCAACGACCATAGATAATTGTTCTAATTTCAAAATATCTGCAATAGTAGACACTAATGATGAAGGGAATGCAATTTTGCCTAAACTTCCATTAACCCTAAACTTTTTCGTCAATTTTTTATTAAATTCTTTTTTCCATAAAATTTGTTCAGGTAATAAAGTCTTTTTTGACAATCTCTCTTCAGCAAAATTCAAATATTGTTCCCCTTTTTTGCTTAGAATGTAGTCAGGCATTACTGGATCGCCAAGCATATTACCAACAAAAAGCCCCGCATCTTTTATATCAGCCTGCGAAAAACATGCTGATGACATAGCCTGTAGGATTGTATGTAATATCATTTGTTGTGTACGATTAAAAGAATTATATTCATCTTTTGATAAACAGATTTTATCTAATAATTCTTTTGGAGCATCAAAGTGATCCAAATAACCACTTACCTTACAATATGTTTTATCTGGCACAGAATAATCAGAATCGTAATATTTCCCTGGTTCCCAAAAAAACTTATCAATTTCTCTTATACCTTCAATTCCTCTAATAACATTGTCAAATAACTTATTTAAAGAAAACGAATCTGGAGGATAAAGACAACCGCATCCTATAATTGCTATAGGCTCATACATAATAAACACTCCTTTTTTCATAATAAGGTCTGGTAACATTTAATTAGATAATAGATAAAATATCCGTACTGTATATTCATCTATTAAATAAAATCATTTATCCCTGGTACTAATAAACCAGAATCAAAAGTAGTCACCGTCATCTATGTTTACGCTATCTACATTACTACATTAAAAGTATAAACGAAATCCAAAAAATGTCAATATATGTTATGTAAAATTTTGTCGTTCGTTTTGTAAACTTTTGTCGGTTACCTTAAATGTCAAACTAAATTTCACTTACAAAATATTCTTTTCTTTGATTAAGTATTATTAGTACTTTTCTCAATTATTTTGCTTATAAGCGTTGTAATATCAGGAGGTATTGAGGTACAAAGCTGCCCCCTTTGCCTGGAAACCCTGCAAAAATGTAAGCGAGGGTAAATTTAACTTTACACCTCGCTTACGATAGCAAAATATAATATTGACTTCAAGTGTAGTGACCGCTTGACATCCCAGCCCATGGCTTGCCTGAATTTCCATCTGCCGCGTTGTTGTCAATCAGCACAGCCACCGCAGTAGCTACCGCTATGCTTCCTTCCTCCGCCTTGCAGGCTGAAAATTATCCTGCATCCTTATCCAAATGCCAAGTGTTCAACTTACTGGTGAGGGGTCGGATAAGCACTTGTTTTTGGAATCTGTCCCTTCAACATTTTGGTAATATCCCCTGTAAGCCTTAGATAGAAATCGGATAAACAGTGCACGCCATCCGCAACCAAAGTGAGGAAGTACTGGTTTGTTGGTAACATTATTGAAGAAATATAGAACAAGCCGGAACAAAACTATTTGACACTCCAGTTGGTATATATTGCAGTTCGTTATTACCCCTCCCCGAGCTGCCTGTCCCAGTTTCTAAGGAACTGATTCCATGTGAAAAGGATTGGGTAAACCGGCCTTAATTGCTGAAATTTGCCCGTACGGTGTCTCCTATTGCATTTAAAAGACTCTTGCTTGAATCCGTTGTATCCTGGCTTAATTCCCAAATCATAATTCCGCCCACATTTTCACAGGCCCACTGGGTTTTCTTTTTTATGGTAGGAATACCGTTATAGTAAGCTTCCATTCCATTAATTACGGAAACATCCGTATTGTAAGCCTGGGGATTCACCGCAAGAATTTCCGCGTAGGAAGCCCAGGACGGCCTTCCGTAGAAGGGTACGCCAAGGACTACCTTCTCTGCAGGCATATGTCTGGTATTCTTCCAGTATTCCGCTGATTTTACAGCAAAGTCATAGGTAGAATGCCTGTCTCCGTCACCGCCGTCATATGCCATAACATTGAACCAGTCTACGGTATTTATTACGGTATCCGTCTGTGCGGCGGAATCCCAGTAAACTACACCGTCAGGCGTTACGCCGCTTAAAACGGCTGCAGTTAACAGCATATTGTTTTTATTCAGCTCGCTTTTTAAATAAACCATCAGGGCTTCATACTGTGTCTTGCTGGTACCGTCAGTCCTGGGGTGCTCCCAGTCGATGTCCACACCATCAAACCCGTATTGTTTTGCCATTGCCACAATGGCATCTCCGAATTTCTTAATTTTATCCTGGGTGCTGGTGGCCGACATAAAGGTAGCTTCCAGAGGTGTATCATTATAAGACCATCCACCTACAGCCAATAAGACTTTGACTCCCTTCTCATGAGCCTGGTTAATAATCTGTACAGCCGCAGCTGCATTTTCCAGGGGCAGCAGGGAAGCATCACTGGCAGGAATGGCAAAGGCATAATTAATATGGGTAAGATTATTATACCGGATAGTATTTATCTTGTCCGGCTGCCAGCTTGGATAATAGCCTACTACCTTAAAACCGGTAACAGACTCACCGGGATCCTCCGCATCCATTCCCGGAAGAAAGGACCACTTCTGGCCATCGGTTCCGTTGTCCGTATACTGCTGTACGGCTGCCCCGTCGGCAGTGGAGGATCCTCTTACATCCATAACAAGTCCGCTCACTTTCGAAGTCACCTTGTAATAACCATCTCCCGTGCTTTTGATCTGCCACCTCTGGGCATCGGTTCCGTTATCCGTCCACTGCTGCAGCTGTACGCCGTTTGTTGTGGTACTGCCCGGAACATCCAGGACTTTTCCGCTATATACCGCTGTTATTTTGTAATAACCATCTGCCTGTTTTTCTACTTTAAACTGCTGATTGGCTGCGGAAGAATCACTCCATTGCCGGAGCTTAGCCCCGTCGGACGTTGAACTGTCCGTGATGTCCAGTATCTTGCCGCTTACCTTACTTGCTATCTTGTAAGTTCCGTCTGCTATTTCTGCGGTATCCGGGGTTTCGGATACCAGTTCCCATACTGCCGAGGTACCCGGAACTTCTCCCTGTGTCCACCATTTTGCCTTATAAACTGCCCCGTTGTAAGTTACCATACTGCTGCCTGTGTAAGCCTTGCTTGCATTCCAGGCTTCATAAGTTCCGTTGTCAGAAGACAACATCTCCCAAACCGCTGCGGTACCCGGGGTCTCTCCCTGGGTCCACCATTTTGCCTTGTAATCGGCTCCGTTATAGGACACCATATCACCAGCTACATAGGTTTTGGTACTGTCCCAGCTCGGATAGGTACTGGCGGATACGGTATAGCTGCCAATACCTCCGGGCAGGAAACTACCGCCTCCGGGCAGTACGGATGTAATGAATAGCGCCATCAGTGTGAGCATAACCATACCTATTATTTTTTTACTTTTTTTGAACATACAATTCCCCCTTTTTTAAATTGCAGCGGCAAATTTTCCGTGGATTATTATCCATGAACATTTGTCCGCTATCCCCTTTGTTACCACCCTACTCTGAAAATAAGTCCCTTCGGGTCTCCTACCTCCAGATAGGATGCCTGCCCATTCACATCATCATAGCAGAAGCCATAAGCCTGCCCGTCATAGCTATCCCTTCCTTTCTTGTTATTCTGACTTGTTATTTTGACTTCAAGCACAATCAATTGTATTGGTCTTATTGGTTTTTTCCTTTTCACTCCTCCCCTCCTGAGCTTTTGTAGAAAATATACAAAGATTATTCCCCACAACTATACTTTCGGTTTTTTAGTACAATTTGCAAATAGCTGATTTTTGTGATTTTTTGCATATTTTTGGCATGTTTTTTAACAACTGTCTTCATGTTAAAGGGATTAGAACCTCATCCAGAAAAGTAGCTGCATTACACTAATCATTAATAGGGTTAATTGAAATATTACATTAATTTCATCAATCAATACATTATACCGAAATAGCAATTAGTTTTAAGACCCCTATCAATATCAGAAACAGCTGGAGCCCGTACAGAACATGCGTAAAACCTGCTGCAAATCGAAATAAAGCTTTCCAGGTTGCCTTAAATAATCGAGGGACAGCAATCAAAAGAAGTATTGGTAACAGAAAATCATTAATCAAAAGCATGGGTAAATTAACTGCGGTACTGATTAGTACAGCTAAGCCATAGATAGCAGACAGTACAAATAAACTTCCGAATATAATATTGGCTTTCTCATGAAATCCTTTATTTCCGGCAATCACAGGAGAAACAATATCTTTTTGGGTCAGAGCATTGATTATTCTGGATTGAATCCGGTCATATGAGACAGTTTCACCACTTCCAAAACTTCCTTTTATAAATGCTCCGGAAATATTGTCATTGATATTATACATGATTGCAATACCGATTCTTCTGGAAGGAAGCAGCATCATATTGGCATGATAATTTTCGCAGCTTCCTCCGTGATGTACGAGTTCACCAAAATCGAACCAGCCGAGTCCATAGTGATCACTGGTTTCTGATGATTTTGTATGAAGCATGCTTATTCCATCTTCTGATAAGATTATTGAGTTTTTGTAGCTTCCTCCATTTAGATTTGCGATCATGTACTTTGCCATATCCTCTGCACATGTGGCAAGATATCCCGCGGGTATGAGTTCCTGATGAACTTCGTATTCTGTCTGGCGGATTGAACCCAAAACAGGCTGATACCCCTTTTCCAGGCCATATTCCAATGCTTTCCGGCAGTCGGCAAAAGAACGATGCATGTCTAATGGTTTAAATATTTTATTTACGATAAAATCTTCATAGGTCATGCCAGATACGATTTCAATAATTGCCCCAAGGATCACATAATTAAGATTGGAATATTCATAGGACGCGCCCGGCTTTCTGCTTAATCTGACATTATGCCGATTATTTGAAGGCTGCGACAAACTTTCCTTCGCCTTCCGGTTATATATTTTCATTCCCTCATAGGTAGAAAAGCCGCTGGTATGATTAAGAAGCTGACGAATGGTTACCTCTTCACCATTATGTAAACATCTAAATTCCGGCATGTACCTAATAACCAAATCATCAATATTCAAAGCACCTGCTTCTTCCAATTGCATAACCGCCATGGCCGTAAAAGATTTACTGGATGATCCGATATAAAATGCAGTTTTTTCTGTTACCCTGCCTCCTGATTCATTTGTTTTTCCAAATCCTTTCAGATAGATGATATCTTTACCTGATACAATTGCAATTGCAAGACCTGGTATTTTCAATTCCTTCATTTCTTCCTGAATAATACAGCCTATATTTTCTGTATCAAAATGATTGCTCATAGGATGCCTAATCTCCTCTGTTGCTGATCCTCTACTTTTCCTCTCAATATATTCAATCGCACCGGATTTTATTCAGACGCGAATCAGGAATATGCCCATGACAGGAGATGAGATCTCCCAGGGTATAAACAATCAGTCCCTGTTTCGTACCTTACATACATTTGTTCAAAAATTAAATCTAGTACTGCATTGCATAAATAATGCTTAATATCAGTGACTGATATTTGAGCCAGGGCAAGGCGGAGGAATGAGGCGTAGCGGTTCCTACGCCGATTGATGACAACACAGCACTGGTTCAAATAGCAGGTGCTGAATTAAGTGTTATTTATGCAAGGTAGTACT
>JBAVPE010000175.1:0-84598 GCA_049692775.1 Anaerocolumna sp. | reverse complement strand
ATCAGTTTTATATTAAAAATCATCATGAAGCTATCGTATCTGAGGAAGAGTGGAATATGGCTCAAGAAATACGTAAGAGCAGATATGGCAAGAACACAATAGAAGGAACAAGGGAAAAGCAGTCGCGTAAATTTGCATTTAGTAGCATGTGTGAATGTGCGTATTGCGGAACAAAATTCTCAAGAAGATCACATCATCAGGATACACAACATAAGGGAAAGTACTCCTTGCGCTTTATTTATATTAATATATGATATGATGCACTAGATGAATTATATACAGAAAGAAAAGATATTAAAAAAACAAAGAAGATTTGGTAATAGTCATTAATAACGGAATATAAAATCATCTTAAAATTTTGGGATATCAAGGAAGTTGTAAGACAGACTTAGGCGTTACAAATTTAGGAAATATAGATATACCAAGTGAATATACGAATTTCAAAGTATGTAATCTGTTATTTATCCCCCTAAAGTATCCTATGCCAGCATTGTAATTGGAATATCTACGTTTGATGGTACATTAAGTATTTGTGTATCTTAATCAGCGGAAAAGTAGATGGAAATTGCTTTTTGCATCATTGATTTGTTAGCTAGTAGAAGCTTATTTAATGGTTTATAGAAATTTATACATTCATTTAGTAGACTTGAAATATAGTCTACTATTTTTTTTATTAAATTAAAAAAACGATAAAAGGGGATTGACTTTTTACATAAATGAGTTATAATTAATTAGTTTCATAGCTCACTAATTTAATTAGCAGTAAACGAATACGAAACGTAATATAATAAATCGAATTTATAACGATTCATTACCCATAATACGTGAGGTATTCTGCGCAATAAAATGCAATTTTTGTAACACCAAAATGTAGTCTTATTGCATTTTATGTCTATCACATAGCAGTAACTATAACGGTAATGTATCGTTACCTCATATTTTTAGAAAGGATATCTTAATGTATAAAATCGAAAAATTAATATCAATAACGTCGAGAAAAAGTCAAATATTTTATGCTCCACAATTAGCAGACTTGAACATATCAAGTGGTCAATTTATGTACATTGTGGCGATATGTGAAAATGAAGGGGCAAAGCAAGATGAACTAGGAGAAATTGTTGGAATAAATAAAAGCACTACAGCCAAAATGGTAACTCAGCTAGTAACGGAAGGTTATGCCAGACGCGAACAAGATTCAAAGGATAAACGTGTATATCATGTGTATCCAACCGAAAAGACCAAAAAGGTATATCCAAAAGTGATTCGTATATTAGATCAATGGAGCGAGAATCTAATGAATGGGTTAACAAAAGAAGAATGTGAGTCATTAATGTGTTTAATGACAATAATTGAACAGAATGCAAGAAAATATAGCAAATAAGAAAAGGAAAAATACCTATGATACAACAAGAAAATTCTCATGAATTAGAAACACAACCAATTGGAAATTTATTAGTAAAATTTTCAATACCGTGCATTATCTCTCTTTTGGTAAGTGCACTTTATAATATAGTAGATCAAATTTTTATTGGGCAAGGAGTCGGATATTTGGGAAATGCAGCGACCAGCGTGGCATTTCCACTTGTTACCATCGCCTTTGCAATTGCATTAATGATTGGTGACGGAAGTGGAGCATTCTTTGCACTAAAAATAGGTGAAAAGGACATGAAAACTACGGGGGCTATAGTAGGTAATTGTATTATAATGCTTACTGTGGTTGGAGTTGCACTTGCAGCAATTAGCTTGATTTTCTTAAAAGATATTCTTACGTTATTTGGTGCTACAGAGGCAGTAATGCAATATGCGGTTGATTATACTGGAATTATTGCAATTGGTATTCCTTTTGCAATTTTTAGCACAGGGTTTAATTCTGTCATACGAAGCGATGGAAATCCTAAGTTTTCTATGATATCTATGCTAATTGGTGCTATTGTTAATACCATTTTAGATCCTATTTTTATTTTTTATTTTGGTTTAGGCGTAAAAGGTGCCGCATATGCAACAGTATTAGGTCAATTGTGCAGTGCCATTTTGGCGCTGTATTATCTTAAGAAGTTTAGAAACCTTACATTTAATAAATCATTAATAAAATTCGATAAGACAATTGCTTTAACGATACTTAAGTTTGGTATTTCAAGTTTCATTACACAAATGTCAATCGCTATCGTTGCAATTTGTACCAATAAAGTGTTAACCAATTATGGGGCAAACTCTGTATATGGCAGTGAAATTCCACTTTCTATTTTTGGAATAGTTACAAAGGTAAATCAAATTATGTTGTCTATATTATTGGGAGTTGCCGTTGGAGCGCAACCAATTTTGGGATTTAACTACGGTGCTAAAAACATGAAGAGAGTAAAACAAACTGTGAAAATTGCTATCATTAGTGGACTTATTATATCGGCAGTTGGGTTAGTATGCTTTCAAGTTTTCCCACAACAAATTGTCAATATTTTCGGAAGCGGTGATATTCTTTATAATGAATTTGGAGTTATGTATTTTAGAATTTTTCTTGCTTGCTGCATGCTTAATTCGGTACAGACTATTTCCACCATATTTTTTCAAGCAATTGGTCAACCTTTACATGCTGGGCTGTTATCTCTTTCAAGACAAATTATATTTTATTTACCAGCGGTATTCTTATTGCCAATTTTTATGGGTATAAAAGGTGCCCTTTTTGCCGGACCATTAGCAGATAGTTTAGCCTTTATTTTAGCTGTCATTCTTATGCGAATCAAAATGAAAAAGATTCATATTGCATAAACGCAATTCATGTGAGAACAGATGATTAATGGCCTTCTTGTATCCCTCTGAGTTAGGGTAGTTGTCGTACAAAGGTATCTACACAGAGCAGGTGAAGGAATGGAAAGCAGCCGGTATGAATGCCAATGATGGTGTAAAGGAAAATAATTCAAAAGTAAGTAAAGAATTGCGCGAAGAACGTAGAGAAAAAGAAAAGATTGCAAAAGAATTACAATTATATAGATGAACGCATCACATGCGTTCGTCTTGAGCCAGCAAATAAGCTGAGCCAGGATGAAAGAAAATTGATATTGAAGATGATGAATTCAGAAGAATTCTCATCAAAAACACCTTGTGAGATTGTTCCGATTTTAGCAGACAGAGGAATCTATCTTGGGAGTGAAAGTACATTTTATAAAGTTCTTTCAGAGGTAGAGATGTTGGCACACAGAGGGCGTGCACACAAGCCGAAGAAACGACCAATATCAACGCACAAAACAACCGCAGCAGACGAAGTCTGGATGTGGGACATCACCTATTTAAATAGAGCAATCAAAGAAAAATACTATTATTTATATCTGTTTTTAGATTTATTCAGTCGTAAGATAGTAGGCTGGGAAGTATGTGAAAGCGAAACGGCAGAACATGCAAGTGAGCTTGTAAGACGAATTTATAGAGATAAAAGCTGTATATAAACAAAGCCGTTGGTACTACATTCCGATAATGGAAGTCCAATGAAAGGTGCGACAATGCTTGAAACACTTTACCATCTTGGAATTATTCCATAAAGAAGTAGACCAAGAGTGAGCAACGACAGTCCGTATGCAGAAAGTATATTCAAGACATTAAAATATACACCGAATTATCAGCCAGAAGGATTTGCAACCTTAACAGAAGCAAGGCTTTGGGTAAAGCATTACGTAGATTGGTACAATAATGAGCATCGTCACAGTGGAATTAATTATGTCACACCATCAGAACGACATTCAGGAAAAGATGTTGAAATACTAAAAAAAGAAAAGTAGTCTATGAAAAAGCCAGACAAGAACACCCAGAAAGATGGTCAGGAGAAATAAGATCATGGGAGTATAGTGATACAGAATGGCTAAATCCTAGACAGAAAACAGAAGAAATAAAGGAGACGAAGATCTCTTAGAAATGGAAAATGGAAATGCGGCTGGGTGACAACTAGCCAAAAAAATTCCGATTAGAATGCCGGTGAAAAAATTTTCATCGGCATTTTCACATGTTCGTTCATATTTAACTTTTGGATTATAGTAAAGTCAGAAACAAACATGAAAGGTTTCTGATTTCACCATACTTCAAGAGAGGAGGTCAATATGGCAGAAGTTGAAGTAATAAAAGCAAGTGAAGGTACTGTAACCAGGCGTAGAGATACTATTGGAAAAGGATTGACGCTGGAAAGACAGAGAGTGGCAGCCTATGTGAGAGTAAGTACCGATGGAGAGGAACAGTTACAGAGTTTTCAGTCTCAGATGGAATACTATACAGATAAAATATCCAAGAATAAGGATTGGGCATTTGTTGGTATTTATTCAGATGAAGCAATAACTGGAACGAAGACATCAAAAAGAGATGGTTTCTTAAATATGATTAATGACTGTATGAACGGCTTAGTAGATGTTGTTCTAACAAAATCTATTTCTAGATTTTCGCGTAATCTTGTGGATACGTTACAGTATGTGCGTATGCTAAAAGAGAAGAATGTGGCGATTATTTTTGAGAAAGAGAACATTAATACTCTTTCGATGGAAAGCGAAATGGCATTGGCATTATTAAGCACGCTGACACAGAATGAAGTTGAATCTTTATCAGCTAATACAAAAATGGGACTTAAGATGAAAATGAAACGCGGTGAATTATTAGGCTTTAATGGTTGTCTGGGATATGATTATCATCAGGAAGATAAGTCACTTAGCATGAATGAAGAGGAGGCTGATATTGTTCGGTGGATTTTCAATCGTTATAATCAAGGATATGGTGCCTGCACTATAGCGAAAGATTTGACCAGATTAGGTAAGAAAAACAAGAAAGGTATCGTTAAATGGACTGACAGCGGCATCAGAGGAATTATTTCGAATGAGAAATACAAAGGAGATTTACTTCTAGGCAAGACTTTTACAGTAGATCCACTTACGAAACGCAGGCTTGATAATATGGGTGAAGAAGATCAGTTTTATATTAAAAATCATCATGAAGCCATCGTATCTGAGGAAGAGTGGAATATGGCTCAAGAAATTCGTAAGAGCAGATATGGCAAGAACACAAGTATTATAGAAGGAACAAGGGAAAAGCAATCACGTAAATTTGCCTTTAGTAGCATGTGTGCATGTGCGTATTGCGGAACAAAATTCTCAAGAAGATCACATCATCAGGATACACAACATAAAAAGCCGGTTTGGGTATGTAGAACGGCTGCAAATAAGGGAAAGGCTAGTTGTCCTGATAGTAAAGCTATTGATGAATCTATTCTTGAAAATGCTTTCGTAGAATCCTTTCAGTTATTGGCGGATAATTTTGATGATATCTTAGAGTCAGTATTAGAATCTATTGGGATTGAGTTATCCAGTACAGATAATAGTGATAGACTAAAACGTGTTGATAAGGGCCTGGCAACAGTGGAAGCGAAGCGAAAGAAATTGACTGACATGCTGCTTGATGATAAAATTTCAAAAGAGGCTTATGATGAAAGATTTGATGAATTTACACGGAAAATCAGTCAAACTAAGCAGGAACAGCAGATTTTGATTGAAAATGAAGCTGCTAAGAAAGATGTTGGTAAGAGAATGAAGGAAATAAGGGCACGAATTTCTGAAGTGAAGGTAATGGATAGATTTGATCGTGCTGTATTTGAAAGTATCGTAAAAAAAGTTATTATTGGTGATGTAGGTGAAGATGGGAAGTCTGATCCATACAAAATCACCTTTGTACTGAAAGGACTTGCAGATTTTTAAATATCAGATGCAAGGAAGCGATACAAGAATTTGCATAAGCAAAGAAGCTAATAACAATTATTATTCAATAAGAAGAAAGGGCTGTTTAAAATGAGCACTCAAAACGACTTATTGGATGGTAATGATAGCAACCTAGAGCGTCTTTCTAATGAGGCACCAGAGTAATCTGATATGTGCCTAAATTGGCAGGACGACGTAGATAATAACTTCCCTAATTGTGAATCCGACACATGTTGAGACTGCCGTGTTGTTAAAACACATGTAAAAAATTGGATTACTATTTGAAGGAGGAATACAAAATGTCGATAAATGATATGGATAAAATGAAAAAATTTTTAGAAGAGAAGAAATCGAAAGGTGGTTTCTTACAAGCCGAAAAAAAGATTGGCTCTGGTAAAGTTGAAAAGAAAAATAAGAATATCGGAATTGAATTTACAAGAACTAATAAAATATCACAGTAGATGTGAGAATCAAGTGAATAAATCTAAATTTACTGTTCAAATCATGAGCATACTATTTAGATGATAAAATAGTATTTGAAATCAAGAGGCTAAGTTTTTAGGTCAACTTAAATGATCTATAGACTTAACCTCTTTTTTTATACTCAAAAACAGAGGAAATAGAGTCAGAAATATTTAATGTTGTGAAACTATTCTTTGAGTAACGCTGCACCGTCTAAAGGCCACTCACCCGATATGGAAATCATATTGTAAATAGTCTCAGCCATTTCCATTGCGGATCGATTGATACCATTTTTCAGCCAGTGCTGTAAGAGGCCGACGCTCCCATTCACGGCAAATATAAAATAATCATCGCTGAAGCCCAGGCCCATATCGGCCGTGGCTGAGGACGATATCCCACACTGTTGGTATATTAAGGTAAACATCTGCTTCTGAAAATCAATATCACCCTGCTTGCTCATCAGAATCTTAAGATGTCTGCTGTTTTCGACAAAGTATTGGAAGATTTTCTCAAGAACCATCATCCTTTCATCCTTGTCCGTTTTGCCATTCAGATTGGAAAGCGATTCTTTTACCCATAAAAGAGTTTCATCCTCGATTTTACGAAGAAGGTCGTACTGGTCGGTATAATATGCATAAAAAGTCGTCCGGTTGATGTCTGCATTTTCACACAGCTCTTTTATAGTTATTTTTATGATCGGTTTTTTCTCCATTAATTCAAACAGGCTCTCTTGCAAAACCATCCTTGTATAACGTGTTTTCCGGTTCTCTTTCATTTCTTTCATAAAACGCATCTCCCCTCAGCTGAAACAATTCCAATCAATTTTGTTTTTAATCAACATTTGCATGGCTATTTGTTGCAAACAAGACATCTATTAAAAAAATGGCGGTTGTATAATTAACACAGTGTCATTATAATGAATTATCAGTTAAATGTCAAGAACGTGCAAGACTTGCACAGGGCTGCATTTAAGAGTGCTCAAAAGTATATAGAAAATTGCGATAGAAGCAAGTTACGCAGCAAAGGAGATTACATATGGATTTTATCACATTCGAAAATGTGGAAAGGGAGTATCACATCGGTGATGCTGTCATCAAGGCGGTGGATGGCGTCAGTTTTGAACTTAAACAAGGCACGCTCAATGCGGTGCTCGGCCAAAGTGGTGCGGGAAAAACCACGGTGCTTAACATGCTGGGCGGCATGGATTCGCCGACCGCAGGTCGGATCGTTGTCAATGGATATGAGGTTTCCGTCATGTCAGAGCGGGAGCTCACCGACTACCGCCGCACGCAAATCGGTTTTGTATTCCAGTTTTACAACCTGGTGCCAAACCTGACGGCGCTGGAAAATGTGCAGCTCGCCGAGGAGATTTGTGCCGACCCGCTGGATGCGCGGGAAATGTTGCGGCGCGTGGGGCTCGAAAAGCGGATGGACAATTTTCCAAGCCAGATGTCGGGTGGTGAACAGCAGCGCGTTTCCATCGCGCGGGCGCTGGCGAAAAACCCGCAGATCGTGCTGTGCGACGAGCCAACCGGTGCACTGGATTCTGATACCGGCCGAAAGGTGCTGCGTCTGATCCGTGACGTGGCGAGGGATCTCGGTAAAACAGTGATCATCGTCACGCACAACGCACCGATCGCTGAGATGGCGTCTACAGTGCTGCATATGCGGGACGGCAAAATCGCCGAGACAAAGTTCAATGGGCAACCCAAAGAAGTGGAGGAAATCATATGGTGAGGGGAGCTCTGTTCAAAAAAGCCTTGCGCGATATGCAAAAATCGAAAACGCAGTTTATCTCCATATTTATCATGGCAACCCTGGCTATATCCATTATGACGGGCCTTGACAGCATCTGGTTTACCGTTCAGAATCACGCATACGCTATGTACCGCGGGACGAACCTTTCCGACCTATGGGTGACTGTTATGAATCCTTCTGAACAGGATCTACGGGGTATACAGCGGATTGATGGGGTCAGACAGGTAGAGAAGCGCTTTTCCGCCGAAGCCGATACGGATTTACCTGGAAAACCCACCCTGCATGTCTATGCGCTGAATGACCGCAGTACTCTGGACCAGCCCGAGATGCAGGAGGGACAGTTTAGAAAAAGTGGCGGCGGCGCGGTGTTGGACAGTACATTTGCAAAAGCCCATAATCTGAAAGCCGGCGATATTATTTCTATTAAGCTGAATGGTGTCTGGCTGCGCCTTCCCATAGACGGGCTGGCACTGAGCAGTGAGCAGGTTTATGTTGTGAAAAATGCTGCAACCTTCGTTCCAGATCCTATGCTCTATGGTTTTGTGGTGATTCATACCAGTGCACTGGAGGGCGTCTACGGTCAGAAAGTCTATAATCAAATCAGCGTGAAAACAGAGCCGGGAACTGATCTTACACAGGTGGTGCAAAAGGTGGATGCTGTGATTGGCAATAAACTGATCGGCATTACCTCACAGGAAGACAGCACCAGCGTCAGCAGCGTCAACGGCCGCATACAGCAATTTAAATCACTTTCCTTTGTATTTCCTATTCTGTTTTTTCTTGTAACGGCGCTGATTACGCAAAGCACCATGATGCGTCTGGCGGAAAGTCAGCGCGGGCAAATCGGGATTCTGAAAGCGCTGGGTTACAGCAAGCGGAGCATCCTTTGGCATTACACCTCTTACGGCGTTTTGACCGGTGTACTGGGCTCAGTGACAGGTCTTCTGATTGGTCCGAACCTGTTTGGCAGGGTTTTGGTTCCTCAGTTAAAACTGATGCTAAACAGCTACAGCCTTCACATTAATTATTTGAACTTTGCGTTTGCATTTCTTCTAATTCTGCTGTGCACCGGTGGTGTTTCGTTTTATGCCTGCCGGAAGATTCAAGGGGATAGCCCTGCAGTGCTTCTCCGCGACAAACCGCCGAAAAACGGTGAACATATTTTTCTGGAATCCATTCCCTCACTCTGGGGGAAGATGAAGTTCAGCAACAAACTGATCATACGGAACACCCTGAAAAATAAAGGCCGTCTCATCATGAGCATCATCGGTGTTATGGGCTGTGTAGGGGTAATTATCGCGGCCCTGACCGTCAGAAGTACGATAGCAGGAATCACTGACCAGATGTATGGGAACACATTCATCTACGATCAGAAGATCCTTATTGATCAAGAGAAAGCTGATTCCCGTTATCTTAATAACCTGGAGCTCAACGGCGTCACACAGCAAATCCAGGAATCCGCCATTGAGTTGATCTGCCCAAATGGTGAGCAAAAAATGGAGCCGATCACCATCACGACCGGAAACAGCCCGCTGATTCACATGCAGGATGTTGACGGAAACCCTATTTCTCTGCCGGAAAACGGGATCATTATGACCCGAAAGTTATGTGAGAAGCTAGGTGTGAAGCAAGGAGACAGCATTCGGGTCAAGCGCACAGGTGAGGATTATGTGTCTGTGCAGATCATCCAGGTTGCTTACATGGCCTCCGGTCAGGGAATCTATGTGACCGAAAGTTACTGGAAATCCCTGGGCGAAACATTTTCACCATCAGCTCTGCTTATCCAGTGGAACGGCCCGCCGGATCAAAGATTTCTTAAAAGTGATGCGGTAGTGGATTCGGCAACGCGTGAAAGCCAGCAATCCGGCATGTCTTCCAGTATGCAGGTGGTGAACTACGCAGTGGTGACACTGATTGTTATGGGTGCGTCGCTGGCGTTTGTGGTGCTGTACAACACCAGCATCCTCAATTTTGTGGAGCGGATACGGGATCTTGCGACCCTGCGGGTTCTCGGCTTCCATCACCAGAAAATCCGAAACCTGGTACTAATTGAAAATTACTTTTCTGTTCTGATTGGAATGCTGGTCGGTATCCCCGTGGGGCGGTACATCTCCTGGGTGATCGCCAGCAGTCTGGATGAACGTATGGACCTTCCGGGCAATATTACACTGCCGGATGTGCTGATTGCGACCGCGATGACTCTGTGTTTCGCCTGGATCACCAACAGTATTGTAGCCCGGAAGATGAAACAAATCGATATGCTTGAAGCACTGAAAAGCGTCGAATAATAATAGATGGAGGCTTATCTCATGAAGAATTGGATTTTATCCCACAAAAAAACGGCGTTGGCCGGGGTATGCGTGCTCGTCGCGCTCGGTATCACACTGGGGTTTTTTTATTATCAGAAAAATAGCACCTCTACGCAGCAGACCATGGATCCCGGGGTTTTGGCTAATCAGACCAGCGAGATCAACGCGTGGGGTGAGGTGAAATACACCCGTATGGAGGATATCAGCATCGACTTTCCGTCGATAGTGACAAGTGTAGCGGTAAAGGAGGGCGAGCAGGTCACCCTTGGCCAGACCCTCGTGACGCTGGATCTCTCCGAATACAATGGAAATATCGGGAAGCAAAAGCAGCAGCTTGCCGCCAACGAAGCAGCGCTGCCCGCCGCAGAGCAGGATATTTCTGCGCTGCAGGCAGACATTGTCCAGACACAAAGTCAAATCGCACGCAAGACCAAGGAATATAACAACGGCACAAACATCGACCTGAAGCTGCTACAGAATTCCCAGGATCTGGCCAGTAAGCAGCTTGCGACCGCCAAGAATGACTTGAAAGAGCACCAGTCCAGGTATAGTAACGGTACAAACACCGACCTGAAATTGCTTGAGAATTCCCTGAACTTAGCCAAGAAAGAACTTGCGACCGCCAAGAGCGACCTGGAAAAGTGCCAGTTGCTGTACGACTCCGGGGCTGTTTCAAAAGACGAATTGGACCAATATACGAATGCTCTGGAGCAGCGGCAGAAAGCCGTAAATGACGTGCAGCTTAACATCAAGAAGACGAAAACCGCCTTAAAAGATGAACTTGACCAGTACGAGGACGCCCTGGAGCAGCGGCAGAAAGCCGTAAAGGACATACAGGACAATATTCAGAAGACAAAAACCGCCTTAAAAGACGAGTTGGACCAGCTGAACGTTTCACTAAAATCTAAGCAGGTACAGCTTTCCCAGGCAAAGATTGGCAACACCGCGAATGTCACCAGCCAGCAGAGCGGAATTGGAGCCGCACAGGTGGACTTGGACACGATGGCGGCAAAAACCGCGAAAGGCTATATCAAGGGCAACCAGATCGTTTCTAATATCAAGAACGGCATCGTACAGAATATTACGGTCAGCGATGCGGCTTATCTTGGTGTACAGGGCGCACCTACGAAAGTTTTACAGATTATTGATGCGGATTCCCTTACCGTCAGCGCGGAGGTCGATGAGGAATTTATCGGCAGTGTGGAGGTAGGTGAAACGGTAAAGATTGTGCCGATTTCAGAGCCGGGTCTCTCGCTCGCCGGTACTGTTACGCAGATTCCGAGTCTCGCAGTGGAAAAGGACGGCAAACGTGTGATCCGTGTGCTGGTGAAGCCCAATGACCCGAACAACCTGCTGAAACCGGGTTATACTGTGGATGTCTATTTTACAAAATGAATATATACGGACACTGTACCAGTAGAAAATTTGAAAAATTTATGCCAGGAGGTATATGGATGAAAAAGATTTACAATCTTATAATTTTAACAGTTTTAATGTTATTACTTACTCCGATTAATATCTATGCCAATGAAGCCGGCAGTGAGGTTGCCAGTAATGATGGCAGTGAAGATAAAGGGCCAACGAAGTTTGAAGATATTGAGAATGAAATACTGGAAAATAACCCGGCGGTTTTAATTAACAAAAATGCCATTAAAGCCATGGAAGGAGATTATAATCTGATTGAAGATACCCAAGATGACCTGGAAGATGACAGAGATGATCTGGAAGATGCAATTGATATGATGGATCTTCAAATAAAAAAATTAGAACAGGATAAAGCCGGCCTTGAAACCAGAATTGATGGAGATGTGGATTTAATAAACCATATCAAATCAAACTATGATGCTCTCATTGGTATTTATGAATATAATAAAAACAGTCTTATAGACAGCAGAAAATCTTTAAGAGAGCAGCAGTTCTCATTAGACGATCAGGCAGAAGATATGGATGATGCCATTAATAAATTAAGGGTACAGTCAAAGATGTCCGAATGCCAATTGGTGTGGACAGCACAAAATCTTTATATTACCTACAATGTATTATGGAATAAGGAAACGGATTTAGGAAATCAGACTGAATTAATGCTGAAACAACTTGAAGTTGCCAGAGTGCAGGAATCTTTAGGAAAAATAACGAAAACAGATATAACTTCTTTGGAACTTCAGATCAGTGACCTGGAAATGGGGTTAAATGATTTACAGGCACAAAAAAAAGCGGTTTTAGGTGAATTTAACCTTATGTCAGGCAACAGCTATGATTATGCATTAAAGTTAGATACCGAATTAAAACCTGTATATGAGAATTTTAATGAAATGTATTATAATAATGACTTGGAGAGTGTATTTGAAAATAATTATTCCATAGCTTTACAATCTCTTGAGCAGGAAACCAAACAAAGAATTCTCAACCGATCGGATGGGAGTGATACCCAAAGCGAGGAAGCAGCAGAATATAACCTTGAAAACGAGACAATTAAACTGGAAGAGGCAAAGCGGGATGTGTCCTTTTCTTTTCATAAAGTTTATGAAGAGGTACTCAGTAAAAGAATGTCTTTCGAACAGGAGAAGAAGAAACTGGAACAGGCAGGAACCAACAGAGATTTTGCAATAATGAAACATGAACTTGGAAAGATATCAGATTGGGATCTTGAGAATGAGATGTCAATATATCAGAACCAGGAGATAAATACACATGTTGCAGAGGATGAGCTTATCCAGTCATACTTAAAATATGACTGGATGAAAAATGGCTTAAACTTATAAAAAGAAGCCCCAAATCTGTCTAATGGTACAGCAATTATCAGTCACTAAATCCATTTCTAACCTTATCGCCCAGTATTGAAATTGTTTGGCGATCGATTTCGGCAAATTCATATTGTTCGAGCAAGCTTATGATTCCACTTATTACAAAAGAAACGCTACATCTGTAAATTGCGCTGTTTGGATCGGAAAAGGTGTTCCAAGAGACAAAGAACTTGCTATAAAATGGCTAACCTGATCAGCAGAACAAGGAAATGAATATGCTAAATTTTTTCTCGATAATATGGATAAGTTCAAGCTACCCTCTGTGGCTCTGTGTATTTCAAAGATGATGCAACATATGGGTGGAATCTTTGAAGAGAATACGTCATTGCATAAATCGAAGGAAGGGATGAGGTTAGACAGTAAACTGTTACGTAAATTGCGGGCTAAGAAAGTGGCTCAAGGACACAAAGAAGATGATATGAAACAGGGAATCAGGGAATGTCGAATTAGCAAATGTAGATTAAAAAACAAATATAAGATGGAGTAGCCCATCAACTGAAAAGTAATTTTTCCATAAATTAAGGAAATCGAGTATAAAGAAAAATCTTTACACCAAACAAATTTACATTAATTCAAAGTCTTTTAAACAAAACATGAATCTTTACGTAAAACGCTGTCCAGTAAAATGGATGGCGTTTCATCGTATTGATAGCAGAGAACTGTAGGAGGTAGCATATGGGTACATACATTCATTTTACAGAAGAGTAAAAGGAACAAGCTAACAGTGTTGATCTGTTAGAATTTTTGAGAATGCAAGGAGACTAAAAAGTAACTATAGTATTACAATTCGGGGTAATGGGTGGTTTGATCATACAACAAAAGAAGGTGGTCTTGCGATCGATTTTGTGCAGAACTTTTATGGATTGTCGTTCTCTAATGCAGTTACCATGTTGATTGGTGGAGAGCAGGGGGAAGCATATTCAAGAGCAAGGGAAAAAGAAGAGGTAAGAAAACCCTTTGAATTACCACCGAAAAATAATGACATGCGCAGAGTATTTGCCTATCTGATTAAGCATAGACACTTGATCGAGATTTAAATATACGTTCATCTATCCTCTATGATGTGGCGCAACGCTGAGGAGGAATTGCCATCTGTGCTGAATAAACACGAAATCGAGTTTGTCACTTTCAGTCCGTTGAGAAAGATTTTTTATGGCAAAATCTATAAAATACCAAAGTTGAAAGCCTTGACAATTGGAATAGTTCACCTCGTTTCAAGTCGGGGATGCTTGAAAAACATCATGCTTTGTAGGACTTATGAGAAAAAATGATGTGGAGAAAAATGCAACACCAACTCAAGTCGCACTGGTATGGGTACTTGCGCAAAAGCCATGGATTGTTCCGATTCCTGGTGTAAGAAAACTGCAGCATTGGGTGAGAATTTTGAAGTTGCCGAAATTAAGTTTACCACTGGAAACTGAGCAGTTAGGATTGTACATTATCAAAAGTCAAGATTTCAGGTAACCGTTATCTGGCTGAGACTGCGAATAGAGTAAGCCAATAATAAACAATTTATTGCAGAACAACTACCCTCATACCATCAAATGAAAACGGAATAATATTTTCCTTATTACACTCATGTATCCACTTGGGGAAGAATGGGTGTGATTCGGTATCATATTGACGACCGGTCATTACAACATCTGATTTTCATGAAGCGATAGTTCAAAATGATAAAAATTAATTTGCTCGTATAAGTTATATTTTTGGTAACCACAAACAGTTGCTGATAACTACGAAATATTCCATGCAATTAGCTTTCGGTTTCGTCAATGCTGAGTATGCTTTCAATTTGATCTGTTGTCATGTGAGCCTTTCCGCATTTCGCAAACATGCCATCAAAAATATGTATTTTTATTTTTTGCATTGTAATAGATCCATCCATTAGACCTTTTGCACATTCTATCAGGTCGGATAGGATTTGATACTCGACTTTTTCATGGCCGCCGCAAATCATATTAAATTCGTCCCTTACTCCATAGACTTTCAATGCATTTTCCAACCAAAGTTTCAGAACATGATCTCTGTCGGGATCATCCATGGTGAGTAACATGATGGGTTGAAAAGAATCGCCAGAAAAAAGAATTTTTTCTTTTTCATCGAGAAGGCATAGTGAGCCTTGGCTATGTCCGGGCGTTTCATAGACTCGGAGTTTCCTGTTACCAAGGTCAAATATATCTCCCTGTTTAATGTTGATTATTTTAGGTTCTTCTCCTTCTGTCATATCACCCATACTGAAAAGCGGGTTTTCAGTTTTGTAGGTGTTAAGAACTACATTTGCATACATCTTGCGAACTTTATAGTTTGCTATAGGTATCATTTGCAAATCCTTTTCATGCAAATACATCTCATCAAACTGTAGCCTTCCTCCTATATTATCCATATGGCCATGCGTTGCGACAACCTTATAAGGCAATGATGTCTGAGATTCTATAAACCCCCTAAGATCCCGAAAACCAGTTCCTGTATCTACGACTAATGCTTCTTTTTCTCCGCATACTAGGTAGATTGTATCGAGGCCAAATTCATCTATTCTTAGAGTTTTTGGAGCAATTTCTTCAACTATGAAGTTTCTGTTTTGCATACTTATGCCTCCTTTGTTTCAATGCTTGATTTATTGTTTATTTCGACTAATATACTATTATACGTTTTCCTGTTGAGGTTATAAAATGTAATAAAAAATATACCAATAAGAAAAAATAGACCTGGAGCTACATTATAAAGAAAAGAAATGCTGTTTATAGCAAAGGCGCTCTGAGCTACATCAGCCTTATAACCTAAAATTGATTGAATTGTTCACAGCAGAAGGAAACATAGATCTCAATGTCGCATATACATACAAAACGGATTCACTGAATATCCTGCCAGATTGCTATATACAACCATTGACATCATTTGTGGCTTTGAAAGTGCGAGGAAGCACGACCAACAAAATCTACAGTTAGGATACATTCATTTAGTGCCTCCGTTTTTGCTATTTTTTGTGTGATAAAGGATATGAGGATAATAGAAAACTGAGGATAAGCAGGGTTATCTTTGTTTGAGAATAATATTGTGACAACAGTATTCACCCCTTAACTATCAGAAGGAATTATGATCACTGGAAGCCCGAAGGGAGCTGGGTCGAGCACTGATGTTTAAATAATTAGATAGCAAAAGCAAACAATATTAATCTGTACATATACATACAATTTAATTTAAGTGAAATTAAGTATACTAAATTGCTGGAAGATTATATGCCATGTGATCTTGTAATTCAAAAAAATATACCGCTAATAGCCAACCTTCAAATTTAATAGAGAGTTGGCTAATTTTATAGGACTGATTATTTATGATTATGCATAATTAAAATATAATAGATTTCATTACAATCGAAAATTGAAATAATATTGTTTCGATATACATAAAAGAAAAGAAGCTGAAGTATTTATTGTTGTAAACTCAGCTTCCTTCAGGGGCACCTATTTTGTTTTCAAAAGTTTCTATAAATTTATATTCAGCGAATATATTTCTTAAAGAATTTAAAAATCGGAAGATTGTGCTTTTCTTCCATATAAGCTGTTTCAGGACCGGCATGATCCTCACCTTGTAATAAATCGAGTATTACATTCTCTTCACCAATTACTTTTTTTAGTTTTTCGGCATAAGAAGTGCTTTGACTAACGGGCACCATGGAATCACCAGTACCATGTTGCAAATAGTATGCAGGTGTTTTGGAATTAATATAAGTGTCAGCACTGGCTTTTATTAAGTTATCTATATCTGGTGTAATATAACCTTCTAATTCCATTCCATTTAGGTCATCTGTTATCTTTTTAATCATTTCTGCTTTTTTATTCGCTTCCGCAATAGCCTCAGGAAAATTGATCACAGGACAAAGTGCTGCCGCCGCTCTAAGCTCGCCTCTAACTGGTTCACCAAAATTATTGTCATACCATGTGTTGGCAACATTTGATATTAGGTTACCGCCTGCTGAAGTGCCCCAAAGAAATATATTCTCTGAATCCAATCCATATTTATTTGCATTATCCGTTATCCAACGTGCGGCGCTTTTTACATCATATATCGCCGATGGAAATGGTGATGCAGGAGCAAGACGGTAATTTATTGCCGCTACAGCAAAACCTTCATTTAAAGCAAAAAACATTGGATATAGATGCCAATCAGATTTATCACAATGATTGAATCCCCCTCCATGAACATGCAAAATTACAGGATATGAACCTTGTACATTGTTAGGAAGGTATAAATCAAGTTTTTGTAGTGGGTCATCCCCATAATACTGAATATCTAAGTATTTTCTATTAATGTGATCTGCAATTGGTACTGGAATTTGCGTGGAAGTATCCATCCATCCTAATTCATAATTCATTGATAACACTCCTTTGAATTTTATTTAAAATTTATAATAAAACGATTTACCTAATTATAATAGCATGCAAATAGGATGGTGTCAACAAATATATCGGCTAAAGAGTGAACAATTTGGTAAAAATTTATTGCTATAATTAATATTTTTACAAAAAATCATTAAATTTCACTAAAGTATTTTATCGTTTAATATAAATATTAAAGAAAGCACAAAAGCACATAATAGACAAATTACACCATTTCGTTATTCAATTATTTTATACGGTACTTCTCCATACAATATTTGCTTTAATTTTATATGTTTCTTGTTGTGCTCTACCCTCAATCATTTCAAGTAGGCTTTTTGCTGCTAAAAACCCACTTTCATAACGTGGAATTTCAACGGTGGTCAGTCCAGCTAATTCTGCTTTTTCTGCGTTGTCAAAACCGGATATCGCTATATCGGCAGGTATTTGAAAACCATTTTCTTTAAAAGCTCGAATAGCTCCAATGGCCATATTATCATTAGAACATACAATAACCTCAGGTATAGAACCACTCATCAACATTATTTTAGCCGCCTGATAGCCACTCTTTTCTCGAAAATCACCATGGTAATAATTCTTGTGGTCAAATTCTATAGAGTTTTCTTCTAAAGTATCTAGTAAAGCCTGAAAACGTTCTTGGTTATCAAGAGTATCAGTCGGTCCACCTATAAATCCGAAACGACGGAACCCTTTATCGATTATTTTTTGTACAAGCTGGCACATAATAGGATAGTTATCGACTATAACGTTTTTTATACAAGAATGATCTATAATTCGATCCATAACTATGATAGGAAAATTGTCCTCAGCAAAAGATATAATATCATTATTAGTCATTTTGATGTCTAAGCAAATTGCACCGCAAGTAAAGCTACTGTTCATAAAATTTTTACTTGATTTATTTGTGCAGATAATCAGATCATAGCCGTTTTGGAAAAGATTATCACTTATTCCTTTTATTATATCAAGATAAAAACTGCGATCAAAGTCACTGAAATTAAAAACAACAGTTTTTGTTCGACCTATTTTAAGATTTTTTCCCATTAAATTTGGAGTATAGCCTTTTTCTTCACAAAGCTTTAGTATTTTTTCACGTGTTGCTTTTCCTATATTCTTTTGCCCATTTAGTGCATTTGAAACAGTAGAAGGGGACACACCTGCGATTTTAGCAATTTCTTTTATTTTTATAGTGGACATTCTTACACCTCTTTCTCGAATCATATAAAAATTATATCAAAATATAACTATATTGTAAATTCTGGTTTCGTTAAGTGCATAAATATTACTTGTTAGTAAAGAAAAAATGATGATGTAAACCTTTTAAAGGTAAGTATACCAATAAATTAATTATAAACAAGTAAAATTTACTTAAGTACAATCGGAATAATATTATAATGATATTTTAGGAAATCGGAGTTGCTAAAAATACCAATATTATTAGTAATTATTACATGAAAAATATGATTTTTATACAGTTGCTTGACATAGATAAACAAAACTGATATTATCAAGTAAAACGATTTACAAAATTATCAGCAAATATATAAACATTAGGAAGGATGATTTTTATGAAAACCAAACAAGTTCCTCTTTTTGAAAGATTTAGTTATGGATTAACAGATATGGGCTATAACCTTATATTTATGTTTATTGGTACATATTTGGTATACTTTTATACTGATATTTATGGAATACCGTCGGCAGTTGTAGCAGCATTACTGTTTTGCGCAAAAATATTAGATGCTGTGATTGATCCATTAGTTGGGATTTTGATGGATAGAACTACATCAAAATGGGGTAAATTCCGACCCTATTGGCTGTGGTTTTCAGTACCTTTTGGTTTATTATGTGTTATTGTTTTTTCAGTTCCTGCATTTTCCATGGTAGGTAAAATAATTTATGCATTTATTACTTATATTGTGATAAATATTATATTTTCGCTGGTTTCTCTTCCGATATCAGCAATTCTTCCTTCTCTCACCAGTGATTCATATGAAAGAAGTATATGTAATGTCTTTCGCATGATTTTTAGTGTGGTAGGTAGCATAGTAGTCAGTGCTGCTACGATGCCGCTAGTAAATTTATTCGGCAAGAGTAATCTACAAAAGGGATTTTTTATTACGGCAATTTTATATTCTATATTTTCAGTTGCGATTATGCTAAATAGCTGGGCACATACAAGAGAAAGAATTACATCAATAAATGTGGAACATATATCTGTTCGAGAGGGTATTAAGTCAGTGGTTAGTCAGCCATGGATAATTTTATTTGCATGTATGTTTATTAATAATATGGTAGCAACTGTTAAAAATCAATCATCAATTTATTACATACAGTATTACTTAAAAAGACCAGATCTGATATCCGTTATTACAACAGTTCCTTACTTATTCTGTATCATAGCGGTATTATTTGCTCCATATTTAGCAAAACGTTTAGGCTACCGAAATGCATGTATACTCGGTTTGATTGTCGGTATTTTGGGTAATTTGATACTTGCGGTATCTGGCAGGAATATTGCTTTTTTAATTATTGGTTCATCTATTAGTTATATAGGAGCTGGAATACCATTTGCACTACTTAATGCTATGTTTGCAGATGTGGTAGATTATGCTGAATGGAAAACAGGAGTACGCGCTACAGGTCTTAATTATGCTGCATGTAGTTTCGGTGTTAAGGTAGGACAAGGAATAGGAGCAGCTTTGGGTACGGTGATCATGTCAATAGGCCATTACATACCGAATAAAGAGCAGTCGGCTTCATCTGTTCTTGCTATTAGGTTTAATTATATATGGGTTGCGTTTATTGCCATGGCTATCATGATACTACTACTTATACCGTACAAGTTAGATAAATCTAGAATAACAATAGCTGCTGATCTTGAAAAACGAAGAGTTGATCAAATTGCTAATCTATAGGTGTAATGGCAATTATAAATATATTTTATCATTATATATTTATAGTAAATATTAATAATATCCAAATATAAGACAAAAAGAGTCGGAGGATTCGATATGATTAACAACGAGGTTGCTTATTATACGAGAAAGGTCAATAATGCTGTTCTGATAATTTCAACAATTGGATTATTTGTTTTTCAGGCATCTGGTATTATAGCATATTCGCATTTAGACCTTTCGTTTCCAGTGGTTGTTGCGATAATATCTATGATAGTATCGCTGATACCATATATAAAAAGAAAATTTGAAAATTTTATACCATATTTTTTCTTTTACAGTGTGATAATAGGTGAAATGTTTGGGGTATTCTTTCAAAATGCCAGGGAAACGAATCCCCCCTACTCTTTTCTTACAATTGCAACGACACTTGTCTTAACTTCTTTGTATTTTAATAAGAGGTTTGTGGTGAGTTCAAGTATAGTAACAAATCTAATGCTTATTTTCTTACAAATAATAAAGCAGGTTTTTACTTTTGAATTTTTTTCAACATCTCTTGTTTTAGCAGACTGTGTAGTTACAGTTTTGATAAATTAAACAATAATTTTATAGAAATTGATTCTTATATTTCGTGCGAATTCAGCAAGATTGAGAATATAAAGTCGATTTTTTCGCAGATAAATCAGCAAACAGAAAATATTGCTTCCATTGCAGAAGATCATTCTGCTTCAACAGAAGAAATATGTGCATCAATGGAAGAACAGAACAACAGTATAGAAGAAATTTTTGCTCTCATGCACGATATTTAAAATTCAAGTGAGAAATTAGAAAGTGCGTTATAGTAGCAGGGATATCAGTAGTTATAAATAAACATTAGTAGTATTTAAAAAGATGGATTATGTCTTATCTACTAACGTTATCAATAGAAAAACCAAATCTGAGATCGTTTGCTCTCAAGCAAAGTTTCATCATATGCAATTTAATAATAAAGTTGATAAAGAGGAGGAAAGTGAATGGCTTATAATCAAAAGAGAGTTGACTTGGCTTACCCTTACAGTGAGTGGGAAATTGTTGAGGATAAATATTTACCGGAACATAACTTAAGAAATGAAACGTTATTTACAATAGGAAATGGTCATATTGGAATAAGAGGTAATTTTGAAGAGGGTTGTCATGGTGATAAAGAAGAAACCATTGAAGGAACATATATAAATGGATTTTATGAGAGTGAAATAATCAAATACGGCGAAATTGCTTATGGGTATGCTGAAAAGAGTCAGACTATGCTGAATGTTGCAAACTGTAAACTTATTAGGTTATTCATCGAAGATGAGGAATTTTGTATGTCAAGCGGGAGTATTGCTGAATATAAGAGGACTCTATCACTTAAAGAAGGAATTCTGACACGAAGTCTTGTATGGTGTTCACCCAAAGGCCGAAAAGTCAGGATAATTATTAAAAGGCTTGCATCATTCAAAAATAAGTTTCTTGCTGCAATAAGATATGAGGTCACTCCAATAAATTTCAATGGAAAAATAAAACTCATATCAGCACTAGACGGCAATGTAACAAACTTGACTGTAGAAAATGATCCGAGAATTGGATCAGGATTACAGGGAAGAGTGTTAAATATTAGTGAAAAAGTATCAAAGGGTAACAGTAATAGCATAGTCCAGAAAACAAAGAATTCCAAACTCGTTGTGGCTTGTAGTGTGCAAAACAAACTTGATACGGTGTGTGGCTTTTGTGAAAGTAATATAATAGATGATTTTCTTGTCGGAAATGAATTTAGTGTTGATACATGTACTGGTCAGAATGTTATCCTTAACAAATATATAGTATATGTTACATCAAGAGACTGTGAAGAAAGCAGACTTTCCATAGAAGCTGGTAGGATTGCAACTAAAGCATCTGAGATGGGTTTTGACAGTATCATAGAGGAACAAGCATTATTTCTTCGAGATTTCTGGATGAGAACAGATGTGGAAATCAAAGGGGATCCGTCCATTCAACAAGGTATTAGGGTGAACATTTTCCATTTACTTCAATCAGTTGGAAGGGACGGCATTACCAATATCGGAGCTAAGGGACTGACAGGAGAAGGATATGAAGGACACTATTTTTGGGATACAGAGACATTTATCCTACCGTTTTTTCTTTATAATAATCCGGACATAAGTAGGAAACTTCTAGAGTATCGATATGGGATATTGGACAAGGCGAGGGAAAGGGCACGGCAGATGTCGCATACAAAGGGTGCATTATTTCCATGGAGGACGATTAATGGAGAGGAATGCTCTGCATATTATCCTGCTGGGACTGCACAGTATCATATAAATGCAGACATTTCATTTGCGATTAAAAAATACATGGATGCAACTGGAGATAATGAATTCATGATAGAATACGGTGCTGAATTGCTGTTTGAGACTGCAAGGTTTTGGGCTACCCTTGGATTCTTTAACCCAAGGAAGGAAAATAAATTCTGCATTAACGGTGTGACTGGTCCTGACGAGTATAATGCGATTGTAAACAATAATTGTTATACTAACTTAATGGCTAAGGAAAATTTGGAGTATGCTTACGAAATGTCTGTATGGTTTAATAAGAAGGCCCCCGAAAAGTATAAGGAACTGGCACAAAAAATAAATCTTTCTAAGCAGGAACCTGAATATTGGAAAAAGGCAGCTGATAATATGTTGGTTCCTTATGATGAAATAACTGGAATCTATTTGCAGGACGACGGTTTCCTTGACAGGGTACCGTGGGATTTTGATAACACACCAAAGGAGAAATACCCGCTATTGCTACATTACCATCCTCTAGTAATATACAGGCATCAGGTTTGCAAGCAAGCTGACTTAGTACTTGCTCTTTTTATGCTTGGCGATAAGTTTTCTCAGGAGGAAAAAAGAAAAAATTTTAACTTCTATGAAAAGGTGACTACCCATGATTCATCTTTATCTACGGCTATATTCAGTGTGGTTGCCAGTGAGATAGGATACCAAAAAAAGGCATTAGAATATTTTGAGTGCACTGCAAGGATGGATTTGGATGATTATCACGGAAACACAAAGGATGGAATTCATGCTGCGAATATGGCTGGAACATGGATGTGTGTAGTAAACGGGTTTGCTGGAATGAGAGTTTTTGGCGGTATGTTGAGCTTCAATCCTTATCTTCCAGAAGGATGGGAAGAATATAGCTTTAAAGTAACTTATCAGAGAAGGCTTATCATGGTAACTGTTAATAGTGACGGAACTTTCTATGAGATGTTAGAGGGGAAAAATATAACTATTAAACATAAGGGAGAGAATAGACTTCTTAGATGTTCGGAAATAAAAGCAGTTATATTTGATCTTGATGGAGTAATCGTATCAACTGATGATAAACATTTTGAGGCATGGAATGAAATTGCAAAAGAGGAGGGAATTTATTTTGACAAAAAGATAAATAACAGGCTTCGTGGAGTTGGCCGTGCAGAAAGTCTTGAAATTCTACTAGAACTATCGAAAATTAAATATACATTCGAACAGAAACAAGAACTTGCGCAAAAAAAGAATGAATATTACAAGACTCTTATTCAAAGATTAACTCCACAAGACATTTTACCTGGAGTACAGAAATTGATTGAATCTCTTCGTGCGGCAGGTATAAAAATAGCCATCGGATCTTCAAGTAAAAACGCAAATGCAATACTGAAATCGATTGGTTTGCACGATTCTTTTGATGTAATTGTAAGCGGACATAATATTGCTAAAAGCAAACCAGATCCTGAAATATATTTACTAGCTGCTGAACATTTAGGAATAGCTCCGGAGGCATGTATTGTAGTGGAGGATGCCCAAGTTGGTGTTGATGCAGCAATTGCTGCTGGAATGAAATCAGTGGGTATCGGTGATGCATCGTTGCATGCTAAGGTATCTATAAGAAGGGACTCGCTAGATAAACTTACAATTGAGGATTTGATTTCATTATAAAAGAACGAACTGCAAGTATATCTTATGAAATAAGGAAAAAAAAGATAATGTTGAGTGATGATTGAATGAATCGTCACTCAATTTTCATTTTAGGGGTAAAGATGTAATTGATATATAAACATAACGCAACTTAACTGAAATATGGTTGCTTTGCAATCTGTTTAATAACATCTCGCATTGCTAAGATTTACTTAAAAATGCGAGGTGGAAACTATGAGAAAAAAGATTTAAATATTCAGATAGGAAAAAGGTGCAAGATATCAGAGAAAATTGTGTATATACACAAGAAATATTTGCAGAAAAACTGGATGTTGGGGTAAAACATTATTATTTTTATGGATATAAGAATTATTGTAAAGGAAAAGTAATGTAATAATAACTTGCTGAGAGGTTATTATTAATTAAGTTGAAAATGGGATATTCTGTAAAGAAAGGGATAATAAGAGAATATTAAAATGTATTTTTCAAAAAATTGGAAACCAAATTTTTATTATCTATATGAGCATATTGCTTCCTATTTTTCATTCATTAACTTTAGAATTCTTTTCACATTCACAGCAAATAGTGCCAACTCTCCTTGCATTTCCATGCCAATAAGACCCGACGATGATGCCACATCATAACCGTGTCTGTGTTTGAGTTCACTGTTCTTTGCTTCAATTTTATAGCGTTCTATCGCTTTTTCTTTAAAATATTCACTCTCCTGAAATTCTATTTGTTCTTTATGTATATCACTTTTAATGGTAATGTTGTAAGTTTTTGTTTTTGCTCTGTCTTTATAGCACCCGTCTTTGTATGGATATTTCTTACATTTTTCTATATCAAAATAATAACTGTCAGCTTGGTTCTTTCCTATATTCTTTTTCCCTTGGCGAGCCTTCCTTATTGCCATATATCCTGCCTTACAAACATACATTCCTGCATCTTTGTTAAATTGAAACTCATCTTCCTTTTCCCGACAACCTTGTGTTACACTTGGATTTATAATGACATATACCTTCATTTTCTTTTAGGGCAGTTATCAGTTTATTGCAATATTCCATTTCTTTCTCCAGAGAATCTTCCGTATTCTTTGAGGGGAATTTCTCCTTCATCGTTCCATCTATTTCATAGATGGATTTTCTTAGATTCTTTGAACGTTCCTGCAGAATTTCACGTGGTGAATTCTGGTTGTATCTCGCCTTTGTATGGGTAGCATCCATTATAATTGATTTCGATTTAATTAGGCCCTTTTCCAAGGCGATAGCAACTGTTCTGTTAATTAGCATAGCCAACAGATTAATATCTTTTAATCTTATTTTTCTGAATTTCGTTAGTGAACTAGGATCGATTACTTCTTCCTCGGGAGCCATATCCAAAAAGTATTTAAAAGACATATCATACTTAGAGCGTTCTACAATATCGGCATCTGAAAGGTCAAAAATAGATTTCAATAAAAGATACTTAAACATTCGAATAGGACTTATTGCATTTCTGCCATTATCCAGGCAATATTTATTTATAAGTTCATCATAAACAAAGCCAAAATCAATAAGCTCATTGATTTTTCTTAATAGATTATCTTTTGGAACTCCATTTGAGGGTGCAATTATAGCACAAAATTTAACGAAAGAGAGGTGGACTTATGTAAAACGAAAATAAAATGAAAAAGCCCAATATTTTAAAATTTCTTAATCGCACTCGCGTTTTTAGCGGGCTTCATAGTAGTAACTGTATTAGGGTTAGGTCTATTAAAGCTTCCCGGATGGCCGTTTTGCTTTTTCCTTTTTTACTATTTGACCTTTGCGCACATGGCAAAGGTCAAGTTGTTGAATACTGCTATCGGTGGACGGCAGAATCAAGGTAATTGACCCACTGTGTATGATGATGGTGACTGTTCTGACCGGTGGCGGTCTTCACTGCAATACAGTGCCTGAGGCTTATCTTCCGGCTGTTGCTTCGTATGCGATAACAGTCGTCATATTTGCGATAGTGGTTAACATAACATGATGTCTAAACATGCAAAAAACGTGTCAGTCAAAGGGGAAGTAGTGTAGACGGTCGCCATGACATTACTGCATACGGAAAATATAAATGTTGAGCCTACTCAAGATGGCGGCAACATTTCCCATTGTGAGGGATTCACTTGCCAGATCAATGCTCAAGTCTTTAAATTTACTCGGGTTCTCAAATGCGGCACGCGCAAATTTTGCAATATATCACCAGCAATCATATTCCCTCGCATGTCTGGCTTAAGTGCTGTAAAAATCTCGCCATTTTTCAATTTAGGAAACATATCCTCAGAGCATTATTTGCATTCAACCCGCCCCAGATCGTTGAGTTCAGCCAAGGCAGCACATGCCATGGACCAAGCGGAATCTTCAGGATAGAATTCACTGCGGAGGTAAGCCCAGGTTAGCCGCTGTACTGTAGCCACACGTTCAGGGCTTTCGTCAGTTGTCTCATCCGCATCATATCCAGAAATTCCTCCAAGCAAGTGCTCCCCTCCAAATATTGTCAGCAGGCACTTGGGTCCTGTACTCATCCAGTACGGATCAGCATGCCAATCTGCCCCTCGAACTGTAAGATGAGGTGAAACGTCGTTATCTCCTACGACTACGAGGGTTGGCGTCGTCATCTCGGTAAAACTTGGGTGTCGAAAGAATGGAACATACGCGGAACCATGCTCACTAAGATCAGCACCACCATTGCCATGTGGGGCAAGTAACACGCCTGCTTTAATCCGTGGCTCGGCCATATTTACTATTGTTCCATCATCAGGATCAACCATACGTGCACCCAGTAACAAGCCTGCCGTATGTGTACCTAATGAATGCCCAACGACAGCAACCTTGCTTCGGTCTAAACGACCCTTAATCTCGGGAACGGAAGCCTCAATGATGTCTATCTGGTCGAGAATGCACTTCATGTCTTCAACGCGCGAGCGCCAAAATAAAGGCGCCCCTGGAGTCTTAGGATCGAGGTTCAGAGTTTTTGAACTCAGATGAGTGGGCTGGATCACTACAAAGCCGTGAGCAGCCCAGAAATTAGCAAGAGGGGCGTAGCCATTTAAAGAAGAGAGATTGTTCGACAGTCCATGCCCATGTGAGAGAAGTATGATGGGCAGGTTTCGCCCGGTAGACGGAGCGGAAACCCGCATCTGCAAATCAACGATGCGCCCCGGAGCAGATAACACCACCGGACTAACAGAAATGACCGGCGTTGGCGCACTGACTGGAATGTTATCCGCTTTACCGATTAACGCGTGATCCATCGCGACTTGAATACTGCTACCTTTGTTTGCTCCAGTTACTGGGGCGACAAATTCACTATTCATAGTAATATTCTCCTTTCTTGCATCAACGTGCAAGTTTAATAACATTATTGAGTTGACACGTCAACCCACGATTCATTTTAGCATGTTGCGGTTGACATGTCAACTGTGTTATAATGTTTCTATAATTAAAAATAGGTTAAATGAGGAGGAATGAGACCATGAGCAACGACGAACTAAATGAAGAGAAAACCCGACTATGGCATTTATGGAAGGGCTCCTTTAAGAGCATCTTCGGTCGCGTAATAAGAGACCTAACTGAACAAACAGAACTTTCTGACGGTGATTTTGGTGTGTTAGATCGATTAGTCCTTTTAGGAAACGGTGAGCTTCGCCAACAGGAATTGGTTGAATCGATGGAGTGGACAAAGAGTCGATTATCCCATCATCTGACGCGGATGGAACAACGAGGGCTCGTTGTGAGGAAGCCGTTAGACGCGGGTCATGGTGTTCAAGTCATCATCACTTCCGCCGGAAAATCAGCATTGGATGATGCACAGCCAATAGTCTCAAGGGCAATACGTAAACATTTCCTTGATCAATTAACCGATCAAGACATCGAGTCGATTACTAAATTGGCGGAAAGAATAAATAGAGTATCATCTTTATTGGGAAAAACCTCTTTATCTTGAAAATATATTGATCTTTTTCTGCTTTATAACTCTGGTAAAGTGGGACCTTCACTACTTGGCTCACCATGAACCATGCCATAGTTCAACGAATAGACAGACCTTCCTCTTGGTGGGAGGATCATTTTTCTGACAATGAGCTGGAATCCGGCTACTGTATGTAGTACAGATTGCTGCTCTTGCCACCGTTCTCACGCCACCGCTGCTCCTTGCGCAGGCGTCAAATCAATATGAAACAAAATATCAAAAAAAATTAAATAAATTATATCAGACGGCTGGTTGACATAATAACCGGAAATAGACATTAAATAAATTTTCCCGTTTTTACTTGTACTTTTTCTTGACAGAGTACCAAAAATCATCTTCGTTTAAAAATGGTCATGTCAAAAAGGTCACTGTCAATCATTCGTTTAGCATACCCACTGGAGTGGAGAAGATATAGTTCTCCCCAAGATTCGCTGTATGTTTGCTGATATCCATGGTTACTACCTCCGCTTTTGGTACTAACATATTTGACAACGTTTTTAGCTACAGCATTATCAATATTTTCGATAACAGTTTGACGAGGATGTAAAGTATATAACATTTCTTCATAATGGTCCTGAAAAATATCTTGTAATGTGCTCATAAGACTATTATGAAGTAAAAGAAACCCTTAATTCCCTTCATGAATGAGGACAGGGGAGTGAAGTGTCGAAGGCACTTTTTTGTCCCCCCAAATATATATAAAGCACTTGGCATTAAAAAGTATATTAGATTTATAAAAGGGCTTTGTTTCTCTGATAGACACTGAATATCTGGTAGAGGTAGCAGTCTGAATGGCTTACTTTTATTTTAAACAGTTGTTTCTACCTTATGGGGAACCTGTAAATAATATGGCAAAAGAAGATTTTTTGCTGATATGTTCTTACAGGTACGGATTTGAAGGGAGAAACAATTTGTGCAAATTAGTGCCAAGGTGCAGGAGTCCTTGGCTGATTTTCAAAATAACAGGAAATTAGTAAGGAAACCAGGAGGGGAAAGTTTTGTATTATGATATTAAAAAAAGCGGAAAAAGAATTAAGAAATTGAGAATAGATAGAAAATTAAGTCAGGAGGATGTATCAGCAGATTTAGGAATTTCCATAGATGGGTATCGTAAAATTGAAAGAGGAGCCAATGGAGCTAAAGTTGATACATTAGTATGCATAGCGGATTATTTTGGAGTATCCTTGGATTTTATAATTGCCGGGAAACTACCTAAATTCGAGATGGATGTAATGCTAAAAGGGAAAGCGGAGAATGAAAAGAAGTTTATCAACTATATGGTAAGCGACATAATTAAAAACATTGATTTGTTAAAAGAGTGAAACTGCCACTGAAAAGAGTACCACTCACTCTGAAAATGAAGGGTAGAACGTTTGATTTTCTGATCATCACACCAAGCCTTGGCGGTAAGACCACTGTCACGATAATTGGCGATTTTTGATTTCCAGAGTTTGTATTTAGAAAATGATTGTTCAGCCATAATAAATACCTCCATAGATTTTGAATTATGAAAGTATTTTAGCAAAAAGTGAATCCATGTAAAAGGTACTGGTAATTACGTGCTTACGGAAGAAGAAGTAACGTTAAAATGCAGACTAAAGCTCGCATTGCGGATCTTAGCCTGCATTTTTTATTGCCAAAATTCAAAATTAAAATAATGATAAAAAGTGCAAGGAGAGAAAAGATATGATAAATAAAATTTCAAAATGGGACCAAGATAAATGGTCTTTATCTGCAAAATGCGTAATAGTCGTGTAATTAGTGTTTAGAATCAATCGCGATAATATATTCTGATGGGGAATATCCAAAAAAACTTTTGAAACGTTTACTAAAATAAAAGGAGTCAGAATATCCTACCATTTCACATAAATCAGTTAATTTGATTTTGCTTTTTAAAAGTAATTTTTGTGCTGCCTCCATTCTACATTTTGTAATATATTGGACAATGGAAACCCCAGTAACTTTTTTAAAGGTTCCACTTAGATAGCTTGGACTGTAACCTACCTCTTCAGAAATGTAATTTAAATCTAAGGTAATATTTGAGTAAGAAGATTCTATTATGTGCTGAACTTTTCTAATCAGTACTTGAGTAGCGTTGTTCAAAAAATTATTATTGTTGGAATAAATATTTTCAATATACTCTTTGCACCATAAAACAATATCGTCTAAAAAAATATAGTTTTCTAACAGTTCATGAATATAAAATGAAATATTATCATTAGTATTGGAATTGACTTCATTTATATATAAATTACAGGTTAATAATAGTTCAGAAAGTAATATATTTAGATTGTTGTAAGAAGGAGAGCCTTCTTTTAAATCCATAAAAGCACTTTCCAATATATGGTTTATGCTTACAATGTCACCCATTCTCAAATTTAGAAGCAAAGAATCTCGTATGTTACAATGATATCGAAAAGTATTATTAGTTTTTGAAAGGGAATTATTTATATATACAATTATATTTTTTCCTAAAAAAACAGTATTTTGTAATGAATTTAAAGTATCGTTAAAAATATTAGGTAAGTTAGTCATTTCTATTTTTTGTGAGTTGATTACAATATTAATAGAGTAATCATAACTTTTTACAAGCTGGTTTTGCAAGTTAGCTATTTGAATAGAGAACTTAGGTGAAAATAGTTCATAAATTAAGATGCCCAGAATATTGTCTGTATAACGGAAGAAAAAAGATGAGGAAAAAATAGATTGCTTTTCTAGAATTTTCTGTACTTTATCAGTAATATCTGCTTCACCATCTTTGTTTTCTATTTTGAAGAGACCCATTAAAGTAAAACTTTCATTTACGGGATTAAGAATTGATTGGATGCATGAGATTCCTTCAAAATCTAAAGTTTCGTTTGAAATATAATTTAAAAACATCTTTTCTTTCCATTCAGTTTGATAAGAAACAACAATATTAGTTAATTGGTTTAATTTAACGATTTCATCGCGGACTTGTATTAACAAAGATTTTAATTCGTTTTTATTTATTGGTTTCAATAGATATGCAAACACACCATATTTTATGGATAGTTGTGCAAATGTAAAATAATCATAACTAGTTAGAATTACGATCTTAGTATCTAAACCCTCAGCATGTACTTTTTCGGCTATTTCAAGCCCGGTTAAAAGTGGCATTTTAATATCTAAAATTGCCAAATTAGGTTTTTCTTTCAAGATAAAATCATATGCATCCTTTCCGTTATCAACATCATGTATAATTTTAAACCCAAAGAGAGTATAATCCAGCATATTTTTTAGTCGTTCTCGTATCAAGTATTCATCTTCTGCAATTAGTATGTTAAACATTTTCGTTAACCCTCCAATGACATTTAGGTATTTTAAGTATAATACGAGTTCCAGTTCCTTCTTTGCTATATATTTTCATCCCATATTGTTCACCATAATATAGTCGAATTCTCTCATGTACATTCATTATACCAAAGCCCATTTTAGTGCCATTATTATCTTGTTTTGAGCAAATAGTATTTAAGGTATCACTATTCATGCCAATTCCATTGTCAGTAACGATAATTAAAATAAAAGTGCTGAAGATTCTAGTAGATATCTGGATGCGCCCACCAGGTTTATGAAGTTGAAAACCATGGTATATGGAATTCTCTAAAATAGGCTGTAAAGTCAGACGAAGAGCTGTATTATTATATATACTTTCAGGAATATTTAAGTCGTAATGAAAGCTTTTATTGTATCTAGTTTGCATTATATTAAGGTAGCTAACAGCTATCTGTAGTTCCTCCTTGAGTGAGATTACAGTACTTCCTTTGCTAAGTACACCCCGATAAAAGTGAGTAAGGTTATCAACCATGGATAATAGTTCATCTAGATGGTTTAGTTCTGCTAATGCACAAATAGTATCAAGTGTATTGTACAAAAAATGAGGATTTATTTGCTGATTTAATAATTCCAATTGAAACTCACGTTTTAATTTTTGTTCCTGTACAAGATTTTTAGTGCCCTGTTGTAATTTGCCAAGCATATGGTTAAAATTCTGAGCAAGAATTCCAACTTCATCTTGTGAGGTTGTGTTAACTTTTACATTCCAATTACCATTATTAACTTCTTTAATAGCAGCAATAAGCATGTAAAGATTTTTCGTGAGGGTCGTTGATATTAAAGTGGAAATAGCGATACATAAAGTGATTAATGAGATACCAGCTAAAAGCATGATACGAATCATTTTGTTGATTTTTTTCTGAATAATACTTTTAGGAATTTCACTAACTAGATAAGAATTAAATTGATCGTATTTTTCGTAAATAATAAATTTATTATTTACAACCAGGTAATTTTTTGATTCATCAAATGATTGAAAAGGAAGGTCTGTTTGTGTGTAAAGCTTTTTTGTGTCAGGATGACTGATAATATAATTATCAGAAGAAATAATATACATGCTTCCTTCATCAGCGGTACTTGCAGAATAGGTTTTTGATACATAGGACTCATCAATACATATTTCTAAAAATCCCACATGACGGCCAGTTTTATAATCACTAATTGTTCTTACAAATGACATAACATCCGGTTGTATAGTTTTTCCAGGTACAGCAATATAGTAAGATGCAGGGTGTGTTGTTATCCAAGATGGAAGTTTTTCTGGTAGCGTTGATGGAAGGGAATCAGTATTTAGTAATGTAATTCCAGATTCGTATATATTTCCCCAGTTGTCATAGATTAGAACAGCATTAATTGTTGCATAGGAGCCTACAATAGCATTGATACGGTTGCGCATTGTAATATCTATTCTTGATAATTCAGTGGCAGTGGGTTGTTCTTTTTGCGTAAGAACATCCTGTATTTTTTCATCAGATAGTAAAATAACAGAATAATTCATAATCATATTTAACATATTATCTAAATTATTTTTAGAAAATACCAAATTTTTATAGGCAGAATCAATAGATTCTGTTAACATATTTTGATAAGAATACGATATTGAAATGGACATAAAGGCGACTAAGATAGAAATAGATATTACCAGCATACCCATTTTAATTTTACTTGTGATAGAAGTACCAAAAATGGTTTTATGTAATTTTGGTGAACAAAATATCTTTTTCATCGCGTTTTCCTACCTTATAGTTTAAGACATAATAGCATTTGTTGAAAAATATGTCAATATGCATATAATATTTACCAAAATTTTGATCACGATTAATATAAATATCGTAAAAAAGTACATACGATATAAAATATTTCCATTCCGGGGAATTAGAGAGGATGTTATAATTCATTTGTAGCAAAATAAAATTATTGGAGGGAAAGAAATGAAAAAAATTATTAGTTTAGTTTTAGTACTTACGATGGCGCTTTCTTTAATGGCATGCGGAGGCGGTAAAGCAACAACAGAAGAGATAACAAAAGAGGAGGCAACAACTGAAGAGACAACAACAGAAAAGACAACAAAAGTGGAATCAAATACTGAGGGGGTAACAATTTCAATTTTAAGCAGATACGGTGATGATACGGCGGTTGATGCAAAAGCATTCCGTCAAGGCATTGAAGAGTACAAAAAAGCTCATCCGGAAGTTACCGTTGTTGATGAATCTATTACGGACGAAACTCAATTTAACAGCAAATTTAAGATAACAATGGCCACTGGAGATATGCCTACTATATTTATGACATATGGTGGCGGAACAGCGAAAAGCTATGTGGAAAGTGGACTTGTGGCAGACTTGACATCATATTTTGATAATAACCAAGAATGGTATGATACATTTCTACCAAGTATGTTTGATATGATTTCCTTTGATGGAATTGAAGGTGTGTATGGAGTACCTTATGCGGCATATGCAGATTCATTATTCTGTAACAAAGCAATGTTTGATGAATATGGAATAAAAATTCCTACAACGATTGAAGAGTTTGAAGTAGCATGTGAAAAATTCCTTGAGAATGGAATAGTTCCGCTTCCAATTGGTGACAAAAGTACATTCCGTGGTGGTCATTTATTTACACTTTTAATGGCAAAACGTTCGGGAAATGAATTGGCAGTTAAACTTGCAAACAGGGAAACTACATATAGTGATGAAGCTGTAAAGGATATTCTTACAACTATGAAATCATGGGCAGATAAGGGCTATCTTGGAGACAGTATTACTACACTCGATGGTGAAGGCGAATGTCAGTTATTTTTAACTGCACAATCACCAATGGATTTCCGTAATGCATATTTTATTGGTAGAGTTACAGGAGAAATGGAAAATCCTGATGATGTAGTAAATGTTTCATTCCCATATTATGAGGAGTATCCAGAATATCAAAATGCATGGCATGGTGGAAGCGGTGATATATTTAGTATATCTGCTTTAGCGACAGAGGCAGAAAAAGAAGCGGCCATAGAATTATTAAAAACTTGTACACAGGCAAAATACATGGAACAGAGAAACATTGAATCATCTGGTGGGTTTGTATCTGTATTAAAGGATAATGCGCCTATTGAAAATCAACCACAGATTACAACAGATTTCAAAGCTAACTTTGCTAAAATGGAATCCCTATTAACAGAGCCAGCAGAATATGATTCAAATTCGGGACTTAGGGATGCAACAAGAACAGGAATTCAAGCAATGTGGGCAGGAGATTCTATTGAGGCGGTAATTGAGTCCATTCAAACAATAATTGAAACAGAGTAAGACGCAAGGTTGAAATTGATATATTAAAAATCATATATCAATAGACAAATGAAAGGCAATGTGAATTGATATATGATTCAATTTGCATTGCCGTTCTTACGGAATAAGGGCGATAAACCCAATTATAAGGCTAAGTGAAGGAGGGGATTCAAGTGAAACAAGACAGAAGAAAGTTGGGGATAGCAGCAGTCCTACTCATAATGCCTATTACCATTTATATAGCATTCTTTATTTATCCAATGATTTATACAATGTTTTTATCTGGATATAGTTGGAACGGGATTGAGAGGGTAGAAAAGATTTTTGTAGGTTTAAAAAACTATAAAGTATTGTTTGCACAGAAAGTTTTTTATCATTCCCTGTGGAACGCATTGGTATTTATTATTGTGAGCCTGTTAATCATTTTTCCAATATCTTTTTCGTTGGCACTTTTAGTATCAAAAAAAAATAAGGTTAACGGAGTATTGAGGACAATTTTCTATATTCCAACATTACTTCCAATGACAGCTACGGGCCTGATGTGGACTTTTTTGCTGACAAAAAATGGAGGTGCCATAAATGCTATAGTGGAGTTCTTTGGAATGGAAGGTCAGGAATGGCTTGGAAATACTACGAATGCTATTTGGGTAGTGGCTTTGGTAAATGCCTGGATGTTTGTAGGAAGCAACATGCTCGTTTTCATTACAGGTCTTACCGGTGTACCTAGAGATATGATAGAGGCATCAGTTGTAGATGGTGCAACAGGATTTCAGAGAATTATACATATCATCATTCCGAATATGAAAGAAACTTTTAAAGTGTTTTTAACTAGTGCAATTGCAGGCTCTATTAAAGTTTTTGATATTATTTATGTTATGACTGACGGAGGACCTGGAACGGCGACAGATGTTCCAGCAACCTTAATGTATGACCAGGCGTTTATATACAGCAAATTTGGATATGGTTCAACAATCGGAGTTATTATTTTGATATTGGCATTGATTATTACCTTTAGCTTGAATCACCTACTTGATGATAAAGAAGAAAAACCTTTAAGAAGAAAGAAGGTGAAGCAATGCATATAGATATTATGAAAAAAAGATTATCAAAGGTTGGAATCGGAGCATATGCAGGTATTTATGTATTTATTTCTTTGTTTCCATTATTATTTTCACTTTTGAGTTCATTTAAGGATAACAATGGTATATATGCATCTCCGTTTGCTTTACCGGATAGTTTTTCATGGGAGAATTATATATATGCTTTCAAAAATACTACCATTATACAGGGTATGTTAAATTCATTACTATATTCCATATTATCTGTTATAGCTGTTATTGTAATGGCTTTATGTATATCATTTGTTTTTCGTATAGATGTACCTTTTAAGCAGGGGATTTTTTTATTCTTCATTGCTGGACTTACATTACCGGTTCATGCAACATTAATTCCGCTGGCTACAATTATAAATCAATTACATTTAAAGAATTCCATAATTGGCATTGTAGGAGTATATGCAGCAACAAATTTATCACTTGCTGTTTTTTTGGCTAACGGATATATGAAAGGGATCAGTAAAGAACTTGATGAAGCTGCTAGAATTGATGGATGTGGATATTTTGGACTATTGATTAAGGTCTTGACTCCTCTTATGAAGCCGGTTATAGCAACCATTGCTATTATGACATTTTTACGAGTATATAATGATTTGATTTTTTCTATTTTGTTAATTAGTGACCGTTCTAAAGCAACCTTATCTGTTGCACTTATGGCTTTTAAATCAGAATATGATATAAATTATGGAGGAACATTTGCTGGAATCTGTATTTCTGTTTTTCCTATGATAATTATTTATTTTAAATTCCAAAAGCAAATTGAGACTGGATTATCAGCAGGTTCCGTGAAAGGTTAGACAATAATTAGGAGGTAAAAAAGATGTATTTTAAATATGATATACCCAAAGAGTTTGAATGGTTCCCCCAATCTAGATATGGTTTGTTTATTCATTGGGGACCATACTCAATGACAGGGCATGGAGAACAGGCTTTATTTCGTGATCATATGGATCAGTCGGAGTATGAAAAAATGGCTTGTTCTTGGAATCCCCTAAAATACAATCCAAAAGAATGGGCAAAAATAATTAAGGCATCAGGCTTTAAATATGCGTGTCTTACTACTAGACATCATGATGGGTATTGTCTTTGGGATAGCGAATATACTGATTACACAAGTATGAAGCAAGCTCCTAAAAGAGATTTTGTAAAAGAATACACAGATGCCTTACGCGAAGAAGGCTTAAAAGTAGGGCTTTACTATTCCTGGTGTGATTGGAGAATTCCGGCATATTATGAAGGACCTAATAAAAATCCGGAAGGCTGGATAAAAATGCAGGAGTACATACATAATCAAGTAAGAGAACTATGCTCAAAGTATGGAAAAATAGATTATTTTTTCTTTGATGGAGTTTGGCCAAGATGTGCAGAGGATTTAAAAAGTCACGAGTTAGTTAGTAAAATGAGAGAATGGCAGCCTGGTATTATTATCAATAACAGATTGGGATATTCTACGGATAAGGATCAGTTGCTAAAGCATGGTGGTGGTAGTGAAGAAGGGGATTTTGGAACACCCGAACATTTAGTAAATCCAGAGAATAGATTATGGGAATCTAACCAGGTAAGCTATTGGAGATGGTGGGGATATACAAGTGGAGAACGTTGGAAATCAGCAAGTGAGCTTTTAGATACACTTTGTACCTGTGCATCTAAAGGAGGGAACCTTATTATGAATATTGGACCTACACCTGATGGCGAATTTCAGCAAGAGTTTCAAGAAAGAGCATTTGCAATTGGTAGATGGCTGGACAAATATGGAGAGTCTATTTATGGGAGTGAAGGTGGCGAATTAACGGAGGCCTTAACTTATGGTTTCCAAACTATGAAGGGAAATAATCTTTATTTAATTATTCGATTTTGGGATGGAAAACCAGTGTTTCGGTTTGCGGATTTAACAAATAGGGTGAGTCAGGTTGAACTAATGACAACAAAAACTAATTTGAATTTTAGGCAGGAAGGTGATATCCTTTATATAGAAGGGTTACCTGAAAAGACAGAAGAATCATTGTTTCCGGTTATAAAAATTACTTGTGAAGGCAAACCAGAAACAAATTCATGGGGTGAGGAGCGCCTTTGGGAAGGTGATCCGCAAAGAGTAGCTGATTGGGCTGTTAAACGAGGAAATAATGTAAATTTCCACGTAAATAAATAAGGCAGATAAGAAATGAAAGAGCAAAAAAGAAAATTATTATCTGCAGTGAACAAGAATCAATTGTGGCACATTGCTGAAGATTTGATATCTTTAGAGAGTGAAGTGGTTTCGGGAAATGAAAAATACGTAGCCCAATATGTATTTGACTTTTTTCAGAAATTAGGACTTCATCCCAAAAAAGATTTCTGTAGTAAGGAACGTTTTAATGTAGTAGTTGAAATACCAGGGAGTGACGATACACATAAAAGAATTATGTATATAGGGCACCTAGATGTGGTCCCGGCAGGAGTTGAAGAACAGTGGACTTCACCACCATATATTCCAGAGATTCGAGATGGCAGAATGTATGGGAGAGGATCTTGTGATATGAAAGGCAGTATTGCTTGTTCTATGTATGCGACTGAACTTTTGATAAAAAATAATATTGAATTAAAAGGCAGTCTTCTACTTGTTTATGATGTTGATGAGGAAAATTCAAATTTAGGATTAAAGAAGTATTTGAAAAATTGTCCTAATGCAGATTTTGTGATAGTGGGTGAGCCGACTAATATGCAGATAGCTCTTGGGCATAGAGGAGTTATGGCATTTACTGTTAGCATATATGGAAAAAGCGCACATGCAGCTCAGCCTCAACAGGGAAATAACGCTGTCTATGCAGTTTCTTTTCTAATAAAATTGATCCAGGAATTAAATAACAAATTAGCGCAAAATGAAGAAGAGTATATTGGAGCTGGTAGCATTCAAGTGACAAAAATTGAAGGTGGTACAAAAGTGAATATAATACCTGATTTGTGCAAAATCCGTATTGACAGAAGATTAATAAAGGGCGAGAACAAAAATAGTTGTACGGCTCAGCTGCAGGACTTGTTAGAACAAATGGAAAAAGTCACAGGATGTAAATGGGATTTTGAAATCACCACTTATTGTCCTCCAGGAAAATGCGAAGAAAATTTGAAGGAAATTCAAGTCATTAAAAATAATATTGTAGAATTATATACGCAAAAACCTGTAGTTAAAGGATTTGAAGCATCCTGTGAGGCGGGACTAATTACAGAGGCACTTGGGATACCAGCTGTAATCTTTGGACCTGGAAGTATAGAACAGGCTCATCACATAGATGAGTATATTACGCTAGATCAATTAGAAAAAGGCATTTCTTTATACATAGGAATTTTTTATGACATATTGACGCAAAGTATGGATGATTGAAAGGAAGATGTGAATATAATGTATGATTATTTGCCAACACCTGCAGTTGTTATTGAATTGGAACAGGTAGAAAAAAATTTGAAGGATATGGTTGAGCTGAATGAAAAGTATGGTATTCATGTAAGACCTCATATTAAACCTCATAAAAGCGTGGAGATTGCAAAACTTCAACTGAAACTTGGAGCAGCAGGAATTACCTGTGCAAAACTAGGAGAAGCTGAAGTTATGGCAGAGGCAGGAATCAGAGATATTCTAATTGCTTTTCCGCTTATTGGAGAAGACAAAATGGAACGTTTAGCAAAACTTTTGGATATTGCTGACGTTATTACAATAGTAAACAGTACGGAAGGTGCAAAACAACTTTCAAAAATAGGAGAGCAAAAGAATAAAAAAGTTGAAGTGTTATTAGAAATTGATGGGGGTATTAATCGAGGTGGTAAAAAGCCGTATGAGCCTACATTGAAATTTGCAAACGAAATAAAAGACTTATCAGGAATTGATATTTTAGGAATCATGTATTATGGTGGGACTATTTATGGTGAAACCACGCTGGAAGGCTTTGATCGTGTAACGAAGCTTGAGCATGATAATATGGTAGGAACCGCACAGATGTTAAGAGATGCCGGATTTAAAATGAATGTTTTAAGTGGAGGAAGTTCCTATTCATCAAAACGTTCCCATCTGTTAAATGGAATCACAGAAGTAAGGCCAGGACATTACATATTTAATGATTGTGGACAATTATTTACTTCCTTTGCAACAGAAGAACAATGTGCATTGAAAATTATTGCAACGGTTGTCTGTATGAATGATGAAAACCATGCAATTATTGATGCGGGAAGTAAAACTTTAACGACCGATTTATGCGGACATCATGAAGGTTACGGTTATGTGGTGGGGCATCCGGATATTATGATTACAAAACTAAATGAAGAACATGGGTTTATAGAATCTACCAATCTACTAAATTTACGGATTGGAGATAAAATCGCAATTATTCCCAATCATGCGTGTGTAATTGCAAATCTGGCAGATGAAGTTTATGGCATCAGAAATAAGCAAGTGGATCATATGATTCGCATTGATGCCAGAGGAAAAAACAGGTAAATTTGTACTGTTCTGTGAAGGAAGAGGCATTAAAAAATATGCAGATAATATTGAAGAATGGAATAGTGTATGATGGTACGGGTAGTTTACCTGTTAAAAAAGATATTCTGATTAAAGATAATAGAATCATTGCTGTGAAAGAGAATATTACAGTGTCAGATGCGAAAATATTGGATGCATTAGGAAGAACGGTTACCCCTGGTTTTATAGATAGTCATAGACACTGTGACAGGACAGCTCTTATAGACCCGGAATTTGGAATCATAGAGCTTGCGCAGGGAATTACGTCTGTATTAAGTGGGAATTGTGGAATGAGTTTGTGCCCAAGCAGTGATTTCAGCCGTCAACATATGTATGATTTTATAGAACCATGTCTTGGCAAGGTTCCAGAAAATATTAAGCTTTATCATTATAGTGAGTATGTTCATATACTAAGATCTGTAAGACCCGCGGTTAACATAGGTGGTTTCGTTGGACTAGGTGCAATAAAGATAGCTATAAAAGGATTTTCTAAAGATGAAATAGAATTTTTGTGCAGCCTTCTATGTGAAGAAAAGGGAAAAGTTGGAATTATTGTGATGAGTATGGATCAAGATGATGTAGATATAGTTGCAAAGCTCCCGTATTCTATGGTGATTTCTGACTCATTGTATGGCAGTTCTGATAGCCCACATCCTAGACTATATGGATCATTTAGTAGCTAAGACGTAAGTTGGCGTTAACAACAGAGAATGTGTTGGCATTTTCGAGAAAGAGGATTATGATGCGAGGCGTAAAGAGAAACAAATCGTATGATAGATCAATTAAGGTGGCACCGCAGATACTATCTGTCCTTATATTAAGGGCAGATTTTTTACTCTAGGAAATAATTCGATCAGGAAAAGGTCGTAGTATTGTTTACGGATCCCCTTCAACCTCACGCATACTCAATGGCATTACTATGAAATGTTGATAGAGTACGTTCAAAACTTTTTTATGATAATATTTGTAAGAAGAGTTAAAGCGTACTCAGAGTAAGAGGAGGAGATTTATATGAAGAAATTATTCGCTTTATTAGTGGTATTAACAATGATTTTTGGTATATTCACAGCATGTGGGAACAAGGAAAACAGTAGTACAAAGGAAACAAACGACACAAAGGAAACCACTATGACAGGTGATACAGAAAATTCTATTGCTGATGATACAGAGGCAGAAGAATCTACAGAACCTTTTAAGATTGCTATCATTCAACATGTGGATCATCCGTCTCTAAATCAAATTCGTGAGACTATTATGTCCGAATTGGAGTCTTTAGGATATGGAGAAGACAAGGTTGTAATTGAATATCAAAACGCCAATGGGGATATGACTCTTTTACCAACAATTATACAGAACATGATCGGCAATGGCGTAGATATGCTGATTCCAATTGCAACTTCTACTGCACAGGCAGCAATGGCTGCTACAACAACGGTACCAATTGTATTCTCTGCAGTAAGTGATCCAGTAGCAGCAGGACTTGTTACATCGTTTAAGGATACTACGGGTAACATCACTGGTGTATCCAATTCTATACCGATTGAAGATATTTTTAATTTAGCCTTGGAAATGACACCTGAAGCAAGAACATTTGGTTTTGTATACAACACAAGTGAAATTAATTCGGTATCAGGAATTGAAATAGGAGGATTTGTAATGTCTATTTCGGAAGAAAAAATATTCCACGTACTGGTGATACACAAACTATCTATCTAAAGTCTGTTATTACCAAACCTAACATTAAAATTGGAGATTATACAATGTATAATGACTTTGTAAATGCTCCAGTTGAATTTGAAAAAAATAATGTTTTATATCATTATCCTATAAATCATGATAAATTGATTATTGGTAAGTATTGTTCCATTGCCTGCGGTGCAAAATTTATTTTTACTAGTGCAAACCACAATTTGAAATCACTCTCTACATATCCATTTCCCCTGTTCAGGGAAGCTTATGGGCTTAACAAAATGGATGTAACACAGGCATGGGATAACAAGGGGGATATCATTATAGGAAATGATGTATGGATTGGATACGAAGCAGTTATTATGCCGGGCATTCATATTGGAAATGGAGCAATTATCGGAACAAGAGCAGTTGTAACAAAAGATGTTGAGTCATACACAATAGTAGGCGGTGTGCCAGCAAAGCCTATCAAAAAGCGATTCACTGATGAAACAATTGAAAAATTACAAATTATTTGCTGGTGGGACTGGGAAAAAGAAGAAGTGCGTGAAAAAATAGATGATATTATGTGGTATATGAAATCCCAAATAAAATAGTGGCCTTTGTGGGCATTGATAGCGGTTATATCGCAGGAATATTTGTATCAAACCAAATGCAATCAATTGGCATTGGTAAGCTATTGCTTGATAAATGCAAACAGCTTTATGATAATATAAGTTTAAGTGTATATAAGAAAAACGATAGGGTAACCAAATTTTATTGCAGGGAAAACTTCTCCATTGAAAAAGAACAAGTTGATGAGAATACTGGCGAAATTGAATATTTGATGACTTGGAAAAAATAAAGCGCTTGGATAGATTCCTTATTCGTTGCAAAAAATAACATTTACGAGGTGAGAAGATGAATTTTTTTATAGATGAGTGGATAGATAGACTTGTATCAAAAATAAAAAATGAATTTGGAGATAGGCTTGCTTTTATTGGTTTACAAGGAAGTTACAAACGCAAAGAAGCGGATGACAGCAGTGATATAGACATTATAGTTATCCTGAATGAGCTGACTGTGCAGGATTTGAAAAAATATCGAGTGATAATTTCACAAATGCCTTATAAGGAAAAAGCCTGCGGGTTTATTTCTGGTAAGAGTGAGATCGTAGGTTGGGAAAAATCTGATTTATTTCAATTCTATTATGATACGCAGCCAATCTACGGAAGCATAGACTATTTGTTGCCGCTAATTGACAAAGAGGATGTTAAACGTGCTGTAAAAATAGGTGCGTGCAATCTGTACCATGCGTGTTGCCATAATTTTCTCTATGAAAATAGCCCTGAAATTTTATCGGCTCTGTACAAGTCTTCATTTTTTATTTTGCAGGCCAAATACTTTGATGAAACAAACCAATATATAGGTAGCAAGACAGATTTGGTAAAACAGTTAAATGGGATAGATAAAGAGATATTGAATATTTGTATGGATAGAAAAAAGCTAACTGCAATGGATGAGGTGGATTTGGTCTTATATTATGATAAAATCATCTCTTGGAGTAGTAGTATTTTACAATCCTACTGATGAGGTGGTAAGCATGAAAAAAGAATTATCAGAGATGTCGTTGGAAGAATTATGGGAGTTGTTTCCTATTATCTTGAAAAAGCACAATCCAAATTATAAAGAGTGGTATGAAATCGAAGAAAGACAGCTTTTCAGTTGTATCAAGAATCAGGATATAAAACGAATTAACCATATCGGAAGCAGTGCGGTAGAAGGATTGATTGCAAAACCGACTGTAGATATCTTGTTAGAAGTTGATAACAATTGCGACATTACAAGGCTAATCGAAATCCTAAAGATGAATAGCTGGATACTTATGTCAAGTGAGCATGAGCCAGATTTGAAACTTGTGTTCAATAAAGGCTACACACCGGATGGATTTGCAGAAAAGGTGTACCATCTTCATGTTAGGTATTTGGGCGATTGGAATGAGTTATATTTTAGAGATTATCTATTAGATCATGCTGATGTTGCCGTCCAATATGGAAACCTTAAATTGAGTTTGTGGAAAGAATACGAGCACAACAGAGATGGATACACAGAAGCAAAATCGGATTTTATTATGCGATATACCGAAAAAGCAAAATTCGAATATGCAGGTAGATACATAACCTCAAAAATGAGCATACCTGTTATCACCAAGACACAATAAAATGATATGGGGCACGGAACTCACGTTCTTTGATAGAAATTTAAATAAATGGATGAATATGACAAAAAACCGTTTGCCGATTATTATGGTTTGTTAAGCAGTCATTATCAAGACAATGTGAAATGCAAATTGTTTATATAATCGATTTAAACGATAAACAGAGAATTTTAATTATAAGTTTGGAGGATTTAGCAAATGAATGATTGGTTTACAATAGATCGGATAGACAAAGAAACATATATTATTAGTGAGTACCGTCATTGGGAGGAAACGCATTGTTATTTGCTTAACGGTTCTGTGAGCAGCCTTTTGATTGATACAGGACTTGGTATTTGTAATATTTATGACGAGGTAATCAAGTTGACTGACAGGCCGGTTGCAGCGGTGGCAACGCATGTTCACTGGGATCATATCGGCGGTCATAAATATTTTCCTGATTTTTATGCTCAAAAAGATGAACTGAATTGGTTAAACGGAGAATTTCCACTTACTATGGAACAAATCAGGGAAATGGTCATCGATCGCTGTGATTTACCGGAAGGTTATAATGTTGATACCTATGATTTCTTTCAGGGTACGCCTACAAGAGTATTGAAAGATAATGATGTTATTGATCTTGGTGATCGTTCCGTTCATATTCTGCATACGCCAGGTCACTCACCTGGACATATGAGCTTTTTTGAAAAAGAACGTGGATATCTGTTTACCGGTGATTTGGTTTATAAAGATACATTATTTGCCTATTATCCATCTACTGATCCAGAAGCCTATCTTACGTCTCTGAAAAGAGTTGCAGCACTCCCAGTAAAGAGAGTATTTCCGGCCCATCACACATTGGACATTCACCCCGAAATACTTGTTAGAATGAGGGATGCATTTGAACAACTGAAGATAGAGGGCAAACTACATCATGGAAGCGGAACATTTGAATATGGTGATTGGGCTGTATGGTTTTAATCAAGTAAGTTAGATGTAGTCATTATCAAGACAATGCGAACGTGACTCATAAGAAAACTAACGACTTTCGGCGGCAGGACGCTCAACACTTTTGTCAAAAAATCAAGTTTTGAGCCCTTTGCGTGAAGAAATTACTTTTTTAAAACTGCCGCTTTTTAATACTTCGACTTCCATTGCAGCGTTGAACGCGAAGTGATTCCAGAGCCAACTTTTTACATCCTTTTGAACCATTATCTTGAAACCTGCCTGGGCAAAAAGCTTACGAACCTCTAAATCCCTTTTGGTAGGCTCGAATTCAAATGTTCCATACTGAATCGTTTTATTAAACCCACAGTAAAGAGTGTTTCCTTGAAATCCACCGCCGGCGTTGGGGAAGCCATAAACAATTTGACTGCGTGGAATCGGCTGAACAGCCAATCGCGGGTCTTGCCAGAAGTTGCTGAAAAAAAGGGCTGTTGCATTTCCAATGCGCGGTGCCAGGTACTTAACCGCACTTGATAACTGTTCGGGGTTGACGCTCATAAAAATGAGGTCATAGTCGTGATTTTCCTTTATCTCTTCGTGCATAACAATAGGCCATTTTTCTTTGACTATCCGGGTTTTTTCGCTTTGCCTTGGTGGTGTCGCCACTCATTTTTTGACTTCCGGGTTTATTGGAGTATTGGAATGGTGGATCAATAATTCCATGCCTTGCAATGTACAGGAAATTACTGAGCAACTTATGTTTTTGCTAGAACCATACACCAAGCATCTTGTATTACTCTAACCTAATTTGCAAATGCGCTGTGTAAGCAGTGGCGCAAATGGTACTCTCAAAAACAGCTATATGTTCGGTAAGTATTTCCTAGAATTTACTTGAATTGTAATGCAAAATTAGACTCTAAATCGACTAAAAAAAGGCCTATCCAGGCGACTTTATCTGAAATATGGGCTTCCGCCAAGGGGATACCAGAGGGGTACGGTATCTTTTCTGACCGTTCACGGTATGTCGAAACAGCTGTATTAATGTCGAAAAAGTGAGTTTCTGGAAGCGTTGGAAATACTAGGTTTGATAGATGACGTAATATGAAAGTTAATATTTCAACTTAATTTTACCCTTCGGTATGTGTTTGTAGGAATATATCGAGGGGTAATTTTTTGTAGGGTTATCTTTAAAAAACCACCGGCTATGCCGGTGGACCACAATGGCTTCTAGCATTTTCAAAAAAAGACTCCTTTGGTATAATAAGTGTGGGTCTCAAACCGCACTACATATAACAAAGGAGGTATCCAAATGGATAAGAATACATTATCACATACAACATGGGAATGTAAATATCATATTGTATTTGCAGTTGGAGCGAATGCATATTCAACCTCTGATTTGACAAAAAAAGGAAATATTGGATCAATTATTATTACCTTTAATATGAACAGTATATTTGGCTTCAATCATAATCAAAAAAGTGCCAAATTGGCGGATATGATCATATATGATAGAAATTGGCAGAATCTTCATTATTATTTAGTGGATTGTCAACTTCATATAAAATCGAGTTTCTATACCGTCGCTTTGCGGTCTTGTAAGTCAAAGAGCAGGGAGGGACGGCTTTGGTAGTTGAACGTTCCGTTCAAATAATAAAACACTATCATCAATTAGAAAGGCAATATCATGGATAACAGGAAAAATACAAAGGCATCGGGACAGCAATTCCAGGAGCCTTTTTAATTTCTGAAATATTAACCAGTATAATCGTATTTATTGCAAGGACAAGCAGATAAAGGATTGATTGTTAAGACGAGCTCATTTATTAATGCTAACCTAAACTTCATTATTTTACATAATATGTGAATATTAAGGATATTGACATATTATAGCCATTTTTTTCTGGTAGGTTGATTATGTTGCATATAGTTAATTTTATATAAGGGGGTTAATATGAATATTACAAAATGTATTTTAGGCTTAAAATCAATGAAATTTATGATCTGCACTGGTGTTATATTATTACTTATGATAAATTATCCCATAACTGCAAAGGCAGGAAAAACAGGGGATGAATTTACCATAAAAAACGGAGTATTAGTAAAATATAACGGCAGCAGTGAAAAGGTAATCATACCGGATACGGTAACCGGTATTGGAGATTCGGCTTTTTATGACTGCAGAACAATAAAAAGCATAACCATACCGGATTCTGTGACTCAAATCGGAGACAGTGTCTTTTATTTATGTCCTGAATTAACAAGCATAAAAATACCTGAATCGGTAACAAGCCTTGGTAAGCAGGTATTTAGTATGTGCAGGGGCTTAAAAAATATAACACTCCCTTCTTCCATTACTTATATTGGAATGGACGCTTTTGGGCAGACACCATGGTTGGAAGCCAAACGTAAGAAAAATGCATTTGTAGTAGTTAATCATATTTTAATAGATGCAAAAAATGCAAAAGGGCAGGTTAATGTCCCGGATTCCATAATAAGCATTGGTGCAGGGGCCTTTGCCACAAACCGTGAGTTAACCGGCGTAAAAATTCCTAAGTCCGTAACCAGTATTGGAGAAAAAGCATTCTCCTATTGTACCAATATGACTGAGGTAAATATACCTGACTCAGTAAAAGAAATTAAATTAAACACCTTTGAAAATTGTCTTAAATTAACGAAAGTCACCATTCCGGACTCCATTACAATTATTAGTGGTGCAGCTTTTAAGGACTGCAGCAGCTTAATTGAAATCACGATTCCGGATTCTGTTACAAGCATCGGAGGAGCTGCTTTCAGGGGATGCAGAAATTTAACCGGCATTACCCTGCCTGAGGGATTACAAAATATTGGAAAATATGCCTTTGAACGCTGCAGTAAATTAACGGATATTGTGATACCAGATACTATAAATAGTATTAATGAGTATACTTTTTTGGACAGCGGATTAACCAGTATCGCCATACCGGATTCCGTCACAACCATTGGGCAGGATGCATTTAGCGGTTGTACCGGCTTAACCCAAATTACCATCCCGGATTCCGTTACAAGTATTGGAAGCCGCTCATTTTATGGATGTACTGCTTTAACTGACATCGCCCTCCCGCATTCGCTTATGATTTTTGGTGAGTACGCCTTTACTGATACACCCTGGCTGGCTGCTAAACAAAAAGAAAATCCTTTGGTTATTATTGATGGTGTATTAATCGATGGTAGTACCGCTAAAGGGGATGTGATCATACCCGATACGGTAAACAGTATCTTAAGTTATGCCTTCAGTAAAAATTCCGGGATTACAACAGTGAGCATATCCAATACCGTAAAAAATATCGGCGATTATGCTTTTAACGAATGTACCGGTTTAAAAAATGCTAAAAATTTGGAAAATTTGACAACAATCGGAGAAAATGCATTTCAATACTGCAGCAATTTATCAGATATTACCATCCCGGATTCCATAACAAGTATTGGAGACGGTGCGTTTTATGGATGCAGTAAATTAACAGAGATACATATCCCTGATGGGTTAACTGAAATAAAAAACAATACTTTTGGTCTGTGCATCAGTTTAAAAAGCATAAACTTACCGGATTCCATTACAAGTATCGGAAGTTCCGCGTTTGATACCTGCGGCAGTCTGGAGTCCATAATTATCCCGAAGAAGGTAACAAGCATTGGCTCCTGGGCATTTCGGTACTGCAGCAAATTAAAAAGCATAATCATTCCGGATTCTGTAACAAAGATAAAAGATATGACCTTTTTAAACTGCAGCAGTTTAAAAACCATAAAAATCCCTACATCCGTAAAGATATTTGAAAACGAAGCTTTTACTGGTACACCGTGGCTTGACACAAAGAAAAAAGCAGATAAACTGGTTATCATAAATGGCGTATTAATTGATGCAGGTGAAATAAAAGGAAAGGTTACTATTCCGAATACGGTTAAAGCCATTGGTGAGAGTGCTTTTAACGGTCAGGAAGACATTACGGGTATTATCCTGCCTAAATCAGTAAAAAGCATTGGAAAATATGCATTTTCAAACTGCACAAAGTTAAAAAGCATAACCATACCGGATTTAGTAACAAGCATTGGAACAATGGCCTTTAACGGCTGTAGCAGTTTAACCTCATTAAAGCTTCCTGCATCTCTTAAAACCATAGAAAGCCATACGTTTTCCGGTTGCAGCAGTTTAACTGGTATAATCATACCGAAGAAAGTTACAAGTATAGGATATGAGTCTTTTTATCAGTGCAGCAGTTTAAAAACCATAACGATACCCAGTTCGGTAAAAGAGATGGGAGCAGGAATTTTTGTCGGACGTTATAAACAAATAACCATACTTTGCAAAAAGAATTCCTATGCAATGTTATATGCGATCAGAAACGGAATAAAATATAAACTTAATTAAGCTATATTTAGAGCATAAAGACCGCACAGAAACAGGAAACATCAACCTTTAATTCAGTGGTGATCTCGTATGATGCATTTTCAGAAGACAACTGGGAAAAGGCAAGCAAACTTCCAAATCTATCTAAATTAATAAAAAATGGAGTCTACAGCACAAACTAAAAAACGCCTATCTAACTCTTACTTATGTAGTACACACAACAATAGTAACAGGTGTTTACCCTGATAAAGCATGGGATGAAATCAGCCGGAATTCTTTGGACTGTAACGGGAAAGGCTTCTATCCGTTATAATATACCGGAGATAAGAGCAATTAAAAAGGAAAATCAGGCTCTGAAAATAATGAAAAATGGCAGTCCCTCTACAGCATAAGGATGGAGAAAAAATTCGGCCATTTAAGAAAAGGGACAGAGCAGCCTTATCTGGATAACTATACAACTATGTGTGCGGTGGATACCATAAAAAGACCTTAATTTTGGTTTCAAGACCAGAGGCTCGGAAACTCTCATAGCCTGTTTTTACTGATATTTTAGATGCTGTCAATAAAATCTTATCTCCATTTTCGTGATGTCATATGTATGTTTTTACGCAGACCGTCTGAGCATAGCGAAGGAAAATCTTTTTCAAAGATTGCAAGTAAAAACATACATATGATAGACAGAAAATGTCCATAGCTTTATTCAGCAGCTAAAATATCTTCAATTGCTACTATTAGTTTCCGAGAGTACTCAGTCTTGATTAAATTATAATATAGTTATATGTATTTTACTATACTTATGAATAATATAGGGAAAAGAGGGGTTTCGTTAAACGAACCCTTCACAAATTTATTTATCACGGTTTTGTAGTTTGTACTAATGTCATATGGTTTTGTGATTGGTTAATGAATGACGCGGGATAACATGGCTATGAATTTGAACTTTGAATCAATTTTTCTTTCCCATTTCTATAATAATTGTACCATATGTTCATTTTGAGATTATCATTATTTTATGTGGTTTTTAATTGCATCAAAGCTTTCTTTGCTTATAACATGTTCTATTTTGCATGCGTCTTCAACAGCGATTTCTTTCGAAACACCAAGCTTCATAAGCCAGGAGGACAGTAGCTGATGTCTTTCATAAATCATTTCTGCAATTTCCTTTCCTGATTCTGTTAAATAAATAAATCCAGTATCGCTGACAGTGATATGGTTTTTCTCACGAAGGTTTTTCATTGCTATACTGACACTTGATTTTTTGAACTCCAATTCATTTGCTACATCAACAGAACGAACAGCAGGAAGTTCTTTGCTTAATATTAAAATGGTTTCTAAATAATTTTCAGCGGATTCGTTTATATTCATAGTTCAATACCTCATTTTATTTTGGGTTAGTTACTTCAAATTTAGGTTAGTATACCATAAAAATTGTGTTCTATCAAATATTTTATATTACTTACTTCTCCTTCTTAACTGCTAAAACAGTATATATGGCATCATTAATTTTAGTCTTCTTCACAATTTCAAAGCCAATGAATGACAATACTTTTTCAAGTTCCTCTGCACCAATACGAATGGACATTGGTGGACCTTCTATTATCACGTCGTCCTTTTCATACTCCAGACATAACAAGTGGCCTCCTGTTTTTAGTACCTCAAATATATTTGAGAGTGCTTTTGTCAGTGAACTTCTACATGCTCACCATTGGACATTCATGTTGATGGCAATATAGTTTTTCAGGATAAAGAGGAACAACTTGCCTGGTATAAAGAGAAAAATGTCAGAGGCTGGGTTGCTGACAGGACAGGAGTAAACACAGCGGGCTGGGGACTTTCGTTAACACCTAAGGATATGGCAAAGATAGGTCAGCTATATTTAGCTGGAGGAATGTGGAAGGAAAGACAAATAATACCGGCATGGTGGATAGAAGAGAGCACAAAGGAACATAGCAGATGTAACCTGTATAGGCTGTCGTATGGTTATCTGTGGTGGATTATTGATGAGAAAGAACATATTTATGCTACTATGGGAGATGGAGGGAATGTGATTTACGTCAATGCAAAGAAATAAATGGTGTATAATGAATCTGCTTTCGGGGAGATGCCTACTATAAAGTACAACAATTTTCAAGTTGTATAGTAATCGAAATATTATTTTTGTGTATATGGAAAAAGTCCAGTTATATCACTGCTATTTGCAATATCCAGTCCTGCTTTCTGAGTCGGATAGAATAAAAAATATTTTTTGGATTTCTGGAGAAATAGGCAAGAAATACGTACAAATGAACTAACTGGTTTTAGCAGGGGTGTAGTATAATAAATTTGTAAATGTGAAGACTGGAATTATTCTACTACATGGTAGAAAGGTATAAGAATGGAGGTTATTTGTTATGAAATATCATACACTTGGCAATACGGGTTTACTTGTGTCCGAATTATGTTTAGGGACTATGACCTTCGGAAGCGGACAAGGCGTTTATAAACATATTGGAGGTTTGGGACAAGAAGATGCCGATGATTTGGTAAAGGCCAGCATCTGTGCCGGTATCAACTTTTTTGATTCAGCCGATTCCTACTCCGGAGGAGAAAGTGAAAAAACTATCGGGCAATCATTCCGGAATTTGGGAATCCCACGCAAGGACGTTGTGCTGGCAACCAAGGTGTACAACCGGATGGAACCCTGACGAAATGACGTCGGTGCTTCACGCGGTCACATTATGGATGCGGTTGAGGCCAGCTTGAAACGTCTGCAAACTGACTATATCGATCTTTGCCAAATTCATGGCAACGATGCCGTGACCCCGTTGGAAGAAACGCTCCGGGCAATTGATGATCTGGTAACCCAGGGAAAAGTCCGTTACATCGGAGTTTCAAACTGGCAGGTCTGGAAAATCGCTAAAGTGCTGGGAATTTCCGAACGTAAGGATTCAGCCCGATTTGAAAATGGAGATGAAATTTTATTGACAGCATTTAAAATATTAGTAAATACAGGCTGTGCGAGTTTCCGAGAGTACTCAAAGAAGTAAAGGAGAAAAGATATATGAAGTCATTATTTGATAAAACTAAGATTGATAATATGGAATTGAAGAACAGATTTATCCGTTCAGCCACGATTGAAAATGCAGCAGGTGACAAAGGCCATTTGAACGAGAGAACCTTCGAATTGTACGAAGGGTTTGCTAAAGGCGGCGTTGGACTTATTATAACAACTTTTATGTATTACCCCGTACCTGGGTTTCATGGGAAATATTGGTTATTCGGCGATTTGTGTAGTTGGTGCAGTAAGTTATCATCTAACTGAAAATCCAATGCTTATAAAAGAGGTGTTGAATCTCTATTATACGAAAAGGATTACTATGGATACGAAATAGAATCGATTATCGAAGAATGGCGGTTATGTCTGGACCAACAGAATTAGCAAGGTTGTCGGACACGAAAATAAATGGTATAATATGTATATGTGCGAGCTGTGAAATCAGCATAGCTGATTTCCCCTGGCGAGTGGAAGTAATTCTGCAAAGCTTTGGTAAGCCGATGAAGATATAGTAGGAAAATCCTATCGGGTAAGGTCTAACCAACCGCCTGTACTGAGTCCTTGGAGCCGAAACGGTAACGCTAGGTTTAAGCGTAGGACAGGGAACAACAGAGCCGAAACGAAAGTGAAGAGATTGAGCTGGGAAATTATTATCTAGTGGGATTAGGTCGAGGCGTTATATTCCGTCGCAGACAATATTTCTTAAATCGGTATGGTGAGAATTAAGAAACTACCCCCAGTCAGAGAACTTGGCGAGGTTGATGATAAATACTTCATCGGAACAGCTGAGGTCCTGTCATATCCTCACAATGAGGTATGGAAGCCGAATCAAAGAAATGCGACAGACAACCAAATGTGTGGCAGGAAGTCCGATTCGCTCATAGTACCGTAGAAACCTGTGAAAGCAGGTGGAGGGAAGGGGCGGACACTTTATAGCTTTAAGTAATGCGAGATTATGCAGACATAGGAGAGCTGAACTACATGATTAACGAATTACTTGGAATACAATTTAATATCGCAAAGTCAGACAGAACCGACCACAAAGTACAGAATATAGCATCCTATATCAATAAAGAAACGCTAATAGCCATTCATAAGCAAATGGATGGAAGAAAAGCGAAGGGAATGGATGGAACAACGAAAGAAGAATATGAGGCAAATCTGGAAGCAAACATTGAAAACCTAGTAAAAAGGATGAAAAATGGGAGCTATAAGCCGAATCCGATAAGACGAGTATATATACCCAAGGATGGAAGCAACAAAATGAGACCATTGGGAATATCCTGTTATGAGGACAAACTGGTAGAGAATGCGATAGCACAGATACTGACAATGATTTATGAACCAAAGTTTTATAATGAGAGCTTTGGTTTCAGACCAAACAGGAACTGTCACCAAGCGGTAAGGGAAATCATAGAGGATGTACAGTATAGGAAAACAAACTATATAGTGGAAGCAGATATAAAAGGCTTCGTTGATAATGTAGACCATAACTGGATGACGAAGTTCCTAGAGCATGACATCGCAGATAAGAGATTTCTGGAATTAATAGTAAAGTTCTTAAATGCGGGGATTATGGAAAACGGAAAATACTTAGACAGTGAACGAGGAACCCCATAAGGTAATGGAGCCAGTCCGGTTCTTGCTAATGTATATTTACATTATGTATTGGATAACTGGTTCGATGTAATAGTAAAAAGACAATGTGAAGGGCAAAGTTTTCTAATACGTTATTGTGATGACTTTGTATGTTGCTTTCAAAACAAATGGGAAGCAGAAGTTTTCTATCAGAGATTACAGGAAAGGTTTGAGAAATACGGACTGGAACTAGCAATGGAGAAAACCAAGATACTTGACGAGTAAGAAGAAGTTTAGAAGTAAAATAAGAGCTATGAAAGAGTGGATTAAAGCCCATAGAACCATACCATTAGAAATGATATTTAAAACCGTTAATGCGAAATTGAGAGGACACTATCAGTATTATGGGGTTACCGATAATACGAGAGAGGTAAAGAATTTTCTAGCGCAAACAAAATGGTTGCTATACAAATGGCTTAATCGAAGAAGTCAGAAGAAAAGCTATTCGGTTGAAGCATTCTATAATGGTTTATTGCGAACATTTCCGCTACTAGAACCAGAAATAAAGGTTAGTCTGTTTTATAGATAATAAATGAATATAGAGTGAAAAGCCGTATGCCTTAATCGGGCACGTACGGTTTTGAATAGGGGCTTGGGCGCGCAAGTGCCCATGACCTACTAGAGTATCATACAAGGAGGGATAAAATTATGGCATGCAAGGAGAAAACAGCAATCATAACAGGTGCGGCGGGTAACGGCATGGGGCGCAGCGTAGCACTGACATTGGCAAGAGAGGGAATTGCAGTTGTAGTTAATTATCTAAAAAATCAGGAAGGTGCCGAAGCAATTGCGGAACATATCAAAGACAATGGAGGGAAAGCAATAGCAGAGCAAGGTAACGTTTTTATCAAGGCTGATTGTGAGAGATTGGTTCAAACTACTTTGGACTATTTTGGAAAAGTTGACATCTGTATTATAGGTCCCGGAGCCAACTGGAACCCAGAAAGTCTGACAAATCTGAACCAAGATAGCGCAATCCAGGATGTAGATCAGGAGATTAGTCCCATATATAACCTGCTTCCTTTGGTGCTTAAGGATATGGAAAAAAGAAAATGGGGAAGGATTATTGGCATTGCTTCCAACATGGATATCCCTTCACCATCTTATTCCTATAATGCTGCGAAATCAGCAAGGATTGAAGCCTTGAAACTTGCTGTCAATGAAGCGTGGAAAATGGGTGTGACGGTTAATATTATAGGACCGGGTCCGGTGGGTGAAATCCCAAGCATGGAAGAAGCCTGCACTTATTGCCGCCATGAGAAAAAGTGGCTTGATAGAAATAAGGTTACACCACAGGATATAGCTGAAGGTGTTGCTTTCTTATGTTCTGATTCAGCAAAATATATTACAGGCTGCATGTTACCGTACTTATTTTAGCAGAGAACATGGGAAGATCTTGGCACCCGCGTTGAGAGGCAGGCAGACGAAGCCCTGAAGAAAAATCAAAAAATTGCAGCGCGTTATGGTTACTGGCGGGCCTGTAACTATTATCGTACTGCTGAATATGGCACGTCACCCTTTAACCCACGGCATTTTGAAATCTGGCACAGGAGTGTCGAGGCCTTCCATAAATCCTGTAATCTGTTCAATCCGCCATTGCAATATGTCGAAATCCCCTATAATGGTTTTAGCATTAAATCAGTAATTGTAAATGTAAAACTTTTAAAATATTAAAAATCGAATATCGAATACTTATAATTAAATTGGAAACAATAATCCCGGAGGTGTTTCTAAATGATATCGCGTAAATCGGTCATAACTTTTGGCATGGTTGCGATCCCCATCGCAATGTACACAGCCACGCAGGACAATGACATCCATTTCAACCAGTTGCATAAGGAAGACAATAGCCGTGTCCGGTACAAGAAGACCTGCGCCCATTGTGGTAAGGAGATCAAGACGGAAGACATTGTAAAGGGATACGAGTACGATGAGGACAAGTATGTCGTCGTCACAGATAGTGAGATCGAAAAGATCAAGACAGAGAAAGAAAAATCCATTCAGATCCTGCACTTCGCCCAGTTAAACCAGATTTCCCCCGTCTATTATGACAAGACCTATCAGGCCGCACCCGAGGCAGGAGGTGAAAAGGCCTTTGAACTACTTCGCTCGGCGTTGATGGCTGAACAGAAGATAGCCATAGGCAAAACTGTCATGGGCACGAAGGATACGCTGATGGCGATCATCCCGCGGGAAGACGGTATCCTGATTTCTACGATGTTTTACGCTGATGACATCAAAGAACTTCAGAAACAGTATACTAAGCCAGAAGTCGCCGAGCAGGAGCTTAATATGGCAAAGATGCTGATAGGTTCCATGGACACGCCGTTTGATCCTGCGAAATATAAAGATGAGTACCAGATTAAGCTCCGCGAGCTTATCGAGACCAAAATATCGGGTAAGGAGGTTGTCGCCCCAGAGGCTGAGAATGACGGCAAAGTCATCGATCTTATGGAGGCCTTAAAGGCCAGTGTAGAGAAGGCTGAAAAAGAGAAGGAACCGGCGTGATTTTATGACTGCAAAGCTTAACGAATATAACCAGAAAAGAAATTTTGACAGAACCTTGGAACCGGAAGGGGTAGCAGAAATTGCCGCGGAGGGCCTTAAGTTTGTCGTACAGCACCATATGGCCCGCAGGGATCACTACGATTTTCGTATAGAATGGGACGGAGTTTTACTCAGCTGGGCAGTACCCAAGGGTCCTTCTTATGATACCCGTGATAAGAGGCTTGCCGTGCATGTGGAGGAGCATCCCTTGGAATACAGGAATTTTGAGGGTACAATTCCCAAAGGGGAATATGGAGGCGGAGTAATCATGCTTTGGGATGAAGGTTACTGGGAACCCTATGGGGATGTGGATAACGGAGTTCGTGAAGGAGTACTGAAGTTTATTTTAAAAGGAAGAAGACTTAAGGGAAAGTGGGCTTTGGTGCGATTGAAAACAAAGGCGGGTGAGACCAGGGACAACTGGCTTTTGTTGAAAGAAAAAGATGAGTATGCCACAACTGCCGAGGGGATTTCCGAATTTAATACCAGCATAAGAACCGGTCGTACCATGAAAGAAATTGAAGAAGGGGAAGATGAAAAAATTACGAAGAACCCTTTTGGCAAGACCGATGTGCAGCTTGCCAAGTTAGTAAATAAGGTTCCAGAGGGTGAGGATTGGCTCTATGAGTTAAAATACGACGGTTACAGGATACTTAGCTTTATTGAAGGCAATGGCGTACGGCTGGTAACCAGAAACGGCAACGATTATACAAAGCGGTTTCAGGATGTTGTCTATTCCCTCATCGACCTTGCCGGCGGCAGGCCGATGATTCTGGACGGCGAAATGACAATCACCGGCCCAACGGGCAAGACAGATTTTCAGGCCCTGCAAAATTATATGAAAAATCCCAAGGGCAAAAACCTGACCTATATCGTCTTTGATCTCCTTGCACTGGATGGCAAGGATCTTAGAGGGCATCGACTGATTGACAGGAAAGAAAAACTCGAAACTTTGATGAAGGATGCCCCCAAAAGTCTCTATTATAGCCGGCATGTCAGGGAAAACGGAAAGGAAAGTTTCGTTGTTGCCTGTGAGGCCGGTATGGAAGGGATAGTAGGTAAAAAGGCAGATTCCATCTACAGTGGAACAAGAAACGGAGATTGGATCAAACTTAAATGTGATAAAAGGCAGGAATTTGTTGTTGGAGGTTATACACTTACCGATAAAAAAACGAGTGGGATAAGTTCACTTCTCCTTGGCGTCTATGAGGGTGGGGAATTAGTCTATGCCGGACGTGCCGGAACGGGCTTAAGTGAACATGGCATGATGGATCTTGAGAAAAAGTTTGAGAATATAAAGAGGATGGAGTCCCCTTTCAAACTCACGCCAAAGGCTAAATCCAATGAAAAGCTCACCTGGCTTGAACCTGTACTGGTTGCGGAAATTAAATTTGCCGATTGGACCAAAGCGGATCTGTTAAGGCAGGCGAGCTTCAAAGGCTTACGGGCGGATAAGAACCCAGGGGATATAAAGAAGGAAAAAGCGGATGATGAAACACAGTCCCAGTCATCTGCCAGGGAAGCAAAGAAGCCGATGGAAGCAAATGTTAACCATATCATTATTGAAGGAATAAAGATTACCAGCCCGGATAAGGTGATATTTGAAGACCCTCAAATTACAAAAGCGGATGTGGTCCGGTATTACGAAAGAGTGTCGGAGCGCATGCTGCCATATGTAAGTCAAAGGGTCTTAAGCATTGTACGCTGCCCGGGGGGTATTTCACAGACATGTTTCTTTAAGAAGCATCCCGGTCCGGGCAGCAAAGGAATCGTCTCAATTCCTGTTTCAGGTGGACGGAAAACAGAAGATTACTTTTATATTGAGAATGCCTCCGGGCTTATATCTGAAGCACAAATGGGTACGCTGGAATTTCATATCTGGGGAAGTCCGGTAGATGAAATTGAAAAGCCTGATATGATGGTTTTTGATCTGGATCCGGATGTGGGAATGGATTTGAGCAGGGTGCGCCAGGGTGTGCGGGATATTAAAGGTATTCTTACCGAACTTTCGCTGAACTCGTATCTCAAGACCAGCGGTGGCAAAGGATACCATGTGGTCGTACCTTTAAAACCTGCCGCTTCTTGGAATGTGGTGCATGATTTTACAAGATCTGTTGCCGAAATTATGGAAAAGAAGTGGCCTGGCCGATACACAAGCAATATTAGAAAAGCCAAGCGTGCAAATAAGATATTTATAGACTGGATCCGAAATGGCAGAGGAGCTACCAGCATTGCCCCTTATTCCATTCGGGCGAGAAAGGGGGCCAGGATATCTATGCCCATTGCGTGGGAGGAACTTGATACAGTAGCTCCCGACGGTGTCGATATGGCGGATGCTCTCCGAAGGACCGGCGGTAATGACCCCTGGAAAGATTTTTTCCGGAATAATCAACAGCTTACGCTTCCTTGAACAACGACCGGAAAATTAATCGGATTTTGGCAGATGCGTGATAATTGGATTGAAGCTATGAAATTCGTATTAATTGTATGGTATATTCAGAAAACTATATAATTTCGCATAAAATAATTTATAAAGAGGAGATGTCATTATGTCAAATTATGCATTAACCAATTGCCGTATTATCGATGGTATAAACTCTGGAATTCAAGAGAACATGACCATATTGATAAGCGGAGGTAAAATTAAACAAATCGGAAAATCTTCTGAAATGAAAGCAATGGACGGCTATACCGGCCTTGATATTGCTGGTAAATATGTAATGCCGGGACTGATTAATGCCCATGTGCATTTGTTCGGCAGTGGAAAACCGATGAAAGCTCTTAGTGGGGGTAAATCACAGAAGAAGATGACCAGCATGATAAGCACAAAGCCTGGTCGGAAAATACTTGACCGTATGGTGAAAAACCATGCCCTTGCAGCTTTTAATTCGGGAGTAACAACCATGAGGGCTGTTGGTGACCTGCTATATTCGGATATTAAGCTTAGGGACCTGATTGATGCCGGAAAGCTTCAGGGACCAAGATTACTTGTATCAGGACCAGCTATTGCTGTTACCGGTGGACATGGTGCCGGAAGCTTTGCACATATCTCAGATTCTCCATGGGAAGCCAGAAAGTGTGTACGTAAGAATGTAAGTGAGCAGGTTGACCTGATTAAAATATGTGTCACTGGCGGAGTAACTGACAGCCGAAAGGTAGGTCAAGCCGGTCGTCTGGAAATGACACTGGAGGAAGTTTCCGCTGTTTGTGAAGAAGCACATAAAATGGATTTTATGGTAGCCGCCCATGCTGAAAGCACGGAGGGAGTAAGGACAGCTTTGCTTGGAGGGGTAGATACCATCGAACATGGAAGTGTACTTGATTCGGAAATGATTGAGCTTTTTTTAAACAATCCCAGGTCTCTTCGTGGATATTCCTGCCTGATACCTACGCTTTGTCCGGCAATTACGATATGCAAGCTTAATCCAAAGGATACGCTTATGAATTCTGTCAATATAGAAAACTCAAAGATTGTTTTTGAGGGAATGGTTAAGGGATTAGTCCAGGCAACTGAGGCAGGCATCTTAACGGGACTTGGTACAGATTCCTCCTGCCCGTTTGTTACCCAATATAATACATGGCGGGAGCTTGACTATACGGTTAAATATGCCGGACTGCCGCCGGAAGCAGCCATACATAATGCTACAGGGCAAAATGCCAGGATTCTCGGAATTGACCATTTGACCGGTACGCTGGAACCCGGTAAAGCTTCAGATCTTATCGTAATAAAGCAGAACCCGTTAACTGATTTGCGGGCTTTGTCCGAGGTTGATATGGTAATGAGGGGAGAAGTTTTGATTGTTAATCCTAAAATAAAGAAGTTATCTAAAGTGGACGAATTACTTAATACAATTTAAACGGAGAAGGGACATAATGATAACAAAAATTTTAAAACTGATATGCAGAATTAACTGGCTGCTTCATAGGAATAAGTTCCAATACTCTCAGGAAACTGAAGGAAATGCAGAGTTTATGAGTTTTGGTGAAAAGTTATGGTGGGGCTATAAATATTTTTTCAGTCCGGTAGAAAAGGCTGAGAAAGGAAAGAATATTGAAGCATATTTTAGAAAGCAGGATCTTAATTTCACTTTACCCCAGGGCTTTGAAGAATCTTCAAGAATCTGTTTTACTGCTGGCGGAGATATATTGGCATCCCATCATATCCGAACAGACAATACTTCGAACCTATGGGAGGAGGCAGGGGATTTCCTGTTCGGTTCTGATATCTGCTGCGCTAATCTTGAAACGCCGGTGGTTCCGTCGGTATCTGCGGGCTTTGTTCCAAAGAATATACTAAAAGCTCCTGCCCTTAACAATACCCCCGAAGTTTTTGACCTGTTTTATAAAGGAGGTAAGGGCATTAATTTCTTTACTACCGCAAATAACCACTGTTTAGATATGGGGGAAGCAGGTTTACTTCAAACACTTGAATTTCTGGAGCAAAAGGGCTGTCAACATGTCGGTACGGCGAGCTCATTTCAGCAGAGGGATGCCTTCCCGGTTATCACTAAAAATGGAATCCGAATTGCCTTCCTATCCTATACATTTTCCACCAATGGAAAACCGGTGCCTGAGGGTAAGGAATACCTTGCTAATTATATAAGGCTTAACCGTCCGGATTGTGATATTTCATTAATAAAAAAGCAGGTTCATAAGGCAAAAACAGAGCAACAGGCAGATATCATCATTGCCTGTATCCACTGGAGCCTGGAATTCGAAGCATACCCGATCCGAAATGTAATTGATATGGGGCATGAGCTGATGTCATTAGGGATAGACGTCATCGTAGGAAATCACCCGCATGGCATCCAGCCAATGGAAAAGTATATTTATCATGACCCATTTTCCGGTATTAAAAAGCAGGGTCTAATCATTTATGCCCTGGGGGACCTTATCTCCTGTCATGAGCATATTCCTAATTCACGTCTGAATAACCTGGTCCGTATAAATATATCTAAGGGAAGTATGGATGGTAAACAAATAACTATAATATCTGATTTGAAAATCAGGCCCATGTACATCTATTCCAAAATGGAAGGGGATAAATGTGTTGATTTCAGGCTATTGAATTTTACTAGATTAATAACAGAGATAACAAAAAAAACAAATGGTATCTATTTCGATGAAGCGGCCATTCAGGAGCTGACACGACTTAACATGTTAATGCACGGGCTGCTGCATACGGAAATTATCGAATAGTAAAGGAAAACTACATGGTATGCGATATGCAAAACATAATACTGAGTAAATATAAAATGGGGCTGTCGCAGAATAGCCCCATAAGTCAACAATCTGACAGGTTCCATTGGAACCTATTTGTTCTTATACTAGAATTCATGTGAAAACAGCGTGTCCAGGCTGTTCACGTGGTGCCTGCCTTTTGGCACGATAAAAGGTGAGCCGGAAACCGGATCTTTTATAACAACACAATCCAGGCCAAAAACCTGCTTAATTAATTTTTCTGTTATAACCCCTGACGGAGTACCCCCTGAAATAAGATTTCCTTTTTGCAATGTAAATATATAGTCTGCATACCGGGCGGATAAATTAATATCATGGAGTACCATTACAATGGTAGTACCCCGCTTCCTATTCAGATCTGTCAATAAGTCCAGAATTTCAACCTGATAAGTAATATCCAGGAAAGTTGTGGGTTCGTCTAAGAGGAGTATATCAGTTTGCTGGGCAAGTGCCATGGCAATCCATACCCGCTGGCGCTGTCCGCCGGATAACTCATCCACACTGCGGTTTGCAAGATCCGTAATACCCATTATTTCTAACGCCTCTTCCAAAGCTTCATAATCTTTCTTACTCCATCCCTTAAAAAATGTCTGATAAGGAAATCTTCCCCTTCCTACTAAATCCGCAACAGCAATTCCTTCCGGGACGACTGGAGATTGCGGAAGTAGTCCTAAAATACGTGCTAACTGCTTGGAAGGGATATCGCTGATATTCTTTTCATCAAGAGTAATTTCCCCTGAGACAGGCTTAATTAACCTGGCAAGTGTTTTGAGCAAGGTGGACTTGCCACAGGCATTTGCACCTATAATAACACTTATTTTATTGCTTGGGATAGTTAAATTAATACCATTGAGGATTACTTTTTTATCATACCCGGCAATTATATTATTTGTTTTCAAAACCCGTGTTGTTTTCATGATGACCCTCCTGTCCGGTTCATACGAATAAGTAAATAAAGGAGATAAGGTGCTCCCAGTATGCCGGTGATAACACCTGCCGGAAACCTTGTATTAAAGGCAAACTGGCCGATAAGATCCGCGCCAAGTACTAAAGAGGCTCCTGCTAATCCGGAAGGCAGTTCATTTGGTGCTCCTGTGCCGGCAAGTCTTGATGCGATAGGACCTGCCAGAAAAGCAACAAATGCAACGGGTCCGGTGACTGCTGTTGCAAAGGCAATTAAAAATACAGAACTTAGAACTAAAAAAAGCCGGGTCCGGTTCGTTTTTACACCTAGTATAAATGATATTAATTAACTTTACGTTATTATGTGGGATATATAAGTAAATCACAGCATTGCAGTTCATTCCTAACAGAAAGTTTTTTAATTTCGTCTATACTAGTGTAATTGCAGATTGTTCACCTAATTCTAAAATCTTAAGATGTTTTCCAAGGAGGATAATAACCAGTCCAAAGATTACTACAACGATAAAAAGTCCCGGGATGTCTGTCATTTGCCTTCCATTTAAACTGCCGCTTAACCATCTGAGGGCGCCGGGAACATCATATTGGGAAGCTCTAAGTAAGAGGAAGGATATAAATGCATTCAGCATTGCCTGTATGCCTATTCCAATAAGTATTAACCGTCCGCCGGGGAAGCTTCCTCTTTTTGATAAAATGTAAATTATGGCCGCCACTAAAAGTCCCGCAATTACTGCCGCTGCTAAAACAAAGTTTCCGCTTATTTTCAAAACCAGTATGCAAAAAACAGCCGCTGCGCTGGAACCGGAAGTGACACCTATGATATCCGGACTGGCTAAAGGGTTTCGAAGCATCGTCTGAAAAGTGCTTCCGGCAATACCAAAGGCCATTCCAACAAGAAGGCCAGAAAGCATTCTCGGCAATCGTAGGGTGCCAATTGCAAAAGAAGCCCCTTTTATTTCTTCACCAAAGAGAACTTTAATAATTAATCCCAACGAATATTTTGTATTCCCTAGTAAAAGCATGGTGGTAGAAAGTGAAAAGGTAAGAATAACCAGAAAAAAGGTTACCATAATCCACCTGAAACGCCTGCGGTGAATGCCTGATTTGATGGTTTCAAGTTTATTTTTCATCATAATGACCGTACCTTCGCTCTCATAGCGATAATAATAAGAATGGGAGCCCCAAGAAAAGCAGTGACAATCCCTGCCTCGAGTTCACTTGGGCTGCCAATGAGTCTTCCTATCACATCGGACATTGTTAAAATAATTGCTCCGCCAATGGCTGACATCGGTATAATGATTCTTAAATCAGGACCGCATATAAGGCGCATGATATGAGGAACCATAAGGCCTATAAAACCGATTGGGCCAGCCAGTGCAGTAGTTGCACCGCAGAGAAGCACGCCGGCAAAAGCGCCTAAAATTCTTATGGTTCCCGTATTGATCCCCAGACCTGTTGCAATGTCATCACCTAATGCAAGAGTATTTAATGCGGGGGCAGAAAGTATACCGATAAGCAGTCCGGCGATAAGAAAGGGAAGTACGGAAGCGATTCCTTCCCAGGTAGCGCCGCTGACGCTTCCCACCTGCCAGAACCTGAAAGCGTTCATGACATCGGTCCGCGGCAATATAATTGCACTGACTAAAGAGGATAGGGCAGCGCTGGTAGCGGCACCTGCTAAAGCAAGTTTAATCGGTGTTGCACCGCCAGAGCCCATGGAACCTATCCCATAGACAAATACTGCTGTGATAGCAGCACCGGCCAATGCAAACCCAATATATCCACCCGCTGTGTTTATATGGAAAAATGCGATACCACTCACCACTAAAAGTGAAGCTCCTGTATTTACACCTAAAATACTGGGGTCTGCGATTGGATTACGGGTAATTGCCTGCATAAGGACACCGGATACTCCAAGGGAGGCTCCGGCAATTATGCTAAAAACGGTTCGGGGGATACGTTCACGGACTACCAGATCATTGATAGAGTCTGTTTTTGTATGTAACAAAGCGTAAATAACTTCATGGAGACTTATATAACGCGCCCCAAAAGCCAGGGAGGCAAATAGACATAACACAAGACTAATGATACTGCCAATCAGAATTGTGATTATTTTTGTATATTTCATTTTACTTTATCAGCTGCCTCTCCAAGTATGCCTAGATATTCATCGATAGTTGCAGGAATGGAAAGTGCACTGGGGGTACCGGAGGCTGCCAGTGGTGTGCCGTCTTCAATCAGTGCAACCGAACCTCTCTTCACTGCCGGAATTGTTCCAACTAAAGAATCTGCCTGTAATGCTTTTAATAACGTATCATCACCATAGGCAACAATAATATCTACATCCTGCAAAATATCAACATTTTCAGCACTCAACTCTATTGCAAAGCTTTCAGCACCATCTTGAAGTTTTGTAACACTTCCCGGAACTTCCATTCCTAAATCTGTAAGATATGCAGCACGTGGATCAGTAGGAAGATAAACATAAAACTTACCTAGATCGGAAGGATTAAAGAAGAAAAAGGCTGCTGTTTTTCCCTTGATTTGCGGGTATTCACTGGTTTTCCCTGTTATTAGCTGTTCTAAATTATTAACCAGCTGTTCCCCTTTCGCCTGCATACCCATTCCGGTTGCATCGTTAATAATCTGATCACGCCAAAAAGTCTGCCATGCAGCTGAAGGGTATGCCACAACTGGTGCGATTTTACTTAAAAGGTCATATTCTTCCTGCGTGATACCGGAATATGCTGCAAGGATTACATCCGGTTTAGCATCACTGATGGCTTCGTAATCCAGACCATCCGTATCATTGAAAAGGACTGGGTTTTCTTCCCCTAATTCATTGAATTTTTCTGCGGTCCAGGGTAAAAGGCCGCTGCCGTCGGTTACACCATAGTTGGCAGTGGAAACGCCTACGGGTACGACTCCCAATGCCAAGGGTACGTCCTGATTACCCCATGAGATGGTTGCAATACGTTCCGGTTTACTTCCTATAACCGTTTCCCCGAATGCATGTTGTATCGTAACCGGATACCGGGTCCCAGTGTCTGCTATGGTACTTTCTTCTGTATTTGAAGTTTCTGCGGTATCAGAAGTAGTAACCGTTGTTTCTGTCGTATCAGAAGATGGAACAGATTCTGTTGTATCAGATGATTTTGTTGTTGGGTTTGAACAACCTGTCATTGATATGACCAGGGTAATAGCTAATACAGAACTGAATTTTTTTAATTTCATAATGAATTCTCTCTTTCTTTAACCTGTGATATAATATACATCTGGTTAGCCGTAACTAACTTAATATATTTTATCTGGAATTATTTTTAGAGTCAAGCTCTTAGGTACACATTTTTGCTTAATGATAATAAACGTCCATTAAGTTGAAAAAACGTACAGAAACGATATTTAAAGTATCCTGTTTTTTCCTATTCTGATGGGTAAAGGGGCGGCTTGATATCTATTACAGAATATAAGGCATTGGTGGAGGTATAATATACCAGTAAAGATATTGATAAAAATTAAGGTTAATTTAAGGATAGCCCCTTATTATGTAAATTGTTATCCAGAACAACAATTCGAAAAGGAGAACTGATTATGTTTAAGAAGAGAATATTGGTTTTATTCAGCAGTTTAGTTATATTAACCAGTCTGTTATCAGGCTGTTCCTTAACCCAGACTACGGCGGCATCAACCCAGACTACCGAAGGTGACAGCTACAAGGAGGTCACCGTAACTACAGGGGATATCAAAGAGAACCTGTCATTGTCCGGTTCCCTGGTTACTAAAGATAAAGATACCATTACTTCCACGACAAGCTCCACCGTAGAGAAGATTTATGTGTCCCAGAATGATTATGTATCTGAAGATGATTATCTGGTGCTGATGGAGAATGGCAGATTAATAAAAGCTCCCTATGATGGTATGATAACTCAGATTGATGTCTCTGTGGGTGATGATGTCACTACACAGACCGAACTGATGAATATTGTTGATAATTCCGAGTATTATATTGAATCCAGCATTGATGAAAGTGATATCAGTAAGGTAAAGGTAGGGCAGGATGTAGATGTAACAGTGTTCGCCCTGGACAAGGAATACAGTGGAAAGATTACTTTTATTAGCAGCGAGGCAACGGTATCCGGTGACAGGGCTGCCTTTGAAATTAAAATTACCCTGGAGGGTGATTGCTCGGATTTGTATTATGGACTGTCCGCAGAAGCAGACATTATTCTTAACAGCGCTTCGGATGCACTTCTCCTCCCTATAGATGCGGTAACTGTTTCCGGTGGTAAAAAGACTGTTATGGTAAAAAGCGGTGATACTTATGTAGAGAAGGAGGTTACCCTGGGCGTGCAGGACAGCTCGAATGTACAGGTTCTTAGCGGACTTGAGGAGAATGACGTCGTCAAGGTAGAAACAAAACAATCTTCTCAGAGGCAGAATTCAATGGGTGGTTTTGATTCCAGTTCCATGCCGGGCGGCGGTAATATGTCACAGAGGGATTTTCAGGGACAGGCATCCGGAAAGCAATAAAGTGAGGTGGCAGATATGATTGAATTAAAAAATGTATATAAAAGCTATAAGCTGGGCGGCAATTCACTTACTGTGTTAAATGATGTCTCCTTAATAATTGAAGATGGGGAATTTGTCTCCATTATGGGAAAATCCGGGTCGGGCAAATCAACCCTATTAAATATTCTGGGACTTTTGGATAACCATGACAAAGGTGAATATATACTGGATGGCAGGAATATCACAAAATACAGGCAAAGACAACTGGCTAAACTTAGAAACCGCAGTATTGGTTTCATCTTTCAGAATTTTAATCTCATGTCCAAGTTATCCGCTGCGGAAAATGTAGCCCTGCCGTTAATGTACAGCGGTGTATCCAATCGCCAGGCAAAGGCAAAAGCCCTGGAATATCTGGAACTGGTCGGATTAGGGGATAAGGCAAAAAATCGTCCGACCCAATTATCCGGCGGTCAGCAGCAAAGAGTTGCCTTTGCCCGTGCCTTGATCAATGAGCCTGGGATTATTCTGGCAGATGAGCCCACAGGAGCGTTAGATAGTAAAACAAGCTTGGAAATTATGGATTTGCTTCACAAGCTTTGGGACGAAAAAAATATAACCACGATTCTGGTCACCCATGATAAAGCCATTGCCAATGAGGCAAACCGGATGATTCATGTCGTAGACGGCAAAATATTAAGTTAGGGGTGCTTCCATGTCATTATTGCAAATTATCAGGATATGTTTTAAAAATGTTATGCTGAATAAATTCCGGTCATTTCTTACCATGCTTGGCTTAGTAATCGGAGTAAGCTCCGTTATTATCCTGACCGGTATCACAGAAGGATCGAACGAGGACATTGATACCAGTCTGGAAGGCCTTGGAGCCGATATTGTTGAGGTACAGGTTTATTCCGGCAGTGATGAAACACTGACTTATGATGATATCAGTGATTTGAAGATTTCCCTTGCCGAGGATATGGTTGCTGTAAGTCAGAGCAGAAGCTCTGTACGCAATGAAAGCACCACGGGAAATTATCAGATTATCGGAACGGAGCCGAATTATATCGATATCCAGCAATTAAGCCTTAATTCAGGCCGGAATATATCCGGTCTGGATGTGGAGAATGCTTCTAATGTTGCAGTCATCGGTTCCGATGCAGCCTCAGATCTTTTTAGTATGGAGGATCCTGTCGGTCAGAAGGTACTGATTAATTCTAACTTTTACACCGTAATCGGAGTCCTTTCCGATGGAGACAGTTCTACTTCGGATACGGGAAGTTCTGTTATCATTCCCATCTCCTCCAGTAAAAGGACTTCGGGTAGTGATGAGGTTTCCAGTCTATATTTCCAGGCACAAAATACCAATGAGATGAGTCTTAAGATGCTGCAGAATAATATCGAAAGTGAGCTGGGGAAAATCATTTCTACCGATAATTTTGAAATCGTTACCCAGGACAGCTCTTCTCAGACCATCAGTGAAGTCAGCAGTACCATGGAGCTTATGATTACGGTTATTGGCGCTATTGCCTTAGTAGTCTCAGGAATCGGGGTCATGAATATTATGCTGGTCTCCGTGACAGAAAGAACCAGGGAAATTGGTGTCAGAAAAGCCATTGGTGCTACTAATTTTAATATCCTTGGGCAATTTTTAATTGAAGCTTTTGTTTTATCTACTACGGGCGGCCTTATCGGCTTCGGCTTTAGTACTCTGGCAAAACAAGTATTGGAGATTCTAAGTATATCATATGTAATTGATATGAATACTGTATGGCTCTCACTGGCTTTCTCCTCACTAATCGGAATCGTGTTTGGAATCATACCGGCAATCAGGGCTTCCAGGCTCAGACCTGTAGATGCTTTGAAATATGAATAATTGTATTCATATTTCTATATATTAAGATTTATATAGGCTGTTGTCCTTTTACCAATATATTGGTTGGGATGGCAGCTTTTTCGTTATTGGAAATTGCGTCTTACAACATAAAAAAGACTCTGCAGTTAATCTGGTTGTCTTGAATATTATATAAATAATGCACAATTATTTCCCGGATATGAAAAAAATCAATAAAAATGTACAAATTGTATGTAGGGTCTTTCCAAAATATGCTATAGTGTTATTACAAAATAAAATGGGGGATTTTATGATAAAAAGAAAACAATTGAGTAAAATTTTTTATTTTAACTTTATGGTTTTAATAGTAATCCCAATACTTGTAATTATCATTGCGGCTATGATCTTTGTTATTAAAAAATCGGAAGAAACTTTAGTTGAGAAGTTCAAATTATCACAGGATAACGTAAAGACAGTTCTGGATGGAGAAATTGAAGACAGCTGTATGAGCCTTAGCCATTTTCTATTAACAAATGATAATCAGGTACTGGAATATGCATCACTTTATAATAACGGAAATAAAAAAGAAAAACAAATTTATAGTGAAAAGTTAAAGATGTCCTATAATTCATTATTTATTCCAAACGCGGATGTTCTCGCAGTACATTTCTACATGAAGGATGGCAGTCATTATGATTTTAAGGATGATTTAGATTCGTCCCTGAGCCACATCAGTACCAGCATGTGGTATCAGGAAGCACTTAAAAATTTAGATAATGTCACTTTGGGCTACGAAAAACAAAATATCCTGTTTGCCAGAAAGGCAACAAATAAAGTATCCAATATGATGGTGATTGCATTTGCACCCATGAAATATGACATAAACAAGAACCTTGAGACGGTAGCCTTATACATAAATCCCCAGGCATTTCACCTCATCGAAGCCTACAAGGAATGGTCGGATATCGGAAGCATGTACCTGATAGATAATGATGGTAATGTAATTGTAAAATCAGATACCGAAAATGATGATATTATTCACCAAATAGCAGAGTATCAAACCGGCAGTCATGTAATTAAAATGCATGGTGATAAACTGCAGCTTTTGATTCAGGTGGTGGCTGATTCCAATTGGAAATTAATAACGATATCAAAATCAAACCAGTTAACAGCAATTTACCGGAATATAGCATTAGGACTTATTTCTGTTTCTATCCTGCTTTTTATCTTATTTTATTTTTTTGCCAGAACGTTTTTAAAAAATATTATCTCTCCGATTAATCACCTGGTAAAGGGAATGGAACATATGGAGACCGGAAACCTTGACACCCATGTGCAGCCGGAAGGTGCTATGGAGGTACGTAAACTGATCCATTCCTTTAATAAAATGGTTCGTCAGATAGGTGAATTGATTACGAGTAATGAGGAAAAGGAAAAAGAAAAGCATCAGGAAGAAATAAAAGCCCTGCAGTCCCAGATTAATCCGCATTTTATCGTTAACACACTAAATACGATCCGGTTCATAGCTCATGCGTCAAAATATGACAGTATAAAAAATATGGCGGAATCTCTTATAAAAATATTATCCGGCTCTTTTAAAAGTTCCAATAGCTTTTATACCATCCGTGAAGAGATAGAAATACTGGAAAGCTACATATATCTAATGAAAATACGCTACTCAAATAATTTTGATGTAAAAATAGATGCAGCGGAGGACTGTATGAATAATCAAATCCCCCGATTGTTAATTCAGCCAATTGTTGAGAATTCCATATCACATGGATTACAGGATAAAGAAGATATAGGCCATATCAGCATAACCATATTTAAGCGTGAAAGTATCATTAACCTGATTGTGGAGGATGATGGTTATGGAATTACGGAAGACAAAATAAAGCACTTATTGGAGGATAAAAAGCAGAACGGTGAAAATATCGGAATTGCTAACGTTCAAAGACGAATAAAACTCAATTATGGGGATGAATATGGAATCATTATGGAAAGTAAACCGGGGCAATATACAAAAACTATAATCAGAATACCGGAAACTTTATAAGACTGGGGAGGAAACCTATGTTTAACGTAATAATAGCGGATGATGATACGGTAATCAGAGCCTCCATTAAAATGATGATAGACTGGGAGAGTATCGGTTTTTTAATCGTTGGAGAAGCAATTCACGGGAGGGGAGTACTGGAGCTTCTTTCACAGGTACATGCGGATATTGTCTTAACAGATATCAATATGCCGGTTATGAACGGAATTGAATTAATGGAACAGATGCGTAAGCTTCCAAGAACACCTTATGTTATTATACTGAGTGCGTTCAATGATTTTCATTTGGTAAGAAAAGCTTTCCGCTTGGGAGCAGAGGATTATTTATTAAAAACAGATATGAATGAAACTACTCTTACAAGCTGTTTTAGGAATTTACGAATCTTGTTGGAAAAGGAGGAAGATCAGCAAAGTCAGAATCTGTTACAAGAAACGGATAATAGTATTACAGATCAGCTGAAGGGGTACGTTACAGGCAGAGCTGAGGTTCCCGGGGATAGTATACCCTCCTTTTATTATCTTGTTTGTTTTGGGATTGTTGATTTTGAGCAGGTCAGAAGACGTTTTCATTATATTGAGCAGGAATTAATTCAGCCACTGCTCCAATTTGCTAAGCAGGTGCCAAGGATTAATTCCAAATGTTTGATTACCAGTATAAGTGCCTCAAACTATGTGCTTTTATATGAAGCGGAAGAGAAAGAGGACTTTGTGAGAATTAAATCTATCTGCAGGCAGCTAATGACTGTTTGGAAAAATTACATGAATATTGTTACTTCTGCAGGTATTAGTAATTTAGGAATCAGCGCAAATGATTTTGGAAATAAGATTAAGGAAGCATATCATAACTTGTCGATGCAATTCATTTTTGGCAGAGAAGGTGTCTATACCTCTGAATTTAATGATAGATTCAAGGTTGAAGCTGCGATTGATGGTAGTTCGGAATATATGCCGTTAATTAACAGTATTAAGAATACTAAGAGTGAAGAGATGTTTAAGTACCAGCGTGAAGTGTTTCCGGGGTTATTTTCGGTGACCTTATCGGATGCAAAAACCCAGTGCTTATCAATTATTTATAGCATAGCAGTTATGCTTTCGGAAAGTGAAGATTCCATTTTTAATTTATTTGATAAAAATATTAATTTTTATGATAAATTGCAGCGACTGGAATCAAACCGGGATGTTGAAATGTGGCTCATCAATTTTTGCAGATGGGTGTTTGATTATATTGAGCATAAATATGAAAGTCATCCGGTCCATGATGCATTTTTGGTGGCAAAGAGGTTTATGGAAGATAATTATTCGGATGAGGGAATTACATTAGGAGCGGTTGCCAGCGTAGTCGGATTTAACGAGAAGTATTTCAGTTCCAGATTCAGCCAGGAATTTGGGCAATCCTTCATATCTTACTTAACAGAACTCAGAATTCATAAAGCAATGGAATTAATGGAGAAGACCAATATGAAGGTATATGAAATAAGTGAGGCGGTAGGCTATAGCAGTGTAGAACATTTTACCAGAGTATTTAAAAAGAAAGTGGGCATATCTCCGGCAGCATTTTATAAGAAATAAAAGAAACAAACGATTTATCAAGGAAACTGGAAAAAGTTCATATCTGAAAAAGATAGGGGGTGCTATGATACATACATTAAAGATGAGTAACGTCTTTAAAAAGAGGAGGAAAAACATGAGAAACAGAAAGTTTATAACAATTCTGATGTGTGCAGTGATGTGTGCTTCTTTATTTACGGGGTGTGGAAATAAAGGAAAAACAGATTCTGCAGCTACTTTAGCAGCAGCCACAGGGACTGCAGACGAAGCTGGCGGAGCTAAAGCTCTTGATCCGGATATCAAGGCAACGCTGGTGCTGGCAACCTATGACAAAAATAATGTTGCATTATATGATGAGTTAGATATTCAGGGAAGATTTCAGAAACTTTATCCAAATGTAACCATTGAAATTGAACAAACAAAGGATGATTCAGAATATTGGAATTCCATGAAAATCCGTGCTGCAGCCAATGAGCTTCCGGATCTTATGTATAACAAACCGTTTACCTTCGCAAGATTTAAAGATTATGTATATGATTTGAGTGATACGAAGGCAGCAGCAGATAATGTATATACCGAAGGCTATCAATTTGATGGTAAGGTATTGGGAGTAGCGGAAAAAGCAACACAGGATTATGTTTATTACTGGACTGATTTGTTTGAAGAAGCAGGGGTCCAGGTGCCTGTTATCTGGAGTGAATTTTTGGATGTTTCCAAAAAGCTGCAGGATTATTATAGTGCCGGCAAACCTGACTTTATGGCAATCGGATTGGGAGCAAAAGATGAATGGCCTACTTATCCTTTTATGGAATTTATGCCGGCTGTAGAAAGCGGAAACGGTCAGACCTGGAATCTGCTTGCTACGCAGGATGAGCCTTTTGCCGAAGGAACAGATATAAATAAAACTTATAAAAAGGTAGACCAACTATTTACCTCGGGAGTATTTGGGAAAGATCCTCTGGGGCTGGGGCATGATCAGGTTGTATCGCTTTTTGCACAGAAACAGGCTGCTATGCTTGCGGCAGGTCCGTGGTGTCTGGAGTCCATTAAGCAGGGTACGGATGACACCTCAAAATTAAGTGCCTTTTATTTACCGGTAAGAGATGAAAAGACAGATGAATTCCGTACGATTGTACAGGGTGACAGCTTCCTGTCTGTTACAAAGCACAGCAAAAATCCTGAGCTTGCGAGGGCATTCCTTGAATTCTATTTTAGCGATGCCTGGTATCCGGATTTTATCTCCAAGATAGGTGATGACAGCACAATGACGTCTTTCCCGAAAGAGAAAGATCTGATTTTTAAAGCAGCAGATGGCAAACAGCCGGATGCAGTCCTTGTTACCTACGATGGAGGAAATGATGATTTCTCCAACCTGGTGTCTGAGACAAAATTTGACTATAAAAAACTTGGCTCACAGATGTTTACAGATGACTTTGATCTTGATAAAGCATTAGCCGATTTAGATACAAGCTGGAAGGCAGCAAGAGGAAAATTAGGTATTCAGTAGACAGAATAGTTATACTATAAAATTGGCTGTTGCAAATGGTTTTATTTCATAATTTTGTAACAGCCAATTTTATTGAATAACATAGAAAAAGGAATAAAAGAGTGAAAGAGATTATAAAGACAGAAAGGATGCCACGAAGCAATTCTTTCACTCCTTTTTAATTGTGGCAATATCGCAGACAGGTCTGCGATATGCAATGGGTGTAAAATATGAATACTTTACAAAAAAGAAAGAATCAGTTTATTTTTACCTGTCTGCTGGTACCGGTTGTTTTATTGCTTATGTTTGTGGTATATCCGTCTCTGGACCTGATTCGGATGAGCTTTACAGACTGGGACGGTCTGTCATTAAAGCAGAATTATATTGATGTCCAAAATTACATAACAATGCTGTTACACTCCCCGGATTTATGGTTATCCTTAAAGAATAATTTTGTGTATTTTTTTGTTCATTTATGTGCCATCCCACTTGAATTAATGGCAGCGGTAATGTTAAACACGAAATTCAGGGGGGTAAAATTCTTTCGTTCCATGACTTTTCTTCCTTACATTATCAATGGGGTGGCAATAGCCTATGCATTTTCCTATTTCTATTCGCCTGTTAATGGTGCGTTTAATGCTATCCTGACTGAAATCGGACTAAAGGGAGCCATTCATAACTGGTTATCTGATGAGGGTATTATTAATTATGTTTTAGCCAGTGTCTCCTTGTGGAAATACAGTGGTTATCATGTAATTCTGTTTATAGCAGCGCTGCAGTCCATTCCGCAGGACATTATGGAAGCAGCCACTGTGGATGGAGCAGGTGCCTGGCAGAAATTCAAGGCAATTCAGATTCCTTCCATCCAATTAGTGATTGATTTTATTCTTTTTGATAATGTAAGAGGAGCTTTGCAAATCTTTGATATTCCCTTTGTAATGACAAACGGGGGACCTGGTTATTCATCCTCAACCTTTACCCTATATACGATTAATACGGCATTTAAATACAACAATTTCGGATTAGCTGCGACCATGGCTGTGACAATCATGTTTTTGATTATTATTGTGTATACGATTCAAAGCCTTTTTATCAAGGTTGTTCGAAGAGGGGGGCGTTAATTTGAATAAAAGAATTAGTTCCGGCAAAATCAGAAAAAGAACCAGCGATGGGTTAAAGTATATGGTATGTGCAGTCCTGCTATGTTTTGTAATCGGACCGATTTTAATTACTTTATTTGCGTCATTTAAGTTAAAGGGTGATATGGTTATGACCTCACCTTTGATGCTTCCGAAATTAAGCAACATAACCTTGACTAATTATAAAGAAGTACTCGAAAATAAAATGCTGGGGTACGCTTTTCGAAATTCAGCTGCGATTGTGGCTTTCAGCCTTGTTTTTAATATAGGATTAGGTTCCGTTACGGCATACATATTGGAACGGTTCGAGTTTCGTTTTCGCAGATTGATATTTGCACTATTCTTTATGGGAATGCTGATCCCGGCATTTATTACGGAAATAGCCCGGTTTAAAGTGATTCAGGGCCTTGGTTTATATAATACCCTTGGCGCTCCCATTGTAATATATATTGCGTCCGACCTGATGCAGCTTTACATCTACAGACAATTCATATCGAAACTCCCGGTATCTTTAGATGAAAGTGCTTTAATTGATGGATGCAGCTATTTCAGCTTATTTGGAAGAATTATCTTCCCGCTGCTGACTCCTGCCACTGCGACGATCAGTATTATTAAATCGGTTACCATAATAAATGATATGTATATTCCGTATTTATATATGCCCAATAACAAGTTAAAGACACTGACGACCTTTTTAATGACATATGCCGGTGCAAAACAGGGTTCCTGGCAGAATCTGTCCGCAGCAATTATTATTATTATGATACCGGCGGCCATCATCTACATTATCTTTCAGAAACATATTCTATCCGGTATTACTGCCGGGGCGGTAAAAGAATAGGAGTTAGTTGTGAAAATGAATTATTTCCCGGCTGGTAGAGCTTTATTCATCATACATTTCACATCATACATATCCTATGGAAAGTAAAGATATTTATATTGAGGTAGGATTGTGCCGGTATTTGTGCGCAGAATCGGCAACAGCAGGCCTCAATGTGAATTAAGATAAATAAAAAAACCAAGAAAGGGGGAAAGTGTGAAAGAAAAACACTTTCATGTTGCAACCGGACTATATTTGGATGGCATGGGTTCAACTGCCAACGGGGTTTGTTTTTGCGAAAAAAATTGACCTGACTGTTGCCGGATGATATAATTTCTTAAGATGCTTATGCTGAAAATATAACGGAATTGGAGGAAAAGTATAATGAATATAACAGATCTTTGCAATCTGTTAGAGATACAACAGGAAGTTCAGGAGAAGTTAATAGAGTGTGAGAAATGTATAGATTTTATATGTATTGAACAGGAGATAGAGCAAATGAAGCACCCGGAATCTTGGAAGGGTGCGCTTGAGCGCTTGAAATGTTTATTAGGATGTGATGAGGATGGAATGAAAATTTTAACTTGTCAGTTGTTATGTGCATGTGATACTTATACGAAATACGGGGAACTTGGTATATCGAAAGAAATATTTATTGCTACCATGAAATTCTTTCCGAGATTTCTGCAGGATCATAAGGATAGACATGGAAGCTATCGTTATGTTTGGGCGTGGTGGGCAGTTCGTCAGATTTCCATGGTGGAATATCGAATTGGAGAGCTTGAATATGAAATGAGAATAGAAAACAATCGGCATTTGATTGATATTCATATTCCAGCGGATGCTGATATGACAATAGATAAGCTGCGAAAGTCTTATTTGGGGGCATTAGATTTTTTTGAGAAATATTATTTAGATTTTAAGGGTGCTGATATGGTTTGCAGTTCATGGTTACTTGCACCGTCATTAAAGTATGTTTTGCCTGAAAACTCCAGAATTCTGCAATTTCAGAAATCGTTTGACATGAAACAAATAGAAGAGGATAATTTAGGTTTTATGGATTGGATATATGGAAGCAGAGATATTCCTGTAGCGGAATTACCAGAAAATACTACCTTGCAAAGAAATCTTAAGCCGTACTTGCGAAATAACGGTAAGATAGAGCTGGCTTCTGGAAAACTGATTTCCAATCCTTTTTGTGAGGATTAAAATAATAATTATATATACTTTGGTGGATCAAGGTTTCGCTGAAAGAGTCTGACAGGCGGACGGATTACGTAAACGTAGTCTATTGGACATTATCCGTTAAGAATGGTATAAGTTTAACTTATACAGATATGAAATAAAAAATATAACATAACATTGTAATTACAGCAGGAGGAATACCAATGAGTCAGAAGAAAGTCGGAATCCCTTTGGAGGGATTTGCAGAATTTAGCAGGAAGGCAGCAGGAGCGGGAGCCGTTCTTATTAAGAATGAAGGAAACATACTCCCGGTTAAGGCCGGTGAGCGGGTATCCGTATTCGGAAGAATCCAAAAGAACTATTACAGAAGCGGTACAGGTTCGGGGGGAAGTGTTAATGTAAGTTATACCACCAATCTCCTTGACGGATTGAGAAGCAAAAAAACTATTCACGTAAATGAAGAATTGGCAGCAATCTATGAAAGATGGATTGAAGAAAATCCTTTTGATAACGGAGGCGGTGTTTGGGCTGGTGAACCTTGGAACCAGACTGAAATGCCCCTTGCCAGTGAGATAGTAGCAAGAGCCAGGCAGGTATCCGATAAAGCGCTGGTTGTTATCGGACGTACCGCCGGTGAAGATATAGATAATGCCAATGCACCGGGCAGCTATAAACTGACCGCTGATGAAAAGGCAATGTTAATGGCAGTTACCGAATACTTTGAAGAAACAGGGGTTGTTTTAAACGTATCCAATATAATTGACATGAGCTGGATTGACGAGACAAGTTATAAATACCCCATTAAGTCCGTAATCTATTCCTGGCAGGGAGGTATGGAAGGCGGCAATGCCATTGCAGATGTACTGACAGGGGATGTGGTGCCAAGCGGTAAGCTTACGGATACCATTGCTTATTCCATAGAAGACTATCCCTCTACCAGGAATTACGGCGATGAAATCAGTAATCTGTACCAGGAGGATATTTATGTTGGCTACCGTTATTTTGAAACCTTCTGTCCGGAAAAAGTTCATTACGAATTCGGATTTGGATTATCCTATACAGAATTTTCCATTTTTGATTCAAAGGCGGAAACCACCAAGATTAATGGTATGGAGTATCTTATAGTCCAGGCAAAAGTTAAGAATATCGGAGAGGAATATGCAGGACAGGAAGTAGTAGGGGTATACTATGAAGCACCTCAGGGAAAGCTTGGACGCCCGGTGAGAGTTCTTGGTGCATTTGCTAAGACTGGTCTCCTAAAGCCTAAGGAAGAAGAAATCCTAACGATTACCATGCCCGTTTCTGTCATGGCTGCCTATGATGACAGCGGTGTTACAGGAAAAGCTTATTCCTATATATTAGAGGCAGGTGATTATCGCATCTATGCCGGCAACAGCATTAGAAATACAGCATTGGTGACTGTTAACGGAAAGGACAGCCTTGTCATCAGGGAATTAACTGTTGTGGAAAGCTTACAGCAGGCTATGGCTCCTGTGGAAGGGTTCACCAGAATCAGACCCGGCAGGAAAAAGGAAAATGGTACCTACGAGATAGCATATGAAGAAGTTCCCAAACGTTCCTACTCCCTGGAGGATAGGATAAAGAATCATCTTCCCGGGGAATATGCCTATACAGGCAATAAGGGCATCGTTTTAAAGGATGTGGCAGCCGGAAAGAATACCATGGAAGAATTCATTGCCCAGCTTTCCAGCGAAGATCTCGGGGCTTTAGTCAGGGGAGAAGGTATGTGTCATCCTTTGGTAACTCCCGGAACTGCTTCTGCTTTCGGCGGAGTAACAGACAGTCTTATCGGATACGGTATACCTCTTGCCTGTACTTCGGATGGTCCCTCCGGTATCCGTATGGACGGCGGTTACCAGGCAACTCAGGTGCCCATTGGAACACTGCTGGCTGCTACCTGGGATACGGATTTGATCGAAGAACTTTATGTATTGGAAGGGAAAGAGCTGTTAAGTAATTCCATTGATATGCTGTTGGGACCTGGTATGAATATCCGAAGAAGTCCCTTAAACGGACGAAACTTTGAATATTTCTCTGAAGACCCGCTGATAACCGGTAAATTTGCCAGTGCAGTAGTTAAGGGTATAATAAAGGGCGGCTCCCATGCAACCTTAAAGCACTTTGCCTGCAATAATCAGGAGAAATTCCGCGCTAAGGCGGATGCTGTCGTTTCTGAGCGTGCCTTAAGAGAAATCTATCTGAAAGGCTTTGAAATAGCGGTGAAAGAAGGCGGAGCCAACGGAGTGATGACCTCTTATAATCCTGTCAACGGACACTGGTCAGCTTCCAACTATGATTTGAACACAACCATCTTAAGAGGTGAATGGGGATTTGAAGGTATCGTTATGACTGACTGGTGGGCTGTTATGAATGATACAGCAAATGGCAGACAGGCAGGAACGAATGCTGACAGGAAGAATACCCACTTTATGGTAAGGGCTCAGAATGATCTGTATATGGTAGTAAACAACTTTGGAGCAGAGGTGAATGCCTATAACGACTTTACCATGGAAGCCCTTGAGAAGGGAACCCTGACCAGAGGTGAATTACAGCGTTGTGCAATGAATATCTGCCAGTTCATTATGAAAGTGCCGGCTTTTAACAGAGAAGTAAGCTTTGCTGAAGAGACAGTGGCTGTAAAAGCAGCTTCTAAGTTATCCGATGCCAGTGCTGTATCAATTGGTGAGGATACCGTTGTCTCAATTTATCCGGATACAAAAGCAATGATAGCGGTAAAGGGGACAGGTACTTACAGACTTATGGTAAGTGTAAGATCCTATGTCAGTGAATTAGCACAGACTTCCTGCAGCCTTTATTTAAACGAAAGTCAGGTTGCAACCATTCAGACCGGAGGAACTGCCGGACAGTGGATGAAACAGAAGCTTGTGAAAGTTGACTTATATAAAGGTATGTATAAGCTGGAACTTAAGGAGCTGAAACAAGGTACGGATATTGAATGGGTAGAATTTAAAAAGCTGTAATTAAAATGCAGATGATCAGATGACTTTCATTAAAAATACGTTACTAATCCAAGAGTAAACTTGAAAAGAAACAAAAATGCGGCGGAGAGCTAATCCTTCCGCCTTTTTAAAATTATGTTTTTCGTTTAAACTCCGTTTAATTTTCTCCCTAAGTTGAGTACATAAATAAAGAGAGGTGTATTTTATGGATAACAAATTGACAACAGATCGAATTACCGCTCAGTTCACTCAGAAACAAGCGCAAAAGTTACATACCAAACCTGTTGCAACGTCATCACCTAATAAAACTTCATGGTAATTGTGCGGTTATATACTTTGGGCAGACAAGCAACACCCAATAACAGACTTATTATCTTTATAGCGGTTCTTTCGCAGTGTTATTTAATACAGATACAATGTCATATTGCGCATTTATCACAATAAATGTTGGCGAAAAGTAATACATAACATTCCAGATGGCAATCCCTTTCAGATCATGTTTATATATCAGGTTTACGATAGAATTAACGGTTCTTGCATCTTTGTACCAGATGAAATGTTCCAATCCTGCTAGATCAGTATAATAATAATAGGGTGCCTGGGAAGCTTCCTCTAAGTAAATTGTAGCATTATACTGGTTAGCCAAGTTTAACGCCCCGGAATCCGATATAAAGTTTCCCGATGCTTTCTCTTCGGTATAAGGATAAGCCCAGTCATATGCTATCCGGTCAAGTCCGAGGTATATTTTCTCTGGAGGTATCTGAGTCACGGCATAACTAACATATTTATCTAAAAAGTATGTACCTGTTTCTGAAAATTGAGATATAGTAGATGACATCCACTGGTAAGTTAAAAGTGTTACGTAATTTGCTGCCTGACCAATTTCCGAAAAGTAAGGTTCAATATTTGAATTGATTGTTGTAAAATCAAAGGTAGATGGTATTAGAGATACAAATACCTCATACCCTTCCTGGTTCATGCTATCAGTTATAGCTTTCACAAAATCGGTATATAGATGCAAATCATCCTTAAGAATATGCTGAAATCCTAAATATAATCCATAGTAATCTTTGCGCTTTAATAGGTTCAAAGTGCTTTGGATCAGATTAACCTTAATTTCCATATTGTTTAAAAGATTATGAATAGTCTCATGATTTTCAACCCCATAAACATCAAAGGCTGATATAAACATAATTGGAGCAACACCGTATTCCCTGGATACCTTAATAATATCTTCGTCCGGAATATCTGTTAATCCGCCGTCATCTAGAATCTTATAATTTAAAATTGTAATATAGGTCAGAAATGGTAATGTTTTTTTTAGTATTTTAATATTAATAAAAGTATTTGCAAAACCATTTACATAAATTTGTTTTTCTTTATTATCATAGCTAATAACAAGTTCCGTTCCGGCTGTTAAAGAGTTTGTGTCTGAAAGCTGTGGGTTGTTCCTTAATAACTCTATCTTAGTAACACCAAAAGTATTTGCAATACTCTCTAAGGTATCTCCGTATTTAACAATATATGTTTTTGTGGGATATGTAATCATTAAGGCCTGCCCTTCACTTAAGGTGGAATATGGCGCCAGGTCATTATCCTTTTCTAATCTTGAAACGGGTATATTATATTTCTCTGCGATTGAATTGACGGTATCCTCTTTTTGCACTGTGTGTATTATCATTGTTTCACCCCGTTTATCCTTTTATATTATGATCAGCCCGACAAAAATCCTTATTATACTCTTTTAATAAATCATGATGAATATGTTGCGGAGGTATTCACTTTATGACCTTAATTGGGTTTCGACGTTCTAATCATATTATATTTATATGATAAGGATAATGAATTATACTAATATTTTTTTCTGCCATTGCACTGATATATATGGGTGCGGCCGGATTGCAACTCTGGCAAAATTAAAAGTTAATTTTTACATTATCTTTATTTTCATACCTGACAATATGATATAATATACACAACTAAGCAGGTTAACCAATGAGTTTCAAAGGAATTATATATACTTTCATAATAAAATCCTTTCCGATTGATTGATAAGTGCAGCATGGGCACTTTTAATCTGCGTATAATTAATAATAATAAGAGTACTCTCGGAAACTAATAATAGCAATTGAAGATATTTTAGATGCTGAATAAAGCTACAAACATTTTCTGTCTATCATAAGTATGTTTTTACTTGCCTTTCCTCCGCTATGCCCAGACGGTCTGCGTAAAAACATACCTATGACATCACGAAAATGGAGGTGAAATTGCCAGCCTCTAAAATATCAGTAAATACAGGCTGTGAGAGTTTCCGAGAGTACTCTAATAAATCATAGGAGGAGTATTCATACATGAAGTTAAGCAGAGAAGAAAAATCATGGGTATTAGTTGATTGCGGCAATTCGGCTTATTCGATGGCTGTTTCGACGGCCTTGCTGCCAATTATATTTGGCATGTTTGAAAATGTAAATAGCAGCATGGATCTTGGATATTTTAATTCAATTGCAAGTATGTTGGTAGCAATCCTAAGTCCTGTTTTAGGTGCGATTGCAGATTATAAGGATCAGAAGAAACGCTTTTTTATATTCTTTACAATCCTGGGTGTATTTGCGACGGCTGCGCTGGCGTTTGTATCTCCCTCCAGCGGACAATGGAAGCTATTGATTCTTTTCTTTGTCTTGTCAGCTATAGGCTTTGCAGGTTCCAACATTTTCTATGATGCATTTATAGTGGATGTTTCAAGTAATGAGAGGATGGATAAGGTTTCTTCAATGGGTTTTGCTTTCGGATATATATCCAGTGTCATTCCCTTTGGCATCAGTCTGGCGCTGATATTCCTTATGGGAATGGATAAAGCGGTCGGATATCAGATTGGGTTTATCATTACTGCCCTTTGGTGGGGGCTTCTTACATTACCTATGATAAAGGATGTAAAACAGAGACACTATATTGAACCGGAAACCCGTCCGGTAATTAACAGTTTTAAACGTTTGGCTGCTACTTTTAAGAATATCAGACAGCACAAAATTGTATTCATTTTCCTGGCTGCGTATTTTTTCTATATAGATGGTGTGGATACGATTATCAAAATGGTAGTGCCTTATGCTGCTTCTGTTTTAGGTAACGATACCCTGGATACTTTCACTTTGCTTGGAATTTTACTGATTATACAGATTATTGCATTTCCCTGTGCAATTCTCTATGGTAACCTGGCAAAAAGATTTTCAGCCAGGTCAATGATTATTGCCGGTATTATAACTTATATCATTTCCTGCATGGCTGCGTATTTTATATCTTCCGTATGGCATATTTTTATTCTGGGTGCGATGATTGGCTCTGCCCAAGGAGGGATTCAGGCACTCAGCAGATCCTACTATGCAAAGATTGTTCCCAAGGCAAAATCGAATGAATTTTTTGGCTTTTATAATATCTTTGGCAAATTTTCGGCTATTGTCGGTCCAACGATAATGTCCCTGACAACAACAATTACCGGAAAAGCCAGATTGAGCATATTAGGGATCATTCCGCTGTTTATGATAGGACTTATTATTTTTATAATTCTGCCTCAGGAGCAGGAACGAAGTTCTGTAAACATGGTGTAGATAGAAGCTTAGCACAGTTTTGGGTATCCTTAGGTGAAAATGCCTAAATGAGTTGATTGAATTGAATAATTAAAATAATTACAGCAAAAAGGACATATGACCTTTTTTGCCCTGCTAAAAAGTTATAGAATACGAATGGTGTAGTATAACGGATAGAACTTATTTTAGTTATGGAATGAGCATATCTTATCTTTAAATGCTGTTTGAGTACTCTCGGAAACTAATAGTAGCAATTGAAGATATTTTAGTTGCTGAATATAGGTTGAGGACATTTTTGTGATATCATAGGTATGTTTTTACTTGCCTTTCCTTCGCGGTGCTCAGACGGTCTGCGTAAA
>JBAVPE010000174.1:0-5721 GCA_049692775.1 Anaerocolumna sp. | reverse complement strand
GGGAGAATAATGCATTAAAAAATGCGCGGGATGCCTATGCTCAAGCTGACTATAGATGGGCTGCCGAGATTTTAAAACATATTGTGTTGAATAACCCTCAAAACCAACAAGCAAAAGACTTATTGGCAAATACGTATCGTCAATTGGGCTATGCTGCTGAGGCTTCAACTTGGCGTAATTTCTTTTTGGTGGGTGCTCAAGAGCTACAAAATAATGTACCCCTACAAAATACATCTGATCCGAGTGATTTATTGATTCACACGCCAACTGAAAGATTTCTTGAAGCCATGGCGACAAATTTAGATGTGGAAAATTTAAAAAATGAAAACCAGTGTATCAATCTGGTTTTGTCGGATACCCAAGAGAATTTTTCATTATGGGTTGAAAACTCAATCATGCAGTTTAAGCGTCATGATGACAGTAAAGATTTGGCATCGGATTGCCCAACATTAACCGTAACCAAGCCCTTATATCTAAAAATGATTACAGGTCAAATAAAAGGGGTAAAAGTCCTGCTTTCTAACGAAAGTAAAGTCAAAGGCAATCCATTGGAAATTGGAAAATTCTTTGCAATGTTTAAACGTCCAGACTCAACTTTTCCAATTGTCACTCGACCAAATGATTAGGATGAAATGACTGGGCTTAAAGAACCCTACCAAATTAAAGTCTCCGCTTTTATGTGCACACATTAGTGCACATAAATACAAAATTAGTTTAATTATTTCAATAATTTACAATCAATAAAAAAGCCTAACTTGTCTAAGTCGGGCTTTTTTATTGATTCTTCACGTTTCACGCCTAATATTTAATCATTGTTCCATATTTTTGATTAGCAACAGTCGGAATCGAGCATAAACCCTACATGCCAAAATTCATGCCCCGATCTCGCTTAGGTTGGGGCTGCTCCATTTCCTTTTTCCGTTCCTTCATTTGGACGATATTCGCTTCAATAGTTCGGACGTTTCGAGCAAATTCTGCTGAGCTTTGGCTACTTGTGACGAGACTGACCGTTGTGTGGTTGAGATTTTCTCCAGTACGTCCTCGTAATTCGTTGTAATTTGGCTCATCTCCCTGACTTTGCCATTGATCTGCTCGGTATAGGTCGCTGTATTTTTTTCCAATTCGTGAAATTGTGTCTGTATTGTCGATAATGACTTTTGTGTTTGCACTAAGTCTGTCTGTACGCTCTCCATTGCCTTTGATTGTGCTGATAAGGCTTGGATAATTTTCTTTTGCATCACGTCTAAACTCTGCTGTTGCTGCTGCAACTGAGTTTGTTGTTGCTGTAATTGCTGCTGTTGTTCTTCGATGATTTTCAATAACTGTGTTTCTAATTCGGTCATCACTTAATACCCCATCGGCACCATGAAGTTGTTCTGCCAATCCCCTGCGTCCTTGTTGATCTGAATACATAGACGTTGGGCTTTGCTGTTTTGCTGTCTGCATGTGCTGAACGTCAAACTGCCCCCCGATCGGTTCAGGTGATCCACTCGCATTTGTTTCTCGTTGATGGTCATATTGAGTGTCCGTATCTCGTTGTACTTGCTTTTGCCCATAAAACCGAGCGCAATAATGAGAATAATTAAAATAGCAGCTCCCAAAATCATTGCCATATTCAAAGTGGTAAGCTGTTTCAGTAGGCTTTTGTTCTGAACTTGCTGTTCTTTTGTCTGTATCTGCTCGTTCATTTGCTTTAAACGGCTCAATTTGGACTGTAGCAAGGCTTGGTACTGGTCGAGCTGCTTCTCGATCTGCTGTGAGCTGTTCTGTAGGTTCTGCGCTAATTTCTCGTCTGACTGCTGGATAGCGGTCGCTGTGATATTGGCTCTTGTGCTCAAGCTGTCTTTGATAATCTGTGACGTTTGCTCGATACCGCTCAGAAGTTGTTCCTCGGTACGTTGCAATTCGCTGTTGTACTTCTTGTCGATATTCGCCAGTAGCGCTAAAGCCTTGCTCATAAACCTCTCCACTTAAACGGATAGGACGTGTTGCGCCCTCGTATGGATTTTCGATTGATATTGATTTTTGGGTTTGTCGGGTGACTTTGATTTCATTCGATTCAAGCCATTCAACCAATTTTTGCCGATCGGCAACTTTGCCATCGACTACAGCTTGGTAAATCCTTTGGTGTAACTGATCTTTAAAATCCTTCACATCCTTGGGTAAGTTCTTCTTATTGATTAAAAGCTGCTGATTGTTCGGATCATCGGGATCATATAGTTGATGTTCTGCATTGGTAATCTGCTTAAACAGATCCACTCGATCTAAATCCACTGGCGCATAAAATGGCTGTAGCCGTTTGCCTGTCGAAAGCTCAACGTTTGGAATCACAAAATTCAGCTCAAGCCGTGTCTCTCCAGTATCTTGATTCACCTTATCTTGGTGCTGTACCCATAAAATTTGGTACTGATCTTTATCGAGACCAGGGAAAAGGCATTCCTCAAAATTTTGCATGATCTGCTGTTTATCCTGGTCAGATAAAGCATGCTCGTAAAAGGATAAACAACCACTGGTATATTTCTTGGCAAAAGGACTGCTATCAATCAGTTGAGCGGTCAAGTCAACATCACCACTTAAAACCTGTGCATGTTCTCGCTCTCTATCTTCACCAAGCAAATAATCTAGACAACCTTTAGATAATCCTGAACCATGTCTAAAAAAATCAACGATCATCTGGTCGTAACTCCCGAAGTTGTTGATCTATGGAAATCAACAAATGAAGTAACTTCACTTTGTCAAAAGTACCTGTCCCTGCAATATCCGTATTAATCGCTTTGGCAATCTGATTCACGTTATTACCTATACGACCCAATTCTAGGATTAAATTTCTCTCTGTCTTGCTATATGAAGATTCAACAATCTTTGTTGATTTAATTTTTTCAGCATCATCTGCTTTGGAATTATAAATCTTTGTTGCTTTATCTACTGCTGACTGACGTAGCAACTTTGCGATTGAACCAAAAGGATTATTGGCATCGAGCAATTGATATTCTGATTCTGAAAGTCTGACTTTAAACGTCCGTTCCCGTACTACTTTCTGTTTAGTTACTGAATCTATTTCCACTTGAACAATCCCATTCTTGGTCTAACCGGTTTAGAGGAAAATCTTTGATTTTTCTTTAAACCGGTTTTCGGGGGTATCGGGGGTGAAGCCCCTGATCAAGGTCACAGCTTAGCACTATTAAACGAAGTGAAATAGGGGTAACTGTGTATCCTTGCTTATTTAAAAAGGGAAAGAATTATTTATACTAAAATTTAATCAAATGATACAGTATATAAACCCTAATAAGAACTGGCATAAATCTTGTAAAACAATAGCACTCAACTCTTTCTCACCACCACCACAGCCCTCGCTTTGCTCAGGCAGATGGTGAGCGTTGAGAGAGTTTCGGCAATACTCTCCCTAAGGGCTGTCATTCAAAAAATAACACATCCCCTAAGTATTGCCGATTTAACCTGATTAGGCTGACGGAGCCACGCATCGGTCGTATCCGCACCATGCTTCACATACATGGCAGACAAGGACTAAAGGTACTGCACCTCTCCCCACGCGCTCCCTGTCGAAGTATGGCGGTATCTCTGCGAGGATTTCTCCAACATGCAACTTAACCAACCTATACAACTACTCTCAACGCTCCGCTTTTGTGGGATTCCCCTGTAACGGTTCAGCTCCTGCTTCTCAGCTTTCACTATCGCTACGATGCACCAGTGACACTTATTCCCTCCACATGCACCGCATATCTTCCTTAAAAAGGATGCACAGAAGCTGATAAGGCTCGAATACTGTCTATGTATTGCTTATTGGATGAACGAGAGTCAGGTAACGAAAGACTTTTTACTGATACAATGCTTGCCATTTTTTATCAATTTGATAGAATTTGAAAAGCGGTACAAGCCGAAAGGTGAAATCATAACGGTCGTCAAACCTTATGATCTTCGTTACTTGATGCTCGAACATCAAATAACTGCGTACCACCAAATTTAAGACAAAACCCCTCTAAGTTGCAAGACTCAGAGGGGTTTTTCTTTAGGTTTTAACAAAATTTTTATTTTTCTCTCCTACTAACTCATGCCCAATAAGGACTGCGTAGTTTTAATAAAAACAGGTATATTCTTGTAAAATATTATTTTATGATTCCATCATAAAAAATGATGGCTGTTATTATAATGTTTGAATTGAAAAGCTTCTATTAATTCAACACATATCAAAAATAGTATAGACAAGGAAATCAACATTTATGGATATTTTGAAGAAGGAAAGACAATGAAAGTTAAATTTTTAACGGTTTCATTGATGTTTATTTTGCCATTTTCTGTTTTTGCAGCAAATGGACAAGTCGAAAAAGCGGTCATTGAATCAAATAATGCGTATAAAACGAAATATAATTTAGACGATATGACAGAGTTTAATTATGCGCAAAAAGGCTTTATTGCCAAGCCAACAGGTCAAATTAAAAGTGAAAAAGGCAATGTGATCTGGGATTTTGATGCGTTTAATTTTTTAAATGATCCAGCACCAAATACTGTTAATCCTGCACTATGGCGACAAGCAAAGCTCAACAATAATGTTGGTCTATTTAAAGTGACAGATCGAGTTTGGCAAATTCGTGGTTTTGATTTGGCAAATATGACCATTATTCAGGGTGATACTGGCTGGATTATTGTGGATACATTAACCTCTAAAGAAACGGCTGAAGCAGCACTTAAATTTGCTAGGCAGCATTTAGGTGAGCAAAAAATTTCAGCCATTATCTTTACCCATAGCCATATCGATCATTTTGGTGGTGCATTAGGCGTTCTTTCTACAGAAGAAATTAACGCTAGAAAAACCCCAATTATTGCGCCACAAGGCTTTATGGAAGAAGCGACCAGTGAAAATTTGATGGCAGGTTCAGCCATGATACGTCGTGCGACCTATATGTATGGAACCTTTTTACCAAAGAATGCTGAAGGATTGGTGGATACAGGTTTAGGTAAGGCTGTTGCTGTTGGGAAAATGGGAATCCTTGAGCCTACACAACTGATCACCCAAGCAGAACAGAAAATGACCATTGATGGTTTGGATTTTGTGTTTTATAACGTGCCGGGTTCAGAAGCGCCAGCAGAGTTAACCTTCTCTATCCCATCACTGAAACTTTATAATGGCGCAGAAATTCTTTCGCATACCATGCATAATCTTTATACCCTCCGCGGTGCCAAAGTCCGTGATGCCTTAAAATGGGTAGGCTATTTAGACCAAGCAATGCAGCATGCCAAAGCATCCGATGTATTGATTGCACAACATCATTGGCCTGTCTGGGGCAATGACAATATTCAAGATTTTATTAAAACCCAGCGAGATGTTTATAAGTTCACACATGATCAGACGGTGAGATATATGAACTCTGGTTTTAATGGTGCTGAAATTGCCGAGAAAATTCAGCTTCCAGCGGCACTTGATCAAAAGCTATATGCGCATGGCTATTATGGAACCTTAAAGCATAATGTAAAAGCGATATACCAATACTATATGGGATGGTTCGATGCTCATCCTTCCAATTTAGATCCATTACCGCCTAAAGCTGTTGCAAAAAAATATATTGAGTTGGCAGGTGGGGAGAATAATGCATTAAAAAATGCGCGGGATGCCTATGCTCAAGCTGACTATAGATGGGCTGCCGAGATTTTAAAACATATTGTGTTGAATAACCCTCAAAACCAACAAGCAAAAGACTTATTGGC
>JBAVPE010000173.1:0-4457 GCA_049692775.1 Anaerocolumna sp. | reverse complement strand
CTTTCCTTATGCAGGTCAATCCCCACATAAAGCAGATTTTCTCTTTTCTGCAATTCTCTCCCTCCAGATCTTGTTTCCAACCAATCAGTTCCCGTACCGGCAACCTCAGATGACAGCGTTAACTCTTTATGAGTCCGCAAGGGGACGACAGCCTATCTACAACAAACCAATGGGTGGTAGGACAAGTTATTTCTTTTATTGGTTGTTGATGTTAACTCTGTATGAAATGGATTGCAAGTCATTTCTGGATTTGTTTTTAGGAGAAGAAACGGCAGAAAAAAGAATAGAAACGGGAGCCACAGAAGGAGTATTTTTTTACCCCCTGTAACCCCCGGCAGCACCATTTTACCATAGAAACAGTTTGATGTAAATTCATGGTTCACCATGAACCATGGTCAGATGAACCAGCTAAGTTTCTGGTGGAGCAGAATTAATAGACCACTTTCGTTTTGCCCTGTGTCGCAAATAATTGCCCCTGTGTGACCTTTAAAACCGATAGTGAAACATATATGCCAATTAGGCGATAAAAAGCCTTATTGGGCAAATCTGAAAAATATAGGCTTTTCCCATTACACCTGATAACTGTTTGGATTGCTATTGCCTCCTGTTCGTCTTCCGGTTGCTTTTTCAGAAAAATATCGCATATAGACCAGTTTTTCATATCCCTCAAGTCGCACAATCGCAACCATTTATAAATTCCTTAACTAGTAAATTCTCGCCTTATTTTGCTACAAAAGTAGGGATGAACCATGGGGTCGAAAATGATGCAGGTTAAAGAGCCGGGGGCAGAAACTTCCCCGACTCGGTTAACATCAGCCCGCAATGCGGGCTAAGAGGACTTTTTCATCGGGGGCTGATTATGGGCATTGGGGTCGTAACCGGGGTCGCACTTGCACGGAATGCCCATTTATACGTAAAAATCAAGGGGCGTGAATGGCTCCACTCCCCCTAGACAGCGTATCAAAATAAGTTGCCCGTGAATTTATTTAATCTATTTTACCTTTTTTTACATTATATCTGTCCAAAATTGAATTGGTTTAATTTTATCAAAGTCTATTTCACTCTGGTCTTTATTACCAAATTCAACTTCAAAGTAATCCTCAATATCTTTTCCATAATATATAATATCCACACCATGCACTGATATTATTGGCGGATAATTTTCTGAAATCATTGGCATATATCTATGAGAAAAAATAGGTAATAATTTAGGCGCTTTACTTAATCGTTTTATCACTTCTTCTTTTAAATATTTTTCATCTTCTGGTTCTTTCCCCCAATCATCACACCAGTATACTTCTTCTGGCATATCATTAATATATTTTATTGGTTGATAAATAACTTGCTTTATATATTCAATATTTCTTTCTTCCATATTTCTCCAATTATAAAATCCTTTTGATACTGGTAATCCCATCATTAAGAATTCTCGCAAGCTCTCTGGAAATTTAATTTCATAAATTTTTTCTATTTTTGCCAATTCATCAATTGTCAGCCCATTCTCAAATTCTAATTTTTTTTCTTTTAAAAAATTGAAACTTTTTTCATACATTATTTAATCACCTCTTTATTCAATTTTTGTAAACGTATCATAATGATTATTTGTATACCAAGCTGAACCATCATCACCAACTATAATTCTTTCCATTCCTCTATTTTGTCCTTTTACATAAGGGTTAACATCATATTCCTTATAATTAATACCTTCTGGTAACTTTTGTGCACCTTCTATCGGCATATTTTGGTATATCTTTCCCCCTTTATATCCTTTTGGTGCCGCACCATTCTTTGCCTTTACTTGGTTTGCTATATCTTTAGCCTTGTCCGGTATTGAAGAACTGCTGCCACCTTTAACACCAGCCCCCGCCCCCTCAGGTGGAGTACTGAGGTATGTGACGAACGGTAAAAATTCATATTGGATTAAAAAAATTATAGCACGTCGTTGTGCTGTTTTTAAATAGAAAAATTACTGTTCTTCTTTTGGAATCGGTTCTCGGTATTCCGTCTTATTTTTCATCATTCCGTACACAATGTTTACCAAACGGCGCATAATGCAGACCAATGCCTGAGACTTTGTCTTTCCTTCACCTATTTTCCGCATGTAATAATCATAAAATACCGGATGATTGGGTATTCCGTTCTTTGGCTTCGATACCATGGTTACTGCCAGGAAATAAAACAATCCATGCAACTGGCGGTTTCCTTGTCTGGAGCTTTGCTCCTTGCCTTTTCCTGCAGAACTGAACTTTACAGGTGCCACTCCTGCAAATCTTGCCAGTTTGTCTGCACTGGAGAATCTTCGAATATCTCCGATTTCTGCAATCAGCTTACTGGCTACGGAAGTTCCAATCCCCGGCATACTGGTCAGTTTATAATCAAAACTAAGCAGGATTTTTTCAATTTCTTGATCAAGTCCTGCCAATTCTTCTTTCTGGTGTTCTAAATCCCGTACCAAACTTGTTGTGATAAAATCTCTGGATTCCTGATATTCCCGAAAGGTATTTCCATCATTCTGAACACAGTACAGAATCAACTCCGCTTTATCTATCTTGGCAATACGGGATATTTCCCTAAATTCGATTGTTAGTTCTTCTGCCGTTTTTCCCTGTAAATGAACAGGAGATGGGTAGGTCTTCCAGAAATGCATGGCACATTTACCGTCTATCTCGCTAAAGAACTTACTGTAACTGGGATATGCCATGGATATCTGCTCATGGAGTCCGTTCTTAAACCGGATACCGTCTTTGACCAATAAATCTCTCCGATTTACCAGTTGTGCCAAAGTCCACTCGTTATCTTTTGGCTTTGCATCCGGCAAAGTATGCAGCTGGTTAATGAGTACCGTTGCCACACAATACGCATCATGCTCATCATTTTTTCGGAGCATGGGTGCACTTTTTCTCTGGTCATAAGCCAGGGCAGGATTAATGTCTTTTACAACATAGCCGTTTTCAATTAACCAGACAGCTAAGCTTCTGCCGTAGCCATAAGCATTTTCCAATCCATAAATGGGTTCAAGCCCAAGATAGCAGGATTTCCTGTTCACCTTTTCTGCCAGCTTTTTAAATTCACTGGGCTTGTTTTCTATGACGACAACCTCTAACTTCTCATTCCAGCAGTTCACCATCACTGCGGTATGACTTTCCTTATGCAGGTCAATCCCTACATAAAGCAGATTTTCTCTTTTCTGCATACGTGAAGTGTCTTTCTTCACGTTTCTCTCACCTCCAGATCTTGTTTCCAACCAATCAGTTCCCGTACCGGCAACCTCAGATGACAGCGTTAACTCTTAATGAGTCCGCAAGGGGGCGACAGCCAATCTACAACAAACCAATGGGTGGTAGGACAAGTTATTTCTTTTATTGGTTGTTGATGTTAACTCTGTATGAAATGAATTGCAAGTCATTTCTAATTTTATTTTCAGGAGAAGAAACGACAGATAGAAAAGAACGAAAAAGGGAGCCACAGAAAAGGTATTTTTACCCCCTGTAACCCCCGGCAGCCCCATTTTACCATAGAACTAATTTTCTGTAAATCCCATGGTTCACCATGAACCATGGGGGTAGGCAGTTATCTTACCAATAGCAGTAGCAATTGATGTCCCATACTCATTTAGCCCTGTGTCGCAAAATATAGCCCCTGTGTGACCTTTAAAACCGATGGTGGAGCATGTTGCCATTGAAGCTATAAAAAGTCTTGTTAGGCAAATTTGAAAACCATAGGATTTTTCCTTTTCCCTGATAAATGTTTGAATCTGTAGCCATTTGTTCATCATCCTGCTACTTTAAAAAAGTCGCATCTATGACCTGTTTTTTATACGTCCCAAGTCGCATACTTGCATCTACTTTTAAAATATTGTTGCGGAATATTTCCGCTCATTTCCTGCTCTAAAACAGGGGTGAACCATGGTAATGAAAATGATGCAGGTTAAAGGCCGGTGCACCTTGGGGCGCTCCTGCCGATTCACAGCAGCCGGCAATGCCGACTGCATAAGGATTTCGGTCAAAACATTTCTTTTTTATTAGGTGGCTGTCAATAAGACAAAGGTCACCCATCAGGTGGCTGTATCTATTTAAGAATCAGCCACGTTCAAGAAATTCAAAGGTGTCTTTATAGGTACACCTGAGTATCGACTACTAATTTCCGTTATATCACTTAAATTCCAATTATCTCTTATCATATTCCTAAGGTTGTTCATAAAATTCAAAGCCAATCCAATTATTTTCTTCAACTATTTCTTTTATCTTATTAGAAACATATATGGCAGCTACACTTTTTGAACATCTAAAAATATCATATTGGCTACATACTTCTTTATTTAAATAAGTTGCCTGAGGAATAAATGTATATAAATTATATTTTTCATTATATTTATATTTACTCTTCTCCATATCAAAGGCATCAATAAAATTATTTATATACATTAACACATAATTATTATTAATATTGTTAGTAAC
>JBAVPE010000172.1:0-1619 GCA_049692775.1 Anaerocolumna sp. | reverse complement strand
TGGAAAGAAATTAAAAAAATATATGAAAAAGTAGGGATTAAAAAAGTTCCGGGGTAGCCATTGCGAAGCAGGGTGCCCCGGAACTTCTCTTTCTTACTTGACTATAGGGACACTTAACCGTTTTTTTTATAAATCTTTTAAAAAAGGGGATGTTTATTATTGAATTTTATAATATTAAAGAGAAAGTATTTGATGGTCAGAAACAAGTAATTGTTTATTCAGCTCCCATCATTACTGGTGCGGTATCTCCCATGAAAGGAAAAAAACAAATGATTGATTGGTCTAAATTAACATTAACACAGATAATTACAAGGGTCAAACTTAATTTTAAGAGGTCTTCCAGGCGGTCTAAAAATATGATTTATGATATAGCAAGGTCTAATACCTGGGAATGGTTTATTACCCTTACTTTTAATCCGGATAAGGTAAATTCCTTTGATTATGCCGAATGTACCGAAAAGCTTACAAATTGGTTAGACCGAGTAAGAAGAGTTTGTGGTGAGGAATTTAAGTATCTTATTATCCCGGAATTGCATAAATCTGGAAGATTCCATTTTCATGGTCTGCTATCCGGTGCGGGTGGTCTTAAATTCGTTGATTCTGGTCTTCTATCTGGTAAAGATATAATTTATAACATTGGTTCGTATAAACTCGGATTTACTACCGCTACGCGCGTTAAGGATACAACTAGGGTAAGCATGTACATAGCAAAATACGTAACAAAGGAATTAACTGCTTGCACCAAAGGTAAAAAACGTTATTGGGCAAGCCGGAATTGTGATAAACCGATTGTACAACAAGGCTATATAGAAAATATGCAACATATGGGATTGCATTTTGATTTAGTTAATCAGCCTACTTTCCAGTTTGCCCAGGAAAAGGAAAAGTTTAGCCCAGACGGCAAAGACGGATATATTCGGTATTATGAATTTCAGGAATTATGATTTTTTATCCAGTCTTTGAATTTGATGATTTGTCCTTACGTACCAGGGTCGGCTTGGCAATTGTTATACTTTCGTCCTCTCCTACGATTATTTCACCATTTATGGATTCAAAATTTTTTATATATTCCTCAACTATATATTCCAATTCCTTGCTAGCGGAACGCTTTTCAAGTTCGGATATATAGTAGAATTTATTGATTGTATTTTGGTTTGTGTAAGTCATTAATCTTGGTTTTTTTGATGGCATATTGATACCTCATTATTTTTTTAGGTATTTCAAAAAAAGTACTTGCAAAGTACATGTACTTGTGATAAGATATTAAATGTAAGGTACATGTACCTTACAGTCACTGTATTGGTTCGGTTGTTTCTGGGGGCATTGGTAACCCGGCAGGATAAAACCAGAATAAATAAGTTAACCCGGTTAACTGGTGCGGTAGTCCGGGAATCCTGACACATTGATAATTGAATACTGACGATTCTTTCGTTCCTGGGTTCTCCAGGAATTCAATCGAATATTGGTAACTATTAAATTTTAACATAAATTTTTTCTTAAATCAAGGGTTAATGGGTTCGCCAAATAAAAGAGTATGTCTATGTAATATGAAACCGTCACACGTTGAATGCGGTAAAGTGTATTGCACGTTCTATCAAAATCTTGATAGTAAAATAACA
>JBAVPE010000171.1:0-1998 GCA_049692775.1 Anaerocolumna sp. | reverse complement strand
GGCTAGTACTACCTTGCATAAATAATGCTTAATATCAGTGGCTGATATTTGCGCCAGGGCAAGGGCAAGACGGCGGAATGAGGCGTAGCGGTTCCTACGCCGATTGACGACAACGCAGCACTGGTGTAAATAGCAGATGCTGAATTAAGTGTTATTTACGCAAGGCAGTACTAGTTTTAACAGGTGATATTAAAGTTGAAATTATGCAAAGAACTTGGAATTTTGTGGTAAAATCTAATGAAATTTTGCGATCAGTATTTAGATGGGAAAATCTAGAGAAACCATTACAAATTGTATTAAAAACTTACAAATCAACAATTAAATTTTATGATTTTACTGAGAATATAGATATTAATAATTCTGTAGACAACATGATAAAGAGTGATTTTAGCAAAAAAATTGATATATCAAGTGAAAATGTAAGACTATATTTATGTAAACTCAATGAAAATTTCGAAATGATTATTAGTAATCATCATATTTTGTATGATGGTTGGAGTAACGGAATAATTTTAAAAGAACTAATGTATGCATACACGTGCTTTTATAAGGGAGAAGAACCAAATAAAAGGGAAAAGAGTAAACTTAAAGAGCATATTAAAGTAATTGCTAAGCAAGATAAAGGAATGCAAAAAGATTATTGGTCTCATTTCTTTCAAGGTTACAATTTAGTGCTTGATAAAAAAGAAAATAAGGGGATAGTAAAAGATTTTAACTATAAAATATCAGAAGAATTAAGCCAAAACGTAATTGGATATGATTATAGGAATTATCGCTGTTTTAAAGGCGGGGGGAGCTTACCTACCTATAGACATTAAATATCCTAATGATAGAATTAAATACATGCTTGATGATAGTAATGCAGCAGTGGTGCTAACTCAAAGGGATTTCATGGAAAATATTACGTTTAATGGTCCGATTATTAATATCGATGAAGAAAGGGTATTATTAAATAACCAATATATTGAAGAAGACTTAAATAGTCCTAATGATTTAGCATATATTATTTATACTTCTGGGTCAACAGGAAAGCCCAAAGGGGCATTAATCACTCATAAAAATGTAGTAAATCCAGTATATGGTCTATCAGATACAATATACAGTAAATATAGTGGAAGATTAAACGTTGCATTAATAGCTTCATATGTTTTCGATGCATCAGTTCAGCAGATATTTACCGCGTTATTGCTAGGACATAGTTTACATATAATTCCCACAAATGTTAGATTGAACGGAAATGAATTAATAAGTTATCTAAATAAGAATTCAATTGATATTTGTAATGGAACTCCGGTACATATAGGCATTACTTTACCAACTTTGAAAAATTTAAGTTTTAGGCAAAAACTAAAATGAAAAATTATATTTACCAATTTAAAGTTGGTAAAATAAAAAATGACAAGAGCTGTAAACCATATAAATACAGCATTTTTGTTCAAAAGTTCCGCAAAGCAAATGGGAAGTATCTAGGCTTTCTAAAGTAAATGCTGAATGCCTAGAAAATGCAGTGTTTTCAAGAGTTGAGGACGATTTTCGATAGAAATTGGGTATCGTAATTAATCGTAAAATATCGCAAAATATCATTTCAAATTGGGTAAAAGTTGGGTGCGGAATTGGGTAAAGAAGTTTACCCAACCTCTTAACGAAAAGTTTGTAGTATGATGCTTAAAAGTCTAGGTATGAAATGAAGCATTTGAATACACGAGAGTATTACAATTTTAATGAATTTAAAAAACCGTAGCCTTATCTTTTAGGGTTACGGTTTTTTTATAACCATAATAATCTGGTTATCCTCGTAAAATTAAACCATGCTACTAATACGCAGTTCAAGTAAATGAAAGTATAACATATTTTGGTAGAAAAACGGATAATAATGGGGTATAATTAATTGAAAAGTCAAAGTATACAGAAGGGGTAGCAATGCAAATTTTGACATAAATTTTATCTATGATAATTGTATCATTTCAATCTTTCTATGTAAGGTCTATTAAATTCATG
>JBAVPE010000170.1:0-2366 GCA_049692775.1 Anaerocolumna sp. | reverse complement strand
CAATACAAAGTAACCGATGAGGAGTTTAAAACAACTCCAAAGGAAAGAGTAGAAAAAACATACGAGAACTTCAGGAAACTTAGAGGTACTCCAATGAAATAAAAGAACGGCTCAATGAGCCATTCTTTTATTTTCCGTTACCGGAGTGTCATCCTATGTTTGTAATTGGATAGTTTAAGAGATGAAAAGAAATGCTTAAATTTCAATAGAAGAAGGGAAAGAAATAAAACCGAGTTCTGTCATTGGTCTTACAAGGCTGTTCGCAATGCTGGTTCCTTTCCCTCTCTGCTTGAAGCTTGGACAGTTCATTAGGCCTAGGAGCCTGTAAGTAGGATTGATAAGTTCAGAGCAGCTCTTCTATCTACTAGTTTCTCTTAAAAACAAAATTATGGAAAAATCTTTTACCTATGTTGGTGTTGACATTAGTAAACTGACCTTTGATGTTGCCATTTTTAAAAATGGTAAGTATCAGCATTATAAGTTTGCAAATGAAACTAAAGGCTTTAAAACGTTCTTAAAATTATTATCTGCAAGGGATTGTTGTGTAATGGAAGCCAGTGGCCCCTATTATCTCAAACTTGCTTGTTTTCTTGTTGATGCATGCATCGCAGTTAGTGTGGTAAACCCTTTAATAATCCGCAGATATTCCCAAATGCGGCTTCTCAGGGCTAAAACAGATAAGAAGGATGCAACTGTTATAGCCAATTATGGCAGTTCACAACATCCTGCTTTATGGAATAAAGAAGAAAGTTATGTATTGGAACTAAAACAAATGCAGGCTTATACTGAGCAACTTAATAAAAGTAGAACAGGTTTTATAAGGCAAATGCAGGCCTTTGAAGCTAATCCTGTACAGAGTAAAGCGGTAATGAAAAGTTTGAAGAAACAAATAGAAGGACTGGAAAAACAATTAGGACTTCTTGAAAAAGAAATGGTTGCACTTGTCGAGAAACATCATAAGGAGCAGTTTAAACACCTAAAAAGTATACCGGGGATAGGGCCAAAAACAGCTATGGCACTAATCGTGCTTAGCGGTGGGTTTACAAAGTTTAATAATGCAAAACAGCTGAGTTCTTATGTTGGTATATCACCCAGAATTTTTGAATCTGGCACTAGCGTAAAAGGTAAAGCATGCATCTGTAAAATGGGAATGAGCAGAATAAGGGCAATGTTGTATGTATGTTCCTGGTCGGCGATAAAGAAAAATAAGGCATGCCGGGAAATATTTGAAAGGTTAGTAGAAAAAGGAAAAGCTAAAAAGCTTGCCTTAATAGCTGTGGTAAACAAACTACTAAAACAAGCTTTTGCCATTGCAACAAGCAAAAAATATTATAATGAAAATAACTTAAATTTATCTTGCATATAAACACAGTTCATTTCGATATGAAGCTGAAAGATGTTTCCTGTAGTCAGCATGATATACCATTATAAAAAATAAAAAAGGCTACCCAACTTTCAGGGAGCCTTTTATTGTATTTTAATATGGCTTATGACAAAAGCTTTCTATTTACAGGCAGCCAGTACAGCACCACAAATAAGAGTCCGAAGAACAAGCCGGTCCCTACAGAGATAAGCGTAAATATGATATCAAAGTTTTGGAATATTGATATAGTAGTATATATCGTTATTATGATACTCAACCCGGCAGCTACGGTGTAAATGTAAAGTCCGTTTAATTTTTTTTGTAACATAAATATAGCTCCTGTTAATTTACTTACCGATATAATTGCAGAAGCAATAAATACAGGTATAAGCGGATATCCTAAATCAATATTATGTGACAAACGCGGAGAGGTTATCAAGTTCATTAATGAAGTTATGAGATTAAAACCCATACTCAATATGGTTAGTATGCACAATACTTTTAGAAACACATCGCTTTGTTTTGGCTTTATTTCAAATTGCTCAAAACCTTCTTTTTGTTCAGTATTACATACATAACAAAAAGTGGCATCTTCGGCAAGCATGTTGCCACAGCTTAAACATGGTTTCATGGTGTGATTATTTTTAAAAATTTAGGTCGGTAAAAATAACCATTCCAAAATTATCGCAACAATTTATAAAGCAATATTTAGTTTTGTACTTAGGCTTTTACTTTGCGCTTTTTAGCTCCTGTAAAACCATAGTAAAATATAATGAATAGTATTGCATAGTTAAAGTAGCGCTCCAGTAATGGTTGCTGTACATTATAAACAATACTGTAAATGTTATACGTAAATTTTAAAACCACCAGCAAAAGTGTAGCAATAGCCATTTGTTTTTTCATAACTATAAAAATATTCATTAAGGAAATGCTTTAAGCCTAATTGCTACCGCCGTTTTGTTCGCATTCCATCATACATATATTTAAATCCATAGGTATATAG